>CAWHNJ010000009.1:0-37193 GCA_963830835.1 uncultured Actinomycetes bacterium | reverse complement strand
CCCGAGCCCTGCAGCCCGACGAGGAGGATCACGGTGGGCGGACGGCCGGCGAACGCGAGCCGGGAGTCTCCGCCCCCCATTGTCCGCGTCAGCTCCTCGTGCACGATCTTCACGACCTCCTGACCCGGCGTGAGGCTCTTCGTCACCTCCTGGCCGAGAGCGCGCTCTTTGACCCGCGCGGTGAAGTCCTTGACGACATCGAGGTTGACGTCGGCCTCGAGCAGCGCGAGGCGGATCTCGCGCATCGCTTTCGAGATCGTCTCCTCGTCGAGCGTCCGCGCGAGCGGAGGCCGCCGACGACCGACTGGAGCTTGTCGCCGAGGGTGTCGAACATCGGCCAGGAAGGGTAGCTATGGGAGGGCCTGGCGAAGCAGTGGCTGAGGCGCCGGAATCACGCCAGGCGCCGCGCTGCGGCGTCCTCGGTCGCCCACGTACCTCGGTACGCGAGCTCCTGCGTCCTGGCATCCCGTCGCCTGGCGCGCCCCGGCGACGAGCACCGCCTCACCAGGCCCTCCCGCTATGCTCGGGCGGCCCGTGCAACGCGCCATCGGCACGCTCGTCCTGGCTCTCGCGCTCGGCGCCGCGTCGTCTACAGGTGCCGTTCTCCCGGGCAAGGTCATCGCCAAGGCGAAGGGGAGCGGCCCGTTCGCGATTGCCGTTGCACACGGCCAGATCGACGGGCCAACCGGCCTTTGGGCACGGCTCGTCGGCAAGGTCGGTGAAGCCTCCGTGCTCGTCGAGTGCCTCGTCGGCACCGAGCCCACGACCATGACCTATGTCAAGCGACGCTCCGGGCTGTACCGCTTCCCCGTCAAGCCGGCGCCGGCAGACATCTGCCACGTCACCGTGACGCTCAACGGCCGCGGCAAGATCCTCGCGGAAGTCCGCGCCCGCAGCTGACAAGGGCGGCTACAACATCGCGAGGCGCGTCGTCATGTGCGTCTCGGCCAGCTCCTGCACGTCATGGTGACCCGTGACCGCCGGGATGAAGACGTCCCGTTCGAGAGCCTGGAGCTTGACGTCCGTCTGCGCGGTCACCGTCGCCGTCCGCGGCACGCCTCGCAGCAGAGCAATCTCGCCGAAGTAGTCGCCGGGGCCGAGCTCGGCGACCCGGCGCCCTTCCTTGGACACGACGACTGCCCCCTCCTCGATCGCGTAGAAGCGGTCGCCCTCGGCGCCCTCGGGGATGATCACCTCCCCGGCTTCGACCTGAACGGGCCGCAACGCACGCGCGAGCCGCTCGAGGATGGGCTCCGGTAGCACCTCGAAGATCGCGATCCGGCGGAGGAGGTCCAGCCCTGCGGGGGCTAGCGCGGTTGCGTCGATACGCCGCAGGCCGGCCAGGGCCACGATCACGACCAGGGAGACGACTCCGCCGAGGACAGCCATCCCGGCGCGAATGCCGATCGTCTCGATCAGGAGCGGCATGAGCAGCGCACCGCCGGCCATGGCGCCGATGATTGCGCTCTCCATCGCGCCGAACACGCGTCCCATCACCTCGTCGGGCACCGTGCGTGGAGGATCGTGTACGCGTTGATGTCGACAAGGGAGTTGCCTAAGCCGATGAGCACCATCGCTCCCGCGGCCACGCCGACGGTCGGCCAGGCGGCGATCGCGAGCAGCGGCGCCGACCAGAGCAGGACGCCGAACCCGAAGTCGAGCGCAAGCCGGCCGCGCTGGGCTAGCACGAGCGCCAGGAAGCCCCCGACCAGGCCGCCGATGCCCATGACGGCGTCGAGGTAACCCACTCCTCCGCGCCCGAGGTCGAGCAGGTCGAGTGCCAGCGACACGACGAAGACGAGCGACGCGCCCGCCACCACGGTCTGCGCGCAATAGACCCCGATCACCACGCGGAGGTCCCGCGAGCCGAGGATCGCCCGAAAGCCTACGCTTGCGTTGACGAGAAACTTCCCCCGCTCCTCGCAGGCGTATCCCTCGTCGCGGCCGGCGCGGAGGGCAGCCCGATGATGAAGGCAGCCGACCACAGGAACGTGGCTGCATTGACGACATAGACGGCTTCGATGTCGGCGACCACCAGCAGCAGCCGCCGAGTGCTGGCCCGAGGAAGAAGCCGACGCTCTCGATCGTGCTCGAGGCGACGTTGGCGGCGGTGAGCTCACCCGGATCGCGGCCAACCCCGGCAACAGCGCCGCCTGCGCCGGCCGGAAGCTTGTCCCCACGAGCGCCGTCGCGATCGCGAGCGCGTAGACGAGCAGCGCATGCCCGTCGGCCGCGATGACGCCCGCCGCTACCAGCACGAGCGCGGCGCGCAGAACGTCGGCAGTCAGCATGACCCACTTGCGTGGATAGCGGTCGGCGAGCGTGGACGCGAAGGGCAGGACGAGCGCCATGGAGAGGTAGCGGACGACGCCCAGCAGGCCGACCGCCGTCGGGCCGCCCTGGTCGAACGCGTAGACCGCCACCGCCACCGCGTACGCCCAGTCGCCCACGATCGAGCCGACAAAGGCGAGCTGCAGCCGCCTCAGCCCAGGGTTGCGGAAGACGCTCGCGAGTGACCGCCCCGACTCGCGGAGCTTCGCCCCCAGCCCGCGCACTCTAGTCGCCTTCGCGCCCGACGAGGGCGCGCGCGAAGTCCCCTGCGTCGAACGGCCGCAGGTCCTCGAGCTCCTCGCCGATGCCGATGAGCTTCACCGGCAGGCCGAGCTCGACGGCGACGGGCAACACGATGCCTCCCTTCGCGGAGCCGTCGAGCTTTGTAAGGCAAACGCCCGTCACGTCGACCGCCTCGTGGAAGAGCCGCGCCTGCTGGAGGCCGTTCTGGCCTGTCGTCGCGTCGAGCACGAGCAGTGTCTCGTGCGGCGCGCCCTCGAGCCTGCGCTCGATGACGCGGCGCACCTTCTTCAGCTCCTCCATGAGGCCGACCTGCGTATGCAGCCGTCCGGCGGTGTCGACGATCGCCACGTCGCGGTCACGGGCGACCGCCGCTTCGACGGCGTCGAAGGCAACTGCTGCGGGGTCGCCTCCTCGAGCCGAGCCGACGTAGTCCGCGCCGGAGCGTTCCGCCCAGATCTCGAGCTGCTCGCCGGCCGCTGCGCGAAACGTGTCCGCGGCCGCCACGACGACGTCCCGGCTGTGCTCGCGAAGGCGGAAGGCGAGCTTCCCGATGGTCGTCGTCTTGCCGGTCCCGTTGACGCCGACGACGAGAATGACGCTCGGCTCGTCGTTGACGGACAGCATCTCCGGCTCGCCGAGCAACGCCTCGATCTCTTCCGTCAGCGCCTGCTCGAGGTCGTCGAGATCACGCCGCTCGCGCAGCCGCTCGACGAGGACGTTCGTCGCAGAGATGCCGACGTCGGCGCCGATCAGCGCCTCTTCCAGCTCCTCCCACGACTCGTCGTCGAGCGGGTCGAAGCCGGAGAGCCGTTGCCAGATCCCGCGCCGGCTTCGCGACAGCGAGCTGCGCAGCCGCCCGAAGAAGCCGGCCTGTCTCCTGCTCGGGCTCCTCCAGCGGCTCCTCGTCTCCGAGCAGCTCCGACCATGTGCGCATCGTGCGATTTTGCTACGCGCTTACCGAAATTGTGGTTGCCTCGGCTCGTGAGTGCGCTGGACGGCTGGCGATCGTCGCCAGCTCCGCGCTCCTCTTTTCCGTCCCCGGCCGCCGACTGGCCGCGCTACGGCGGCGGCGACCTCGTCACGAACAACGTGCCCGCCGAGGCTGCCGCGGGGTCTCGTCGGAGACGGTGCGGACATCGTCGAGCACTGGAGCGTCAACGTCGGAGGACGCTTCGTCGCGTCGCCGCTCTACGCCGAGGACGTGCCGTTCGGCACGAGGCGCGAGGACGCGATCTTCGTCGCCACGAACGCCGGCACCGTGGCCGCGCTCCGAGCTGTCGACGGCAGCGTGCTCTGGAAGCGGCAGGTGAGCGCGGCGACGCTCATCCCCGCGTGCAACATCACGTACGGCATCTCCTCGACGCCGGTGCTCGACCGGGCCCGCGGCCGCCTGTACGCGATCGGCTCGGACGGCCTGCTTCATGCGCTGAGCCTGGCGACCGGCGAGGAGGTCGATGGCGGCTGGCCGCTGCGCATCGTCCAGCTGACCGGCGCCGAGTACGTGTGGAGCGGCCTGACGCTGCGCGGAAACCGGCTCTACGTGCCTGTCGCGAGCTTCTGCGACAAGCCCGATCTGGACGGCTATGTCGCGACGGCCGGCTCGTGGCGGTCGACGTCCTCGATCCTCGCATCGTCGCCTCGCTCGACATCACAGAGGGGCCGAACAACATGGGCGGCATCTGGGGCTACGCAGGCGTGACGATCGACCCGGACAAGGGCCATCTGTGGACTGCGACCGGCAACGGCTTCGTCTTCGACCCGGAGTGTGGCGGCTGCCTCGTCGAGACGGCCGGCTACGCGAGGCGGTGCTCGAGCTGGATGCCGATCTCAACGTCATCGCGTGGAACCGGCCGGAGGACGTCGCCGTCGTCGAGGACAGCGGCTTCGGCGCCGCGCCGCTGCTCTTTCAACCCGCCGGCTGCCCCCCGCTCGCGGCCGCCAACGCGAAGAACGGCATGACGTACGTGTGGTCTCGCGAAGATCTCGGCGCCGGGCCACTCTGGAGCGCGCGTGTCGGTCCGGGCGAGCTCGGCGCCTCCTTCCTCGCCCAGCCCAGCTACTCGCCGGAGCTCGGCATGTTCTTCATCTCCGCTGCCCGCGACTACGACGACCAGGGCGCCATCCGGACGTTCGACGCTGTCGTCGGCTTCAAGGTCGGCCCCCGCTGCGAGCTCCCCGCGCGGCCGACGTGGACCGCCGCCGGTGTCGGACGCGGCCCCAAGTCTCCGCCGCTGATCGTGGGCGACGTCGTATTCGTACCGGGCGGGTTCGACAGGAACGTCTTCGCGCTCGATGCGCAGACCGGCGAGTGCTGTGGACGGTCGGCCTGCCGGGCGCCGTGCTCGCGCCTATCTCCTACGCCGGAGACGAGGTGCTCGTCGGCGACTCCGCGGGGAACCTCCACGCGTTCGGCCTCGAGCAGCCGACCGGCGTGGGAAAGCCCGGCCTCTACGCGTTTAGTCTACGCGACCGCAACAGCCTCGGCGTCCTCGCGCGGCAGCCTTCGGGACACGACCTGCGAGACGCCGTCGCCCCCCATCGTCACGCCGTAGAGCACGTCGGCAGCCTCCATCGTCCGCTTCTGGTGTGTGACGACGATGAACTGCGCACGCTCGGAGAACCGGCGCAGCAGCCCGACGAAGCGTCCGATGTTGGCATCGTCCAGCGCCGCTTCCACCTCGTCGAGCAAGTAGAAGGGGCAGGGACGCGCGAGAAACAGCGCGAAGAGAAACGACAAGGCGCCGAGTGCCTTCTCGCCGCCTGACAGGAGCGAGAGCCGGCTGATCCGCTTGCCTGCGGGCCGCAACTCGACCTCGATCCCAGGCTCCTCCCCGTCGCCCTCCGACTCGGTCAGCCGCAGCCTTCCTTCGCCCCCCGGGAAGAGGGTCGACGCCACCTCGGCGAAGTTCGCCTCGACCGCAGCGTACGTTTCCGTGAACCGGCGGTCGACCGTTTCGGTCAGCTCGCGGCGCAGCTTCTCCAGCTCGGCAAGGCTCAGCTCGAGATCGGCGGTCTGCGTGCGCAGCTCGGCGAGGTGGGCCTTCTCGCGGTCGTACTCCTCCTGGGCGAATGGATTCACTCCGCCGAGAGCCTCGCGGCGACGCTCGAGCCGCTCGAGCGACGCCTGCAGCTCCTCCCGCGATCCCTCGGCGGGATCGCCTCCGGCCTCCTCGAGCCGGCGGCGAGCGTCCCCCGACTCCGCGTCGAGGCGCGCGAGCTCGACCGCGACCTGCGATACGGCCGTGGACGCCTCGTGTGCCTCCCGCCTCATGTCTGCCTCTCGCGCAGCGAGGTCCCGGAGGCCCGCAGCAAGCGTCGCGGCGAGCTCACCCCCACTCTCCGCGCGCTTTTTGCGAGCGGCTGCTCGACGCGGATGGCCGCCTGAATCGTGCGGGCGAGCTCGTCCCGCAAGCGCTCGCAGCAGGCGATGAGGCGTGGGTCAGGCGACCGGACAGGCGGCGCGGAGGTGGCTGCTCGTTCGGACAGCTTGCGCGCCTCGTCGCGGAGTCTGCGCGCCTGGGCCTCCAGCTCGAGCTGGAACGCCTCTGCCGTCTCGCCTGCGAACCACAGCTCCTTTCTCTGCGGGTCGTAGCCGAACCCCTCCAGGGTGACAGCCGGCACGGGAGACGCGAGCAGCTCGGGCAACGGAACGATCGGCAGCGAGCGCGCGAGCTCCGTGGGATCCTGGTCCACGAGCACGACAAGGCGTCCGAGCCCGGCGGCCCGAGCGTGCTGGAGCAGCTCGAGACCGCGACCGGCATCCTCGGCGACGATCGCCGCCGCCCGATGGCCGAGCGCAGCCGCTACTGCAGCCTCACGGCCCGGATCCGCCTCGACGGAGCTGAGGGCCAGCTGCTCGCCTCGTTCGGCCAGCGCCCGAGCGGCCGGCGGCAGTCCTTCTCGCTCCGCGAGCGCCCGCTCGACGGCCACAGCCCGGGCCTCCGCGAGACGGGCCTGCTCGCCGAAGTCTTCCGTGGGCTTCTGGGCGATAGGGGCGCGTAGACGTTCGAGGAGCTCCGACGCGGCTTCGCTGCGCATCTCCGCACGCTCACGAGCGCTACGGAGCCGGTAGAGAGCGCCTGCAGCGCCCTCCTGCCCCCCGGCCACGGCGGCCAGCTCCTCCTCCACGCGCTCGCGCTCGGCAAGCAGCGTGTCGAGCCGCGTCGCGACCTCTTCCTGCACCGCTTCGAGCTCGGCGCGGCGCGCGACGCCTTCCGCAGCGCGAGACGCCAACACCGCGAGATCGAGGGACGCGAGCCCTGCGCGGATACGGCGGATCTCCACGGCAAGCTTCTCCGCCCGCTCGGCGGCGCTCGCCTGTAACGCGAGCGGGCGCAGGCGCTTCTGAACCTCTCGCTCGAGATCGCGGGCCCGTTCCACCTGCTGGTCGACGCGTGCGAGCTTCAGCTCGGCGCGGTGACGCCGGCGCTTGAAGCGGCCGAGACCCGCTGCCTCCTCGACGAGCGCCCGACGCTCCGCCGGCGACGACGCGAGGATGGCCTCCACCTTGCCCTGGCCGACGACCGCCGCAGCCCCCGGCCCGAGCCCTACGTCGGCGAGCAGCTCGACGACGTCGGTGCGCCGGACGGTGGCGCCGTTGACGAGGTACTGACCCTCGCCGCCGCGGTGGAGACGACGGGCGATCGACACCTCCTCGAAGTCGAGGCCCGGAAGAGCGCCGCCGACGTCCTCGAAGCGGAGCTCGACCTGGCAATACGGCGCCGGCTGCCGCCCCGCAGCGCCCGCGAAGAGCACATCGTCCGGCTTCTCGGCCCGCAGCTCGCTCGGGGCAAGGCTTCCCGACGCCCACAGGAGCGCGTCGGCGATGTTCGACTTGCCGGACCCGTTGGGGCCGACGACGACGGACACGCCTGGCTCCAGACGTACCTCGACCGGCTCGGGGAACGACTTGAAGCCGCGAATGGTGATCGCGCGTAGGTACACGGCGGCCCAACGCTAACGGCGGCTGCGGATAGCGGGCGGCGGTCGACGTCACGCTCCGGACAGCTCCTGGAGAAACGCCAGCGCCTCTTCGGCAGCCACCTGCTGGGCCTCCTTCTTCGAACGTCCGGTACCCAGTCCGCGCGGCACACCCGCGACGAGCGCCTCGCAGGTGAACAGTCGGTCGTGAGCGGGCCCCTCCACCGCGACGACGCTGTACGTCACCTTCCAGCCCGACTTCGCCGCCTCCTCTTGCAGGCGGGTCTTGAAGTCGGCCGGGGCGTGAAGCGCCTCCTCGATCTCGCCCGCGAACGCTCCGAGCACGGGAGCAACAATCGCATCAAGGCCGTGCTCGAGCACGAGCGCGGCGATCGCCGACTCGATCAACGCTGCGAGGACGTTGTCCGAGCGGCGAAGGTCGTCGCTGAGCTCGAACTGCTCCGCGAACATGCGGTCGAGCCCGATCTCGCGGGCTACGGCCGCGCATGTCCTCCGGGAAACGACGGCCGAGCGAAGCCGGGAAAGCTCTCCTTCCGCCGCCTCGGGATAGCGCTCGAACAGCTCCCGTGCGACCACGAACCCGAGAATGCTGTCGCCGAGGAACTCGAGTCGTTCGTACGACTGCGATCGCTCGGTCACCCTCGAGGGGTGCATGAAGACCTGCGCAAGCCGTTCCGCCGGGAGCGTCTCGATCAGGGAGACGAGATCCGCGGAGGAGGCGGGCTCGCTACTGGTGCTCGGTGACGTAGTCGACGGCCTGCCCCACGGTCACGAGCTTCTGGGCATCCTCGTCGGAGATCTTGATCCCGAACTGGTCCTCGAGCTCCATGATCAGCTCGACGAGATCGAGCGAGTCCGCGTCGAGGTCCTCCTGGAACGACGCGGCATCGGTCACGTCGCCTTCCTCTACGCCGAGCTGCTCCACCAGCACTGACTTCACTCGCTCGAACACTTCATCGCGCGACGCTGCCATGTCACCTCTCTTAGCCGTCGGATTCTGCGGGCGCGAGGATGCTAACACGGTCCTCCGGGGACTCTTTGCCGAGCCGGTCTCCGAGCTTTTCGACGACGCCGTGCTCCACGCCTCGTGCAGCGAGCCGGATGGCGTTCGCGATCGCCACGCGAGACGAGTTGCCGTGGGCGATGACCACGAGACCACGCAGGCCGAGCAGATACGCGCCGCCGTGCATCTCCGGGTCAAGACGCGCGCGCAGGCGTCGTGCAGCTGGCCTGATGAGGAGCCCCCCGAGCCTGCCGCGGGGCGTGCGTTCGATTTCCGCCCGCAGCCCGTCGAACACCGAGAGGATCGTGCCCTCGAGGAGCTTCAGCGAGACGTTGCCCGTGAAGCCGTCGGTCACGACGACGTCCGCAGCGCCCTCGAGCAGCCAGCGGCCCTCGACGTTGCCCGCGAAACGCAGGTCGCTCTCGGCGAGGAGCCGATGCGCCTCCTGCGTCGCCTGGTTGCCCTTCGCCGCTTCCTCACCGATCGAGAGCAGGCCGACGTCGGGCTCGGCGATCTCGAGGATCTCCTCGGCGAAGATCGCACCCATCGTCGCGAACTGCACGAGATGCTCGGGGCGGGACTCGGCGTTCGCGCCGGCGTCGATCAGCACCGACGGGCCTTTCGCGGACGGGATGACAACCGCGATCGCCGGACGCATCACGCCTCGCAGGCGCCTGATCTCGAGCAGCGATGCGGCGAGCATGGCACCCGTGTTCCCGGCCGAGACCGCCGCCGCCGTATTGCCTGCTCCCACCGACCTGCAGGCTGCGACGAGCGAACTGTCCGGCTTTGCCCGCACGGCCTCCGCCGGCTTCTCGTGCATCTCGATCTCCTGTGTCGTCTCGACGAGCTCGAGATCATCCGCACGCACCGATGCAGAGCCGAAGAGCACGGGCTGGACGGTCTCCGAGCGTGCATCTGCTGCGCCGGCTACCACTTCCTCGGGCGCACGGTCACCGCCGAGCGCGTCGACGGCAACGCGGATGGGGTGCATGCGCTAGGGGGTCGGTGCGCGAAGAGGCTCGACCTCACGCCCACGGTACGTCTTGCACGTGGGGCACATGCGGTGAGACTCCTTGGGCTGACCGCAGACAGGGCAGACCGAGAGGCGCGGCGCCTCGATCTTGTGCTGCGCGCGACGCTTGTCGCGCCGCGACTTCGACGTCTTTCTCTTCGGGACAGCCATGAGCGGCTGCCCAGTCTAGCTAGGTCGCGCTCTCTTCCGCCGGCTCCATCACGAGGTCCTCGCGCTTGAGCGCGAAGAGCGTGACGATCACCCCGAAGAGCGCGATGGCCGCCGCCACCCAGAACGCGAGCGAGTAGCCCTCCATGAGCGCCTCGAGCTGGGCGACGCCGTCCTCGACGAGATTGTCGCTCCGCGTAGTCGCGACCGTGGTCAGGATGGCGAGCCCGATCGCGCCGCCGATCTGCTGGTTCGTGTTGATTAGACCGAGGCCAGCCCTGCTTCCTCGCCCGTTGCGCCGGCCAGGGCGGCGATCGAGACCGGGACGAACGCGAAGCCGAGCCCGACGCCGATCGAGCAAGAACCCAGGAAGAGGTCGGCGACGTATGAGCCGTCCACGGAGATCTGCGTGAAATAGATGAGCCCGGCGGCGAGGAGCGCCATCCCCGTCGCGAGCACGGGCTTTACGCCTGCCTTCGTCGAGAGCGATTGCGCTACCCCCGACGCGATAACCGCGGTGAGCGCGACCGCGAGATAACCGACGCCCGTCTCGAGGGCGGAGAACCCGAGCACGATCTGCATGTAGAGCGACAGGAGATAGAACATCCCGAAGACGGCCATGCCCAGGATGAGCCCGACCCCTTCGCGGCGCTCAACGTCCGGCGGCGAAAGATCTGAAGCGGCACCAGCGGCGAGCGCGACCGGAGCTCGATGGCGATGGACGCCGCCGTGAGCACGGCCCAGCCGACGAACGAGAAGATCACCTCGGGCCGACGTCCAACCAACGGTCGGCGCGCGTGTCAGACCGAAGACGAGGAGGATGAGTCCCGCTGTGATGGTGGTCGCTCCCCAGGCGTCGAAGTGCCGGGCCAGGTCAGGAGCCTTGCTCTCCCGTACGTATCGGCGGACGAAGAACAACGCTCCGACGCCGATCGGAACGTTCACGAAGAACACCCACTCCCAGCCGACGTACTCGGTGAGGATGCCGCCGAGGAGGACGCCGATGGCGGCGCCCGACCCTGCGATGGCACCCAGCACGCCCAGCGCCTTGTTGCGCTCGCTCCCCTCTTCGAACGTCACCGTCGTGATCGAGAACACGGACGGCGAGAGGATCGCAGCGGCCGCCCCCTGGAACATGCGGGCGACGACGAGGACGCCCGCCGACCACGCCAGCCCGCAGAGGAGGGAGAACCCGCAGAAGAAGGCGAGGCCGAACATGAAGATGATGCGACGCCCGAGCAGGTCGCCGGCACGGCCGCCGAGCAGGAGGAAGCCGCCGAAGGTCAGCGCGTAGCCCGAGACGACCCACTGCAGGCCGCTTTCGGAGAAGTCGAGGTCTTCCTGGATCGACGGCAGGGCGACGTTCACGATCGAGATGTCGAGGATGACCATGAGATAGGCGATGCCGAGCACCGCGAGGGCTTTCCAGCGCTGTGGGTCGGCCGTCATCCGAGCGAGTCTCGCAATTCGGCGAGCCCCGCCCAACGGGGATCCGTCTCTTCCCCTTCGTGACCGTGAGGCTCACGGTTGAGGTTCTTGCCGCAGACGGGGCAGAGACCTGCGCAATCCTCACGGCAGAGAATCTTGTCCGGCAGCGCGAGCACGACAGAGTCACGACTCCAGGCAGAGAGGTCGAGGCGGTCGTCGGCGACGTACACCGACTCGAGCTCCTCGTCACCCTCCGCATCCTCGGCCTGGTACTCGCGCGCGTGGATCGGCTGGACGAGGGCTGCATCCTCGAGGCACCGGTAGCAGGGGCCGTGGAGCTCTGCGGTAAAGCGCAGCTCGAAGACCGTCGCCGTTCGCGGCCCGCGTCACGGTCAGCAGTGCAGGGACGTGCTCGGGAAGCACGGCGTAGTGCTGGCCGCCCAGATCAAGAGGCGCGATCCCGACCTCGTGCTCCTCCGAGCGTTCTTCGCCCGGCCTCAGCCCGAGCCTGCGGAGATCGACGGTGGTCACCGGGCCAGCCTAGCCAGGAGGGAGCTACTGGGCGCGCGCCGGCACGGTCGCAGGCACGGGGCTCGGCCGGCGCCGCGCGGGAGTGACGATCAGCGCTACAGCTCCGAGAATGACGGCGCCCGCTACCACCGTCCTCAGGGACACCGGCTCGCTCAGCACCGCCCAGCCGAGGAAGACGGCCACGACCGGGTTGACGTACGCGTAGGTCGACACGACGCTCGTCGGCGCCACCTGCAGCAGCCACGAGTACGCCGAGAACGCGAGCCAGGAGCCGAACACGATTAGATAGACCATTGCGAGCACCGACTTCAGCGAGACGTGGCCCACCTCGGTCAGCTCGCCGGACGCGCCCGCAACGAGCATCAGCAGCATCCCGCCGGCGAGCATCTGCATCCCGGACGAGACGAGCGGCCGTCGCGGCAGCGGCGAGCCACGTGCGACGAGCGAGCCTGCAGCCCACGCGGCGCCCGAGACGAGCAGCGCGACTGCGCCGAGCGCGTCGATCGGGCTCGGGCCGGACGGCCACGCGAGCATTGCAACGCCGCCGAAGCCGACGAGCAGCCCGATCAGCGTCGAACGCGACAGTCGCTGACCGTTCGCCGCCCTGTCGAAAAGCGCCATCCAGAGCGGCACGGCCGCGATCAGCAGCGCCGCGATACCCGTGTCGACGCGAGTCTCGGACCAGGCGACGAGCGAGTTACCGCCGACGAACAGCAGTCCCCCTACGACGACGGCAGCCGCCCACTGTCGCCAGCCGATGCGATCGCCCAGGACGTCGCCGCGCCGCACAGCCCAGACATACAGGAGGCCGCCGGCGAGCACGAACCTGATGCCCATCGACAGGAAGACAGGGATCGTGTCGATCGCATAGAGGATCCCGAGATACGTCGATCCCCAGACGACGTACACGACGGCGAGAGCCGCCCAAACCTTCGCCTGGCTGGTGCCTTCCCTCAGCTCCACGCTAGTGGTTCGACCACCAGCCCCGTCGGTCACGATCGTCGAGGTCGGCTCGCCGGGTGAGGAGAGGAGCAAGCGCCGCCAGTGCGACGAAGACGAGAAAGACCGTCAACCCGATGCTCATACAGCCAGTCTGGCGCGTTCTTGTTCATTAGCGCAACGCGTGTTATCGTAGTGTTCGATCATGCAGCCTGATAGTTGGCTCGGCGTCGAGTTGCGGCATCTGCTCGCCCTCCAGGCGGTCGCGGAGGAGGGATCGTTCGGCCGCGCCGCGCGGAGCCTCGGCTACACGCAGTCGGCCATCTCCCAACAGATCGCGGCCCTCGAGCGCATCGTCGGGCAGCGGCTGATCGACCGCCCCGGCGGCCCGCGCCCGGTCACGCTGACCGACGCGGGAACATTGCTGCTCACTCACGCGCGCGCCATCAACGCGCGCCTGGCCGCCGCGCAAGCCGACCTCGACTCCTTCGGCAACGGCGACTCGGGGCCGCTCAGCGTCGGCACGTACCAGTCCGTCGGCGCGCGCGTCCTTCCCACGCTGCTGGCCGCTTTCCGCAGCGAGTGGCCGAAGGTCGACGTTCGGCTGGTCGAGTCGGCCGACGACCGGGAGCTCCTCGCGCTCGTCGAACGCGGTGACATCGACCTCAGCTTCTGCGTCTTCCCGCTCGAGGGCGGGCCGTTCGAGTCGGTCGAGCTGATGCGCGATCCCTACGTGCTCGTGGTGCCCGCAGGCTCGCCGCTCGTTGACCGCCCCAAGACACCGACGCTTCGCGAGATCCTCGAGCTGCCGCTCATCAGCTACCGCACGTGCCGTACGACGCAGCGCGTGGAGGAGCGACTGCGCCTGGCCGGCCGCGAGCCGGACGTCGTGTTTCGCTCGGACGACAACGGCACGCTGCAGGCGCTCGTGGCTGCCGGCGTGGGAGTCGCGCTCGTGCCGCGACTCACCGTCGATCCTGCCGACAAGTCGATTGCCGTCATCGATCTCGGCGAGCGCGTACCGCCGCGAATCATCGGCATTGCCTGGCACGCGGACCGCCAAATGACTCCAGCGGCGCGGATGTTTATTCAGGCCGCCGAGGAGGTATGCGCCTCCAAACGGCTCGCCGTAGCGTGAGAAATAGCGGGAATGGCGTGGGGTGCCCATGCGTTTTTCCAACTGATGCCACGTTTGCTTGAAATCAAGAGGGAGATCCAGCGCCTCTCCGATGAGCGGCGTGAGATTCTGCACGCCTTGTCCGAGGGCCACGACTCCGCGCTTGTTGCTCAGCGCCAGGAGATCGACGAGCATCTCGCCGAGCTCTGGGACGAGTACCGCGCAGAGCGCGCACGGGTCCGCTTCGGCGAGCGCGATCTGATCATCGCTCGCGCACGCCACGAAGAGCGCCTCGAGCGCGCAGCCGCGTAGGAAGTCACGCCCGCCCCTACAATGGGGCGGCTCGGGGCGTTAGCTCAGCTGGGAGAGCGCCGGCTTTGCAAGCCGGAGGTCGCCGGTTCGATCCCGGCACGCTCCATCATCGCCCGAAAGTCTCACGACTTTCGGGCGGAGAGTGGTCTCCGAAAGCCGCAGTGAGCCGCTCCCGCCATGTCGGGAGCGGCGGCGTAGCCAATGAGAGCGCCCTGCCCTCGTCTCGGTAGACGGATCTACGCGCACCCCTCGACCAAACGCACGGCCGTGCGCTCGCCGAAGGCAATCTGCCTAACGCGGCTCGCTGGGCTCACGTCGAAGCGCAGTTCCCAGTGTGGGGCACGTGCCCGACGAAGGAAATAGTTGCGTGAGCCGTGGATGTATTTGTCTGGCCGGGAGCTGAGCTTCGGGTAGGCACGCCGCAGCTGTGCGAGGGTCGATCCAATCCTGATCCCTCTGCCCGTGACGACGCCTTTCCGGAAATAGACGGCCCCGAATCGCCCGCGCGGCATGACCATCACTTCCCCCTCGATTCCCGGCAGCTCGATACGTGCGGTGCCGCACGTCGGTCGCACCTCATAGCTGGGCCGCAGGCGCACGCCCCACACGGCGGACACCGCTGCCACGCTCATTCCGGGACGTGCGCCGGCGACACCGTCCAGCGTCACACGCGCGGGCGGACTGAGCGTGGCCATGGCCGAGCCTGCTGCCACCAGTGCGACCGTGAACACGAGCACCGCCTTCATGCGGCAATCGTACGCACGGGTCGTCGTACCAGCTGCAGCCGGGGGTATCAGCCGCACGACCTCAAGGCCGCGTGGGAAAGAGCCGCTTCTCCTTGCCGAGATGGGCCGGCCATTCGAGCCGGTCAGCCCCTGCGAAGCCGAGGTATGCGCGGAGAGCGGCGCGCATCGCATCGACGAAGCCGTCGGCGCGGCGCGGCGCGAAGCCGTCCTCCCACCAGAGGCCGAATACCTGCACGGGCCCGCCGGAACGGTCGATCTTTGGCTCGATCCGGCCGACGAAGCGGTCGCGGAAGACGATCGGGAGGACGTAGTAGCCGAAGCGCCGCTTCTCGGGCGGGTGGAAGAGGTCCCATACGTAGTCGAACTCGAACAGCGATCCGAGAAGCACGCGGTCCCACACCAACGGATCGAACGGCGAGAGAAACGCCGCGGAAGCGGGCGGCTCCGGAGGCGCGGCCAGCAGGTCGACCTCGTTGCGAACGACGAAGCGCTTCCCCGTACGCCTTCGACCTCGACCGGAACCAACTCCCCGTCCTCGATGAGCTCCTCGCGCAGCACAGTTCGTCCCGCGTACTCCGGATACCTCGGGTCGGGCTTCGCGGGGCCGAGGTCTCCGAAGACGCCTCCGCCGCTGCTGGCGCCCAGCAGGCCGTGCGCGCGGTAGCGCGACAGCATCTTGTGCCGAAGCCGCTCTCTCAAGGGCACGTCGTCCTCGAGCACGTTGCGCGGCACCAGCCGCTCGATGAGGTCGTAGTAGCGACGATTGCCGTCGCGCCGCGCGAGGCCGAGCACGCCCGTGACGGCGTACGCCTCGAGCACGGCCCGCACGACGTTCGTCTTCACTCCGAACCAGTCGATCGCCGCCCCGCGCTCGCGCTCGAAGTCGAGCGCCGAGAGGGGGCCATCGGTGCGAACTCGCTCGAGTACGCGTTCGGCGACCTCGGCGTTCTCGGCGAGAAGGCGCGACGACCTCAGGCTCGACGTCCCCCGGAACCACGGGTAGTCCCGCATGAGGACGAAAGAGAGTCCCTTGTTGACCGCCTCGAACAGCTCGCGCCGTTCGTACAGGAGGTCGCTCCAGGCAGCGTCGTACCCGGCGACGCGCGCGTGGAGCACGAGGTCGTGGCTTCGGCCCGCCACGGCGATCGGATCGAACTGGATGGACCCGAACCTGCGGAGGAACTCGAGCACCGCATCGGGACCACCCTCGAGGGTGCGGGCGGGTGCGAGCAGTTGGCGCGCGACGAGGAAGCGCCGCGCGGCCTCGGCGGAGACCTGCATGCGCGAGACGCTATCGAGGAATACGACCGAGAATGCGGGAACCCGACTCAGGAGGAACGACGTGTACTCGATCGTCGATGCCGCATCGTTCGAAGGTCGTCGCAAGCTCATCGCGCAGGAGCTCGGCGCCCGCGCCATCAAGCTCAACCGTTTCGACTCCCAGCCCGACCAGGAAGGCAAGGAGCACGACGAGCAGAGCTCAGGGCAGGAGGAGATCTACGTCCCGGTGGAGGGCCGCGGCGTCATCCGGATCGGCGCCGACGCGATCCCGCTCGAGCCGGGGAGGTTCGTCCTCGTCACGCCCGACGAGACTCGTCAGGTCGTCGCCGGGCCGGAAGGGCTGTCCTACGTCGTCGTCGGAGCAGTGGTGTGAGCCTACGCGCCGGCCGAGGCCCACTCGACGATCTGCTCGGCGGTGATCGGCAGCGACGTGATCCGCACGCCGTAGGGCTCGAGCGCGTCCTCGATCGCGGCGCTCAGGATCGCGGGCGTCAGCATCCGCCCGCCCTCGCCGGCGCCCTTGATGCCGTAGGGCGTGTACGGGGACGGCGTCTCCTGGTGCGCGACCGTCATCGTCGGCACGTCCATCGACGAGGGCAGGTGGTAGTACTCGAACGTCCTCGTTGCGGACGCGGCCTTCCTCGTCGTAGCGGTACTCCTCGTACAGCGCCGTGCCGAGCCCCTGGATCGTGCCGCCGATGATCTGGCCGTCGAGCGTCTTCGGGTTGACGACCGTGCCGGCGTCGTGGACCGCCGCGTAGTGGAGGAACTCGAGCTTGCCCGTCTCGACGTCGACCTCGACGACGCGCGATGTGCCAGGCGTGGCCGACGAACGGGTAGAAGATGCCGAGGTCGGAGCGGTCGTCGGACGGAGCGTCGTGAGCGGGTGGTCGTAGGTCGACTGCGCGGCGAGCCCGCTCGTCCATGTCCGGCGGCAGGTCGAGCCGGAACATGTAGGCCGTCGAGCGCGATCTCGGCCGAGCGAGAGCTGCCGCTCCGGCGAGCCGATGACGCTCACCCCGCCGTCGCGGAACTCGAGGTCGTCCTCGCTCACCTCGAGCTTGTCGGAGGCGATGCGCCTGATCTTCTCCTTCACCTCGGCGGCCGCGCCGGCGACCGCGCCCGAGACCATCACCGTGTAGCGCGAGCCGCCGGGCCCGGTGCCGGGGAGCGCGTGCTGCGAGTCGGCGTAGGTGACGACGATCCGACGCCGGGATCGACGTCGAACTCCTCGGCGACGACCTGCGACGACGACGGTCTCCGGGCTGTTGCCCCAGAGGCGACTGCGAGTGCAGGGTGACGACGATCTGCCCGGTCGGGTCGATCTGCAGGCTCGCGCTCTCCGGGCTCGACGTCGGCGTGAACTCCGGCTTGTCGAACCAGAACCAGAACTCGGTCGAGCTGAAGACGCTGCGCTCGTTCGACGCGACGACGCCGATGCCGACGTGGCGGCCCTCGGCGCGCGCCTTGTCGCGCTCGGCGCACCCAGTGCTCGTAGTCGGCCGAGCTCGAGGATCTTCTCGAGCACGCCCTGGTAGTTGCCGCTGTCGTAGATGTTCCCGGTCGGCGTCCGGTACGGGAACTCGTCGGCGCGCGATCAGGTTGCGCCGGCGGATCTCGACGCGGTCCATGCCGAGGTCGCGCGCGGCCATGTCCACGAGCCGCTCGAGCACCCAGTTGAGCACTCCGCGCCGAAGCCGCGGTAGGCGCCCTGCTGGTTCTTGTTCGTGAGCATCGCCGCGCAGCGAGTACTCGACGTGCTGGATCCGGTACGGCCCGACGATCTGCGAGAGCGCGTTGCCGTGCGTGCCCGGTGCCGAACTGCAGGTACGCGCCGTAGTCGTCGACGCAGTCGATCCGCAGCGCGCGGAACGTGCCGTCGTCGTCGAAGGCGAGCTCGGCGTCGTACCAGCGGTCGGAGCCGCAGTGGTCGTTGTTGACGATGTGCGTGACCCGGTCCTCGACGTACTTCACCGGGCGGCCCGACGAGCATCGAGAGGAAGCCCGCGAAGGTCGGCACCTTGTGCATGAAGAACTTCGAGCCGAAGCTGCCGCCGGCGGCGACGGGCACGACTCTGAGCTTGCTCGCGGGGATCTTCAGCGACCCGGCGATCAGCCAGTGGAAGTACGTGAAGTTCATCGAGTTGGCGTAGATCGTCACGACGCCGGTGCCGCGTCGTAGTCGCCGATCGCGCCGTTCGTGTCCATCGGCATGCCGGTCGAGCGCGGCCAGCGCAGCTTCGCCTGCACCTTGCGCGGCGCCTCGTCGAACGCCCGGTCGACCTCGCCGAACGTGAACGTGCGCTCGTAGGCGACGTTCGTCCCGAGCTTCTCGTGGACGAGCGGCGCGCCCTCCTTCCTGCGCCTCGAACGGGTCGAGCACGGCGGGCAGCGGCTCGTACTCGACCTCGATCAGGTCGCACGCGTCCTCGGCGATGTAGCGGTCCTCGGCGATCACGGCCGCGACCGCCTCGCCGTAGTGGCGCACCTTCTCGATCGCGATCATGTCCTGGATGATCGGGCCGGCGCCGAAGGAGGGAAGCGGCGCCGCGTGCTCGGTCACGTCGGCGTCCGGTGACGACGCGGATCACGCCGGGCAGCGCCTCGGCCTTCGAGTGTCGATGCGACACGATGCGGGCGTGCGCGTGCGGGCTGCGCACGATCGCCGCGTGCGCCATGCCGGGCAGCTTGATGTCGTCGAGGTAGCGGCCCTCGCCGCGGAGGAAGCGCGGGTCCTCGACGCGGTTGATGCTCTTGCCGAGCCAGCGGCGCGCGCGCCTCCTTGAGCGCGGTCTCGGACGCGATCTTCGCCGCGGCGGGATGCTGCTCGATGCGTCATGCCTGCGCCGCCACGGACTGGATGGCCTCGACGATCTGCTGGTAGCCCGTGCAGCGGCAGGTGACGCCGACGATCGCCTCGCGGATCGCCTTGTCGTCCGTCTCGCCGGGATGGTCGCGGAGGAACTCGGCGCCGTCAGCAGCATCGCCGGCGTGCAGAAGCCGCACTGGAGCGCGTGGTGCTCCGTGAACGCCTGCTGGAGCTCGTTCAGCGTCGCCGTCGGGCGCGGCGAGCGCCTCGACCGTCTCGACCGAGCGGCCGTCGGCCTGGACCGCGAACATGCAGGCACGAGCGGATCGCCTCGCCGTCGAGCAGGACGTTGCAGTTGCCGCAGAAGCCGTGCTCGCAGGCGACGTGCGTGCCCGTGAGGTCCAGGTCGTCGCGGAGGAAGTCGGCCAGCGTCCGACGTGGCTCGACCTCGCGCTCGTACGCAGCGGCCGTTGACCTCGATGCGGAGTGGCACGTGCGTCGCGCTCCCTCGGGCGTGCGTGTCGAGCGCCCGGCGGGCGAGCACCGGCGCCACGCGACGCCGGTGCGCCGCTGACGCCTCGATGTCGTCGTCGGCGGCTCGATGCTCGGCCAGCAGCTCGTCGAGCGCGTGCGTCGTCGTCCACGCGCCGCTGTAGCGTCGACGCGGTAGGGCGTCGTCCGCGACCCGCAGCAGGACGAGCTCGGCTGTGGCCGTCGAGCGGTGACGACCGCTGCTGCCGCGAGCTGCGCGTAGTCGCGGTAGCCGGCGCTGACCTCGTGGAAGCCTGCGCCCGTCCGCGCGGCGCGGCGCGGGAAGCGCGCCGCGACGATCAGCTCGCCGGGCTCGAGCGCCGTCTCGTGCGGGCCGCGGAAGAAGTCGCGTGCGTCGATCGTCCGCTCGCCGCCGTCCGACCGGACGTCGATCGCCGCGTCGAGCGCGACTGCCGCCGCCGTCAGCTCGGCCCAGGGCGCCGCGAACGCGAGCGAGCCGCAGACGGTGCCGCGCCGGCGGGTCTCGAGATAGCCGACGTACCGGGCCGCCTCGCGGAGCAGCGGCCAGCCGTCGACGAGCATCGTCGTCGAGCAGCCGCTGCTGGCGCACGAGTCGCGCCGACGTGCAGCTCGCCGTCGCGCTCCTCGATCACGTCGAGACCCTCGACGCCGTTCACGTCGACGAGCGCGCGCGGCTTCGCCGTGCGGAACTTCATGAGCTGCACGAGGCTCTGGCCGCCTGCGAGCACCTGCGTCCCGTTTCCCCGCGCGAGCAGCTCGACCGCCTCGTCGACCGTCGCCGGCGCGTGGTACTCGAAGGGCGCGGCTTCACGTCTTCGCCCGATCGAGATAGAGGGTCGCTCCGCGCGCCTCCTCCGTCTGCGGCACCGAGTCCTCGAGGCGCTTGAGCTCCGGGAAGCGACGCGGTCGAGCGTCGACACGTCCGGCCAATCGAGCCTCCACGAGGTTCCCCGCCGGGTCGCGGATGTACATCTGCACGCTTCCGTCCGGCAGCTCGTACATGACTGGAAGAACGTCTCCCCCTCGAGGATCCCGAGCTCCTTCGCCCGCCGGTAGGCGTCTTCGAAGTCGTCGACGTTGATCCCGATGTGATGGAACTCCGGAGCGTCCGTGTCGCGCTCGAAGAGGTGGAGCTGGAGGTCACCCAGCCTCAGGTACTGCACGGGAAACGCGAACGTGTACGTCGGGATCTTCTCCATCCCGAAGACCTCCACGTAGAACTGCGTGGACTCCTCGAGGCTCTTTGCACTGATCGACACGT
Organism: uncultured Actinomycetes bacterium; assembly: GCA_963830835.1. Lineage (GTDB taxonomy): Bacteria > Actinomycetota > Thermoleophilia > Gaiellales > Gaiellaceae > PALSA-612. The sequence continues at coordinate 16,555 of CAWHNJ010000009.1, read as the reverse complement.
GGTTGAACCCCGTCGCCCGCATCGCGGAGCCGAGACTACAACGTCGACGCCGTCACAACGCCAGAGCCACGTAGTATCGGTAGCTCCGTGGCAGCGACCCGAAGGGGGTTCCCCATGGCAGTGAAGCCGATACCGGAGGGCTACCACACTCTCACCGCGTACCTGGCAGTCGACGACGCGGCGACGGCGATCGAGTTCTACAAGGAGGCGTTCGGCGCGACGGAGCGGGGGCGGATGGACGCTCCGGGCGGAAAGATCGGCCACGCCGAGCTGCAGATTGGAGACTCGGTGTTCATGCTCTCGGACCCGTTCCCGCAGTCGAGCGTCAAGTCGCCGAAGGATGCAGGCACGACGACCTCGAGCATCTTCATGTACTCCGAGGACGTCGACGCGGCGATCCAGCGCGCCGTCGATGCGGGAGCAACGATCGAGCAGGAGCCCACGGACATGTTCTGGGGGGACCGGTTCGGGTCCAGTCGCCGACCCGTTCGGGCACCGCTGGGCGATCGCGACGCACATCGAGGACGTCTCGCCCGAGGAGATGGCCGAGCGCGGCAAGGCCGCCATGGCCGAAATGCTGAGCTGACTGATCCGATCCGCGGTTTAGGATCTCGCGGACAGCCGACCGGACGAGGAGGTGTCGTGAAGGGCGCGGACAAGCAGAAGAAGCTCCAGAAGAAGAAGGCTCAGAAGACGCTGAAGGAGAAGCGGGCCGAGAAGAAAGCGGCGAAGAGCGCGAAGACGTACTAGCACCTGCTCACAGTGCTTGACCGCGCCTCGAGGGATGGTGTTTGATCCTCGTGATCGGAATGAGGCGCGTGATCGCTCTTGTCGTCGGGACGGCGCTCGCCGCGGGCCTCGCGGCCTGGGGCGCTGCGGCAAGGACCGGCCCGTCGTCCTCGACGTGGCTCGAGGCTGCTTCGGCGACGCTGCCGCCGTTGCCGGCGGACATCAAGGCGCGAGGGCACTTCAACGTCGCCGTGAAGTGCGACTCGCCGCCGTTCGGTTCCAGGGTCGGCGGCCGGTACACCGGATTCGACGTCGACGTCGCACGCCGGCTCGCCCAACTCGCGTTCGGCAATAGGAACCGTGTTGCCCTGGAGTGTGTGACGACGCCTGAGCGCGAGGCGGCGCTCACCTCAGGGCGCGTCGACCTCGTGCTCGCCACCTTCAGCTACACGCCTGACCGTGACACACGCATCGACTTCTCCCGCCCGTATTACAAGGCGACGGGGCGCCTGCTCGTCTCGCGCAGCTCTCCCGTGAAGTCGCTCGCAGACGTCCCCGGTGCGCGCGTCGCCACGACGACCGGATCGATCTACGACCGGTGGCTCGAGAAGTGCTTCCCGACTGCAAAGCGCGTCACCACCGACAAGCTCACCGGCGCAGTGAGCCGCTGGCGCTCCCGACAGGCCGACGCACTCATGTGGGACGACCCGTCACTCGTCAACATCGCGAGCAAGGATCGCACCGCGGTGATCCTGAAGGACACGTTCCTACCGTCGCCCTACGGCATCGGGATCCAGCAGGGCGACCTCGAGCTCAAGCGCTGGGTCGACTCCCGTCTCGAGCTCCTGCGCAAGCAAGACGCCTTCGCTGCGATCCTCAGCAGGCACTTCCCGCTCCACCTCTACGCGGCGTTCCTGAAGAACGTCCCTCGGCCGAAGAACACGTTCGGCTACGCGACGGGGACCGTCGACGAGTGCCCGTAGCCCGCTAGACGCTCTCTGCTTCGAGGGCGTGCGCGGTGAGGAGGTCGATCGGCACGACGTCGAGGGCGCGGGCGTGCGTCGCCCCGAGCACGACGGGCGGCGCGCAACCGGCGCGATGCGCCTCGAGCCAGCGCTCTGCGCACACGCACCAGCGGTCGCCCGGCTGAAGCCCGGGGAACCCCCACTCCGGCCGCGGCGTAGAGAGGTCGTTGCCGGCACGCCGGCTGAACTCGAGGAACTCGGCCGTCGTCTCGCAGCAGACCGTATGGCTCCCCTCGTCCTCGGGGCCGGTGGCGCAGCATCCATCGCGGTAGAAACCGGTCAACGGATCGGCCGAACAGGTGAGCAGCACGCCGCCGACGACGTTCTTGTCGGGCTCGCGACTCATAGCGCGGCGAGGAGGTCGCCGGCTTCCGCCTCGACGTCGGCAAGCTGCTGGGTCGTCAGGTCGCGCCGCCACCGACCGACGGAGGCGGCATGGGCGCCGCCGAGCGCACGGGCGATTGCCGTCGCGGGTACGCCAAGCGCGCTGGCAAGGCCTTCTGCGGTCGCGGCTGGATCGGCAACGAGCCGCTCGTAGCGCACCTCGGTCACGGGGACGCCGCTCTGCTTCACGGCGGAAACGTAGCGCCGCCAGGCCCAGGCGCACCGCCGAGCCTCGCTCGCACGCCGGAACTCCTCCTCACGGCCGGCCTCCACCCAGAAGCGCGGATGGGCGCCGTAGGCGGCGCCCGCGTCGTCGCCGCCACTCCGGCCGGCACTCAGCCATCCCCGCTCGAGGAGGGAGCACACGACGTCGCGCCCGTCGCGGAGCGCGTGGACGAGCGTCGCCTGCGGGAACGCCGCCGCCGCCGCCGGCAGGACGAACGCCGTCTCCGGAGTCTGCTCCACCGCACGCCTGCTCCCCACGAGTCCGAGGCGCCGCACCCGGTCGAGGATCGTCCGGATCTCGGTGGCGGACACGTCCGGGATCGCGGCCTTGAGCGGATTCACCTCGCCGAGGTCGGCGAAGCCCGGCAGGGATCCGATGGCGCCGGCGAGGAACGTCGTTCCCGAGCGCGGGCTGCCGAAGACGAAGACGAGCCGGTCATCGAGTCGCCCCAGGGACGGCCGCCCGGACAGCGCCGAGCGCTTGATCGCGCGCACATAGAGCGGGAGCGAGCCCACGGGCCAGGACTCTACGATGCGCGCCTATGCGCTGGAGGCGGATCGTCGTCGTGGTCGTCGGCGTGCTCCTGGTGGGGTGGATCGTCGCCACCGTGCGCATCGTCTTCTTGCCGGTCGAGGACGACCCGGGCAAGGCCGACGCGGTCGTCGTGCTCTCCGGATCGAAGCACGAGCGGCTCGACAGAGGTCTCGAGCTCGTGAGGGAGGGCGTCGCCCCGACGCTCGTCATCTCCGGCGGCTTCGACCCACGCCAGCCGGCGGCAAACCGCCTGTGCCGGGAGGGTGGCGACAGCTTCACCGTTGCGTGCTTCACGCCGGACCCCGACTCCACGAAAGGCGAGGCGCGAGCCGTGGCTGCGCTCGCCCGCAAGCACGGGTGGCGGCGCGTGCTGCTCGTGACGTCCCGCTTTCACGTCACGCGCGCACGCACGCTCTTCGACCGCTGCCTCGATGCCGATGTGGACGCCGTCGGCGTCGACTATCCGTGGACGAGCGTGCCCGCGGCCGTCGCCGGCGAGTGGGTGAAGCTCGGTCTGTCTTCTACGATCGCCCGGGGCTGCTAAGTGACTCCGTCGAAAGTCCAACGCGTAAGCGAACTGGACTTTCGGCGGCAAGCTAGTCGCCCCAGTCGAAGTCGCGAGTGCGCGCCCAGAGGCTGTCCTCATCCTCGATGCGCTCCTCGCCGGGCAACGGCTGGATGTGTGCGACGACGGCCGGTTCCTCGCCGTCCATCGTCTCCTCGATGCGTGCCTGCTCCTCGGTCTTGAAGAGCGGGTGATTCTCGAACGGGTCACCGTTTCGGTAACGGTCGATCGGGAGGGACTCCTCGATTGCCGAGTTGCGGCGCCTCAGCTCGACGTGGTCTTCGATCACTTGCGAGAAAAGCGACGCTGTATCGACGGGCATGTCTACCTCCGGGTCGGGGGCGGAACGGGCGCGATTGTAACGGATTTGTGATGAAGCGTCCGATTCCTGCGACCGCATCTGTCTGCGTAGGATGTTCGTCATGCGGCCGATGGGCACCATCGGGCTCGCCTTCGCAGCGTACAAGCTCTGGCGGAGGCTGCCGCCCGCGCAGCGCCGGCTCGTCTTCGAGCAGGCGAAGAAGCACGGGCCGAAGGCGGCCGCGGCCGCCGGCGCGGTGCTCAAGAGCCGTAAGCGACCGAGCAGCTAGCCGAGCGCTTCGAGGACGATCCGCCCCTGCTCGGCCAGGTGGGCTGTCGGATAGCCCTCGCTCGGGCTCGCCCGCCACGGGCGGCCGACGTAACGCAGCGGCACGCCCGCGGGCAGCGCATCCTCGAGCCGGTGACGGATCGAGCGGTAACCGCCCATGTTCAGCGGCTCTTCCTGCGCCCACACGATCTCCTCCACCGCGGGGTAGGCGCCGAGCACCTCGGCGACGGCGCGCGCCGGGAACGGGTAGAGCTGGTCGATGCGAATGACGGCCACCTCAGTCTTCTCCGGCCGCGCCTCGTGGCCCGAGATGTCGTAATAGAGCTTCCCGGAGCAGAACACGAGCCTGCGCACGCGGCCGTGATCGGCAGCCGGATCGTCGAGGACGGGAGCAAACGACCCGGACGAGAGCTCCTCGAGCGTCGCCGCGGACTCGGGTAGGCGGAGGAGGCCCTTCGGTGTCATCGCCACGAGCGGCCGCGGCCGTGCGTCGAGCGCCTGGCGGCGCAACAGATGGAAGTACTGCGCGGCCGTCGACGGGTTCGCGATACGGATGTTCTCCTGGGCGGCCGACTGGAGAAAGCGCTCGAGCCGCGCGCTCGAGTGCTCGGGGCCGTTGCCCTCGTAGCCATGCGGGAGCAGCAGCGTCAGCCGTGACGTCTGGTTCCACTTGGAGAGGCCGGAGACGAGGAACTGGTCGATGATGATCTGCGCGCCGTTCACGAAGTCGCCGAACTGCGCCTCCCACAGCACGAGCGCCTCCGGCGCTGCCACCGAGTATCCGTACTCGAAGCCGAGCGCGCCGTACTCGGAGAGCGGCGAGTTGTGGATCTCGATGGACGCTTCGGCGTCCGTCAGGTGCTGGATCGGCGCGTACCGCTCGCCCGTCTCCGCGTCGTGCAGCACGAGATGCCGGTGCGAGAAGGTGCCCCGCTCCGTGTCCTGACCCGTCAGCCGCACGGGAATCCCCTCGACGAGCAGCGAGCCGAACGCGAGCGCTTCCGCGTGACCCCAGTCGATGCCCCCCTCCTCGAGGGCGTCCGCGCGGCGCTCGAGCTGGCGCACGAGCTTCGGGTGGACCGTGAAGCGGTCGGGCACGGTGACGAGCTCGCGATCGAGAGTGTGTAGCCGGTCGGCGCCGACGGCCGTCACGACATCGGTCGACCCCGCCGGTGGCGTGCGAGCTTCCTCCTCGTGGGGCTCGGCAATGGCCTCGCGCAGGCGTTCATGGGCGGCGCGCATCGCGTCGCGTGTCTCGGCCAGCATCCGCTCGGCCTCCTCGGCCGTCACGAGCCCTTCGGCGGTGAGCTGTTCCGCGAACTGCGCCCTGACTGTGGGGTGATCCGCGATCGCCTGCGCCATGAGCGGCTGGGTGTACGCGGGCTCGTCCTGCTCGTTGTGGCCGAACCGGCGGTAGCCGACGAGGTCGACGACGACGTCGTGCCCGAAGCGCTCCCTGAACGCGAGGGCAAGGCGCACGGCGGAGATCGCGCCTTCCGGGTCGTCGGCGTTCACGTGGATGATCGGCGCGTCGAAGCCCTTGGCGAGGTCGCTCGAGTACCGTGTGGAACGGCCCTCGTTCGGGTCCGTCGTGAACCCCACCTGGTTGTTCGCGATCAGGTGCAGCGTGCCGCCGGTCGAGTACCCGGGCAGGCCTTCGAAGTTGAACGTCTCGGCGACGACACCCTGCCCGGCGAACGACGCGTCGCCGTGGATGAGGATCGGCAACGCGACCGACGGGCTGTGGCGGCCCGTGGCCGCCGAGTGGTCCGTCTGCTTCGCGCGCGTCCAGCCCTCGACGACGGGGTCGACGGCCTCGAGATGGCTCGGGTTCGAGACGAGTGTGACTGCGATCGTCCCCGCCCCTGCCTGCCGGATGCCTTCCGCGCCGAGGTGGTACTTCACGTCGCCTGTGCCCCCCTCGGGATTGCCGACGACCGCGTCAGGCGCGCGCTCGCCCTCGAACTCGCGGAGAATTGCCTCGTACGGCTGGCCGAGCGTGTGCGCGAGGACGCTCAGTCGCCCACGGTGCGCCATGCCGACGACAGCCTCGTGTGCGCCCTGGCGCGCAGCGAGCTCGATCACCTCGTCGAGCATCGGGACGAGCGCGTCGAGCCCTTCGATCGAGAATTGCTTCTGGCCGAGGAATGCACGGCGGAGGTACTCCTCGAACGCCTCGACCGTCGACAGGCGTTCGAGCAGGTGGCGCTTCTCCTCCGCTGTCAGCGGCCCTCGGAACTGGCCCGACTCGATCGCCCAGCGGAGCCATCTCCGTTCCTCGTGGTCGGAGATGTGCTCGATCTCGAAGGCCATCGTTCCGCAGTACGTCTCCTCGAGCAGCGGCAGCGCCTCGGCGAGCGTCTCAGCGGGAACGTGCAGGCCGAGGAGCGTGGCGGGTATCAGGCGCTGGAGCTCCGGCGTCAGGATTTGTCCCACTCGGTCCCTGTCGAGCTCCGGGTCTCCGATCGGCTCGGACCCGAGCGGGTCGAGCCGCGCAGCGAGCGTGCCGTGCGTCCGGTACGCGTCGACGAGCGACGTCGCGGCTGCCACGGCTGCGAGGAGCTCGGGGGCGGGCGCCGCGGGAGCGGGAACGGGCGCGGGCGCAGCAGCCGGCTCAGGCGTCGCGGCCGGCGCCGCCGCGGGCGCCGGCGCTGTGGGCTCAGCAGCAGCGGGCTTGACTGGCGCCAGCTCCGCCTGGACACGCTCCGCGAGCAGCTCCCGCCATTCCTCCGGGACCGCCTCGGGATTCTCGAGGAAGTCGTGGAGGAGCGACGTCGCGTAGCCCGCGTTGAGGCCGTCGACCTCCGTCATGCTGCGAGGTTACCGGCGGCTACCAGAGAGGCTTGTCCGTGACGATGGCGATCGTCATGCCGGCGACGAAGGAGAGGCCGGCGACCCCGAGCGCGATTCCCGCCAGCCGCTCGTGGCGAGCGCTCATCAGCACCGAGAGCAGGCCGAGCAGAAACGCCGCCACAGAGACCGTGAGCGGGTGATAGGCGAGCGCGAGCAGGCTGAAGAAGAGCGCGATTGCCGCGAAACAGTCCGCTGAGAGGGTCAGCCCACGAGCGGGCCGGCTCGGCGTCGTGCGTCTCCGCTTCGCTCACCGGGTCACTCTAGTGTTCGCGTAGGCCGCGCGGCGCGAGGTCGCGCGCACCGGATGGCCGTGCGGCCCCCGGCCACGCGGACGACGCGGGCGCCTCGAGAGTCGCGTACCGGGCCGCGGATCGGCTCCCGGCGGTGCAGTCACCAGCGCCGGCTCGAGCCCGTCGTACGGCCGCGGTTCCGCGCGAATCGCCCACCAGGCGACACAGCAGACGTAGATCACGGGGATCTTGAGTACGGCGAGCAAGAAGATCGCCTCCCAGACCACGCTCGCAGGATAGCGCGAGAAGGCCGATTAGCCAGGCCGGCCGTGGCCGCCGCCGCCGGGGGTCTCGATTCGCAGGACGTCGCCGGCAGCGAGGGAGCGCGATACCTTCGCAGGCAGCAGCTCCGACCCGTTCAGGAGATTGCGGCCGCGCGAGCCCGGCTCTCCACCGTCTCTTCCCGCGGGAGCATGCTCGCGACGCTCGGTCAGCAGCGACACACGGCAGTCTTCGAGCACACGCAGCTCGCGGGTGACGCCGACGCCTCCGGCATACGCTCCGCCGCCGCCCGACCCGCGCCGTAGCTCGTAGCGCTCCACGCGCAGCGGGTACGAAAGCTCGAGAGCCTCGACCGGCGTGTTCAGCGTGTTCGACATCGCGACGTGCACGGCACTTGGGCCGTCTGCCGTCGGGCATGCTCCCTGTCCGCCGGCGATCGTCTCGTAGTACGTGAACCCACCGTTGCCGAATGTGACGTTGTTCATCGTTCCCTGACCCTGGGCCGGGGCCGCGACCGCCTGGGAGAAGGCGGAGAAGACGACGTCGACGATGCGACTCGACGTCTCCGTATTGCCGGCGACGACGGCGGCCGGCGGCGACGCGTTCACGAGCGACCCGGCTGGCGCGGTGACGTGCACCGGGGCGTAGGCGCCGCCAGACGAGGGCAGGTCGGGCTCGGTGAGGCAGCGAACGACGAAGTAGCAAGCGGATCGCGTGACCGCGAGCGGGCAGTTGAGGTTGCCTTCGTGCTGTTGCGATGTGCCGGCGAAGTCGATCTCGATCTCGTCACCGGCAATCGTGACCGCGACGCAGAGCTCGAGCGAGCCCTCTCGTGGCTCGAGCCGGTCTCGCGCCTCGAATCGGCCATCCGGCAGCCGGGCAATGGCGGCGCGAACCACCCGCTCCGAGTAGTCGTAGAGCTCGTCCATGGCCTCGATGACGGTCGGCGCACCGCGACGCTCGACGAGCTCCGCGAGCCGGCGCTCCGCAAGCAGGTGAGCTGCCAGCTGTGCATTCAGGTCGCCACGACGCTCGTCCGGGTTCCGCATGTTCGCGAGGAGCACGGTCATCAACTCGTCGTCGAGCCGGACGGGTGGCAGGACGAGGCCTTCCTGGTAGATGTCGGTCGAGTCGGCCGGCAGGCTCGCCGGCTCCATCCCGCCTACGTCGGCATGGTGGGCGCGCGAGCATGCGAGGCCGCATGGGACGCGTGAGACGAGCGTGATGTCGGGCAGGTGCGTGCCACCCGTGAACGGGTCGTTGACGACGTAGACCTCGCCGGGCTGCGGGTCACGGGCCAGGACGGCGGCGACCGCCTCGGGCATGGCGCCGAGGTGGACAGGGATGTGCTCGGCCTGGACGATCATCCGTCCCCGCTCGTCGAAGAGCGCGGTGGAGCAGTCGCGCCGCTCCTTGATGTTCGCCGAGAAGGCGGACCGGATGAGCACGGCGCCCATCTCTTCGGCGACGGCCCGCAGCTGCGCGCCAAGAACTTGGAGCTGAATATTCACGATCGCGTCAGTCGCAATGTGGTTCCATCCCTAACCCCCACCCACCCGGGGGGATCCAGCAGGTGGCGCCGTCGAGCTCGAGTGTCGTGGGGCCTTCCACCCGGAGTGGCTCGCCTGCTGGCAGCGTCAGTTGCGGGCCGGGCCGCAGGTCTGCTGTTCGGATCGCGACGAGCTCGATCTCCCGTGACCTGTCCGCTGACCCGTAGCGCTCCTCGTGTGCCTGGTGGAAGCGCTCGGCGAGGTCAGGCCCCAGCGGGACGGTCAGCTCGAACGACTGCCCGCGATAGCGAAGGTCGGCCTCGCCGTCGGCCGGTAGCTCTCCGGCCTCGTCCAGAGGGCACACGTACGCCGCGACCGTGTCTCTGCGCTCCTCGCTCGCCACGAGACCCAACGCGGAAAGCACGCCGGCGGCGCCCGGCACGAGCACCGTCTCCATCCCCAGCTCCTCCGCGAGCGCACACGCATGCAATGGCCCCGCCCCTCCGAAGGCGACGAGCGCGAAGCCGGCCGGGTCGTAGCCTCGTTCGACGGAGACGACGCGCAGCGCGCGAAGCATCTCGGCGTTCACGATCTCGATCACGTCCGCCGGTTCGAGGTCTCCCAGTGCCGCCTCCGCGGCCGGTGGATCGAGCTCGAGCCCGCCCGCCAGCCTCGCGGGTAGCCGACCGAGGAGAAGATTCGCGTCTGTCACCGTCGGCTCGGTGCCGCCGCGCCCGTAGCAGGCTGGGCCTGGACTCGCGCCCGCGCTCCGGGCCCCACGCGCAGCGCTCCGCCCGAGTCTCGCCAGACGATCGAGCCTCCTCCGGCGCCCACCGTGTGGATGTCGATCATGGGCAGCCGGATCGGGAGCCCCCCGACGCTGCGCTCGGACGTCCGCTCGGCATTCCCGTTCGCGATGAGGCACACGTCCGTAGACGTCCCTCCCATGTCGAAGGCGATGGCGTTCTCGATGCCCGCCTGCTGAGCGACGAGCGACGCGCCGACGACTCCCGCGGCAGGCCCCGAGACGAGGACGAGCGCAGGATGTGCCGCAGCCTCCTCGGCGCCGATGACGCCACCCGAGGAGCGCATGACGAGCGGCGCCGGCAGTCCGGCTGCTGACGAGCGCTCCGCGAGCGCGCGGAAGTACCGGGCGCAAAGTGGCCCGAGGTAGGCGTCGGCCGCAGCCGTCGATGCCCGCTCGTACTCTCGGAACTCCGGTGCGATCTCGTGCGACGCGACGACGTGCGCTTCCGGGAGGCGCCGCCGAAGCTCGCCGGCGATCGCCGCCTCGTGGGCCGCGTCACGGAAGGAGAACAATGTGCAGACAGCCACCGCCTCGGCCTCCAGATCCGGCAGCGAGTCGAGCTCGAGCGGCACGAGCACGCCGTCCGGCCCCATCCGCTCGGAGACGCCATGACAGTCGTCGAGCGAGACGAGCGGCTCCGGATGCTCGGCGCAGAGCCGGTAGAGATGAGCGCGGTTCTGCCGCCGCAGATGGAGCAGGTGCTCGAAGCCGGCCGTGGCCACGAACGCCGTGCGTGCGCCCTTGCGTTCGAGGAGGGCGTTCGTCGCGATCGTCGTGCCGTGCGAGAAGCGCTCGACGCCGCGTGCCCCCACGGCGGCCGCCGCGGCGAGCACGGACTCCTCCTGCGCTCGAGCCGTCGGCACCTTTGCGGTCACGAGCCGGTCGCCGTCGAGCAGCACGGCGTCGGTGAACGTCCCGCCGACGTCGATGCCGAGGATCGCCACGCCGCGACTCTACTTCGCGCCCGGCCACGGTAACTGGCGCAGCAGGCGCGCTGCATCATATGCATGTTACGCGGAATTTGGCATAATACGCACCGATGATCACTACAGCCATCGTCGGGTGCAGCGGCTACACCGGTCAGGAGACGCTCGACCGCGTCCTGCTGCATCCGGAGCTCGACATCGTGGCCCTCGGCTCCGACACGCTCGCCGGTGCGTCCGCGTCGGCTCTCGACGTCCGGCTCAACGGATCCCTGCCGGCCTTCGTGAGTCAGCAGGAGGCGATCGATGCCGCAGCGGCGCTGACGTTCCTGTGTCTCGACCACGAGGCGGCGGCGGCGACGGAGATCGGCGGCGACGGCGTCGTCGTCGATCTGTCGGGCGCGCACCGGCTCCCGGCGACCGCGTATCCGGAGTGGTACGGCTTCGAGCACCCACGCCCGGACTTGCTCGAGGGCTGGGCATACGCGTTGCCCGAGCTGTGGCCGCCTGCCGGGAGGCTGATCGCCAACCCGGGGTGCTATGCGACGGCTGCCCTGCTCGCCCTTGCCCCGCTCGTCGGCGCGATCGACCCGGCCGGTGTGGTCGTCGACGCGAAGTCGGGAGTGTCGGGCGCGGGCCGCAGCCCGCAGGCGTCGACGCACGCCGGCTTCGTCCTTGACAACCTCTCCGCCTACAAGGTCGGCAGCCACCAGCACGCGCCGGAGATCTCGCGAGCGCTGGGTTTTCCCGTGACCTTCGTCCCGCATCTCCTGCCGGTCCGGCGCGGCCTGCTCGTCACGTGCTACGCCCGCGCCGTGGCCAGCGACCTGCGCGAGCGCCTCGAGGCAGCGTACGCAGGCTCGCCCGTCGTCCGCGTGCTCGACGACGGGCACCGCTCCCGAGCTCGCGCGCGTCCAGGGCACCGACGGCGCCGAGATCGCGTTGTTCGCAGGACCGTTCGACGGGTGGCGCGATCGTCGTCTGCGCCATCGACAACCTCGGCAAGGGAGCAGCCGGCCAGGCCGTCCAGAACGCGAACCTCGCGCTCGGGCTCGAGGAGACGCTGGGTCTCAGGCTCACGGGGGTACTCGTCTGATGTCTGTCACCGCCCCGCGCGGCTTCGTCGCGAGCGGCGTCCACTGCGGGATCCGCGCGTCGGCCCCGGACCTTGCCCTCGTCCGCTCGCTGCCGAGCGCGACGGGCGCGGCGATGTGGACGGTAAACCGCTTCCAGGCGGCGCCCGTCAAGATCAGCCGGGAGCATCTCGAGCTCGCCCAGCCGCAGGCCGTGGTCGCCAACTCCGGCGTCGCCAACGCGGCCACCGGGCGGCAGGGAGAGTTGGACGCGAAGGCGACGGCGGCCGAAGCAGGGCGACTCCTCGATCTGCCCGTAGAGGAGGTGCTCGTCCTCTCGACCGGGGTGATCGGCGTCCCGCTGCCGGTCGACAAGGTGCTCCGAGGGCTCGAGCAAGCGGCGGGTGAGCTCTCGGGCAACGGCGGTGAGGCGGCGGCGCGGGCGATCCTGACGACCGACACGCGCACGAAGCAGTCGACCGTCAACGGCGACGGGTTCTTGATCGGCGGCATGGCGAAGGGCTCGGGGATGATCCACCCGAACCTCGCGACGATGCTCGCCGTCCTGACGACGGACTACCCGCTCGAGGAGGGTGAGGCGATCGACTTTCTCAGGCCGGCGGTCGACGAGAGCTTCAACGCCATCACCGTCGACGGCGAGTGCTCGACGAACGACGCGGTGTGCCTCCTCGCCAACGGCGCCGCAGATGTCTCCCGCACACTCGATCTCGACCTCGCCTTCGCCGCGGCCCTGAGACATGCGTGCTCCGACCTCGCGCAGCAGATCGTCGCCGACGGCGAGGGCGCGACAGTGCTGGCAGAGGTCACCGTCACCGGCGCTGCCTCGAAGGCGGAAGCGCAAGCGCTCGCCCGGCGGATCGCGACGTCCTCCCTCGTCAAGACGGCCCTCTTCGGTCGCGACGCGAACTGGGGGCGCGTGCTGGCCGCGGCAGGATCGGCGCCGTTCAACGGCGGCTTCGCCCAGCTCGACCCTGATCGCGTCACGCTGCGTTTCGACGGTACGACCGTGATGCGGAACGGCACACCGCAGGACATCGAGCCGCCAGCACCTCGGGACGTGTGCACGATCGAGCTGCACCTCGGCCTCGGCGACGGCTCTGCGTCGTACCTCACAAGCGACCTCTCCTACGACTACGTCCGCATCAACGCGGACTACCGGACATGAGCACCGTCGTCGTCAAGGTCGGAGGTCACGCATCCGGAGACGGCGCTGCCATCGCCGTGGTCGAGGAGCTGTCCGCGTCCCACAGCGTCGTCGTCGTTCACGGCGCCGGACCGCAGATCACGCGGGAGATGGAGCGTCGCGGGCTCGAGGTGAGATTCGTAGGCGGGCGGCGCTTCACCACGCCCGAAGCGCTCGAGATCGTGCGAGATGCATACAGGGACGTCAATACGCGGCTCTGTCAGGCGCTCGGGCCTCGGGCGGTGAGTTTCTACGGCGACGACATCGGGCTGCTCGCAACACCCGCGCGTCAACTCGGACTGGTGGGCGATGCAGTTCCGAGCAAACCGCCGGCCATCGTCCATGCGCTGGCGGAAGGACTGGTGCCCGTCGTCGCTCCGCTCGCCGTCGGCCCGTTGAACGTCAACGCGGACGAGGCGGCCGCTGCGCTCGCGGTCGGGCTGGGAGCTACCCGCATCGTGTTCTGCTCTGACGTTCCCGGGCTGCTGCGCCACGGCTTCGTCGTGCCCTCTATCGCAGCGCGGGAGGCCAGCGTGCTGCTTGCCGAGGGGAAGCTGCAAGGCGGGATGGTGCCGAAGCTCAACGCGGCGGTCGTCGCCGCACGGCGGGGCGTTCGCGCCGAGATCGGACAGACCCTCGTTTCGGCATGACGCAGACCGTCGACTCGCCCGTGCTCGCGACGTACGCCCGGCAGGACGTCACGTTCGTGTCCGGCGAGGGCTGCTGGCTCGTCAGCGACACCGGCCGGGAGTATCTCGATCTCCTGGCCGGCATTGCGGTCGTCGGCCTCGGTCACTGCCATCCGACACCGCTCGCCGCCGCGGCCGAGCAGCTTGAACGGCTCTGGCACGCGTCCAACCTCTACTGGACGGAACCGATGGCCATGCTCGCGGCACTCCTCTCCGATCGCTTCCGCGGCGCGCAAGCCTTCTTCTGCAACTCCGGGGCCGAGGGCGTCGAGGCGGCCCTCAAGCTCGCCCGCAAGGCAACGGGCAGACCCGGCGTCGTCGCCGTGGAGGGCTCGTTCCACGGCCGGACGCTCGGCGCGCTCTCCGTGACGGGCCAACCCGCGAAGCGAACCGGCTTCGAGCCACTGCTCGCCGATGTGACCTTCGTCCCGCTCAACGACGCGGAGGCACTTGCGGCGGCTGTCAGCTCTGACACCGGGTGCGTCATCGTCGAGCCCGTGCAAGGAGAGGGCGGCGTCCATCCGGCGACGGTCGACTTCCTCGCCGCTGCGCGCGAGGCCGCAGACGATGCAGGAGCCTTGCTCGTCTTCGACGAGGTGCAAACCGGCGTGGGCCGTACCGGCTCGTTCTTCTGCTACGAGCAGTCGGGCATCGCCCCGGATGCCGTCACGCTCGCGAAAGGCCTTGCCAACGGACTCCCCATCGGAGCTCTGCTCGTCGCCGACCGGTGGTCGGACGCGCTCGCGCCCGGCGACCACGCGAGCACGTTCGGTGGAAACCCCGTCACCTGCGCAGCCGCGTGCGCAACGGTGACGGCGATCACCGACGAGCTGCTCGCCAACGTCGGCGAGCGCAGCCGGCAGGTGCGTGCGGCGTTTCCACATGCGCGGGGCGCGGGGCTGCTGCTCGGCGTCGACGTCGAGACCGACGCCGGCGACGTTGTCGATGCCTGCGCCGACCGGGGAGTGCTCGTCGGCACTGCCGGCTCGAACACCGTTCGTATCACGCCGCCGCTGACGATCACGGCCGAGGAGCTCGCTGGCGGGCTCGCAGTCCTCGTGGAGGTGCTGGAATCGTGAACAAGTACGAGCGACAGGGCGCGATCCTGCGGATCGTCCAGGAACAGTCGCTGTCGACGCAGGGCGAGCTCGTCGAGGCCCTGCGCCGGCGGGGTATCGATGCAGTACAGACGACCGTCTCCCGGGACATCCACCAGCTCGGTCTCGTGAAGACGCGGGCTCCCGACGGCCGCCTCGTCTATACGCTCCCGGGCGCCGCCGACCTCGACCGGCTCAACGAGCTGACGGGCGCCCTCCGACGCTGGTCGCTCTCCGTCGAGGCCACCGACACACTCGCGGTCATCAAGACGCCTCCCGGCTATGCGACGCCGCTCGCGGACGCGATCGACGCCGCGGGGCTTGCCGACGTCGCCGGCACCGTCGCCGGCGAGAACACGATCTTCGTGGCTCCGCGCGCCGGCTCTTCCGGAGCCGATATCGCGGAGCTCCTGCATCACCACCTGGAAGGAGATGCGCAGTGAGCAAGACCGCAGTCGTCGCATTCAGCGGCGGCCTCGACACCAGCTGCATCGTCGCGTGGCTGCTCGAGGACTACGGCTTCGACTCCGTCGTCGCCGTGCTCGTCGACGTCGGGCAGGTCTTCGATCTCGACGAGTCGATCGTCCGTGGACGCGCGGCCGGCGCCGAGGACGTCGTCGTCCTCGACCGCAAGGAGGCGTTTGCCGAGGAGCAAGTGGCGCGGGCGCTGAAGACGAACGCGCTGTACGAGGGTCGCTACCCGCTCGTCTCCGCCTTGTCGCGCCCCGTGATCGCGGCGGCCGTCGCGGATGTCGCCGAGGAGCTCGGCGCCGAAGCCGTCGTGCACGGCTGCACCGGCAAGGGCAACGACCAGCTCCGGTTCGAGCTCGCCTTCCGCGCGAAGTACCCCGGCGTGACGGTGATCGCCCCCCTCCGCGACCGCGTCTGGACTCGGGACGAGGAAATCGAGTACGCCGAGGCACGTGGCATCCCCGTCAAGCAAACGGCGGCGTCGCCGTACTCGATCGACGAGAACCTCTTCGGCCGTTCCATCGAGTGCGGCGTGCTCGAGGACCCGTGGGAGGCGCCTCCCGAAGAGCCGTACGAGCTGACGGCGGATCCGGCGCACGCCCCCGGCCCAGAGGAGATCGTCGTCGTATTCGAGGCCGGGCTGCCCGTCGCCCTCGACGGCGATGAGCTGCCGCTGCACGAGCTCGTGGCCGAGCTCAACGCCCGCGCAGGGGCGTACGGAATCGGCCGCATCGACATGATCGAGAACCGTGCAGTCGGCATCAAGAGCCGGGAGGTGTACGAGGCTCCCGCCGCGATCGTGCTGATCGAGGCACACCGGGCGCTCGAGGACCTCGTGCTGACGAAGGACGAGCTGCGACTCAAGCGGTCGCTCGAGGTCGCGTGGACCGAGCTCGTCTACGAGGGGCGGTGGTTCAGCCCGGCCAGGTCTGCGATCGACGCCTTCGTTGACGAGACGCAGCAGGTCGTGTCGGGCGACGTTCGGTCACGCTCGCAGCGGGAGCCGCCGTCGTCACGGGCCGCCGATCCGAGCTGGCCCTCTACGCCGAGACCCTGGCCTCGTACGCGCCCGGAGAGACCTTCCCCCACGAGGCTGCGGCCGGGTTCGTTCGCGTTGCCTCGCTCGAGGCAGAGCTCGCGGCCGCGCGACAGCGCGCGGTGGCGACAGACACGCGTGACGCTCTGGTCGGGACGGGTGACGCGCGGCCTCGCGCCCGAGGTCTGGTCGTTCCTGAAAGCCCATGACGCCGAGCTGCTTCCCTACGACATCGAGGGCACGCGCACGCACGCACAGACGCCTGCACGCGCCGGCATCCTCGACGACGGTGAGCTCGCCGCAGCCGAGGAAGTGCTGGCAACGATCTCGCTCGACGATCTCGAGCC
>CAWHNJ010000008.1:0-35052 GCA_963830835.1 uncultured Actinomycetes bacterium | reverse complement strand
CACTGCCGCTGCGCCACCTCGTGCGGTCGCTACCCGGCGCCTACCGCTTCCGTCCGCTCGCCGACATCGCCACAGAAATCGAGTGGGCAAAGAACCGCCGCATCCCCCCGGAGCGCTACCGCAGCGAGCTCAGCGACCACGAGCCGCCCCTCCCGCCTGACCTCATGCACCGGATCTACGTCCGCTACGAAGAGGGCAAGCACGCGAAGGGGTTCGTCGACTTCGAGGATCTGCTCGAGCTGGCGATCCGCACCTATGAGGAGGACGATCGAGCGCTGGCGCTCTTTCGCGAGCGCTACCGGGCGTTCACGGTCGACGAGTACCAGGACGTCAACCTGCTCCAGCAGACCCTCCTCGACCTCTGGCTCGGCACTCGGGACGACCTCTGCGTCGTCGGCGACGACTACCAGTCGATCTACGCATTCACCGGTGCATCGCCGGAGCACCTCCTCGGGATGGCGTTGCGGTTCCCGAACGCAACGGTCGTCCGACTGGAGGAGAACTACCGTTCAACGCCCCAAGTGCTGAAGCTCGCGAACCGCCTCGTGCGCAGGCTCGGGGGCGCCGAGAAGACACTGCACGCAACGCGACCGGACGGGCCCGAGCCCGAGCTGGTGCAGGCGTCGGACGAGGGCGCCTTTGTCGTCGAGCGAATCCGTGAGCTCGACGTGCAGCACGAGGAAATCGCGGTTCTCTGCCGCACGAATGCACGCCTGACCGACTTCGAGAGCGCGCTCGCAGCCGCGGGCATCCCGCATCAAGGGTCGTCCTTCCTCGCCCGCGACGCTGCACGATTCGTGCTGCGGAAGCTCGACTCCCCGGCCGACGTCCGGCGGCTCGCGCTCGATGCGGGCTGGCAGGAGAGCGAGCACAACGGCCTCGGCGAGCGCGAGCTCGTGCGGCAGCGCGACCTCGGACGGCTCGTAGGCCTCGCCGAGGAGCTCGCGGAGCTCGACGGGCCCGCCTTCGTCGCGGAGCTGGAACGGCGCTTCGGCGACGGTGGCGAGTCACGCCGCGGAGTCCATCTGCTGACGCTGCACGGCGCGAAGGGGCTCGAGTTCGATGCCGTCTTCGTCGCGCACGTCGAGTCCGAGAGTTACCTGCGCGGCAGGCGAAGACCGAGGCGGCAGTGACGGAGGAACGGCGCCTCCTCTACGTCGGCCTCACGCGCGCGCGGCGGCACCTCTGGGTGACGTGGGCACAGCGCCCGTCGCCGTTCCTCGCGGAGCTCGGGGCCGCGAAGTCGGCGCGGGCGACGGCAGAGCCCGAGGCTGGCGACGCCGTGTACGCCGCGCTCAAGCAGTGGCGCCTCGACCGTGCGAAGGCCGACGGGGTGCCGGCATACGTCGTCTTCCACAACTCGACCCTGGCGGAGGTCGCCGCGCGCCGACCGAGCACGCTGAACGAGCTCGCATCAGTCCCGGGCGTCGGCCCGACGAAGCTCGAGCGCTACGGCGCGGACGTCCTGGCAGCGCTCGGCGCGTCATAGCCTCCCACACGCACGCTTCTACAATCGGCCGATGGACTTCGATCTCGTGTTCCTCGGCACATCCGGGTCGATGCCGACGCCTCGCCGGGCACCAACGGCGCTGCTCGTGCGCAGGGGCGGCGAGCGCCTGCTCTTCGACTGTGCGGAGGGCACTCAGCGACAGCTGCTCAAGTCTTCGGTGGGCCTCATCGAGCTGCGCGAGATCTTCCTTACGCACTACCACGCCGACCACTACCTCGGTCTCCCGGGAATGCTGAAGACGTTCGCGCTCCGGGGGCGTGAGCTGCCCTTGACGGTCTACGGCCCGCCTGGCCTGCACGACCTCTTCGGGTCGCTGCGGCGCATCTTCGGGCGCCTGACGTACGAGTGCGAGCTCGTCGAGCTCCGGGCGGGCGAAGTCCTCGGGCGCGGCGGCTACGAGCTCCGGGCGTTTGCGGTCGACCACGGAGTGTCCGCAGTCGGCTACGCGTTCGTCGAAGACGCTCGGCCCGGGAGGTTCGACGTCGACGTGGCGGACGCGCTCGGCGTGCCGCCCGGGCCGGAGCGGGGGGCGCTGCAGGCCGGCGAGGAAGTGCGCCTGCCCGGTGGACGTATCGTCGCGCCGGAGGAGGTGCTCGGGCCGCCGCGACCCGGTAGGAAGCTCGTGCTCGCCGGAGACACGGCGCCGTTTCACAGCGTCGTGGAGGCCGCCGCCGCAGCCGACCTCCTCGTCCACGAGGCAACGTTTCTCGAGGACGAGCTCGAGCGCGCCCGCGAGACATCCCACTCGACTGCTGCGGACGCGGCGGGCGTCGCTCGTGACGCCGGCGTCGAGTTGCTGGCGCTCACGCACTTGTCCAACCGCTACTCCGGCCGCGATGCGGCCGAGGAAGCTAGATCGATTTTCTCCGAGACAGTCGTGCCGAGGGACTTCGATATCATCGAGCTTCCTTTCAGGGAGCGAGGAGCTCCGGAGCTCGTGAAGGGTGGAGCGCTCCACCGCCGTGACGCTCCGGTCGAGGCAGTCCACGTCGGAGAGGAGCCAGGATCGTGAGCGACAAGGTGCAGGTGGCGCTCGCCGAAGACATCAGTGAAGCCGAGGAGATCCAGGCGATCCTCGAGGCCGCTGGCATCGAGTCGGTGCTCGAGACGGCCGTCGACCACCACCCGAGCGCGACCGAGGACGCACCGCAGAAGATCCTCGTCGACGAGTCCTCGCTCGAGGCGGCGCAGCACGCCATCGAGGCGATGACGGACACCGAGATCACCGCGGACTAACAGGTAGGGGGGGAGTGCGGCTCTGCCACGTTCACAGTACGCGAGTCCCGTCCTTGCAGAGACGCCCAGCGCGCCCTGACGAGCACCCACCAACCCCTCTAACCCTGCGGCTCGCGCACGGCATCAAGGTCGTCACGAAGCCGCTGCTTCCGCGCGGCCCAGCGATTCGACGGCTGCCGCTGGGGCTCGGTCGCGGGCTCACGATGGAGATCGACTTCGACCGGGATGCCCGTTACTGGCTCGGGGTCTACGAGATCGAGCTCGCGCGCCACATGCGGGCACTCTGCGCGCCCGGCTCGGCGTGCTTCGACCTCGGCTCCGCCTCGGGCTTCTACGCCCTCGTATTCGCGCACCGCGGCGCCGCTCGCGTGGTCGCCGTGGAGGCCGATTCCGAGACGTGTGTGCGCCTGCGTCGCAACGTGGCGGCGAATCCAGGGCTGGCGGAGAGGATCGAGGTTCGAGAGAGCCGGATCGCTCGGACGACCAGTCCAGCGGACGGCTCGGTGTCGATCGACGAGCTCGCGTACGGTCCTGGTGGCTTCGCGCCCGATCTCGTGAAGATCGATGTGGAGGGGAAAGAGGTGGCAGCCATCCGCGGTGCGGAGCGGCTGCTCGCCGAGCGCAAGCCGCACGTGATCGTGGAGACCCATTCCGAAGACCTCGACGCCGGCTGCCGCCGGCTGCTCGAGGATCAGGGTTACAGCGTCCAAGCCGTCGAACCACGCCGCTGGTTGCCGGAAGTGCGCACCGCCGGCTTCAACCGCTGGTGCGTCGCACGCGGCGACGCTCCGTGAGCTCGGGAACGGAACGCTGGGCAGGATGAATCCAGTCCCCCGTGCGGTGAACTTTGGGCGGCTCGCCGACGACTACGACCGCGTGCGGCCGGTGGACGACAACTGGCGCGAGGTCTACGACATCGTCGTGCGTGAAGGGGACTTCCGCGGCCGCCGCGTGCTCGACTGCGGCTGCGGCACGGGACGGCTGAGCAAGGCGCTCGCCGAGTCGGAGGCCTCGAAGGTCTGGGGCGTCGATCCGGAGCCGGAGATGCTGCGTGTCGCCGAGCAGAACGTCCCTCCTTCGGTTGGCCTGAAGGCGGGGCGCGCGGAGCAGCTTCCGTTCCGAGATGCCTGGTTCGAGCGAGCGGTTATGTGGCTCGTCTGCCACCTCGTCGACCGTCCGGCCGCGTTTGCCGAGTTGCGGCGGGTGCTCACGCAAGACGGCAGGCTCGTGGTCGTGACGTTCGATCCCGTGCACTTCGGCGAGTTCTGGCTCAACCGCTACTTCCCGTCGATCGAGAGGATCGACCGCGCCCGTTTTCCGGACGGCGGCCAGCTCGAGGTACAGCTAGCCAGCGCGGGTTTCGGGGGCGTGCGCCTCGTACGGCACTCGCAACGGGCGTCGATCAGTCGCGAAGAGGCACTCGAGCGCATCGAGCAACGCCACATCTCGACGTTCGATCTCCTGGACCCGGACGAAGTGACGCGCGGCACCGCCCGCGCCGTAGGAGAGCTTCCGCCTACCATCGAATATGGGATCGAATGGCTGATCGCTGTCGCCGCACCGCTGATCGCCGTCCTCGGCTGTGCCGCGCTCGCGGCTGTTGCGTGGACCGCCGGCGGATCGGCCGCGGCCCAGGTCGACGTCGCGGCGAACGTGACCTGGGTGAAGCACGGCATCGAGTACCGCCGCGTCCAGGTGCGGATCACGCGCGACGGGCGACGGTGGACCTCCGGACGCCTCGGCACCGCCTACTTCATCCGGCCGGTCGTCCACGTACGCGACCTCGACGCCGACGGTGAGCCGGAGGTATGGGTCGACACGTACACGGGGGGTGCCCACTGCTGTCTCGACTCGAGGTTCTTCCGCTGGCTCCCGTCCCTCGGCACGTACACCTCCACGGAGCACGGCTGGCGCGACATCGGGTACCAGCGCCGGCGCCTCGACGGCGACAGCCGGCCGGAGCTCGTCAGCGCCGACGCCCGCTTCGGCTACATGTTCACGGCGTTCGCGGGCTCCGCGTTCCCGGTCCAGATCTGGCACTTCGACCGCGGACGTCTGATCGACGTCACCCGAGACTATCCCGCAGAGATCGAGCGTGATGCCGACCAGCTCTGGCGCTCGTACCGGCGGTTTCGCTCCGGACGTGACGATCCGCGCGGCGTGCTCGCCGCGTGGGTCGCCGATCAGTACCTCCTCGGCCGGGGGAACGAGGGGTGGGCGACGCTCACATCGCTTGCGAGGAAGCGCCAGTTCGGCCCACGGCCCGACCTGCGTCGGCTGGCCGCAGGGCGGCGCGTACTTGCGCGCGTTGCGCAGCTTCTTGAAGAAGACGGGCTACGCCGAGTAGAGTGCCCCCGGACATGACCATGGTGATCTTCCGTGGCAGACCGACGCGCTCGACGCGTGGCGTCTGCCCGTCGCGCTTCTAGTCAGCACTTTCTGAGAAGCCCACGCTTGGCGGCAACGCTCGTCGCCGATGCATGCGTGCTGGCAACGGACGTCGTGGTCGAGATCGGGGCAGGCACCGGTCGGCTGACAGCGCCCCTGGCGCAGCGCGCGCGCGAGGTGCATGCGATCGAGCTCGACCCCGTCCTCGCGGAAGGCTTGCGGAAACGGTTCAGAGGTCATCCGAACGTCCGCGTCATCCAGGGCGATGCCCTCTCCGTTCGCCTGCCGCAAGAGGAGTTCCGTGTCGTCGCCAACCTCCCCTTCGGCTGCTCGAGCGCGATCCTGCGCCGCTTGTTCGATGACCCGTTTCTTCCGCTTGGGCGCGGCGATCTCGTCGTGGAGTGGGGCGCAGCGAGTCAAACGGACCGCCTGCTGGCCGAGCACGATGCTCAACGTCACGCGGGGTGCCGTCTACGAGGCTGTGCTGGCGCGGCGGCTGCCGGCCCGCTGCTTCGAACCTGCACCTCGTGTGGACGCCGGAGTCGTGAGCATCCGGCGCCGTCCCGCGCCGCTCGTGCCGGAACGTGAGTGGGCAGCGTTCCGGGCTCTGGTCACTGAAGGATTTCGAGGTCGGGCCGCGGCGGGCGGCGACAGCGCGTCTTCCGCGTCTGCGGTACACGCGCGTCGCCGTGACCTGGGTTTCGTGCCCACGGCGACCGCCCGCGAGCTCGATCTCCACCAGTGGGTGGGGCTGCACCTGAGCTGTCCGCGAGATGCGCTAGGCTCAACTCACCCACGTACCCCTTTAACCCGGTCCCGTGAGGCCGGAAAGGAGTCGAATGACGAACCCTGCGCAGGCGCCGGCGTCCGAGCGAGTCCTGCTCGACGCTGAGGCGATCGAACGGACTCTCCACCGCATCGCCCACGAGATCATCGAGGGCAACCCTGACCTCGAGCAGGTCGCGCTCGTGGGCATCCACACGCGCGGTGTCTGCGTGGCCCACCGGCTCCGGGCACTGATCGGGCAGTTCGCCGGCACGGAGATCGCGCTCGGCACGCTCGACATCACGTTCTATCGCGACGACGTCCACGTCCGCGGCCGCGAGGCGCCACTTCATCCCCAGCCGGTCGTGCGCGCCACTCGCCTCGACTTTCCGCTCGAAGGGAAGACGTGCGTGCTCGTGGACGACGTCCTCTACACCGGCCGCACGATCCGCGCCGCGATCGAGGCGCTCTTCGACTACGGGCGGCCCGCCGCCGTTCGGCTCGCCGTGCTCTGCGACCGAGGGCACCGCGAGCTGCCCATCCGCCCTGACTACGTCGGCAAGAACCTGCCCACGTCGCGCGGCGAGCGCGTCCAGGTGCAGCTCGTCGAAGTCGACGAGGTCGACCAGGTCGTGCTCTGCCCCGCTTCCGAGGAGGAATCGCATTGATGCCCGAGATCAGCGTGGTGCGTGACGACCTGCCGCCCAGGCAGGCCGAGCGCCGGCACCTCATATCCATCGCAGACCTCACCCGCGACGACGTCGAGCGACTGCTCGCGACGGCGCGGAACTTCGAGAACGCCGTCGACCGCGAGGTGAAGAAGCTGCCGACGCTGCGCGGCCGCACGGTCGTCAACGTCTTCTACGAGTCGTCGACACGAACGTCGTCGAGCTTCGAGCTGGCGGCGAAGCGGCTGTCCGCCGACGTCATGTCCATCAAGGCCACGGGCTCAGCCGTCGACAAAGGGGAGTCGCTGAAGGACACGGCGCTCACGCTCGACGCGTACGGGCCCGACGTGATCGTCATCCGCCACCCGCACATAGGCGCGCCGCAGCTCGTGGCGCGCGTGACGGGCGCACACGTCGTCAACGCCGGGGACGGCAAGCACCAGCATCCGACCCAGGCGTTGCTCGACCTCTACACGATCAAGCAGGAGCTGGGGCGGATCGAGGGGCTGCACGTGGCGATCGTCGGCGACGTCCTCCACTCACGCGTCGCCCGCTCGAACATCCAGGCGCTCGTGCTCTGCGGCGCCTCCGTGGCGCTCGTCGGGCCGCCGACGCTCATGCCGCGTGGCATCGAGGCGATGGGCTGCACGGTCTCCACCGACATCGACGCGATCAGGGAGGCCGACGTCGTCTACGTCCTCCGGATGCAGCGCGAGCGCATGCTCGAGGGCGCGAACTACGTTCCGAGCCTCCGCGAGTACACCGCGCGCTGGGGCGTGACGCCTGAGCGCGTGCGGCCCGGGCAGAAGATCATGCACCCGGGGCCGATGAATCGCGGCGTCGAGATCGACCCCCGCGTCGCCGACGCGTCCGACGCGCTCATCGAGACGCAGGTACGGGCCGGCCTCGTCACCCGTATGGCGGTGCTCTACGACCTGCTGACGCACGGGCCGGTCGCCGTCCCGGCCGAGCTCGAGCTGGAGGTGGCCTCATGACGTTGCTCTACGCGAAGGACGCTCCTCGAGACAGCCTCGTCGTTCGCGGCGCGCGCGTTCTCGATCCCGCGCGAGGGGTGGACGCCGTGCTCGACGTCCGGGTCGACGAGGGCGTCATCGCCCAGCTCGGCGCGGACGTCGAGGCGAACGGCCACCGCATCGTCGATGCCGCCGGCCTCGTGCTGGCGCCCGCGTTCGTCGATCCGCACGTCCACCTGCGCACGCCCGGGCGGGAGGACGAGGAGACGATCGCGTCCGGAACGCAGGCTGCCGCCGCCGGCGGCTTCTGCGCGATCCTCGCCATGCCCAACACCGAGCCGGTCGTCGACTCGGCCGCAGTCCTCGGCGCGCTTGTCGAGCGCGCGCAGGCCGAGGCTGAGGTGCCCGTCGGCTTTCTCGCCGCGATCTCCAAGGGCTCCGAGGGTGGCGAGCTGACAGAGATGGGTGAGCTCGCCGACGCCGGCGCCGCCGGGTTCACGGACGACGGGCGGCCGGTCGTCGCAGCGTCGCTCATGCGGCGGGCGCTGCAGTACGGTGCGGTCGCAGGCCGGACGATCGCCGTCCATTGCGAAGAGCCCTCACTCTCGCGCTCCGGCCAGATGCACGAGGGGACGGTCTCCGCGGAGCTCGGCTTTGCCGGCTACCCCTCCGTAGCCGAGAGCGTCATGGTCACCCGAGACGTCGCTCTCGCCGCCTACGAGGAGCGACCGGTGCACCTGCTGCACGTCTCGGCCCGCGAGTCGGTGGAGGCGGTTCGCCGTGCGCAGGCGGACGGGGTCGCGGCGACGGCCGAGGTGACACCGCACCATCTCGTGCTGACGGACGACGCGCTTCGCTCACTCGATCCCAACGTGAAGATGAACCCACCTCTGCGCTCGACTGCCGACCGGCAAGCGCTCATCGAGGCCCTCGGCGACGGGACGATCTGCGCGATCGCAACCGACCACGCGCCTCACGCGCGTCACGAGAAGGAGGTGCCGTTCGAAGAGGCGCCGTTCGGCGTCACGGGCCTCGAGACAGCGTTCTCCGCCCTCTACACGCATCTCGTGGAGCCCGGCATCGTTCCGCTGCCGACGCTGCTCGAGCGGATGTCCGCCGGCCCCGCCCGGATCTACGGGCTGGAGGCGCCGCGCATCGAGCCCGGCGCCGAGGCCAACCTCGTGCTGCTCGACACCGAGTCGACCTGGCGCGTGACGGAGGACGGTTTCCGCTCACGGTCGGCGAACTCGTGGCTGCTCGGCCAGGAGCTGAAGGGCAAGGTGCGCATGACTGTGGCAGCGGGCCGCGTCGTCCACGGCGCATGACGGGACTGCTGCTCGAGGACGGGGAGCTCTTCCCCGGCGAGCCCGTGGGCGCTCCCGGCCGCGCGCTGGGCGAGGCGGTCTTCGCCACGTCCATGACCGGCTACCAGGAGCTCGTCACCGACCCGAGCTACGCGGGGCAGATCCTCTGCTTCACGGCGCCCATGGTCGGCAACTACGGCGTCGCGCCGGAGCGGTCGGAATCGGCTGCCCCACATGTACGCGCCGTGGTCATGCGAGAGGCGCGCGGGCCCGCGTGGACGGACTGGCTCGCCGAGACCGGTGTCGTCGGACTGACGGGCGTGGACACACGAGCGCTCGTCACCCACCTGCGCGACCGCGGCGCGATGCGCGCCGGGATCAACACGACGCTCGAGGAGGTTCGCGCCGTGCCCGAGATGGCAGGCCAGGCACTGGCGGGGGACGTCTCGACGGGGAGCCATACGTCGCACACGACGAGGCGACGTGCGCGTCGCGGTCGTCGACTACGGCTGCAAGCGATCCATCGTCCGCGGCTGGCCGCCGCGGGCGCCGCGGTAACGGTGTACCCCCACGACGTGGACGCGGACGAGCTGGTTTCCCACGACGGGGTGCTCCTCTCGAACGGGCCCGGCGACCCGGCGGCGCTGACCGAGGAGATTGCAACAACTTGCAACTTGGTAGGGCGCGTGCCCGTGCTCGGCATCTGCCTCGGTCATCAGTTGATCGCGCTCGCGACGGGGCACGAGACGTACAAGCTGCCGTTCGGCCATCGCGGCGCGAACCACCCGGTGCTCGAACGGGGCTCCGGACGCGTGCTCGTCACGAGCCAGAACCACGGCTTCGCCGTTCGAGAGACCGACGAGCGCGCCGCGACGCATGTCTCCCTCTACGACGGCACGGTCGAGGGGCTCGACTACCCCGACCTGCGAGCGCGCTCGCTCCAGTTCCACCCGGAGGCGGGACCGGGCCCGCACGACGCCCGGCAGCTGATCGAATCGTTTGTCCAAGAGCTCCGCGATGCCTCGTAGAGACGACCTGCACACCATCTGCATCATCGGCTCGGGGCCGATCGTCATCGGCCAGGCATGCGAGTTCGACTACGCGGGTTGCCAGGCGCTCAAGGTGCTGCGGGAGGACGGCTTTCGCACGATCGTCGTCAACTCGAACCCGGCGACGATCATGACCGACCCGGGCTTCGCGGACCGCACGTACATCGAGCCGCTCGACATGGAGTCCGTGGCGGACGTGCTCGCGCGCGAGCGTCCCGACGCGCTGCTGTCGACGATGGGCGGCCAGACGGCGCTCAACCTCACGCGCGAGCTGGACGAGGCGGGCGTGCTGGCCAGGTACGGCGTCGAGGTCATCGGCGCCGGGCTCGATTCCATCCGCCGCGCCGAGGACCGCGAGCTCTTCCGCGAGGCGGTGCGGTCGGTCGGCCTCCGCGTGCCCGAGTCGCGCATCGTCACGACGGCCGGCGAGCTGGCCGACGTAGCGCTGCCGGCAGTCGTCAGGCCTGCCTTCACCCTCGGCGGCCACGGCGGCGGCTTCGCCTCGACACGTGAGGAATTGCGCCGGCGGGTGGAGATCGGCCTGCGCGAGTCGCCGATAGGCCAGGTGCTCGTCGAAGAGTCGGTCCGCGGCTGGGACGAGTTCGAGCTCGAGGTGATGCGCGACGCCGTCGACAACGTCGTCGTCGTCTGCTCGATCGAGAACCTCGATCCCATGGGCACACACACGGGTGACTCCGTCACCGTGGCGCCGCAGATGACGCTTTCCGACGAGGCTTTTCAGGAGCTCCGCAACGCTGCTGCGGCGGTCATTCGCGCCGTAGGCGTCGAGTGTGGCGGCTCCAACATCCAGTTCGCACGGCAGCGCGAGAGCGGGGAGCTGCGGGTGATCGAGATGAACCCCCGTGTGTCGCGCTCGTCGGCGCTCGCATCGAAGGCCACCGGCTATCCCATCGCGAAGGTAGCCGCGAAGCTTGCCGTCGGCTACACGCTCGACGAGATCCCAAACGACCTCACGCAGACGACGCCGGCGAGCTTCGAGCCGACGCTCGACTACGTCGTCGTGAAGTTTCCGCGCTTCGCCTTCGAGAAGTTCCCGGGCGCCGACCGGACGCTCGGCACACAGATGAAGTCGGTGGGAGAGACGATGGGCATCGGGAGGACGTTCGCCGAGGCATTCATGAAGGCGATGGAGAGCCGCGAGCTCGATCGCGGCGCCGTCACCCCGTGGCGAGACCTCGACGACTTGCCCGAGGGCCTGCATCCGTGGTTCCAGGCGGAGCTCGAGTCGCTACGGCTTCGTGAGGGCAGGCGCGTCTACCGCCGTGTCGACTCCGTGGCGGGCGAGGTCGAGGCGGCGTCCAACTACTACTACTCGACGGTCGGGGAGCGCGACGAGCCCCTGGCGGCAAAGACCCGGCCGCGTGTCGTCGTCCTCGGCTCGGGCCCCAACCGCATCGGCCAGGGCATCGAGTTCGACTACTGCTGCGTGCACGCTGCACAGGCGTTCCGTGCGCTCGGCTACGAGGCCGTCATGGTCAATTGCAACCCGGAGACCGTCTCGACCGACTACGACACGTCGGACCGCCTCTACTTCGAGCCTTTGACCGAGGAGTTCGTGCTCGCCGTCTGCGAGCGCGAGCAGCCCGACGGCGTCGTCATCCAGTTCGGCGGCCAGACACCGCTGAAGCTTGCCCATGGGCTCGGCAACGCAGGCGTGCGCATTCTGGGAACGCCCGTCGAGGCCATCGACCTCGCGGAGGACCGGCAGCGTTTCGCATCGGCTCCTCGCCGAGCACGGCATCCGCTGTCCGGAGTGGGGGATCGCCGACAACGCCGAGGAGGCGGTCGCGATCGCCGAGCGCATCGGCTATCCCGTGCTCGTGCGGCCGTCGTATGTGCTCGGCGGCCGCGCGATGCGCGTCTGCTACAGGCCGGAGCAGGTGCTCGATGCCTTTGCCGCCGGGCCGCGCGGCGCGACGCTCGTCGACCGCTTCCTCGACGGAGCGCTCGAGATCGACGTCGACGCCCTCTGCGACGGACAGGAGACGTACGTCGCCGCCGTCATGGAGCACGTCGAGGAGGCGGGTGTCCACTCCGGTGACTCCTCGTGCGCGCTGCCGGCGCCATCGCTCGACGCCGAGCAGGACGCCGCGGTGGAGGAGCTCGTCGCCCGGCTCGCCCCGGCGCTCGGAGTCGTCGGCCTCGTCAACGTCCAGCTCGCGCTCGTCGACGGCGAGATCTCGGTGCTGGAGGCGAATCCTCGCGCGTCGCGCACCGTGCCCTTCGCGAGCAAGGCGCGGGGCGTCAACCTCGTCGAAGCCGCCTGTCGGCTGATGACGGGCGCGTCGCTGTCCTCGCTCGCCTTGCCGGCGCGCCGGCGTGGGGGAGACGTGTCTGTGAAGGCAGCCGTCCTGCCGTTCGCGCGCTTTCCCGGCTCCGATCCGGTGCTAGGACCGGAGATGCGCTCGACCGGCGAGGTCATGGCGACCGCCGACGACTTCCCGAGCGCGTTCGGCAAGGCGGAGCGGGCAGCGGGACGGCCGCTGCCACAGTCAGGCACCGTCTTCGTGTCGGTGCGTGATGCCGACAAGCGTGCGATCGTCCCTGTCGCAGCCGCGCTCGCGGGCCTCGGCTTCCGGCTCGTCGCGACGGCGGGGACGGCCGCCGCGCTTGCCGACGCGGGCATCGGTGTCGACTCCGCGGCCAAGGTCTCGGAGACGGCCGGCAAGGAGGACACGGTCGTGGACCTCATTCGGCGCGGCCGCTGTGACCTGGTCATCAACACG
Source organism: uncultured Actinomycetes bacterium (assembly GCA_963830835.1). Taxonomy (GTDB): domain Bacteria; phylum Actinomycetota; class Thermoleophilia; order Gaiellales; family Gaiellaceae; genus PALSA-612. The sequence goes on along the minus strand of CAWHNJ010000008.1, from coordinate 22,411 downwards.
CCGCAGGAGTCGGGTGCGGCTCGCACCGACGGGTATCTGATCCGGGAGGCGGCTCTCGCGGCCCGGGTGCCGTGCGTAACGACTATCGCCGGCGCCGCTGCGTCCGTCCAGGCGATCGCGCACGGCCGCACCACAAGCGCCCTCAGCCTTCAGGAGCGCCTCGCTGAGACGCGAGCGAGTTAGAAGGCGTGGGGGAACCCATGGTTCCCCCACGGACCCCCTCCTTCACGCACCGGGCTTACCATCGCCCGTGGGGGCTCCCGCCGGGCCAAGCCCGGCTTCGCCCAGGAGCGCGGGCTCACTGCCGATCGATAGAAGAACCCCATGATGCGGCGCGAGCTTCTTCAGGTCACAGGCAACGAGAGTCTCGGCCCGTACACCCTCTTCGGGTCGAAAGGGGCGACCTCGATCCCGGCCGGCCGGGGCAGTTCTTCATGCTCGAGGCTCCGGGACGGCTGCTGCCGCGGCCGATGAGCCTCTGCCTGGCTCCGCCCGGCGAGCTTGCGTTCCTCATCGAGCCCACAGGGCGAGGCACACGGGCCCTCTGCGCGCTCGCGCCCGGCGAGGCACTCCATGTCCTTGGCCCCCTGGGAAACGGCTTCGATCTCGCCGTGCCGCGCCCGTTGCTCGTCGGCGGCGGGGTCGGCATTGCCCCATTCCCGTATCTGTCGGAGGTTCTCGGCGACCCGCCGGCCGTGCTCGGCTTCCGCAGCGCACTGCACGCGGAGGCGGCGGCACTGCTCCCCGCAGCCGAGGTCGTGATCGACCCCGTGCTCGTAACGGACGCTCTTCCGGAGGGTCATGACGTGCTCGCCTGCGGGCCCGAGCCCATGCTGCACGCAGTTGAGCGGATCGCCCCCGACGCCCAGCTCGCGTGGGAGGCGCCGATGGCTTGCGGCTACGGGGCCTGTTACGGCTGCGCCGTCCAGATCGACGGCCGGCTCGAGCGGCTCTGCGTGGAGGGGCCCGTCCTGCGACGCCGAACGACGGTCGTGTGCAAGACGCCTGAAGCCGACATCAGGATCTGATAAACGGCTACGTCGCTGCGTATCCGAGGGAGGGAATCTCTAATGCACGTCGGCATGACCATCGGTGCGACCGGCATGAACGACGCTAGGGCCTCCTCCGTCACGACCGGCGCCGGAACGGCGACGAGCGCGAACAACTTCACCGTTACGTAACAGCTCGAGCAGCCGGGGCGGGCCCAGCCCGCCCCGGCGTTACAGTGGGTGCAGTGCTGCTCAATGCCTCCGGCTGCCTCGACGCGCTGACCGCGCCGGACACCGCGCGACAGCTCGACGCCTTCGTCACGAAGACCGTCACACCGCTTCCACGCGAGGGAAACGCTCCCGTGCGTATCGCGGAGACGGCTGCCGGAATGCTCAACTCGATCGGGCTGGCAAACCCGGGCCGCGACGCGTTCCTCGCAGACGTGGTGCCCGCGCTCGCCGAGCTCGACACGCCGATCTGGGTCTCGGTCGGCGGCTTCGCCGCGAGCGAGTACGCGGAGACGTGCGCGGCGCTCGATGACCGCGAGGAGGTCGCAGCGATCGAGCTCAATCTCTCCTGTCCAAACGTCGACGAGGCGCCGGAGTCGGCTGCCGAGATCGTCGCCGCCTGCCGCAGCCGAGACGCGCCTGCCCCTGTACGCGAAGCTGTCGCCTGCCGTGCCGGACGTCGCCGCGCTGGCGCGTGCGGTTGCGGCCGCCGGAGCGGACGGGCTCTCGCTCGTGAACACGATCCGCGGGCTCTCGCTCGACGAGCACCTGAAGCCGGTCCTGGGCACCGCGACCGGCGGCTACTCGGGTCCTGCGCTGAAGCCGATCGCGCTCGCCGCCGTCCATGCGGCGTTCATCGCCACGGCGCTGCCCATCGTCGGGATGGGAGGCGTGACGACCGGGCGCGATGCGCTCGACCTGATCGCTGCTGGAGCGTCGGCAGTCGCCCTCGGGACGGTGCTCTTCACCGATCCGGACGCGCCGCAGCGGGTCCGCTCGGAGCTCGCCGAGGAGCTCGCGGCGGCCGGATTCGCGTCAGCGGCCGAGGCGCGGGGAGCGGCTCACCTCGCTCCCGCCGCAGCGACCGCCTGACGAAAAAGCGCCGCCCACGATTCGCGAAAGCAGTGTTAGTATCGCCCCTCCCGATGCCTGCGTCGAAGGTCGCCTCCCAAGCCCCGCGCCGCTCACTGGACCAGCGCATGGATGCCCTTCGGAGGGCGAACGACATCCGCGTGCAGCGCGCAAAGCTCAAGAAGGACCTCAAGCTCGGACGCGTCCGCTTCGAAGCGATCCTTCGCGACCCGCCTGACTACGTCTCCACCGCCAAGGTTCTCGACATGCTGATGGCTGTCCCGAAGTTCGGACAGGTGAAAGCCAAGCGCTATCTCAACCAGTGCAGGATCGCCGAATCGAAAACGATCGGCGGTCTGTCAGATCGGCAGCGGTCGGAGCTTGTTGGCCTCTTCGACCAGTAGGGCTCCGAACGGGAGCACCGGCGGGCGACAGCTGCCGGTGATCGTGATCACCGGGCCCTCGGGCGCCGGCAAGGGGACACTCATCCGCGCTCTCCTCGAGCGCATCGAGGAGCTGGAGCTGGCCGTCTCGGCGACGACGCGGCTGCAGCGGAGCGGGGAGGAGGACGGGCGCGAGTACTACTTCCTCTCGGACGGGGAGTTTGCGACGCGCGTCGCGCGCGGAGACTTCCTCGAGCACGTGACGTACGTGTCCGGGCAGCGCTACGGAACGCTGCGCTCGGAGGTGGAGCGAATCTCGGACGCCGGCCGCGTGGCGGTGCTCGAGCTGGAGACAGAGGGGGCGCTCAACGTCGCAGACGAGCTGCCGGCCGCGGTGACGATCTTCGTCACTGCTCCGGTGAGCGAGCTCGAGCGGCGGCTGCGCGAGCGCGCGACCGAGAGCGCGGGCGAGATCGGGCAGCGGCTGGACATCGCCGAGAGCCAGCTCACGCAGGCCGATTCCTTCGACCATGTGGTGGCGAACGACGAGCTGGAGCGCGCCGTCGAGGAGCTGGCGAGCATCGTCCGCAGAGAGTTGTCCGCTGCGGGTACCATGCCCGGTTCATGATTTCTCCACGCATCGATGCCCTGCTCGACAACGTCGATTCCCGCTACGCGCTGGTGATCGTCGCCGCCAAGCGGGCCCGCCAGATCAACAACTACCACCACCAGCTCGGCGAAGGCACCTTCGACGAGCTCCCGCCCCTCGTCGAATCCCGCTCGAAGAACTATCTGACGATGGCATTCGAGGAGATCGCCGAGGGCAAGATCGCGTACGAGTACGCGAAGAGCTAGACGCCCTCGGGCGCGCCGCTGACGGCACAATGTTGCCGTGGCACGTGTTCTGCTCGGTGTCTCTGGTGGTATCGCCGCCTACAAGGCGTGCGAGCTTTGCCGACTTCTCGTTCGCGAGGGGCATGACGTCACGCCGCTCTTGACGCCCGAGGCCGAGACCTTCGTCTCGGCGAAGACCTTCGAGGCGCTCGCACGGCGGGAGATGCCACGCGACCTCTATCCGCATCTCGTCGAGGCGGATCTGTTCGTGATCGCGCCGTTGACGGCGAACACGCTCGCCAAGCTCGCTCACGGGCTCGCCGACGGCCTGCTCGCGCAGGCGGCGCTGGCCTACCGCGGACCGGTCCTCGCTGCGCCGGCCATGAACGTCCGCATGTGGGAGCACCCGGCGACGCAGGCCAACGTCCGCCTGCTCGCGGAGCGCGGCGTCGAGCTGATCGGGCCGGCAGAGGGCGAGCTGGCCGAGGGCGAGACGGGGCTCGGTCGTATGAGCGAGCCGGAGGAGATCTTCGCCCGCTGCAGCGTCATCCTCGGTAAGGCCGGCCCGCTGTCGGGAAAGCAGGTGCTCGTCAGCGCCGGCGGCACTCGCGAGCCGCTCGATGCCGTGCGCTACCTCGGCAACCGATCTTCCGGGCGCATGGGCATCGCCCTGGCAGAGGAGGCGCGGCGGCGCGGGCGCCGAGGTGACGCTGCTGGCCGCGAATCTCGCGGTGCAGCCGCCGTCGGGCGTGACCGTCGTGCGAGACCGCGACCGCAGCGGAGCTCGCCGACGAGGCGCTTGCCCGGGAATCGGACGTCGTGTTGATGGCGGCCGCGGTCGCCGACTACCGCCCCGCGGATGCCATCGCCGGCAAGCGCTCGAAAGACGGTGACGGCTGGTCGGTGGAGCTCGAGCCCACGCAGGACGTTCTCGCCGAGCTGGGCCGGCGGCGGGCGAACGGCCAGGTGCTCGTCGGCTTCGCGGCCGACCACGGCGCGGAAGGCCTCGACCGTGCTCGCGCGAAGCTCGCCGCGAAGGCGGTCGACCTCATCGTCTTCAACGACGTCTCGCGCGACGACATCGGCTTCGACGCTGCGGAGAACGAGGTCGTGATGATCTTTGCCGACGGCGGCGAGCGCGTCGTGACGAAGGCTCCTAAATGGCGAGTGGCCGCCGCCGTCCTGGACGAGGTCGAACGCCTGCTGACGTGAGTCAGGCGTACGACGACTACCAGGAGGGGTGGAGACGCCTGCGGAGCGGTCAGACGGCGCAGGCGACCGTGCCGCTCGAGAAGGCCCGCCGCGCCGAGCCGCACAAGGCGTCGATCCGCGAGGCGCTCGGCATCGCGTACTTCCGCCTGCGACGGTGGGAAGATGCGGAGGCGGAGTTCCGCGCCGTGCTCGAGATCTCACCGGTCAACGACTACGCGCATTACGCGCTCGGCCGCTGCCTCGACAAGCTCGGCCGTGACGCCGAGGCGCAGGGCCACTACAAGCTCGCCCGCTCGCTGAGGCCCGGGACGCGCCGCTACGAAGTTCACATCCGGGGCGAGTGAGAGCAGTCGTCCAGCGCGTGACGCGCGCGAGCGTCTCGCCGGGCGGCGAGATCGGCCAAGGCCTTTGCGTCCTACTCGGGGTCGCTCGTGACGACGACGAGAGAGCTGCGCGCGCGCTGGCCGGCAAGATCGCTCGACTGCGGATCTTCGAGAACCAGGAAGGGAAATTCGACCGCTCGCTGCTCGACGTCGGGGGCGCCGCTCTCGTCGTCAGCCAGTTCACGCTGATCGCGGACACCGGCAAGGGCAATCGCCCGAGCTTCACGGATGCCGCCCAGCCCGAGCTCGCGGAGCCGCTCTACGAACGGTTCTGCGACGCGCTACGCGAGCTGGGCGTGCCCGTAGAGACCGGGGTGTTCGGCGCGAGGATGGAGGTTTCGCTCGTGAACGATGGACCTGTAACGATCATCCTCGACGTCGACTAGAAACCGGGCAGCGAACTGGCAAGGAGGGAACGATGAGCCAGTTGCAATTCGACGCCGACCTCGCCAGGCGGATCGAGGTCCTCTACAAGATCCACGATGCTGCGCGTCGCCGCGAGCTGGTTCGCGAGGCACTCGGGGCAGCCCTCGGTGACCGAATCCTCGACGTTGGGTGCGGGCCTGGCTTCTACTGTCTCGAGCTCTCGGAGATCGTTGGTTCGTCCGGCTCCGTAGTGGGCGTGGACAGCAGCCCCGCGATGCTTCAGCTTGCGCGCGGCCCGCTGCGCTGGCCGCGACAACGTCCGGCTCCTCGAAGGAGAGGCCACAGCGCTACCGGTCGAGAGCGGGACATTCGACGGCGCGGTCTGCGTGCAGGTTCTCGAGTACGTCTCGGACGTGGCTGCAGCTCTCGCCGAGTTGCACCGGGCCCTTCGACCGGGCGGACGTGCAGTCGTCTGGGACGTGGACTGGGCGACGGTGTCGATTCACTCGCAGGACACCGCTCTGACCGAGCGCGTGCTGCGAGCCTGGGACGAGCACCTCGCCCACCCGTCGCTGCCGCGAACGCTCGGCGCGCAACTACGGTCAGCCGGATTCGAGGACGTACGCGTGGAGGCGCACGCGTTCGCCGCGAGCGGACGTGACCCGGAGAAGTACGGAGCGGCGCTCGTGCCGTTCATCGCGACGTTCGTCGCGGGAAGACAAGGCATAAGCGAGGTCGAAGCCGAAGCGTGGGGCGCGGAGCAGCGCGAGCTGATGGAACGAGACGAGTTCTACTTCGCGAGCACGCAGTTCTGCTTCACAGCCACGAAATCCGCCTAACGAGATCATCCTCGACGTCCAGACCACGGCCGCGTAACCGCGGTCAGAGCCTCTTCGACGCTTCACGACCGCCGTGATGGCCGGTCGTCGCGCCGACGGGGAGCCGGCGGACTCCGTCCTCCGTTGGTGGCCATCGGCTCCGGCGAAACCATCGGCCAGTTGCGCGCTGGGCGATGCGAGGCAGATCAACCTCGTGTCAGCGCTCGACCCGAAGCGTGCGACGGCCGAAGGGCGACCGATAAGTGCCGCTCGACGCGTTCCTGCTCGCGCTCGCCGCGGCGGCGCTCCACGCGGGCTGGAACGTCCTCGTCGCAAGGGCCGAGGACGTGCGGGCGGCGACGACGGTCGCGCTCGCCTCTCCGTCGTCCTCTTCGCACCCGTCGCAGTGGCGACGTGGGACGTCGAAGCTGCAGCCGTTCCGTGGATCGCGCTCTCTGCTGCGCTCGAGCTCGCGTACTTCCTGCTCTTGACCGCCGCGTATCGCGACTCGGACGTCAGCCTCGTCTATCCGATCGCGCGCGGCGTCGCTCCGGTGCTCGTGCTCGCTCGGAGGCTGGCTCGCGGGAGCGACGCTCGGGGCGTTCCAGGCCGTCGGCGTTGTGCTCGTCGGCGCAGGTGTGCTGCTCGTCCGCGGTATCACCGGGCGAGCCGATCGGCGCGGCGTTCTCCTGGCCCTGTTGATCGCGGGAACGATCGCCGGCTACACGCTGGCGGACAACCAGGGCATCGAGCATGCCTCGGCGATCGCGTATCTCGAGCTCGTGTTGGCGCCGGTGGCGGTCGCGGCACTAGTCGCGTATGCGGCGGCCGGCCGCCTGGCCGACGTACGAAGGCACGTAGGCGTGGCAACGGTCGCCGCCGCGCTGGGCACCTTCGGCGCGTACGCGCTCGTCCTCGCCGCACTCGAGCGCGCGCCCGCAGCGCCGGTCGCGGCCGTGAGAGAGACGAGCGTGCTCTTCGCGGTCGCCCTGGGGGCGCTCGTGCTTCACGAACGTGTCACCGCCTGGCGTGCAGTGGGCGCAGTCCTTGTCGCTCGGCGGCGTGATCCTCGTCGCGACGGCCTGAGTGCGAAGAGCCGCCCGAGGCGGCGCAGCGGCCCGCGCAAGAGCCTTGCTATCCTTGTGACACCACATTTCACCGGCTTGGCGAAATGGGCGCGCGGCGCCCATTTCTTGTGATGGAGGACGATTTGGCGACGACGTACGACACCGAGAAGCAGCTCCAGCGGGACATCTCCCGCCGGGTCGAGGCTGCCCTGCCCGGTGTGGAAGTGCTCGCCGTCGAGCTCCAATCACCGTCCCGCTTCTGCGTCTACATCGACCACGCTGAGGGCGTCGACCATGGGCTCTGCCAGCGCGTGACGAACGTCATCCGCGATTACTCGGACCGCTACACGATCGACGTGTCGTCTCCCGGCGAGGAGCGCCCGCTCCGCACGCCCGGTCACTTCCGCAACGCCGTCGGTCACAAGGTGGCCGTACGCACGGCCCAGCCGGTCGCAGGCCGCAAGTCGTTTCGCGGCGAGCTGGTGGCTGCGGGCCCGAAGACGCTCACGGTCGCGGCCGGACCAGACCCCATCGACATTCCCTATGACGCCATCGTGCGCGGCAACCTGATCGACGAGGTGACGAAATGACGCGAGAGATCATCGAAGGCATCCAGACCATCGAGCGCGAGAAGGGCATCGAGAGCGACACGCTCATCGAAGCGCTCGAAGACGCGCTGCTCGCCGCCTACAAGAAGACCGCCGGCGCCGCGCGCCACGCCACCGTGGAGCTCGACCAGGACACCGGCGACTTCCGGGTGTTCTCGATCGACCTTCCCGGAGACATCGAGGAGCGGCTCGTCGAGGAGGCTCGCGAGCGTGCAATCGAGGCGCTCGAGCAGCAGGAGGAAGAGACGGGCGAGAAGTCGCACGTGCTCGTGACCGACGAGGACCTGACGATCGACCTCACCGACGTCCCCGAGGACGTTATCGAGCGCGAGGACGTCACCCCCGAGGACTTCGGCCGCATCGCCGCGCAGACGGCGAAGCAGGTGATCCTCCAGCGGATCCGCGAGGCGGAGCGCGAGATGATGTACGAGGAGTACATCGACCGCGTGAACGAGGTCGTGACCGGCATCGTCCAGCAGGCAGGCGACCGCAACAACGTGCTCATCGACCTCGGCAAGGTGGAGGCGCTGCTGCCGCGCTCCGAGCAGGTGGACGGCGAGCGCTACGAGCAAGGGAGCAGGATCAAGGCCGTCATCACCGAGGTGCGGTCGGGCACGAAGGGCCCGCAGGTCATCCTCTCCCGCCGGGATCCGGAGCTCATCCGCACGCTCTTCGAGCTCGAGGTACCGGAGATCGCCGACGGCCTGGTCGAGATCCGCGCGGTCGCCCGCGAGCCGGGCTACCGCTCGAAGATCGCCGTCGAGTCGCATGTCCAGGGAGTCGATCCAGTAGGCGCGTGCGTCGGGCCGCGCGGTTCGCGCGTGCGCATGGTCGTCTCGGAGCTCCGCGGAGAGAAGATCGACATCATCCCGTGGAACACCGAGCCCGCGCGCTTCGTCGCGAAGGCGCTCTCTCCCGCACGCGTGCGCGAGGTGTACATCGACGACGACACGAAGGAGGCGACGGTCATCGTCCCGGACGACCAGCTGGCACTTGCGATCGGCAAGGAGGGCTTGAACGCCCGCCTCGCCGCCCGCCTGTCCGGTTGGAAGGTCGACATCAAGTCGGACACGGAGTTCGCCCAGGAGGAGGCCGACGCGGCCTTCGCAGGCGCGGACGACGGGGACTCGATCGGCCGCTGCTTCGCGATCCTCTCGACCGGCAAGCGCTGCCCGAACAGCGCACTGCCCGGCTCGCGCTTCTGCGGCGTCCCCGCACACCAGGAGCTGGCGACCCGCGAGGCTGCCGGCGAGGACATCTCCGAACAGATCGTGCAACCGGCTGCTGAGGCAGAGGACGTCGAGGAATCCGAGGATGGCGACGAGGCCGAGGAGACAGCCGTCGAAGTGGGTCAAGAGGTCGTGCTCACCGTCGAGGACGGTGGCGCGGACGAGGAGGACGGCCCGGCAGCCGCGTAATTCGGCTCTAGACTGGACGACAGATGGCTGACGACACCGGCGGAAACCGACCGAACCGACCGTTGCGCCCCAGACAGGGGGCGAGGGGCGGTCGTGGTCGCAAGCGGCGCGTCGTCATCGACACCGCCGCCGGCCGTCCGCGTCCCGACGCGCGGCAGGCGCGCGAACGAGCCGTCACCCGCGAGCCGCGGGCGCCCGTCGCGCCTCCTACGGGGCCGGTGACCGTCGCGTCCGGCGCCTCCGTGAAGGACCTCTCGCAGGCGCTCGGAGTTCCGATGTCGGAGCTCATCAAGATCCTCATGGGCCTCGGCGTCATGCGTACGGCCACGCAGTCGCTGTCGGACGACGAGGTAGAGCTGATCTCTTCCGAGCTCAAGCGGGAGATAACGATCAAGCACGCGGCGGACGAGGAACTCGAGCCGGAGACGTACGAGGACGCCGAGGAGGATCTCGCCGACCGGCCACCGGTCGTCACGATCATGGGTCACGTCGACCACGGGAAGACGACGCTCCTCGACGCGATTCGCGAGACGTCGGTGGTCGAGACCGAAGCGGGCGGGATCACGCAGCACATCGGCGCGTACCAGGTAGAGCTCGACGGACGTCGCATCACGTTCCTCGACACGCCGGGTCACGAAGCATTCACCGCCATGCGCGCCCGCGGCGCCAAGGCGACCGACATCGCCGTGCTCGTGGTCGCCGCTGACGACGGCGTCATGCCGCAGACGAAGGAGTCGATCTCGCACGCTCGCGCGGCGGAGGTGCCGATCGTCGTCGCCGTGAACAAGGTCGACCTGCCCGACGCGAACCCCGACAAGGTCAAGAACGAGCTCGCCGCCGAGGGTCTTCAGCCCGAAGAGTGGGGTGGCACGACGCAGTTCTCCGAGGTCTCGGCACGCGAGAAGCAGAACCTCGGCGACCTTCTCGAGAAGGTGCTGCTCGTCGCCGACGCCGAGCTCGAGCTCAAGGCGAACCCCAAGGCCGATGCCTCCGGGCCGATCGTCGAGTCACGGCTCGACGTCGGTCGTGGTCCCGTCGCGACGATGCTCATCCACCGCGGCACCCTCAACGTCGGCGATGCGATTGTCGCCGGCGACGCCTGGGGCCGCGTGCGTGCGCTCTACGACTTCCACGGCGAGAAGCTCAAGGCCGCCGGCCCGGGAGATCCCGTGGAGATCGTCGGCTTCGACAAGCCTCCGCCCGCGGGTGAGCCCGCCCGTGTCGTGGAGAACGAGCGCCAGGCGCGCCAGCACGCTCAGGCGCGCGGCGAGCGCCTGCGGCGAGAGCAGCTCGCGCAGCGCTCGAAGCCGATCTCCCTCGACGTCCTCTTCGAGCGCGTCCAGGAAGGCGTCCAGGACCTCAACATCGTCCTCAAGGCCGACGTCGCCGGCTCGGTCGAGGCCGCGCTCTCCGAGCTCCAGAAGATCGAGCACCCGGAGGTACGCGTGAACGTCATCCACTCGGCGGCCGGCGGTATCACCGAGAACGACATCATGCTCGCGTCTGCGTCGAACGCGATGGTGGTGGGCTTCAACGTCCGACCCAACCAGGAGGCGCGCGCGCTCGCCGAGCGCGAAGGCGTAGAGATCCGCACGTACCGCGTCATCTACCAGCTGACCGAGGACATCGAGCAGGCGCTCGTCGGCATGCTGAAGCCGGTGTCCGAGGAGGTCACGCTCGGCGAGGCCGAGGTGCGCGCGCTGATCCGGATCTCCCGCTTCGGCACGATCGCCGGCTCGTACGTCACGAGCGGCACCGTGCGGCGCGGCGCCAGCGTGAGGGTCGTCCGTGACGGCGCCATCGTCTACGAGACGACGATCGACTCGCTCAAGCGCTTCAAGGACGACGTGCGCGAGGTGACGGAAGGCTTCGAGTGCGGTATCCACCTCGCCGGCTTCGACGACGTGAAGGAAGGCGACGTCCTCGAGGTCTTCGAGGTGCGCGAGGTGGAGCGAACGGACCTCGTGAGCGCCGCCTGCCGCGCCCGCTCCGTCCGAAGACGCAGGTTCCTAAGAAGGGGCCCGCGGGGGAAACATGGTTTCCCCCGCGTTGGGCGCGCGCCCGCTCCACCTGCTGCTGCTGAAGAGACTAGCCCGTCGGCGCCGCCGGTGCGGTTCGGCCGCAGGCTTCCAGAACAGCCACACGAGGCTGACCACGAGCACCCAGCCCAGCCAGATCAGGAATGGGATGAACGCGAACGAGGCGAGCATCGTTACGGCCACGAGGACGCTCACCCAGGCGAGCCACCTGGGTATCAGCTGGCTCCGGAGCCCGACGAGCGCGGTGCAGAGCACAACGAGCAACGCGATGGTCGTGCCACCGAACCAGAGTGCGTAGCCGAAATTGCCGAACAGGCGATCCATGTTCGGATCGACGACGAACTCGTCCGCATCGTCCACCGCGAACGAGATGGACATCCAGACGGCCATCGCGATCGTCCATAGCGTCACCGCCACGAGCCCCGCGCCGAAGGCGAGAGCAGTCTTCGTTCCCGCCGTCCCTTCGGCCTGAGCGAGCCGGCCCCGGAGGACGGACAGGAACCACACGAAGCACAGGCTCGCCGCGAGGACGAGGAAGAACGAGATCACTTGCTGGTCCCGATTACCCGAGTCGGCGTACCAGGCGACGATGTCGGCGTCCGAGTCGCCTGTGTCGCTGTCGAGCAAGAAGATCACGACCGCCCACAAGATGACGTAGAGGATTCCGCTGATAGGTGCCCAGCGCGCTAGGTTCATCACAGCCTCCTTCGGATGAGACCGTGAGCCTCGCAGGGCAGGCGGACGGCAAGATACGGGGATGGGCGCGGGCTACGTCGGCATCCTCTCCGTGGAGCTGTACTTCCCCGAGAACGGGTCGCTCAAGGGGAAGCGCAAGTACGTGAAGTCGGCCAAGGCGCAGCTCCAGAACCGCTTCGGCGCCTCGGTGGCGGAGGTCGACCATCACGATCTCTGGCAACGGGCCGGCCTGACGGTCGCGTGCGTCGCCCGCGGGCACAGGGAGCTCCACGAGCTGCTCGACGGCGCGGAACGCTATCTCACGGGGCAGGAATGGGAGCTGATACGGGCGGAACGGGAGGTCGTGACCATCGATGACTGATCGCATGAGAAAGGTGAACGAGCTGCTGCGGGAGGTGCTGTCCGAGTCGCTGCTCGACCTGAAGGACCCGCGTATCGGCTTTGTGACCGTGACCGCCGTCCGCACGTCTCCCGACCTGAGCCACGCGACCGTGTACGTGAGCGTCCTCGGCTCCGAGCGTAAACGGCAGCGCTCGCTCGAGGGGCTGGAGGCGGCACACGGCGTCCTGCAGGCCCGAATCGCGAACGAAGTGCGCATGAAGCGCACCCCGACGCTGACGTTCGAGTACGACCCCATCGTCGAGGAGGGCGTGCGGATGTCAAAGTTGATCGATGAGCTCGCCCCCGGAGATGAGTGACGTCGGCGCGGTCGCGAACGCACTTCGCGACTCGGACCGCTTCCTCCTCGTCACCCACGAGAACCCCGACGGAGACGCGCTCGGGTCGATCCTCGGCCTGAAGCTCGGCCTCGATGCCCTCGGCAAGGAGTCCGTCATGTACCTGGGCGGCGATACCGATCCGCCGGCCGAGTACGCGTTCCTGCCACTGAACGAGCTTCGCCGCGAGCTTCCCGAGGACGCCGTGACGAGGGTGCTCGTAGCGCTCGACTGCGCGAACGCACAGCGGATGGGGGAGGCGGCGACCCTGCTCGACAGGGTGCCGCTGTCGCTCGACGTCGACCACCACCACGACAACACGGAGTTCGCCAAGATCAACCTCGTCGTCCCTGACGCCTCCTCGACCGGCGAGATCGTCCGGGACATCCTGCGGGAGCTGAGCGTAGAGCTCACGCCCGAGATTGCCGAGGCCCTCTACGTCGCCCTCGTGACGGACACGGGCCGCTTCCAGTACACGAACACGTCGCCGAAGGCGCTCCGGCTGGCAGCGGAGCTCGTGGAGGCCGGAGTCGACGTCCACCGGGTCTTCCAGGGCATCTACGAGTCGGTGGAGTTCGCGAAGCTGAAGCTCCTCGCGCGGGCGCTCGATCGGGCGGAGATCCACGACGGCGGCCGACTCGTGATCTCGCACCTCAAGCGATCGGACTTCACAGACCTCGGCGTGGGGGAGGAGTACGCGGAAGGCATCATCGACTACCTGCGCGCCGTGGACGGGACCGACATGGCAGCCGTCATCCGCGAGCCGCCCGAGCCGCCGGACGCGAAGCGTCGCGTCAGCCTCAGGGCGTCTTCCGATGAGCTCGACGTGTCGGCGATCGCCCGCGCCCGCGGCGGCGGAGGTCATCGGCAGGCCGCCGGCTTCGCGAGCGCCGAGACGGTCGAGGAGATCGCGGCGTTCATCCAGCAGGAGTTCGCACGTGCCTCCGAGAGCGCTTGAGCCGACGGGGCTCGTGCTCGTCGACAAGCCGGCGGGGCCGTCGTCCTTCGCCGTCGTGAAGCGCCTCCGCGACCGCACCGGTGCACGGGCGGGACATGCGGGGACGCTCGACCCGTTCGCGACGGGGCTGCTGCTCGTCCTGCTCGGATCGGCCACCCGCCTGGCGCAGTACCTCGTCGGGCTCGACAAGCGGTACGTCGCCGAGATCGATCTCGGCTCGCGCACGTGCGACGGGCGATCGTGAGGGCGAACCGGTAGACGAGCATGCCGCTCCGACACAGGAGGAGCTCGAGCAGGCACTCGAGCCGCTCCAGGGTGAGGTCATGCTGCGCGTGCCGGCCGCGTCGGCCATCAGCATCGAGGGCGAGCGTGCGTACAGGCGCTTTCGCGCAGGCGAGGACGTCGAGATGCCGTACCGAACGTCGACGATCCACGAGCTCGTGCTTCATCGTTACGACGGAAGCGTGGCGACGCTCGAGCTGCTCGTCTCATCGGGGACGTACGTGCGCGCGATCGCAGACGCGCTGGGAGGGCATTGCCGAACGCTCCGCCGCACGGCCGTCGGGCCGTTCTCGGTCGACGACGCCGACGAGGAACGGATCCTGCCACCTGCCGAGGCGCTGCCGTTCCTGCCCGCGATCGACCTTTCGCCTGACGAGGCGGATGCAATCCGCACCGGGCGGCGGCGACTGGAGCAGCCGGTGCGCGCGATGTGCGAGGGGCGGCTCGTGGCGGTAGACGGCACGGTTCTCCCATGAGGACCGTCCACGATCCTGCCGAGCTCGATCGGCGCCCGCGAGCGGTCGCGATCGGCGTCTTCGACGGCGTCCACCGCGGACACCAGGCAGTGCTGCGTGCGGCGGTCGACACCGGCCTCGCACCGACAGCGATCACGTTCGACCCGCACCCGCGTCTCGTGCTCGGCTACGGGGTCGAGCTGCTGTCGACGCTCCAGCGCCGCCTCGAGCTCTTCGAGCAAGCCGGCGTCGAGGAGACCGTCGTGCTCGAGTTCACGCACGATCTCCAGCAGCAGGAGCCCGAGGAGTTCGCGCAGGGTGTCCTGCGACGAATCGGCGCCGAGGTCGTCGTTGCCGGTGAGGACTTTCGCTTCGGGCATCGGCGTCGCGGCGACCTCGCGTTCCTCGAGGAGCACGGCTTCTCGGTGGTCCGAGTGGCCCCCGTGGAGGCTGCGTCGTCCACACGCGTCCGCGAGCTGCTCCACGAGGGCGACGTCGTCGGTGCAGCGCAGATCCTCGGCCGGCCGCCCGAGGTGGACGGAGTCGTCGTCGTCGGTGACGAGCGCGGAGGCACGCTCGGCTTCCCGACGGCGAATCTCTCGATCGAGCCGCACCTCATCGTCCCGGCGTTCGGCATCTACGCGGGGGCGGCGCTCGGGGGACGGGCAGCCGTGTCCATCGGCACGAACCCGCATTACGGCGGCCTCGAGCGGCGCATCGAGGCACATCTGCTCGACTTCGAGGGCGATCTCTACGGCCAGCGGCTCGTCGTCGAGCTGTGGCGGCGGCTGCGCGACGAGCGGGCGTTTGCCAGCGAGGCCGAGCTCGTCGAGCAGATCGCCCGCGACGTCGAGGCAGACGCGCGCGGCAACGCCCCCTCTCTAAACGGCGTCCGCCGCCCCCGACCGGCGCGGGTCGGCGGCTGCGCCCCAGCGCGAGACGAGACTCACTCCGCCGAAATAGTGGTGCCGCTCGTGCCAGCGGCGCACCGTGCGCCCTGCGCCCTCCAGCTGGGCCAGCGCCCCTTCATCGACGCCGGGCTCGGCGTTGAGCACATGGCCCGCCGGATGAATTCGTGGCCGGTCGACCGCTGCCTGCGGCTCGAGCTGCTCATCGAGGACGCCGGCCGCCACCGTGGTTAGGGCTGTACGTAGCCGCGTCCCGCCCGCGGAGCCGATGGCGAGGGCGAGGCCGTCCGAATCGACGGCGACGGAAGGCGCCATCATGCTCTCCATCCGGGCGCCGGGTTCCAGTGGGCCGATGAGAAGATCCTTCTCGCCGAGCAGGCTGTTCAGGTGAAGGTCGAGGCCGGGGAGGAAGTCGCCCGAACCGAGACCAAGGCTCGAGGTGACGACGACGGCACTTCCATCGCCGTCGACGACTGCGATGTTCGTCGTGTGGCCCTGCGCATCGTCGCCCACGAGTGCCTCGACGAGCGCGAGCACGCGCTCGGTTGCACCCATGCCGGCGAGTCGCGGCATCCGCTCGAGCAGCTGCGGCACGCCAGAGAGACCACCTCGCGTGAAGAATGCGGTCCCCGCGTAGGGCACCTCGATGGGCTCGTGCCAGCGTGCCTCGTACCCCTCGAGGTCGGTCCGCTCGATGACGATGCCCGGAACGTCGAGCAACGCTTCGGCGAGCGATCCGCGGTAGACGCTCGCCGCTCCTTCTTCGGCGAGCACCTCGAGCGCGGCGACGAGCCCCGGCTGCGCAAGCAGATCGCCGTCACCGAGGAGCGTGCCGCCGGGCGCATAGAGCGCGGCCCCGCGGTTGAGCGTCATCACCGGCTCGAGCATGGCGAGGCACTTCGCGTGGGCCGGAGGGAGCGCCACGCCCTCGCGAGCGAGCCGCAGCGCCGGCTCGACAAGCCGCCGCCAAGGCAGGCGGCAGTGCTCTCGCCACAGTGCGTCGAGCGCTCCGGGAAGACCCGGGACGGCGCACGACGCGGGCCCGACGGCGTAGGAGACCGTCTCCTCGCCGAACCCTACTTCGAGGTCGATCAGCTCTCCCCGGCCCGACGGGACAGCGGCGAAGCCGTCGAGGTTGCGCGCCTGGCCCCATCCCAGACGATGGCGTGCGCCCCGCCGAGCAGGCCGGTCATGACCGTCTCCGCCACGCACGACGCAAGGACAGCCGCGACCGCCGCGTCGGCGGCCGTCCCGCCCTCGACGAGGATCTCGACTGCGGCTGCGGCTGTTGCGGGATGTCCAGCTGCGACGGAAGCTCGCATCGACCCGAATCCTGATGGATTGGCCGAGGGACGCGTTCCTGTGCGAGCGCCCCGGCCGGATCCGCCTGCTACCCTTGCGCGAGACCGAGTCCCGGCCCGATGCGTCCAGGGTCGCGCAGGCCGGCTGGGACTGCGGAGACGTCTATGAGACGGAGGTATGATGACCCTGACAAACGAAGCCAAGCTGGAGATCGTCGGCAAGCACGGCCGGCACGACAAGGACACGGGCTCGACCGAGGTGCAGATCGCGCTGCTCACGACGCGCATCACGCGAGCTCACCGAGCACCTGCGCACGCACAAGAAGGATCACCACTCGCGGCGCGGCCTGCTCAAGCTCGTCGGCCGGCGGCGCCGGCTGCTCGACTACCTCCAGCGAACGAACCTCGAGGGCTATCGTGCCCTCATCCAGGAGCTCGGCCTGAGGAGATAGAGAAACCGGGCAAGAACCGGAGGGTGGAAGTTTGAGCGAGCCCCGAGTCACCGGCGAGGCTCCCTCAAACCTCCACTCTCCACGAAGCAGTGGAGGAACACATGACTATGACCACCGAGAGCACCGTTTCGGTCTCGGTGACCGTTGGCGATCAGGAGATCGTCTTCGAGACCGGCAAGCTCGCGAAGCAGGCCGACGGCGCCGTCGTCGTCCGCTCCGGCGACGACGATCGTGCTTGCGACGGCCCAGGGCCGACCAGAAGCACGCGAGGGAGCGGACTTCTTCCCGCTCACCGTCGACGTCGAGGAGCGCATGTACGCCGCCGGGAAGATCCCCGGCGGCTTCTTCAAGCGCGAAGGACGTCCCACGGAGCGCGCCATCCTCACGGCGCGCATGACCGACCGCCCGATTCGGCCGCTCTGGCCGAAGGGCTTCAAGAACGAGGTGCAGGTGATCTGCACCATCCTCTCCGCCGACCTCGTCGCGGCGCACGACATCCTGTCCATCAACGGCGCCTCCGCGGCGCTCATGATCTCGCCGCTGCCCTTCATGGGCCCGGTCGGCGCCGTGCGCATCGGCATGGTGGACGGCGAGTTCGTCGTCAACCCGACGCTGCCGGTGGCGCAGGAGTCGACGCTCGACCTCGTCGTCGTCGGCACGAAGGACGCGCTGACGATGATCGAGGCCGGCGCCGGCGAGATCCCCGAGGAGAAGATGATCGAGGCCTTCGAGCTCGCGCACGCGGAGATCCGACGGATCTGCGAGGCGCAGGAGGAGCTCCAGGCGAAGGCGGGCAAGCCGAAGTGGCTCGACCCGTCGCTGACCGACGAGCTGCGCTCCGAGCACGGCACACGCATCGCGGGAGACATCGCCGCCCACGGGCTGAAGGAGGCCTGCGGCGGTCGTCGAGCAGCTCGAGGCCGAGCTCTGCCCCGAGCTGACGATGGCGTCGACCGAGGACGACATCACGAGGCGCACGCAGGTTCGCGCCAGCCTCGCGCAGCTGCTCGACGAGGCACGCCTCGCCGCCGTGACCGGCCCCGTCCGCGACCAGTTCGCGGCCGACCTGACGGCGCTCACGGACGCCGAGCAGGACTCGAAGGAGCTGAAGTCCGCGAAGCGGCACCTGCTCTTCGACCGCATCGTCGAGAGCGTCGAGCTGCCGTTCCCCGTCGCTCCGGTTCCCGCCGAGGGCGAGCCGCCGACGGTAAAGGACACGCATCACGAAGCAGTACGTGAAGAAGGCGGCCGAGGCGATCTACAAGGAGCTCGTCCGGCACAAGATCGCCGTCGACGGGCGACGCCCCGACGGCCGTTCGAACGAGGAGATCCGGCCACGTCTCCTGCGAGGTCGGCGTCTCGCCGCGGACGCACGGCTCCGCGCTCTTCACCCGCGGGCAGACGCAGATCATGTCGCTGCTCACGCTCGGCACGGCCAAGGAAGGCCAGCGGATCGACGACCTGTCGCTCGAGGAGGAGCGCAGGTACATGCACCACTACAACTTCCCGCCCTACTCGGTCGGGGAGACGGGCTTCATGCGCGGGCCCAAGCGCCGCGACATCGGCCACGGGGCGCTCGCGCAGCGGGCTCTCGAGCCGGTGCTGCCGGGC
Organism: uncultured Actinomycetes bacterium; assembly: GCA_963830835.1. GTDB lineage: Bacteria > Actinomycetota > Thermoleophilia > Gaiellales > Gaiellaceae > PALSA-612. Next base: position 3,835 of record CAWHNJ010000008.1, on the reverse strand, counting down.
ACCGAGGACTTCCCGTACACGATCCGCATCGTCTCGGAGACGCTCGAGTCGAACGGCTCGTCGTCGATGGGCTCGGTCTGCGGATCGACGCTCTCGCTCCAGGATGCCGGCGTGCCCATCAAGGCGCCGGTGAGCGGGATCTCCATCGGCCTCATCAAGGAAGGTGACGACTACACGATCCTCACCGACATCCAGGGAGCCGAGGACCACCTCGGCGACATGGACTTCAAGGTCGCCGGCACGCGTGAGGGCATCACCGCCCTGCAGATGGACTGCAAGATCTCCGGCGTCACGCAGGAGATCATGCGCTCGGCGCTCGAGCAGGCGAAGCGGGCACGCGAGTCGATCCTCGACACGATGGCGGAGGTCATGCCCGAGTCGCGGACGGAGCTCGCCGAGCACGCTCCGCGCATCTCGACGCTGAAGATCAACCCCGAGTACATCGGCATGGTGATCGGCAAGGGCGGCGAGACGATCCGCTCGCTCGAGTCCGACTTCGACGTCCAGATCGACATCGAGGAGGACGGCACGATCCTCGTCTACGCCACCGAGGGCACGAAGGCGACGGCGGCGATGGAGGCGATCACGAACCTCACGAAGGACCCCGAGGTGGGGGACACGTTCGTCGAGCGGAAGGTCGTGAAGACGACGCAGTTCGGCGCCTTCGTCGAGCTGAAGAAGGGCACGGACGGCCTGCTCCACGTCTCGAACGTAGGGCCGGGCCGGGTCGGCCACATCGAGGACGTCATCAACCGCGGCGACGTGCTCGACGTGGTCGTGCAGGAGGTCGACAAGGAGCGTGGCCGCATCGGCCTCAAGCTCATCGCGAAGCACGAGAACGGCACGCTCGTCCAGCCCGAGGAGCTCATCGAGCGGGCGAAGAACGCGCCCGAGCGTCCGCGCGAGGAGCGCTCCGACCGCGACCGCCGCGGCGGGCGCGGCGGGCGAGACCGCCGCTAAGACATAAGCAACGCCGGGGCGGGCAAGCGCCCGCCCCGGTTACTCCTCCGTGGCGAAGCGTCGCGAGGTAGTTCGACACGTCCTCGTCCCCTGGCCTTACACGAGCTGCGGCGACATCGTGCCGCCGCCTCGTCGATCTGCGCCTTCGCGGCCGCGAGCGAGATCGGATTGCCCGGCAGCCTCGAGCCGATGCCGCCTTCGCCCGGCGTCTCCGTGGCAGTCTGCACAGGTCTGCGAGTAGCACGACCTGGCCGCGGTACTGGTCGCCGACGACGACCGTCGCCCGATGTCGTCGGCGCGCTCGGCTCGGCGAGCGCGAGCCTCGCAAGCACGAAGACCGCCGCCGAGACTCCGATGAAGAGGCACGACGGGATGACGATCAGCCGCACGCGCCTGGACACCGGCAGGCGATTGCGTACCGCCACGTAGTTTCGCCGCGAAGAATGCTCGCGAGCGTCGAGTCGACCTACACGGACATCATGACGTCGGTGTTCTCGTCGACGATCGCCGGCAAGGCGTGGTTCGCGACGGCAGCGGTGCTCCTCGCGCTCGTCCAGGTGCTGACCGCAGCACGGATCTTCGGCCACCTCCAGGGCATCGTCCGCCTGCCGCACGAGCAGGTGAAGCGCATCCACCGCTGGTCGGGGCGGTTCGCGTTCCTCTGCACGCTGCCCGTCGCCTTCCACTGCATCTTCATCCTCGGCTTCGACTCGACGGATTGCCGCACGCTCGGGCACTCGATCGTCGGCTCGTTCGTCTACGGCGTCTTCGCGGTGAAGATCTTCTTCGTCCACGATCGCGACCACCCGCGCTGGACGCTGCCGCTCGTCGGCGGCACGCTCTTCGCGGTGATCGTGACGCTCTGGCTGACGTCCGCCTACTGGTACTTCACCGAGGTGCGGTTCGGGTGTAGCGGGAGATCGCGAGTAGCGCCACCCTGCCTCTAGCGAAATGAGTGCCCGTCAGCACGCTGGTCAAGTAGCGCCTTGTCAGGCACCCACAGCTGACGCGCAGCTCGCAGAACATGTCCGCCACTTCGTGCGTCCGCTCGTATTCGCGTGACGCCGAGGCCCGCACCGATCCGGTACGAATCGTCCAGCCGTCATCGGACAACAGGCCGATCACCCAGGTCCGACACCGGGGCTACCATCCCCGATGCAGGAGTACGTCATCTCCGAGCTGGACTCGGGCGAGCGGCTGATCACCGAGCGCCTCGACCACGTGCGCTCAGTGTCCCTCGGTTTCTGGATCGGCGCAGGCTCACGGGATGAGCCGGACGCGAAGGCCGGTGTGACGCACTTCATCGAGCACCTGCTGTTCAAGGGCACGCGCTCGTACTCGGCCCAGGAGATCGCCGAGATTTTCGACGAGATGGGCGGCGAGCTGAACGCGGCGACGTCGCGGAGTCCACGGTCGTCTACGCCCGCGTCCCCGACCGCCATCTCGAGCGTGCGCTCGACGTGATGGCGGACATGGTCTTCGCGCCGACGTTCGCCGACGTCGACTCAGAGCGTGAGGTCGTGCTCGAAGAGATCGCGATGGTGGAGGACACGCCGCAGGATCTTGTCCACGACCTCCTGGCAGAAGCCATCTTCGGCAGCCACGCGCTCGGCCGGCCGGTCATCGGCCGCGCGGGCGTGATCTCCTCCGTGACCCGCCGCACGCTCTCGGCGTACCATCGCCAGACGTACCGCGCGGGCAACATCGTCGTCGCGGCGGCTGGCAACCTCGACCACGATCACCTGCTGCCGCTGCTCGAGCGCGCCGCACACCAGCGCGTCGAGCCTCCGCAGGCAGGCGCGTCCGTCCGCAAGCCGCTCGTCAACCGCCGCCGCCCGGACTCCGCTTCCAGCGTAAGGACACCGAGCAGTACCACGTGTGCGTCGGCGCGACGGGAATCTCTCGCTCCGACCGCCGGCGGTTCGCCGCATCGGTGCTGGACGCCATCCTCGGCGGCTCGGCGTCGTCCCGGCTGTTCCAGGAGATCCGTGAGAAACGGGGCATGGCGTACGCCGTGTACACGTTCGCCGGCCAGTACTCGGACACGGGGCAGGTCGGCGTCTACATCGGGACGCGGAGGAGAATCTCGATCCGTGCCTCGCCATCGTCGCCGAGCAGATCGCCGACATCGCCGCGGGCAACGTGTCCGAGGCCGAGCTCGAGCGCGCGAAGGAGAATCTCAAGGGCCGTATCGTGCTTTCGATGGAGTCGACGGCGAGCCGCATGAGCAGGCTCGGCAAGGCCCTCATCACCGACACGGAGCTGCTCTCGCTCGACCGCGTGATCGCGGAGATCGACGGCGTGGAGGCGTCGGGCGTGGCCGAGCTCGCTGATGTGCTGCTCGCGCCGGAGCAACTGTCCGCGGGGGGCATCGGACCGAGCGAGGAGCGGTTCCTCGCCGCAGTGGAGCGCGTGCACCCCGGCCTGCCGACGCAGGCCGCCGCCTAGCCGACCGTCACCCAGACGGCGTTGTCGGTGACGGCGAGTCCGTTCGGGCTTCCACCCACCGGGATGGTGCGGATGACCCGTCCAGTGATCGGATCGATGCGGGACACGGTTCCGTCACCTGAGTTCGCAACCCACACCGAGCCGTGACCTGAGGCGACTCCTAGCGGCGCAGCCTACGTCAGTGGTGGACACCGGAATGTTTCTCATCGGGTCGACGCGCCACACCTTGTCGCTTCCGGGGTCGGCGACCCATACGTTGCCTCCGGCCACCGTTGCGCCGCCCGATCGGAATTTCGTGAGGGCGATCCTAGCTAGCACCCTGTTGGTCCTCGGGTCGATGCGCGTGAGCGGGGACCCTTGAACGGGACCTGCAACCCAGACGGAACCGGCACCGATCGTGATCGCACCGTCTGACTCGCCCGGTCTC
>CAWHNJ010000007.1:0-44496 GCA_963830835.1 uncultured Actinomycetes bacterium | reverse complement strand
ATTCGCACCAGCACGGTGACGAGGCCTGCGGCGCCGAACGCGAGCGCCGCGACCGCTGTCAGCCACGCGGCGTTCACGTCCAGGCCGGCGTCGCGCAGCAGCCACGTCACGCCGATGGCGATGAACGCAAGCCCGAAGGCCAGATGGCCGACGCCGATCCTCACCTGACTACCCACGGCGCACCTCCGCATCTCCGAATCCCATTTCCAGGTCGATCACGAGCGCCCCTTTCCCGGCGCCGCCAGTCGCATACCGGAGGCTTTCGTCCCAGCCGTTGGCCGTGCGGCCGTCGGGAAGCAAGACCTTGCCGGCATCGACGTGCGCCTCGACGACGAGCGACCGGGCCCTGGGCACGAGGACCATCAGCGACCCGATGCCGAGCTCGACTTCGACACGCCGTGTCTTTCCGTCGAGCGGCACGTTCCTCAGGTCGACCGTCAAGTCGCCGATGCCGTGCTCGTACTTCGACTCGAGCTCGACAAGCGTCGCCGGGGCGACCGCCTTCTCGCCGATGCCGTCCTCGACCAGCGGCTCGACTGCCGCAGCCGTGAGCAACGCGCAGGTCAGCACGATCCCGACTACGAACAGCCAGGGGGCGCGTCCGACGACGGAGGCGAGCACGAGCCCGCCACCGACAACGACCAGCGCGGCCGCAAGCACGATGCTCGCGGAGGCGTCGAACCAGCCGGAGAGGCTGCCCGCGATCATGAGCGCGGCCCCGATCGACAGCAGGCTCAGGACGCCGGCCGTGATGGGGCCGCGGCGACTCGAGGGGGCGGCCGGAGCCGCCCCCTCTGTGCCGGGTCTCGGGTCTCGATCCGGCGCCGGTGGGCTGGCGGGCGGGCTCGGTGGAGCCGAGCCGCCGGACCGGGCCCCTCCGGCGGACGGTCGCGGACGAGGAGCCAGATCCCGCCGCCGAGGAGGGCCAGGCCCAGAGCGATCTGGAACCTGTCGTCGAAGCCGTGCCAGCCGAACAGGAGGCCGACCCCGAGCACGAGCGCCGCGAGAGCCGCGATTGTCCAGGGATCACCCCGCGGGCGTCGCCGCGCGCCGAGACCTCCCCCTTTGGCATGACGAGCCAGCAGACGAGATAGAGCAGGATCCCGATCCCTCCTGCGAAGGCCAGGAGGACGAACGCGATCCGGACGATGGTCGGGTCGACGCCGACGTAGTGGCCGATGCCGGCGGCCACGCCCGCGATCTTCCTGTCCGGCGTGCGCACGAGCCGCTGGGGCGCGAGGCCGCCCCGCCGGTGGGCATCTCCGGTGTGGTCGTTTCACTCATGTCTCGATCGTTGCGCCCAGGCTGTCGTGTCGCCATCGGCAGTTCCCGCCGTTGTTCCCCGAGGCCGTCGGGGTCATCTCAGGGTAAGCCCCGAGGGTCTGTCATGGGATTCGCTGGAATGATCAGGTCGTGGCCACCGCCGCGCATTCCAGCGCCCTAGACCGGGTCCCGGCGCTCGACCCGGAGCACCGGCTCCTTGCCGGAGTCGCTGCCGGATCGCGGGCGGGATCGGAGTGGCGCCGACCGTCGTGCGGGCCGGCTTCGTCGCGCTCGCCGCCGCCGGCGGGTTCGGGATCGTCCTCTATGTCGCTGCCTGGGCGCTCATGTTGTGGACCGGCCGAGGGAGAGGCCGCGGCGTGCCCGAGGAAGGGCTCGGGCCCCCCGACCGCGTCCTTGCAACCGCGCTCGTGACCGTTGGGCTCCTGCTCCTCGTCCAGGGGCTCGGGCTCGGTTTCGATCCCTCGGTCTCGCTGCCGCTCGTCCTCGTCGGCCTCGGCCTGCTGGTCACCTGGCACCGCTTCGGCGTGGAGACGCTGATCACCGGGCGGGACGCGGCTGCGCGAATCGCGCTGGGCCTTGTTCTCGCCGGGGTCGGAATCGCGGGGCTGATCGCGCTCAACGTCGACCTGGCCGCCGCCCGCGACGCCGCCCTGCTCACGGCCGCGGTCGTGGGAGGCCTCGCCCTCGTCGCAGCCCCCGCGATCGCGGGGCTCGTACGCGACCTCGTCGCGGAGCGGCGCGAGCGCATCCGCTCAGAGGAACGTGCGCGCGTCGCTGCGCACCTCCACGACTCGGTCCTCCAGACGCTCGCGCTCATCCAGCGCTCCGGCGGCGATCCCGCCCGGGCCGCAGCGCTCGCTCGGCGGCAGGAGCGGGAGCTCCGGGCGTGGCTCTACGGCGCGGACCGCGATCGGCGCGCAGGCACTGTGCGAGCGGTGCTCGAGGACGTCTGCGCCGAGGTCGAGCAGCTCCACGGCATTCCGGTCGAGCTCGTGGTCGTCGGTGGTGGCGCGCCGGCCGGCTCGCGTGTGATCGAGGCGATGGGCGCCGTGCGCGAAGCCGTCGTCAACGCCGCGAGGCACGCCGACACCGACCGCATCGACGTCTACGCCGAGACGGGGCCCGACGGTCTCAGCGTGTACGTGCGCGACACGGGTCGAGGTTTCGCGCCCGAGGCGGTGCCGCCGGACAGGGCTGGGCTACGAGAGTCGGTGGTCGGGCGGATGGAGCGCCTCGGAGGCACCGCGGCCGTGACGTCGTCTCCCGGCGAGGGGACCGAGGTCGAGCTCCGCCTGCCAGAGGGCACGTGATGCCTCGCGTCGTCGTCGTCGACGACCACGAGCTCGTGCGTGCCGGTGTACGTACCGAGCTCGCCGGGCGCGTGACCGTCATCGGAGAGGCCGGCGACGTGCTCGAGGCGGTCGAGCTGATCGCGCGAGAGCGGCCGGACGTCGTGCTGCTCGACGTTCATCTCCCCGGCGGCGGTGGCGCGGCCGTCATCGCGGGCACCCTCGAGCAGGGCGTCGAGACGGTCTTCCTCGCATTGTCGGTGTCGGACGCTGCGGAGGACGTCGTCGGCGTGATCCGGGCGGGTGCTCGCGGGTACGTGACGAAGGCCATATCGGGCGACGACCTCGTGCTCGCGATCGAGCGGGTAGCGGCGGGAGACGCGGTGTTCTCCCCTCGGCTTGCCGGCTTCGTGCTCGATGCCTTCGCAGCCGAGCCTCCCACGACGATCGACCCGAGCTCGACCGGCTCACGGCCCGCGAGCGCGAGGTGATGCGCCTCCTTGCGCGCGGCTACGCATACAAGGAGATCGCCAGGCGCCTCTCGATCTCGATCAAGACCGTCGAGACGCACGCTTCCTCGGTGCTCCGAAAGCTCCAGCTCTCGAGCCGGAACGAGCTGGCGAGTTGGGCGGCGCGGCGCAGGTTGCTCTGAGGCCCGCACGAGAGTTCCTCCAACGCGTTCGTCGACGAGTCCCTGCGTGAGCGGTGGCTGCCGGACGGCGAGCTCTTTGAGCGCACCGCCCCCAAGGCGAAGTCTGCGACGGGGAAGTACCCACGCAGAATCTGATACTATGTAACGGTCTTTCTTTAATTAGACCGTTTTAGAGAACGCTTCATGAGCGTCTACGCGATCTGGGAATCCCGGTTTCCGCCTGAGACCGTGGAGCAAGGGATTGGAGTTACGCAGGCCATCTGGCGGGACATGCCGTGCTTCAACGGCTACCTGGCACATGAGCTGATCCAGGATCTCGACCAGCCGGGCCATTTGGTCGTCGTCAGCCGCTGGGCGAGCCGCGAGGCGGCTGATGCGGCGATGAGCTATGCGTCGCATCCAAACGCCAGGCGTGCGGATCAACTTGCCAGCGAGCCCCGTCGTCGCACGGTCGGTGTCCGCCTGTGACCGACGCCGCTCTCGTCGTCACGTTCGCAAACGCGCAAGCCGATCGACGCCCGACCCATGCGCGCACGGCGGTGCCCTACGACGCGCTGGCCGACGCGGCCAGCGCCAGCGAAGTACTCAGGCCGTTTCTCGGCCGTTCCGTCGATCCGCACGAGCTTGCGACGGTGCGGGTGCTGCAGCGGGCCGTGGTCGCGATCGTCGACGCGCTGATCGACGGCTCGCGACCACCTCTGGAGGCGCTCAACGCGCTGGCCGCGCGCGAGCCTGCGATCTACGCGCTCGAGCGACAACCGAAGGGAAAGCTGCACACGAGGCTGCATCCGAAGCGCGCGTCAGCCGCCGCGACGCTGCTCATCGAGGTGATCCGCGAGCTGAGCGAGCTCGAGCCATCGCGCCTTCGCCGATGCGCCCGACCCGAGTGCACGCTGGCGTTCTACGACGCCACTCGCTCCGCCACCCAGCGCTGGCACGCCGAACGCCCCTGTGGCCTACGAGAGCGGCAACGACGTCACCGAGCCAAGCAGCCCGCATGACCGCCAGGCACCCCCACCCCGTCGTCCGATGATCTGCCGGGTGTGGCGCGGATGGACGACGCCGGAGAACGCGGCGGCCTACGAGGCGATCGTGCGCGGTGAGGTGATTCCGGAGATCGAGGCGCGGCGGATCCCAGGCTTCCTGTCGATCGACTTGATGCGACGACCGACGCAGGACGGCGTCGAGTTCGCCACGATCATGTGGTTCGCCGACATCGGCGCGGTGAAGGCGTTCGTCGGCGAGGACTACGACGTCGCACACGTGCCGGAACGCGCCCGCGCCGTCCTCTCGCACTTCGACGAACGCTCAGCGCACTACGAGGTCATCGACCGTCGCAACCAAGCGGCGTCGTAAGCGGCAGGCGGCGGTACGACGTCCCAGGATGAATACCGATCGCTACGTGAGTCATTAAGGGACACTACGCATAGAGGGGCGCAAAGACAGAACACAGGCATCTCGTGTCATCTCGGCCGTTCTCGTTGCCGCCGTATTGGCCGTCAACATTGGCCGGCCCCCACCAGCTCACCTCATCCCTGATGACTCTCCGGGCTGGCCTCGTCACATCCTGGCCGTCGCGGTTGTCATAGAGGTAGTACCGCTCTCCCACCCAAGGAGGTTGCGAATGGCGGAAGCAACGACAACGACGATGCTGAAAAAGGTGGTGTACGTGGCGCTGTTGGTGAGCGATCAGGACAAGGCGCTCGACTTCTACACGAGCGTCGTCGGCCTCGAGAAGCGGCTTGACGCCCCGACACCCAACGGACCGCGATTCCTGACCGTCGGCGTCGAGGGGCAGGACTTCGAACTCGTTCTGTGGCCAGGCACACCCGGCAGGGCCGAGCAGGGTTCCGCGGTTTATACGATCGAGGTAGAAGATTGCCGGATGGCGTTCGAGACGCTGAAGTCGCGTGGAGTGAAGTTCGAGCCACCCGAGGTCCTCGAGTTCCCTTGGGGTTACGTCGCGAGGTTCCAGGATCCGGACGGGAATCTGCTTCAGGTGCGAGAGGGTCGCGGGGAGTTTCGGCTCTGAAGGAGCGCACATCGTCATACTCTTCCGGTTGGTCGTTTCAGGAGAGCCGCTTCGTGCGGCTCTCCGTCGTTGCGCGCTCTCACGGAGGCGTCCCGGGCGATCGACCGTCACTGCCCGTTTCGGCTGACCGGCACGCTCTGAAGCACCTACACCGGCGACGGGTGCGCTGAGAGCGGCCTAAGCGTGCCTACTTCGTAGCAGCGCTACGACCTATTGCGACGTCGAACACGACACTCACGCCGGTTCAATAAGCCTGCCGTTCCTTGACAGGTTCGGGTCGGTGCATGCGGCGAGGTTGAAACAGCAGGGCCGTCGCTTCCCGCTCCGCATTTTCGAGATACTTACTTCGACCCGTCGTTTGCGCGTATCAGGGTTTTGGGTTGCATTGACCCAGCGAACCCATTCCCAGCGCGCCATCGGCGTTATGTCTTTCCATAGGTCTTTGATCTTCTGAGGGGCAGCTGCCAGAGCTGTCTCAAGATCTTGTGGCACGTTCGGCTCCGGCCAGTCTTTGAGTGACTCAATCTCGACCGTGGCGGTGTCGCCCGCGCTCAGAGCAGCGGTCTGTTGGAGCTTTCCATCAATCCTCATCCAGTGGCCAAGATGGCCGTCTGGTTCCAACACCGTCTGGAACCCGTGGCCATTGATAGTTCCTTGTACTGCCACCTGCCCGCGCGACCGCAGTTTCCCGCTCGCTTTCTCAGGCAAGCGCAAAATAGTCCATTTGTCGATCGTGTACAGCGTGGCGTCAAACCGAATTGTGGGCACCCCTGTGCGCTGACTCACAGTCATATATTTGCAGTCCTCCACCTCGCTGCCCGAGGTGGATTTCGTCTTGGTCTGAGGATTCGCCGCTAACTGGCCGCTCACGCGAACGGAGCAAACACTCCGAATGATCAGGTGCTGCGCTGGGCGGCCAGCGCTGTCGATGGGTCGCGCGTCATTTCGGTCGACAGCGTCTCCCGCAGCGACCACCGTCCTTCTGGCACGTTTCGGCTGATTATCGAGGGGCCGGCCACCAGGGCCACAAATGTGATCTTGAAGGTTCCCGTCCCACGCTGGGTCCTCGCGGCCATGGTGGTGACGAACGCCCGAGCGCTTCAACTGGCCGAGACCCAAGGTCTGGACGCACCGTGGCTGGTCGCCGTCGATCTCGACGGGCGGGCCAGCGGAACAGTCGCCACCCTGGAAGGCTTCCTGCCAGGCAGCGCCGATCTCCCGACGACCGTATCGGTCGCCCGGCTCAGGGAAGCGGGAGCCGCCATCGCCAAGGTTCACTCTCAGCATCGAGCCCCAGGCCGACCTGCCACACCGGCCCCGGCCCATTGCCGTCGACGACCGCGCCGCGGAACGGCGGCGGGGCTCGATGCCCACCACACCTTTACTGCAGCAAGCGGACGAGCGGGTCAGATTGCACAGCGTGCCCGGAGCAGCGACGGTACTTGTGCATGGTGACGTCTGGGGCGGCAACATGCTGTGGGAGGGCGACCGGTGCGTCGCGCTGATCGATTGGAAGACGGCCGGTGTTGGTGATCCAGGAGTCGACCTCGGCAGCCTACGGATGCAGATGGCCCTTCAGTACGGCAAGGACGCGGCGGCCGATGTGTTGGAGGGCTGGGAGCGACAGGCTGGCCGGGCAGCGAGCGCAGTGCCCTACTGGGATGCGGTCGCCGCGCTCAACACGCCGACTGTGCTGCATGGTTGGCCGGGGTTCGCCGGCGACGGCAGCCCGCTCGACACCGCGGACGTCACCGAACGTCGCGACGCGTTCCTCAGCGCCGCTCTCGAACAGCTGACGGGGCGGCAGAGCACCGGCACGACCGGAGCGCCGGGCGGCGGCACGAGCACGACCTCGACCCGGTAGACGTGCTCGGCGTTTCGACGATGTCACCCGCCGCGACCGGTGCCGGCGCGGTCACGTCGCAGAGGTCGTCGAGCGAGCGGACGTGGCGAAGGTGGAGGCCGGACGCCGACCTCGGGGTCCATGCCCGGAAGCCTGCCGGTCGCGGCGGTTCGCGTCGAGGTGTCCGTTCGGGACGAGAGGCGATAGCCCGATCCGGTACCGGTCCGGCACGCCCTCGCACATCTGGCACGAATCGCAGAAATCCGATGGCTCAACCATGCGGATTGCGCATGGCGACTGGGCTGCAGATAGGCCCGCCTGGACTCGAACCAGGGACCGACGGATTATGAGTTGGAGGCTGCGATCTCGGGCTATCTCGGCTCCACCTCGATCAATCGTTACTTTCCGCTGCCCTTCGTGATCTGGCGGAGGATCTTGCCCTCCGAGTCGGCGGGAGCAGGGATGCCGAGGACAAACGCGATGGTCGGTGCGATGTCGATCGCCTGCACGTTCGGCAGCGGCGGATGCTTCTTGATGCCGGTACCGGCCGCGACGAACGCGCCGTGCATGTTCACGTTGTGCTCGAGATCGACGAGATCGGGCAGATACCCGTGCTGCCCGAAGAATTGCGAGAACGCGATCGTCTGCCCCGCCGTCGCCGCGTCGGTCTGATACGGCGGCCGGAAGACGACCACGACGTCGCCGGACCGGGTCGGGTTGAGAGAGTCCGTCTTGTCGACGTTCGAGAGCTCTTCCTTCTTGAAGACCGCCAACACGACCTGCGCGTCCGGGTTGGCCGGATCTGTCAAGTCCTCGAATAGTCCGATGATCTGGTCGCGAATCGCCTCGTAGTGCGCTGGGCTCTGCACCTGCGCCGGGTTGATGTAGATCTGCGATGTCCCGCCGGCGTGGCACTCCTTGGCGATCGCGTTCGTGGGCGGGACCGGATTCGACGCAGGCGGTGGCCCGAACCACCTGCAGTTGCCGTTCTGCATTACCGTCGGCGTTCCCTGGAGTCCCGCGTCGGCAAGGATCTTCGGAACGTTGACGGCATACCACTGCGGCGCGAAGCCGTGATCCGACGACGCGAAGACCGTCGCGTCCTCGCCCAACAGCTGGCGCGACAACGCGAGCGTGCGATCCGCCTCCTCGTACGCCGAGCGGACGTATCCCTCGCGAATCGCGACCCGTCCGTCCGGGATGTCGTCGTCTGTGACGTCGTCGAAGTACGGATTCGGGTTGCCGTCGATATCGGTCGGCGTGTAGAGCGCCATGAACTGGTGCGAGAACTCGTCGGTCACCGGGCTGCCGACCATGAGCAGGTCCGGATCGACTCCCAGGCCCTCGATCGTCCCTCCGGACACCGTCTGCACGTCGTCGTCGCTGAGGATGTATCTGAGATAGGTCCAGTGTGCGTCCGCCCACTTGAGCCCTTGCTCGATGTACGTGTCCTCGTCGACGATGAGCGCCTCGAGCGGCGCGAAGTCCGCCGCGGTGGAGGTTGGGAACTCCTTGTTCAGCGTCTCTTCGAATGCGGTCGAGCCGGCACTTCCCAGCCCGTTGTACGTCGCATTCGCGCGCTGGACCGAGGTGAAGTAGAGGCGAAATGTCTCTGCGTCGGCCGAGAGATCGATGAGCTTCATGAGGAAGCCCCCGGTCCTATTGGCGAACGCGCCGGATACGAGTGTGACCTTGGCGTCCGCCCACTGCCCTTGTCCCAGCGTCGCAACGCCGAAGCTGCCGTTCTTCCTATTGGCGGGAATGTTGGCAGGCGCGGCGTTGACGACCAGCGCGCGGTCGTAGTTGACCGCGCCGTCGTTGGTCGAGTCGTAGACATAGACGTCCCAGACCCCGCCGCCGGGGATCTGGCTGCTCGCGTGGGTGAAGAAGGTCTCCTTCGCCGTGCTGAACGAGGCCGGGACGTTCGTCCAGCCGCTCGCATCAACGAGCTCCCGCTGCTGGTACTGCACCCCGAAGCTGGAGGCGAGGTTCCCCGGAATGTCGAAGTTGAGCGTGATCCCGCGACCGCCGATGAAGCTGCGGAAGTCGACAACCGGGCCCTGGAGCGCGGGGACGTATCCTCTCGCGGCGACCCACTCCATCGCCACGACCGTCTTGCCGGCACGCTCCGCAGCCTGGGCAATGGTGTCGGCCTGCAGGATCCCGGTGTTCGCGAAGCTCGCCGAGCCGGTCGTGAAGGGCGTCTCCGTTCGGTAGAAGGTGTTGTTCATGGAGCCGTGAGTACCCGGCCACGCTCCGGTCGCAAGGCTCGCCCAACCCACTCCGGTGTTGGGCGGGAAGCCCTGAAGAAGGCCGTTCTTCCCTTTCACGCCTCCTGCCATGAGGCCCGCCATCGTCGGCATCGCGCCCTGAGCCGCGTACTTGTCAACGAGATCCGGCCGCATCCCGTCGGAGGCGAAGAGAATCACCTTCTCCGAGATCGACCTGTCGGCCCCGCTTCCTGCGAACGCTCCTCCTGCGACAGCGACGGCGGCTACTGCTACGAGTACACATGCGACTGCGAGCGTGCGTGCGGGCGCGAGTCGGCGTGTCATGTCTCCCTCCGTGTGTCGACGACAGGAGAACTCTTCCCCGCTCCCCCGTGTGGGAAACCAGGCGGTGAATTGCGCGCAAGGACATGGCGGGAAGTGGCACTCGCTGGATCGCGAGGAAGCCCGCCTGCTCCTACGCCGTCAAGCAGGCACCGTGGGCACGGCGATTGGGCGCGGCGACCGTCTCGCGCTCGTCGCCGTCCGGCCCGCTCCCGTCGGAGCGCTGCAGCTTCGGCCTGCCGCTAGCCCCGCGGCCGACGCTACTTGACGAGGTCGATCGGCTTGAACGACGCCGGGATCGGATTTCGCATGGCTACTGAGCTTCCAATGGGCCCGCCTGGACTCGAACCAGGGACCGACGGATTATGAGTTGACGGCTTGGGTCTCGGTCGGTCTCGACCCATCTGAGTATTCGCTGCCATTGAGCGAAGTCGCGCCGCCGGCGGGATAACTCATCTCATGTCATCTCGGCCGGTCTCGTTACCACCCTGTTGCCACGGTTCCGGGAGCTACTGTTGTCTATCCACGATCTCAGGCACCTCGTCTACTCCCGGTAGATCCTCCTCGAGAGAGCCGAGTACATAATCGGCACCGGCGTCGCGTAGTTCCTCCTGGCTGTAGTGACCGCTCGCGACGCCGACACCAATCGCACGTGCGGCGTGGGCCGCGGTGATGTCCTTCGGCGTGTCGCCGACGACGAGGACGCGTTGCGGGTCGAGCGGCGGGCCTAGGATCTCACCTGCACGATCGATTGCCTTGCGGGTCAGCTCGCCGCGGTCCGCCGAGTCGGAGCCATAGCCGCCGAAGGTGAAGAAGCGGTTCAGATTCGCGCGCGCAAGCTTGATATGGGCGGCGGCCTCGACTGCTCCCGTCGTGATCCCGAGCAGGAAGCCGCCCTGGCATAGACGGGGAAGCAGCTCCTCGACGCCGTTAAGCACGCGGTAACCGGACGACTCTGCCACCTCATCCGGCAGCCGCATCAGGTAGTGCGACATCACGCGGGCCAGCTCTTCGGCCGAGGGCGCGTGCCCGATAACGGCCGCAAAGGTGAGCCTGCCGACCACCGGGTCGGTCATCCCGGACTCGGTGAACTTGCCGATGTCGGCCGGGATCCCGTACAGCTCCTCGAACGCCCAGCGCCAGCTCCTCGCACCGGCACCGCCCGTCGTGATCAGGAGACCGTCTACGTCGAAGAGGATCGCCTGTGGCCTTTCCATCGAAGCTCAGAGGAGGTTACGCAAGTCATGCGGCTTACAGCCGGGCTCGGGACTTTGTCTATGGGCCCGCCTGGACTCGAACCAGGGACCGACGGATTATGAGTCCGCTGCTCTAACCAGCTGAGCTACGGGCCCGACAGGCGCAGGGTATCCCACAGGGTGCCGGCCCAATGCAGCGTTTACTCCGCCGAAAGTTCAACGCGTAAGCGAACTGGACTTTCGGCGGTTGAGCTGAGCTACGGGCCCGCATACCGCAGGGTAACCACGAAGCGCCGACTTGGTTAACCTCTCGGGGCATGAAGGTCTTCCAGCGGGAGACGGAGATGCGCACGACGGGCGACCTGCGCATCCATGACATCACGGACAGCGTCGCGGACACCGTTCGCGAGAGCGGTGTGCGCGACGGCATCGCATGCGTCTACTCGCCGCACACGACCTGCTGCATCCGCATCACCGAGCCGGAGAACGGCTTTCTCGACAGCTTCGTCGACCTCCTGCGGCAGCTCGTTCCGCACGACAACTACTACGCCCACGACGACTGGGACAAGCGTACGGAGAACATCTGCCCGGAAGACGTCGACTTCGCGAACGGGCACTCCCACTGCATGGCAATGCTGCTCGGCACCGCGGGCGAGTCGATCCCCGTTCACGACGGCGAGCTGCTGCTCGGCGAATGGCAGCGCGTGTTGTTCCTCGAGCTCGACCGCGAGCGCGACAGGCGCTGGCTCGTCCAGGTCGTCGGCAGCTAGCGAGCTACGCGAACGCCGACGGCAGCGGCAGCTCTAGCGCAATTTCCAGCCGCTTCAGGTAGTCCTCGCGGCGCACCTCGACGGCGCCCAGCGACGCCAGGTGCGGCGTGAGCCATTGCACGTCGATGAGCCTCCCGGCGCCGCCGTGTCCGTCGGCGGCCAGCAGCTCGACGAGCGCCACGAGCGCGACCTTCGACGCGTCCGGCTGGTGGCGGAACATGGACTCACCCGCGAAGAGGCCGCCGACAGCCACGCCGTAGAGGCCGCCGGCCAGCTCGGGCGGTTGGTCATTTATCCCAGGCGTCCATGCCTCGACGCTGTGCGCCCAGCCGAGCTCATGGAGGCGCGCGTAAGCATCCCTGATCTCGGGGGTGATCCAGTCGAGCTCCTCGTCGCCGCGGCTGCCACATGCGTCGACCACAGCCTCGAAGGCCGTATCGATCGTTGTCACGAATCGTCGACACGATCGCCGCAGGGACTGACTGACGAGCAGCCCGTCCATCGGGAGGATGCCGCGCGGATCCGGTGACCACCACGTCACCCCCGCCGGCTCTGACGGCATCGGGAAGAGTCCCCTGCGGTAGGCCGCAAGCAGCGTGCCGGGCTCGAGGTCTCCACCCGCCGCGACCCTTCCAAGCTCGTCGGACCGTGCCGGTGAAGGGAGCTCGTAGCGGGAGGGCGCAGGCTCTACCGGCACACGCCGGTCGAGCTTAGAAGAGGTTGCAGAGGCGGGCCGTGTGGGGCCACGGGTAGAAGCCCCGGCCGGACGCGTGCGCCCGCTCGGCGACCCACATCTGCTCGAGCGGCGACCAGTTGTCGGCCGTGCCCTTCGTTTCGAGCAGCCTCCCACCGTACGCACGCTGGAACGACAGATCCATCTGGAGCCCGCCGTAGTACGGCGCGTTCGGGTCGGCCCAGCTGCCCTCGTACTGGTGGATGCACAGCCACTCGTCGTAGTGCGGCGGCCGCTGCGCCTTCCGCCAGGCCTGCTTCGCGCGCTTCTTCCAGACGTTCAGCGCCCAGATGCGGTACTCGCGGCCCTTCGACGCATGTGCGCTGCCGCTGTACGGCGTCCGCGGCTCTTGCATCACGTCCTGCCACCGCCAGGTCGAGTCGCGGTGGTTGACGATCCTCCTGGTGACCATGCGGTCGACCCGCACGAGTGCAACACGGCGCAGTGCGGCCTTCGCGTTGAGCTTCACCCTGTCGTCGTGCTTGACACGAGCCAGCGCCGAGCTGCCCTTGCTCGGCTTCTCCCCGGTCACCGATGCACCTGCCGTGCTCCCCAGCGCCGCTGCCAACCCGACGAATACGAAGGGCAACAGCAAGCGTGAACGTCTCGAACGCACGCTGCCTCCTTGTTTGCCTACAGGACGCGAAGACCAAACCTGTGCCGCCCACCAAGCTGCACGGGGCCGTCGCTACTTGTTACGTACCGGCGCTGAACCGTACCAGCGTCATGGGACGCCTGGCGAGGACCTTGAGTAAAAACCCAGCAAAAAGGGCGTTCAGTCTCCGTTGACCAACTGTCGAGACTCTGCGCACAGGTGTTACAAAGTCCGCCTGAGTCCCGTTTCTCGCACGCGCGTCGCTCGAACGAGCCCTCCTGACATAGAGTGCCCGACGTGATCCGGATTGGCTACCGGTCGCTTCCCCAGCACGGTGAATGGCGCGACATGCTGGCTGCGTGGCTCGAGGCCGACCGCCTCGGCGTCGAGTCGTTGTGGACCTGGGATCACTTCTTCCCGCTGAGCGGTGATCCGGACGGCAAGCACTTCGAGTGTTGGACGGTGCTCGCCGCGCTCGCCCAGGCCACCGAGCGCGCGGAGGTCGGCGCCCTCGTCACGCTGCAACTCGTACCGCAACCCGAACCTCCTCGCCGACATGGCGCGGACGGTCGACCATATCTCCAGCGGGCGGCTCATCCTCGGCATCGGCTCGGGCTGGTTCGAGCGCGACTACGACGAGTACGGCTTCGAGTTCGGCACGGTCGGCGGCCGGCTGCGCAACCTCGACCGCGACCTGCCGATCATCAAGGAGCGCTGGGAGAAGCTCAACCCGCCGCCCATGAGGCGAATTCCAATCTGCATCGGCGGCCGCGGCGAGAAGGTGACGCTACGCATCACCGCCGAGCACGCGGACATCTGGCACGGGTTCGGCGACGTGGAGACGATGCGGCACCTGAACGGCGTCCTCGACGACTGGTGCGAGAAGGTGGGTCGCGACCCCGCGGAGATCGAGCGCAGCACGTCGATCCGCGGCGAGAACGTCGACGACATCGACGCGCTCGCCGATGCCGGCTGCACGCACCTCATCGTGTCGGCGGACGGGCCCGACTACGACCTCGGTCTCTTGCACGACGTGCTCGCCTGGCGGAAGGCCAAGGCGGCCTGATCCGGAACTACGGGCCGCAGGCCGGCAGCACGACGTCCTTCGTAAGCTCTCGCCCGTCGGCGAACCCGACGTGGGCACGTAACGGCACGGGTACTGTCCCCAGCGGGCGTACGACCTGCCACGGCGCTGCCGTGAGCGCGACGACCTCGCTAGGCAGCAAGACTTGCGCCTGGGTGACCGAGGCGAGGTCGGTCCCGGCCATGCGGACGGTTGCCGTCGCCTCGGGGCACGCCCCTGCTGTCTCGACCGCGACCGAGACATCAGGGCCGAGACGACACGCGGCGCCACGGCAAGTCGAGAGCGCCTCCAGCCGGCTGCGTAGTGCTTCCCGTATGCCGGCGGATGCCGGATCCGATCGCAAGTTCGTCAGCTGATCGGGATCGCGCTGGAGGTCATAGAGTTCGTCCCCGCCGGCGATGCGGTGCGAGTACATCCAGCGCGGCGTACGGACGACGGAGAACTTCATCTCTAGCTGGTCGTTCAGCGGGCCTTCGTGCAGCAGGTCGCGGCCCCAGAAGACGCCCGGATCGGCGAAGAGCGGTCTGAGCGACATTCCGTCCATCGTCAGCCCTGCTCTTGCCCCCGCAAAGTCGACGATCGTCGGCGCGAGGTCGATGTTCGCCACCGTCTGCCGCAGACGCAGCCCGGCCGGCACGCCCGGCCCGCGCATGATCAGCGGAACGCGCGCCGACGGCTCGTACGGCCAGATCTTGCCGATCGGGATCCGGTGCTCGCCCTGGAGGAAGCCGTTATCCGACGTAAAGACGATCAGCGTGTTCTCGAGCTCGCCGCTTCGCCGGAGCCCGTCCATGATGCGTGCAATCGCCTCGTCCACAGCCAGTAGCGTCTCGAGCCCCAGCTGGTAGCGCTCGGTGATCTCCGAGATCTTCTGCTCCGTGAGCTCCGGACGGCCGCGCACCTGCGCAGGCTTGTCGGACACGTCCAGCTCGTTGAACGATGCCGGCGTCGGCAGCGCCGTCGTGGCGAAGCGGCCGAGGTGCCTCGGCGCAGGAAGCGCGGTCAGCGCCGAGCGGTCTGGGGTCGGCGGCCCGCCGATATGCGGCGCGAGGAACGAGACCCACATGAAGAACGGCGCCCTCTCCGGCGCGAGCCGGCGGACGACCTGTGCCGCCTTCCGTCCGTAGACGTCCGTCTGGTACGACATCGGGCCTTTCCCGTACTTCATGAGCTTCCCGTTCTCGTTCAGGACGTAGCCGTAGTACTGGTACGCAGAGTGGTTGACGGCGCCGTACCACTCCGTCCAGCCAGGCGGGACCTCCCTGGGCTTGCGGTCGCCATACCCGTTCAAGTACTTGCCGACGAGCACTGTCTTGTAGCCCGCTTCTTCGAGCCATACGGGCAGCGTATTTCGGCCGCGGAGCCGTCCCACACCACCGAAGGGCGGCGTGTTCGAGAGGACGCGGTGGTTATGCGCGTACTGGCCGGTGAGGAACGTCGCGCGCGACGGGCAGCAGAGCGCGAACGACACGTAGCTCGAGTCGAACGACGTGCCCTGCGCGACGAGCAGGCGCTTGACGTTCTTCATGACGCGCAGCGACTCGAGAGTCTGATCGTCAGTCATGAGCACGATGACGTTCGGCTGTTTCGATGCGCCCGACGCAGCGGTGGGCGCGCCGACGGCGCCGGCGGACAGCGCCCCGACGGCGAGCAGGACCACGGCAATCAAGAGACGCGGCGTACGCACAGAGAGGCAGAGTACGGTCCCGAGTCCCTCGCGTCCATCGGCAAGGGCCGCGCGCACCCTGCCTGAGCGCCTCCTTCAGCGTCCCAGGGAGAAGTACTCGGCGTTCGGAACCCAGCCCAGCCCGCTCGCGAGCCGGTTCGTGAAGTTGAACATCGCCGCCACCTGGGCGATGTCGAGGATGTCCTCGTCGCTCCAGCTTTCCGCCCGCAGGGCGTCCACGTCGTCCTCGCTGCAGGTGGACGACTCAACCGTGAGCTTCACGGCGTAGTCGAGCATCGCCCGCTCGGCCGACGTCACAGGCGCGTAGCGGTAGTTCGTGGCGAGCTGGTCGGCAAGGTCGGGATCGCCGGTGAGCTTACGGAGAGCTGCCGAGTGCGAGACGACGCAATAGTGGCAGCGGTTCTGCGCCGAGACGACGACCGCGATCATCTCGCGCTGCTCTTTCGTCAGCCCGGATTCCCCGCGCATGAGCTCGTCGTAGTACGCCCACCACCCCGAGCAGGTGGTCCGGGCGCAGGGCCATCACCCGGAGGACGTTGGGCACGAAGCCGAGCTTCTCGAGCGGCTTCTCCCAGAGCTCCTGGACGGCTGCGGGGACCTCGTCCTCCGAGGGCACAGTGAGCCAGGTGATCGCGACGGTGCGCCTCCCCATCGGCGGAGGAGTCTACTGCGGCAGCAGGTGCTGTAGGCGGAGATGATTGCGTCCGTGGGCAAGATCGTGGTCACCGGCAGCGGTGCCGAGCTGCGTGTCACCGGAACGGGGCCGGACGCCGTCGTCTGCGTGAACGGCGGAGGCCGCGCAGAGGTGCCGGGGACATGGAGCACGACGGTGGAGTGGCTCGTCGAGCAACTGGCGCCGCGTTTCCCGGGGCTGCGCTTCGGTGAGGTTCGCTACCGGGTGAAGTCGTGGCGACGAATCGACCTGTGTGTCGAGGACGCGCTCGGGGCGATCGCGGCCCTCGAGCCCGAGCGAACGCTCATGCTCGGCTTCTCGATGGGCGGCTCCGTCTCCGTGCGCGTGGCGGCGCAGCCGTCGGTCACGGGCATCCTCGCGCTCGCGCCCTGGCTGCCGGAGCAGCTCGACCTCTCGCCGCTCGACGGCAAGCGACTGGCAATCGTCCACGGCAGCCTCGACAGCCCCTGGCCGGGTATCCCCGGCGTCACGGCGAGCAGCTCGCGGCGCGCGTACGAGCGCGCTGTCGCCCTGGGGATCGATGCGTCCTACAGCGTCATCCGCGGTGGGCTGCACGGCGCAGCCGTACGAGGTCCGTGGGGACGACCGGTGGCCTTGCCGCGAGCGGGGGCATGGCTGGCCGCCGCCGCGGACGAGCTCGAGCGCTTCAAGGGCTCCCGCTGATGGATGCCGATCGGCCCGTCTACACGTTCCTCGAGCGGCTGCTCCGGCCGCTCTTCACGTTCGTCTACCGCATCGAGATCACCGGCCGCGAGCACGTACCGAAGTCGGGACCGTGCGTGCTCGCGGCGAATCACGTATCCGTGATGGACGGCTTCTTCCTCGCCCTCTCCGTGACGCGACAGGTGCGGTTCATGGCCAAGGCCGAGCTCTACCGCGTGCCCGTCGTCAAGCAGATCCTCCACGCCGCCGGCGCGTTTCCCGTGAAGCGCGGCGCCGACGCGGGGCGAGCGGTCACCGCCGGCGTCGCGCTACTGGAGCAGGGCGCCGTCATCGGCGTGTTCCCCGAGGGGACGTCGCTGCCCGATCAGAAGCGCGGCTACAAGCGCGGCGCTGCGCGGCTCGCGCTCGCCTCAGGCGCCCCGCTCATCCCGGTCGGGCTCATCGGAACAGAGTTCGCGCTCGAGCCACGGACGCATCGCATTCGCATGCCGCGCGTGCGCATCGTGATCGGGGAGCCGATCCGCGTCGAGCGCCAGGAGCCGACGGAGGCCGCCGCGACGGAGCTCACGACGCGACTTCAGCGCGCGATCGAGACGCTCGTCGCCGACTCGCCCCTGGCTTCTTAGGCCACTCTCAGCCGCGCCTGCGATCCTTTTGGCATGCCGACACGACTCCTGGTCGTGGACGACGATCGTGCCGTCCGCGAATCGCTGCGGCGCGCCTTGACGCTCGAGGGCTACGAGGTGGAGCTGGCCGAGGACGGCGCAGACGGGCTGGCCCGCATGGCCGGGGCGATCCCGGACGCCCTCGTGCTCGACGTCGCGATGCCGACCGTCGACGGCATCGAGATGTGCCGCCGGCTGCGGCACGAAGGCTCGACGGTGCCCGTCCTGATGCTCACCGCCCGCGAGTCGGTGACCGACCGCGTTGCAGGTCTCGACGCGGGCGCCGACGACTACCTCGTGAAGCCATTTGCCCTCGAGGAGCTGTTCGCGCGGTTGCGTGCGCTCCTGCGCCGAAGTGACGGGGCCGCTCCGGGGGACGTGCTCGAGTTCGCGGATCTGACGCTCGACACGGGGACTCGCGCCGTGCGCCGAGGCGATCGCGACATCGAGCTCACGCGGACGGAGTTCAGCCTCCTCGAGCTCTTCCTGCGCAATCCGCGCCAGGTGCTGACACGCTCCCTCATCTTCGAGCGCGTCTGGGGCTACGACTTCGGGCCGACGTCGAACTCGCTCGAGGTGTACGTCGGCTACCTCCGCCGGAAGACAGAGGCGGGCGGTGAGCCGCGCCTGATCCATACGGTGCGCGGCGTCGGCTACGCGCTGCGCGAGCAATGACGCTGCGCGCTCGACTGACGCTCTCGGCCGCCCTCGCGGTGGCCGCCGCGGTCGTGCTCGCATCCATCGCCGTGTACTTCGTCGTACGGAGTGAGATGCGGAGCGAGATCGACGACTCGCTTCGTGCCCGGGCTGCGTTGTTTCAGCCTGGGTGGTTCCAGCGGCCACCACTCGAGGCCAAGTTCCCGGATGTCGAGGAGCCGTTTCTCGGTGGGGCGCCGGGCTACGTACAGTTCGTCAGGGAGGATGGCGCCACGTCCAGGCAGCCCGGCGGGAGGCTGGATCTGCCAGTAGACGAGCGGACGCTGGCGGTCGCCGCCGGCAGCCACGGGGCGTTCTTCACCGACGCCGAGGTTTCGGGAGCCCATGTCCGGATGCTCGTCGCGCCTTTGCCCAACGGCTTCGCGCTCCAGATCGCACGCCCGCTGACAGAGGTGGACAACGTGCTCGACCGGTTGCGCTGGATCCTGCTCGCCGTCGCACTCGGCGGGAGTGGTCTGGCGGCGCTGCTCGGCCTCGGCGTCGCGCAATCCGCCCTCGTTCCCACCCGGAAGCTGACGGAGGCCGCCGAGGACATCACGGCGACGCAGGATCTTCGCCGCCGGGTGGACACGGACCGCAAGGACGAGCTCGGGCGACTGGCCGTTTCCTTCAATACGATGCTGGCTGCTCTAGAGGAGTCCGTAGAGGCGCAGCGTCGCCTCGTCTCCGACGCGTCGCACGAGCTGCGAACGCCGCTGACCAGCCTGCGCACGAACATCGAGATACTCGCCAAGGCGGACGCGCTTCCGGAGGACGAGCAGCGCCGGCTGCTCGACGACGTGGATGCCGAACTGGACGAGCTGTCGCGGCTGATCGCCGACGTCGTCGACCTCGCGCGCGACGGAGAGCCGGAGCGGATCGAGGAAGACATCCGGCTTGACCAGCTCGTGGCGGACGCCGTCGACCGTGCGCGCCGCCGGGCGCCGGAGGTCACCTTCGAGACTACGCTCGACGAGACCGTCGTCAACGGCTCGCGCGAGCGCCT
This sequence comes from uncultured Actinomycetes bacterium, assembly GCA_963830835.1. Classification (GTDB taxonomy): domain Bacteria; phylum Actinomycetota; class Thermoleophilia; order Gaiellales; family Gaiellaceae; genus PALSA-612. Next base: position 25,055 of record CAWHNJ010000007.1, on the reverse strand, counting down.
GCACCGCGCCGTCTCCAACCTCGTCGACAACGCCGTCAAGTGGAGCCCAAACGGCGGAGCCGTCGAGGTGCGCGTCGCAGACGCCGCCGTCACGATCCGCGACCATGGGCCGGGCATCGCCGAAGAGGATCTGCCGAAGGTCTTCGACCGCTTCTACCGTGCCCCCGAGGCACGTGGCCAGCCAGGCTCGGGCCTGGGCCTCGCGATCGTGCGCCAGGTGGCCGAGTCGCACGGAGGCAGCGTCAGCGCCGCACGGGCGGACGGAGGCGGCACGATCGTCCGCCTTCAGCTCATCGAGAGCTCTTAGTCAACGTTCACGAGCCTCTTAGGGTCGCCTGGTTCGATGGGCAGCGTGACCGACGAAAGGAGCCGAATGAACCTCAAGCGATTCGGGAGCAAGCGCGCCCTCGTCGTAGGTGCAGTCGTGCTGGCCGTCTGCGTCGGAGCAGGCGCCGCCATCGCGGCCACGAAAGATGTCTTCGACCCCAAGGAGGAGCAGGAGGCCTTTCAGGCGGCCGTCGCCGAGAAGCTCGGCGTGACGACGGCTGAGCTCGAGGACGCGTACAAGGAAGCCGCGCTGGAGCGGCTCGACGCCGCCGTGGCCGCGGGCCGGATCAGTGAGTCCGAGGCGGCCGCGATCCGCGAGCGGATCGAGGCCGGCGACTTCCTCGGACCGCACGGCTACGGGTTCGACTTCCATGTGGAGCGCGGCCCCGGCCTGCACCTGAGCACAGCGGCCGACTACCTGGAACTTACCGAAGCAGAGCTCCACGACAGGCTCGGTAACGGCCAGTCGCTGGCCGAGATCGCGACGACCGAAGGCAAGTCGGTCGCCGGCCTCGAGCAGGCTCTGCTCGCCCCCGCCAAGGAGAAGCTCGCCAACGCAGTGGAGAAGGGCTACATCACCTCCGCGCAGCGCGACGAGATGCTTCAGAAGCTCGAAGCGGGGATCGACGACCTCGTCAACCGGGCCGGTCCGCCCGAGCTCGGCCCAGGGTTTGGGCGTAAGTTCAACGGCCCGATGTTCCGAGAGAGGTTCGGCAGTCCCATGAACGGGGCACTTGCTCTGCCGGACGCATAACACACAGCTCGAACACCCTCCCCGAGTCGCCGTGGGGGCCGGAGACGGCCCCTACGGCGTCGCAAGCGCACCTTTAGAGGCGGACTACGAACCAGCCGTCCACGTCGTTGCAGAGCACCTGGCGCGGGCGCTCGTGCGCATAGGTGTAGAGCGGCAGCTTGTTGCGCGTTACCTGGAGCCTGCCGTCGGGCCGGCGTACCGTGCTGAAGACCCCGCTCAGGCCGGCGATCCGTCGCGGTACCTGCTTCGCCGACTTCACGACGAGCGGTGGCCACGCTTTCGCGCATGCCCTGACGCAGCGCACCTTTCCGCCGGCTTTCCTCTCGACCTGCCAGTAGTAGAGAACCTGCTTGTCGGTACGCGAGAGCACCTTCCCGAACGTCGGATCGGCGAACGAGGACAGCGGGGGCTTGACTGCCGGCATCCCCGCTGCAGCCAGCACAGCAGCCGGCGGCACGACGACGAGCGCGATGAGCACGAGTGCGATCCGTGTAGCAACCATGACCCGAGTAGTAGCGGAGCGCGAGACCCGCCGCACCGTTGACGAGCCCGATTTCAGGAACTGGTAAGGAAGTGGCCAGTAGGAGGGTCTGGCGAAACAGTGACTGTGCCGCTGGAACACACTGGATCGCCGTCCTGCGGCGTCCTCGGTCGCCCACGTACTTCAGTCAGTACGCGGGCTCCCTGCGTCCTTGCAGTGCGACGACCAGTGCGTCCCAGCGACGAGCACCGTTCCGCCAAACCCTCCTAACTCGGCTCTACGGCCAACTCGAACCAGACGACCGAGCCTCGGCCGACCTCGCTCTGGAAGCCCATTCGACCGCCGTGCGCCTCGACGATCTCGCGGGACAGCGCTAGCCCGAGACCCATGCCGCCGATGCCGCCGGCACCGGCCTCGCCGCGGAAGAACTTCGTGAAGATCCGGGAGCGTGCGGACTCCGGAATGCCCATACCCTCGTCGCGCACGCTCACCCGCACGTTGCCCATCCGCTTCGCGACCTCGACTTCCACCAGGCCGCCGTCCGGCGAGTACTTGATCGCGTTCCCGAGCAGATTCGCGATCACCTGTGCAATTCGGCCGCGATCCGCTCGCACCGCGATGGCGTTGCTCGCCTCCTGGAGCTCGATCGTATGGCGCTCGCTCCGGTCTTCGAACGTCCGTACCTGCTCCGCGAGCAGCGCGTGCAGGTCGAATGTCTCCATCTCCAGCTCCAGGCGGCCCTTCCTCGATCCGCCGGACGTCCACGAGCTCGCTCACGAGCGCTTCGAGACGCCGCGCCTCGTCGGAGATGATCGACAGGTACTTCCGCCTCGTCTCCTCGTCCACCGGCCGGGTCTGCAGCAGCGACGCGTAGCCGAGGACGCAGGCGAGCGGCGTGCGTACCTCGTGGGAGATGACGCCGATCAGCTCGGAGCGCAAGCGCTCCGACTCCCGCAGCTGCCTGTTCTGCTGCTCGAGCTCCTGCTTGCTCCGTTCGAGGGACGCGGACATCTCGTTGAACGCCGCAGAGAGGTCGTGGACCTCTGCCGGGCCTTTCTCCGGAAGGCGCACCGAGAGATCGCCGCCGGCCACGGTCTTCGCAGCCTCCGACACGCGCCGCACCGGGTGGGCGACGGCACGGGACAGCTCGACGCCGAACAGCAGTACGAGGAGCACGGAGATGCCGAGCGCCGCGATGCCGACGAGGATCGCGCGGTTCGCCTGGTCGGTGGCGGACGTGACCCGTGTCGACGCGAGCGCGTTCTCGGTCGTGAGCATCTGCGTCACCTGACGCCGCAGCGCGTCGAGCCGGCGGCGACCTTCCGTGAGCGCGACTGGGGAGCGGACTGCTGGCGGGCTGAACTCGGCAAGGCCGATGAACGGCAACGCGTAGTCGATCTCGTACTCGCGAACGGCGTTCACGAGCCGACTGGCGCGCGCCTCCTGTCCCCCACCCTCGGCGCTCCGCACGAGCGCCGCCGTCGAGTCGGGAAGGTCGGCGCGGACGTCTTTCCAGGCACGGAGGAATCGCCGGTCGCCCGTGTTGACGAAGCCGCGCAGGCTCGCGTCGAGCTGCAGCAGATCCTGCTCCAAGACGAGCGTCGCCGAGGTCACATCCTTCGATCGGTTCGCGGCATTCGTCGTCGCCCGCAGGTCCGAGAGCGTGACTACGAGCACGGCGAACGCGGCGGCCACCAGCACGGCGAGCAGCGCACTCGCGAGGGCGATCCTCGCCACGAGCGGTACGCGCACAGCGAAGGCGCGGACCACGGGCAGGCGGCGGACTCGGCCGAGCCGACCGGGATGCGATTGCTCGAGCTGAACGTCTGCCACCGGCGTTAAAGGAGGTCTTTCACCGCGGCCGTGAGCTCGAGGAGATCGAAGGGCTTGGCGAGGAACCGGTTGGCTCCCGCGGCTTCAGCCTCGCCGGCCTCGATCTCGCTGAACGCCGTCATCACGAGCACGGGAATGCCGCTGAGCGCCGGGTCGGAACGGATGCGGCGGACGACGTCGAGACCGTTGACGCCCGGCAGCATGACGTCGAGGAGCATGACGTCCGGCCGAACGCGCTGAGCGAGCTCGATCGCTTCTTCTCCGCTGACAGCGCACTCGACGTCGAACTCCTCCGCGAGCGCCGTACAGAGGAACTCGCGCAGCGCGCTGTCGTCCTCGACGACGAGGATCGTCGCGCGTTTGCGTTCCGCTTTTTGATCGGCCGCTGCGGTTTCCACTTCCGCCACGACTAGGAGGTTAGACCGTCAGACGAAAGAGCAGGAGTTGACGCGCAGATCGGCCGCCGAGAAATGTCACTGTCAGTGTCCCGCCAACGTTGTCGTAGAGACCGGTTCCTCCCACGACGGGCAGTTGGTAAAAGAGGAGACTGTGCACGGCGCCCGTGGCAACGAGGCGCCCTTGCGGCAGGTAGAAGGTCATGCTGCACGAGCGTGAGCCGCCGCCCAGCACCCCGCCGCGCCCGAGGTACGTGCACAGCGTCTCCTGGTGGCCGAGAGCGCGTGTCGTGATCCGACGGTTGAAGAGCAGCTGCGTGATCACGAGCTGATCGCCTGCGCTCCGTCCCGCGCGCCCGATGTCTACCGCCTCGCGATTCACCTCGCGATTCGTGATGCGGATGACCCCCGGCTTCGTGAGCTCCGAGCTCGCGAGCACGCCGGACGCCGGTACCGCGCCGAGCAGCACCAGAACAGGGCCGAGAACGATCCAACGGGGTCGCGGCATGGCCAGTTCGAACGCCGTTCGTGTCCGTCGGCCCGTTTCCTCCCCGCGCATCCCAGCATCTTCAGCGCCTCGCAAGGCCATGCGGCGAGCGGCCGGGTGGCAGGCCCTGACTCCGTCGGCCGACAGCCGTCAAAACACGTAGTGGAAGGCCTCGTTCGGATATCGATGGCTGTGATCGTCTGTGCGGGAACGCTGGTTGTCGCGCCCGCGACGAGCGGCGGTGCACCGCGGCACGTGACGTCGAAGATGGTGGAGGTGACCGCGCCAGGCCGATCGTTTCGGGCTCGGCTCGCCTATCCGACACAGGGCGGGCCATACCCCGCGATCGCCTTCGCCCACGGGTACGGGATCGACTCGTCGTACTACCGCGGCACGCTGCGCGCGCTGGCGGCGGCGGGATACGTCGTGATTGCTCCGGACAGCGAGACGGGCCAGTTCCCAAGCCACAGCCGCTTGGCGGACGACCTCAACCGCTCGTTACGGTGGCTGAGCGAGCAGAGCGCGAAAGGCACGCGCTACGTCCCGCGTGGGAAGGTCAACCCGAGACGTCTCGCCGTCGCCGGGCATTCGATGGGAGGCGGTGTAGCGCTGCTCGCGGCCTCGCGCAGCCGTCTCGTGAGAGACGGTGGCAACGCTCGCGGCGGCCGACACGCTGCCCGTGAAGGCGTCCGTGGCAGTCCGCCGCCTGCGGGTGCCGTCGCTCTTCGTCGTCGGCTCGGACGACCGCATCGTCCCGGCTGCAGGAACCGAGGTGATATTTCGGCGAGCGCCGTCTCCGTCGCTCCTGGCGTCGATCACCGGCGGCTCACATTGCGGGTTCATGGAGACGACGCCGCTGGCCTGCGACGCCGGCCGGATCTCCTACGTCGAGCAGCTCCGTCACACGCGAGACCAGCTCCGCCGCTGGTTCGACAAGCATCTCCGCGGCCGGAAGGCAGCGCGCGTCACCGGCGTTCCCGGCGTCCGCTACGTCCGCGGATAGAGAGGAGGATCTCCCCTACAAACGCCAAGTCCTGCGAACCCGAGGGCCCACAGGACTTGACGGGACGACTCTCGCGCATGCGAGAGGCTCTTCGCGTCAAGGGGTCGCGCAACGAACTTCTCGCAAATTGCGGAAATCCGCATTGCAAGCCGGTCGGTAAGAACTGCTCCCAGCCGGACACCAACTCCTCTGAACACTCGACCAGGAGGAATTGCATGTCCACCAACCGAGCACTACGTCCGCTCCTTCTTACCGTGACGGGCCTCGTCGCGGCAGCCGGCGCCGCGGCCGCGCTCGCCTTTGCGGGCGGCCAGGAAACGGGGCATGCCCATAACCACGGCCTCGCGACCGCGGCGCCGAGCGCTGAGGTCACCCTGCGCGAGGGGATGCGTCGCCTCTGGGAGGACCACATTGTCTGGACGCGGCTCGCGATCATCAGCCTGACGACAAACGCACCCGACACGCAGGCGACCGTCGCCCGGTTGCTCCGCAACCAAACCGACATCGGCAACGCCGTGAAGCCCTTCTATGGCAAGGCAGCGGGCAACAAGCTCACCGCAGAGCTGCGGCGCCACATCCTCATCGCCGCGGATGTCATCGCGGCCGCCAAGGCTGGGAATCAAGCGAAGCTCGCGACCGAGCAGCGGCGGTGGCAGCAGAATGCGGACGTCATCGCGGCCGTCTTGAACAGCGTGAACCCCCGCTTCTGGAAGCTCGCCGGCATGAAGGCCGAGATGCAGAAGCACCTCGCCCTGACGACGCAGGAGGTAGTCGCCAGGCTCCAGAAGAAGTGGAACGTCGACGTCGTCGTCTACGACCGCATCCACGAGCACATCCTCCACATGGCGGACGCGCTCTCCACCGGAATCGTCAAGCAGTTCCCGGAGCGTTTCCGCTAGGCGCAGCAGCCGCAGCACTCCTCCCGGGGCGGTCCGTCCGCTCCGGGACGAGTCCTCATTCACGACAAGGTAAGAACCGGAAGCGATGTCGACACGAACATCGTGTATGCAGACGGAAACGAGACAAGAGCAAACCGACCGAGAGGTCGCGCGCTGGCGGCGAGAGCGGCTCGCCGAAGCCGGCTTCCCGCTGGCCCTCGCGAGTCAGCTGTCGATGGACTCCCGTTACGACCTGCACGCGCTCATCGAGCTCGTCGAGCGGGGCTGCCAGCCAGACCTTGCCGTTCGGATCCTCGCCCCGCTGGAGGACGCGGAAGCCGCGTGAGCACGGCGAACGGCGCTACCGTGCAGGCCATGGAGCCTGTCGCCCCGCCGCTCGCCGCCCCGGAAGTCACGCGGGATCTCGACGCCGAATCGCTGGACTGGCTTCGGACGCTTCGCGCGGACGGGGCGGAGCGCGACGCAGCCGTGGAGCGATTGCACGGACTGCTGCTGCGTGCCGCGCGCTTCGAGGTCAGCCGCCGACGCGCGTCACTCGCGCACATCCGCGGCGACGAGCTCGACGACATCGCCCTCGAGGCGGCAGACGACGCGCTGATGAGCGTTCTCCGACGGCTCGACGACTTCCGCGGCGCGAGCCGCTTCACGACGTGGGCCTACAAGTTCGCGCTGCTGGAGGCCGCCGTCAAGCTGAGGAAACGGGCGTGGCAAGGACGCGAGGTGCCGCTCGAGCCGGAAGCCTGGAGCTTCTTCAGGAGTGGTCAGCTCGGGCCCGAGGCGGAGGCAGAGCAGCACGAGCTGCTCACGACACTGCAGCATGCCGTCGAGGATGTCCTCACCCCGCACCAGCGACGGGTTCTCGTCGCCCTCGCGCTCAACGGCGTGCCGATCGACGTGCTCGCAGAGCGACTCTCGACGACGCGCGGCGCGCTCTACAAGACCCTGCACGATGCACGCCGCAAGCTGCGCGCCTTTCTCGACGAGCGAGACCTCACACCAGACGACTGGAAGGAGACGAGCTGATGGAGCGACGGAACCTCGACGAGCCGCTCAGCCGGCTCCTCGGCCCGGCAGGGCCCGAGATCGGCTGCGACGAGTGCTTCGAGGAGCTCGACCGCTACGTCGACCTGGAGGTAGCCGGCCAGGATGCCGACGCAGCGGTGCCCGGCCTCCGCGCGCACCTCGAAGGGTGCCCGGCCTGCCGCGAGGAGTACGCGAGCCTGCGCGCGCTCGTCAGTCGAACGCAAAGCGCGTGACGGAGCGCGGGAAGTCCCGTCCCCACGCGTACGCGGCGTGCGGTCGCAACCGATACCACCCTTCGTCCTCCGATCCAGAAGGCTCGGGGCGGTACTCGTACTTCGCCGCGTAGAGGTCCGCCGTCGCCTCGTCCAGCTCGATCCTCTCCACCTCGCCTTCGAGGATCACGATGTCGTCAGCCGCGTCGACGTGCACCACGACGCGAGGGTCGCGGGTGAAGTTGCGCGCCTTCAGCGAGCTCGGAGCCGTGCTGAACACGACGGCGCCGTCGAGCCATAGACCCCACACCGGCATGGCATGCGGACTGCCGTCGCGCTTCGTCGTACCCAGCCAGTAGTTGCGCGCAGCTTCCAGGCGTTCCGCTGCCCACTGCCACGACACCATGCCGGAGGGCGAATCCGGGATCCTGTAGCCGCGCGGAAACTGGGCCGGCCGGTGCGCTCGCGGCTCGTTCTCGGCCATCGCCCGGGATGATGGCACGCGATAGGCTGCGGCATGGCTGACGACGGCCCGGCGGAGCGCATCACGGGCATCGGCGGTGTCTTCTTCCGCTCGCAGGACCCGAAGGCGCTCGGCGAGTGGTACCGCACCCACCTCGGCGTCCCGGTCGAAGAGGCCGGACACGCCGTCATCCCGAAGAGCCGCAACACCGTCTGGTCGCCGTTCAGTGCCGACACCGACTACTGGCCCGCCGAGAAGGAGCTCATGGTCAACTTCACGGTCCGCGACCTCGACGCGATGCTCGCGCAGCTGCGCGCCGCGGGCGTCGAGGTGGACGACAAGGTCGAGGAATTCGAGTTCGGACGCTTCGGCTGGGCGAAGGACCCGGAAGGCAACCGGATCGAGCTCTGGCAGCCCCTCAGGCCCCGCGAGCTAGCGACCCGTTATGTAATCCGTGAGGTACTTGATCTCGAAGGCCTGCTGCTTCGAGATGAACTTCACGAGGTCGCCGATCGAGATCACGCCCACGACCTTCCCCTCGTCGACGACCGGAACGTGACGGATGCGGCGGTCCGTCATGAGCGCCATGCACTCGTCGATGGGCGTATCCGGCGTCGCCACGTAGAGCGGGGAGGTCATGATGTCGCGGACTGCGGTCTCCTTGTCCGTGCGGCCCTCGAGCGTGACGCGACGGAGATAGTCGCGCTCGGTGATGATGCCGACGATCTCGCCTTCGTCGACGACGAGCAGCGAGCCGACGTTCGCCTCGACCATCTTCGCGATCGCATCGAATACGGTCGCGTCGCCGTCGATCTGCAGCACGTCGCCGCTCTTCTCTTCGAGGATCGAGGATAGAGGCCGGTCCATCCGCTCCCGATAGCGTGCAACACGAGCACCACCCATGCAAGGAGAGCCCGATCTGACGAAGTGGGATGCCTGGCGCCCCGAGGAGGTGACCAGGCGACTGGCGGGGGTGAAAGCGCCCTGGTACATCGCGGCCGGCTGGGCGATCGATCTCTTCCTCGGCGGGGGTTATCGCGAGCACGAAGACCTCGAGATCGCCGTGCCGCGCGACCGTCTCCCGAGAGGTCGCCAGCGCGCTGAGCGGGTTCGAGCTGGTGGAAATCAACGCCCACCAGAACGTGGGTGCGAGAGCCGGAGACGGGAGCGTGGCGGCTCGACGTCTGTCGCGAGCCATCAGAGGGGACACCTGGATCTGCCGGCGCGACGAACGAATCCGCATGCCGTACGAGAGGTCATCGCGCGACGACCGAGCACGGCATCCCGTACGGACGGCCTGAGATCGTCCTCCTGTTCAAGGCGAAGCACATGCGCGAGAAGGACGACGCCGACTTCGCCGTCGTCCTTCCGCGCCTCGACGCCGAACGGCGACGGTGGCTGGCCGGGGCGCTCGAGCTCGTGCACCCCGGCCACCGCTGGCTTGCGCAGCTGCGCTAACGCCGTCGCCCGGGATGAGCAAATACTCGCGAGGGTGTGCGATCTCGCCGTTCGTGCGGTAGTTCGTCTCGAAGAAGTCGACCCAGTCGCGGTGCAGCTCCTCCCGGCGGTCGCCGATCGACTCCGCGAGCGTCTTCGTCGGGCCGTAGCTCGTCGAGAAGAGCTCCCAGTACGCCTCCCCGGACGGCATCGTCAGTGTCGACACGTGCTCCTTGATGTCGAGGTCGAATGACTCGCCGAGCAACTCCCGAACTCGCTGCTCGTCGCCCCAGTCGAACGGGCTGCTCGGCGGCGGCGCCGCCATGTACGGCGCCATCACCTTGAACATCTTCGCCAGGCCGCCCGTGGGCGTCCAGTTGGCGAGCGCGATGCGGCCGCCAGGGGCCGTGACGCGAGCAAGCTCGCGTGCTGTCGCCTCGTGGTCAGGCGCGAACATGATCCCGCAGGTCGAGCTGACCTTGTCGAAGCTCGCGTCGTCGAACGCGAGATTCTCGGCGTCGCCGACGACGTAGTCGATCTCGAGCCCTTGCTCGGCCGCGCGCTCCTTCGCCGTGTCGATGAGGGCGGGCGAGAGATCGAGCCCCGTTACCTGGGCGCCCGCAGCGGCGGCGCGCTCCGCGATCGCCCCGGTACCGCACGCGAGATCGAGCCAGCGGTCGCCCGGCTGCGGCGCCATCTCCTTGATGACCAATTCGTGGATGTCGGTGCAGCGTCTCGGTGACCCGCTGGTAGGGCCCGTTGCCCCACATCACGCTCTGGCGCTCTTTGAGCTCCTCGTAGGCCATGGTCATCTCCTTTCGGCTAGGCCCAACCGTAGCGCGTCGACTTCGGCTAGTCGTCGAGCGCGGGAGCGACGGGCTCTGTCGAGAGATCGTCGATGCTCGGCGCATTGCGGATCGCCGGGCTGAACGTTGCCCACAGCGCGAGCCCCAGGGCGAGCAGGACACACACGCCGATCGCCGCCCGCGCCGAGACCTCGGTGATGAGGACACCCGTGATCAGCGGCCCGATCGGCGAGATGACGATCGCGAACGTCGTCCACGCGGACTCCGCTCGTCCAAGCAGCCGGTCGGGCGTCATCGCGATCCGGTAGCCATGGACGACCGAGTCGGTCGACGGGATGACGAGCGCGGTCGGCAGTAAGCAGACCGCGAGGACGTAGACGCTCGGCCAGATGAGAAACGCCCCGCAGCAGACCCACGTCCAGAGCTCGAGGACGAACACCGCCCGAACGGGCAGGGCGCGCCGGATGTAGGGCGACATGGCTGTGCCCGGGAGGATGCCGGCGAAGAACACGGCCACGAGCAGACCCACCTCGCCTCCGGAGAGCCCTTGATCGGTTCCGATGACGACGATCGCGAAGAGCACGCTCGGGCCGACGAAGTTCAGCAGGCCGAAGATCAACGCGACCGTTCGGAGGAACGGCTGGTGCCACACGTAGCGCACGCCCTCGAGCAGCTGCGAGCGAAGCGACGACGTGTCGCGCTCACGCGCTTCCTGGAACTTTGCCCGCATCATGAGCAGCGAGATCGCCGAGAACGCGTACGAGATGACGTCGACGACGAACGGCAAGACCCGCGCGATCGTGTAGAGCGCTCCGCCGAGCGGCGAGCCGGCCAGCTGCACGATCGCGTTCCTGCCGGTCTGCACGGCGGCCGCGTCAGGGAGCTGATGCACGGGGACGACCGAGCGCACGGCACCGGGGTACGCGGCGATGAAGAATGCGGCGCCGATGCCCTCGATGAACGCGATGACCGAGATCAGCCAGAACGCGTTCGAGTCGACCGCGATGACCGCAACGAGGATGCCGACTGCCACGACGCGTACTGCGTCGGCGCCGACCAAGATCCACTTCCGGTTCCAGCGGTCCGCGGCCACGCCGGCGGGCAACGCGAAGAGCGCGTGCGGGAGCGTGCGGGCGAAGAGCACGAAGCCCGCCTTGGCGGGCGAGCCGGTGAGCCCCAGTACGAGCAGCGGGTAGGCGATCGACGTCAGCCGCGTGCCGATGTTCGACAGCAGCTGCCCGGTCTGGAGCAGCACGAAGTCGCGGTTGCGGCGCAGAGGGACCGCGTTCACGGGATGACGCTAACGGGCGCAGCGCCGGCGTGCCGTAGCATCGCTCGCGTGCCCGAGCCGCCGCTCTCGACGCCGCTCTCCCAACTGCTGATCGCCTTCACCATCGAGTACGACAACGAGTTCGACCACCGGCTGGTCGAGGCGGACGTCGGCCGTCGGCTTCCCATCTCGCTGGTCATGTGGTCGAACTTCATGCGCTTCGTCGGAGACGGCATCACCGTTGGCGAGCTGCCCGAGGCGACGGGGATCCCGAAGGCGCGAACGCTCTCCACCCTCGGCGGCATGGAGCGTTGGCGCTACGTCTTCGTCAGTGCCAAGCCGACCGGCGCTGCTCCGAAGTCCAAGCGCGACGGCTGGGGCAGCGCTCGCGCGCTGCGGCGGGAGTGGTTCGTCCGCCCCACGCCGGCAGGCCGGATGACACAGGAGATCGCTCCGCCCTTGTTCAGCGAGATCGAAGCGCGGTGGAGAGAGCGGTTCGGAGTCGATGCGATCGACGAGCTCCGTCACGCCCTGGGCATGGCGATCGAGGGACTCGATGTCGAGCTGCCCGAGTACCTGCCCATCGTCGGCAGCTCGAACGGGATGTTGGCCGAGATCGAGCACCGCACGCGTAGCGGGACGGCGAGCGGTCACCTGTCAGCGCTGCTCGCGCAGGTGCTCCTTGCCTACACGCTCGACTTCGAGCGCGAGTCGGAGCTGTCGCTGCCGCTCACTGCGAACTTCGTGCGTGTTCTCGGTAAGGCGGGTCTCGACATTCGCGAGATCCCCGGAACCTCCGGCGTGTCCAAGGAAGCGACGGCCATGGCGCTGAACTTCCTGACGAAGACCGGCTACGTCTCGGTCGAGGCGAAGCTCGCGAGCCTGACGGTCAAGGGGCTAGAGGCGCAGGCGGCCGCTCCAGGGCTCCATGCGATCGTCGAACGAGCCTGGAGCACGCGGCGCCTGCGAAAGGCCATGGCAGGGCTCCTCGGCCAGCGCGCGCCGCTCTCCGAAGGCTTGCGGCCGTATCCGGACGGCTGGCGGGCGAGGAAGCGCTACCTCGCGCAGACGAACGCCGTCATCGACGACCCGAGCGGACGGCTGCCGCACTATCCGATGGTGCTCCATAGGGGAGGTTGGCCTGACGGTAGCTGAGGAGGCTAAGGTCATCGAGTGGCTGCTCGAGGGTGACCATGCCATCCGCTGGCAGGTCATGCGCGACCTCTTGGACGCGCCCCAGGCCGAGTGGGAGGCGGAGCGGCAGCGCACGCTCGAGGAGGGGTGGGCCGCCGAGCTGCTCGAGCGCCGGGACGCTGACGGAGAGTGGCCCGCCGGACGCTGGACGGCGTCCACGTGGACGCTCCTGCTCCTCGTCGCGCTCGGCGTCCCTGAACGGCACCCGGCGGCCCGGCCGGCTCTGATCGGCCTCCTCGACCGCTTCATCCCACCCGACGAGGAGGTCGACGGCGTCTTCCTCCTCCAGCGCGTCGACCTGTGTCACCTCGCGTTCTGGCTCGGGCTCGGCGCGTACTTCCTCGACGACGATCCACGCCTCACGCCGCTCGCAGAAGCAATCCTCAGCGCCCAGTTCGACGACGGCGGCTGGAACTGCCACATGCGGAACCATCCGCACAAGAGGCACAGCTCGTTTCACACGACGTTCAACGTGCTCGAGAACGTCCGTATCGCGGTCGACCAGAGTGTGCTGGAGAGCGCCGCGTTCGAGGATGCGGAGGCGCGTGCGGCCGAGCTCATGCTCGCCCATCGCCTGTACCGCTCCGACCGTACGGGCGAGGTGATCAGCGACCGCTTCACGCACCTCACGTACCCATGGCACTGGCACTACACGTACCTCCGTGGCCTCGACTACCTGCGGCTCACGCCGGCGATCGCCGACCAGCGCCTCGACGATCCGATCGAGCTGCTGGAGCGCCAGTGCAAGCCGAACGGGCGCTGGCCGCTCCAGAAGCGCATCCCGGGCACGCTGCTCGTCGAGATGGAGAAGCCGGGGGGAGACAGCCGCTGGAACACCCTGCGCGCGCTGCGGGTACTGCGCAGTCGGAGCTAACCTCCGGAGATGCGTCTCACGCGTCACGAGACGGAATCTGCGGTCTGGGAGATCGCGCGACGCGATCCTCCGCCCCCGCTTCGCTCCCTTCTCTTGCGAGACGTCGAGGGCTGGGCGCAGGCCCGCGGGGGCGCACCAGCGTTGCGTGAGGTGCCGTTTCCCGGCATTCCACTGATTCTCAACCTCGGCCCGCCGTGGGAGGTCGACGGGCAGCAACGTCTGCACTCGTTCGCCGCCGGCATGGGCACCGTTCCGAGCACCGTCCGGGGTGAGGCGAACTGGGCGTGCATCGAGCTCCGCCTGACTCCGCAGGGCGCCCATCGCCTATTCGCCGTGCCGATGTACGAGATCACGAATCGAGCGGTGGAGCTGTACGACCTTGTGCCCGAGGTACGCGAGCTCGAGGCGCGCCTGCGCGACACGTCGAGCTGGGCCGAGCGCTTCGACCTCGTCGACGCGTTTCTCTTGCGGCGGTTGTCCGTGTCACGCCCAGCCGATCCGGGAGTCGCATGGTCGTGGCGGCACCTCCACTCGACGAGCGGCCGGGCGCCCATCGGCCCGATGACGACGGAGCTCGGCTGGAGCCATCGCCGCCTGATCGCTCGCTTCCGCGAGCAGATCGGGCTGACGCCGAAAGCAGCCGCGCGGGTGATCAGATTCGATCGCGCGGTGACTGCGCTTCGTGGGCCAGTCGGCCTTGCGGAGGTCGCCTATGACTGCGGGTACGCCGACCAGGCACATCTGACCCGCGAGTTTCGGGAGCTGGCTGGGCTCAGTCCGAAACGCTTCCGCGCCGCAGTCGCCCCATCAGGCGCCGTCGCCGCCTGAGTCAAATTCGTTCAAGACGACGGAGGTGCGCCGGTCGTACGCTCGTGTGCCACACGAGAAAGGAGCGACCATGAGTCACCCCACCGTCTTCCCGAGCCTCGTCTACGACGACGCGAAGGCCGCTATCGACTTCCTGACCGCCGCCTTCGGCGCCCAGCGTCACGCCGTGTACGAAGACAACGGCGCCGTGCAGCACGCAGAGCTTCGCCTCGGCAACGGCCTGGTCATGTTCGGCTCGTCCGGGCCAGACGCACAGGCGACGCGCGGCGGCGGCGGAGGCGTCTACGTCGTCGTCGAGGATCCGGACGCCCTCTGCACGCGCGCTCGTGACGCCGGCGCCGAGATCGTCCGCGAGCCCTTCGACACGGACTACGGCTCCCGCGACTTCAGCGCGAAGGATCCCGAGGGGAACGTCTGGTACTTCGGCACGTACCAGCCGTTCGCCTACGACCACGGAGCGGCCGCCTAGGCAATCCCGCGAGCTGCCCACGCTACGGCCTCGAACGCGAACGGCGTAGGCGCCAGCTCGCGGCACCGTTGCCGCAGCTGGTCACGCCGGCTCGCGTCGAGCGCCGCGACATACGCGCCCCCGGGACCGACGCCCAGCGTGAAGGGCGCCCACCACTCGTCGAAGCTTCCGTACTCGACGTCGAAGGCCAGCTCCGACTCGCGAACGTCGCGGAGGCCGGCGTCGCCCAACAGCTTGGCGAGGTGGCCCTGTCGCGCGCCGGCCAGCTCCGACTCGTCCTCTGCCGCCGGATCGAGCTGCTTCGCAGCCGTCCAGAGCAGGCTGATGGGGCCACGCCCGCCGGCGAAGTCCCATACGCAGGCTGCGACGACGCCGCCGGGCAGTGCGACCCGAGCCATCTCCCGCAGGCCACCGACGGGATCCGCCATAAAGTGCACGACGAGCTGCGCGAGCGCGGCATCGAACTCGTCGTCGGCGAAGGGCAGCTCCTCGGCCGATGCCTGCCTGACGTCGACGCCGGGCTGGCGCACGCGCGCGGCCTCGACGAATGACTCCGATGGATCGACTGCGGCGACGCTCTCCGCTCCGAGCCTCGCGACGAGCTCCCCGGTCAGGGCGCCCGGCCCGCAGCCGACGTCGAGCGCGCGCTGGCCCGCACGAACGCCGGCGAAATCGGCCAACTGGGGCGCGAGTGGCGTCGAATAGCGTCCCATGTACAGGTCGTACGCATCTGCGGCGACGTCGAAGCTCACGTCTCAGTGCCAGTCGACGGAGACGACCTCCACCGGCTCGGAGATGCCCTTCAGCGTGACCGTGCGCGGCTCCGTCACCGGGTACTGCGAGCTCGAGCCGACCGTGGCCCGGCTCGCGACGATCTCCCCGCCTTCGGCGAGCGCTGCGATGCGCGACGCCTCGTGCACGCCCTTGCCGCGGAAGTCCTTCTCCACCTGCGCCGCCTCCGACGCGTGCAGACCGATCCGCACCTGCGGGGCGAAGCCGTGCTGCTTGCGGTGGTCGGCGAGCCGTCGCTGGATAGCGACCGCACACGCCACGGCCGCATCGGGGCTGTCGAACCCGACGAAGAAGCCGTCACCGGTCGTGCCGACCTCCTCGCCGTGGTGCGCCGCGAAGAGCGATCGCAGCGTCTCGTCGTGCCAGCGCAGGAGCTCGAGCCACGCGTCGTCGCCCATCGCCTCGGCGAGGTTCGTCGACTTCACGATGTCCGTGAACATGAACGTCTTCAGCACACGCCGCTCCGGGCCGGCCTTTCCCCGGAGCTGCCATGGCAGGAGCTCCTCGACCTCCTCGATCACGATCGCGTCCGTCGGGCACGACGACGCCGCCTCGCGCAGCAGCTCCTCGTCGACGCTCTCGACGTCGATGACGTCCGCCTTCCCGAGTCCCGCCCTTCGAGCCAGTCGAAGGCCGTGGGCGCGATCGTGATGCAGTTGCCGGCGCCGATGCAGCGGTGCCGGTCGACTCGCGCCCGTAGCACCGTCAGACCACCTCTTCCCGTAGCGCGAAGACCGCCGCCTCGCCCGCGCGACGAGACACCGATCCTCGCGTACATCTCCGCGAGCCGCCGCGCGACCATGTCCTCACCAAGGTCGAGCTCGGCGGCGATCTCGCGATTCGTCCGTCCCTCGATGAGCAGCCAGAGCAGGCTGCGTGTCCTGCTCGTCGACGTCGACACCCGGGCCGTCGCCGCACCGCCTCCGTCATAGCGCTGACGTCGAGCGTGCCGCCCGTGAGCCTCGACAGCTCACGGCCGACGGGCCCGCGGAACCAGCGGACGCGAACGTCCTCGTCGGCGATCCGCTGCGCAATCAGCGCAGCAGCGAGCGTCAGCCACCGTGAACGAACTCTCGCTCCTCGTCGGTTCCCGCCTCGAGCAGGACGCCCGCGGCCGGCAGGACGATGTGGAGGTAGATAGTCCTCGAAGTGCGCAGCGTGGAGCGCCGCGAAGGCCGACCGGCGGCTCGCCGCTGCCGACTCGTGTTCGCCGCGGGCGAGGGCGACGACGGCGAGTGCCGCGTCGGCCTCGGCTCCCCAGGGAGGATGGCCCGGCAGGACCCTCATGAGCTCCTTCGCCTCGTTGGCCGAGCGCTCGGCGACCGCGAGCAGCTCGTCGTCGGCGCGCTCCGCGTCCGAGCGCGGCCGCCTCCAGAGCGAGTCTCGCCAGCGCCTCGCAGCGCGCCGCTGGTCGTCCCTGCTCCGTTGCCAGCTGCACCGCGCGCTCGAGGTGCTCTCGCATCCCGTCAGCGTCGCCTCGGCACGCGCGGAGCTGCCCGCGTACTGCCTCGAGCTGCCGCGCCCGGAGCGGAGTCGGCTCGGCCGCGGCGCCTGCGGCCGCGCGATCGAGCCAGCGTTCGGCCTCGTCGAGCTCCCCCAGCTCGAGGTAGGTCAGGGCGAGCCCCGCCGCCGTCGCGAACTCGAGAGATCGGTCTCCCAGCGTCCGCGCGTGCCGGTGAGCCTCCTCGCCACGCGAGAGCGCCAGGTCGGGGACGACCTTCGCGCGGGCGAACACCTGGACGCCGTAGATCATCTGCGCCTCGACCTTCGATCCGTTCGCTCTCGCGCGTGAGCGAGGTCAGCTGCGCCGTGAGCTGCCGGATCTCCTCGATCCGCCTCGCCGGCGCCCGAGAAAGTGGAGGTCGATGCCGAAGTCGATGTACGCCCTCGCAATGATCGTCGACATGACGCCGCGGCGGTCGCCGACCTTCTCGAAGAGCTCGATGGCGCGCTCGTAGTGGGCAATCCCCTCAGCGAGCTGGGGAGCGACGGCTGTGCCGGCGAGGATCTCGTCTGGCGTCTCTCCAGCAGCGATCCGCGCCATGACTCCCATCACCTCGCCGGTCTCGACGCGCTCCATGTACCACGCACGCACGCGCGCGATGCAGATGACCCCGAGCTCACGTAGCGCGGCCGCCTGGGCGCCGACGTCGCCGAGCTCCTCTGCAAGCACTGCGGCCCGCTCGTAAGCCTCCGCCGCACCGTCGAGATCGACCTCGCTCGGCGCGCTGAACGTCTCTCCGAGGGGATTGCGTAGCAGCGCTTGCCCGAGCTCGAGGCACGCCGCGAGCTCGGCTGCGCGGTCGCCGCGCTCGCGCGCAGCTTCGCGGACGCGAGCTCGCGAGCTCCGCCGCCTGGTCCTCTTCCTCAGCCACGCGGAACGTTGCCGCACGCCGGAGCTTGACGTCGAGCTCGAGGTGGGAGTCTCCCAGCGCTTCGGCCAAGGCGGCCAGCTCGGCGAGGCCCTCGAGCCGGTCTGCCGATCGGCGCAGCATGCCCAGGGCCTGGTCCCGCGCGGTGAGCAGTGCGACGCGGTCCTGCGTCCCGGAGGCGGCCGGCAGGGCATTGTCGACGATGCGCAACACCTCCTCCGCAGCCCGGGCGTCTAGCGCTGCCCGGGCAGCCGCGATCGAAAAGCGCACGGCGCGCTCCGGTTCTCCGCCGGCCAGCGCGTGGTGGGCGAGAAGCGACATGCTCTCGGCGGGCGGATCGCCGTCGGCTGTCAGCATGTCGACGAGCGCCCCATGGATGTCGCGCCGGCGCCCGGCCGCGAGCAGCGCCGCCGCGAACTCGCGCACCTGGTCGTGGGTGAAGCTGTAGTCCGCAGGCGAGCCCGCGGGATGCTCCATGAGCAAGCCTGCTTGAACGGCCGGCGCGAGGGACTCCGCGAGCACGGTCTGGCTGCATCCATCCTCGTCGGCGCCGAGCCGCAGCTTGATGGAGTGGAGATCCTTGAGGCTGAAGCTCCGCCCGAGCACGGCAGCGTCGGCGAGGTTTTGCCTGGTCTCTTCGGGCAGCCGGGCCGCACGCCGCTGGATCAACGTCCGCACGGCCGAGGGGAGTAGGCGCTCGGCGTTGCGCGCCAGCGTCCACATGCCGTCGATCTGCTGGATCAGCGCCATCTCCCGGTACGTCCGGGCGAGCTCCTCGACGATGAACGCGACACCTTCAGCCTGGGCATGCATCGTCGCCGCGCTCGAAACGTTGACCTTGCCGCCGAGCACGTGCTCGACGAACTCCGTCGTCTCCAGCTGCGTGAACCGCTCGAGCTTCAGGCGGCGCACAAGCCCCATCCGCTCCATGTCGGCGATCAGCGTCACGGCCTCGCTCACGTCGGCGAGCTTCTCCGCCCGCGTGGTCAGTCCGAGGAAGATCGGGAGATCGGAGTCGGTGCGGACGATGTAGCGCAGCATCCGCACGCTGTCCTCGTCGGCCCACTGGAGATCGTCGACGAAGATGCGCACGGGCTTGGTGACGGCCAGGGCGCGAATGGCGACGGCGGCGAGGTCGAACACGCGAAGGAGCTTGTGGTCCGGAGTGAGCGCGTCGAGTGTCGGGTCGTCCTGGCCGGAGATCGCGTCGAGCACTCGCTGGAACTGCTCTCGCGCGCCATCGCTGCCATTCTCGGCGGCGGCAGTGGCGAAGATGCCGCGCGCGAGCAGAAACGGGCCCCGGATCTCCTCGTCGGCAGTCCCCGCGAGCGCGGTGAAGCCTTCGGCCGCAGCCAGCTCCGCCGCGGCAACGAGCAGCCGGGTCTTGCCGATGCCGGGCTCCCCCTCGAGGGTGAACGCCGTCAGTCGCCCGGCTTTGGCCGAGACGAGCTCTTGCCGTATCGCGCCGAGCTCGACCTGCCGGCCGACCACCGGCCCCGTGGCCCGCCGCACGTGGATTGGCAGCGGCGATACCGCCGCCGGCGTCTCGACACTCGCGCTCATCGCATCAAACTACCGCGAGCCGACCACGACCATGCCGGAGAGCCGCTAGAGACTCCTGAGGACGTACGCCTCGACAGGCTCTGCCTTCCCCTTCACGCGGAGCTCCGGCAACCGCTCGACGACGGCACCGGCCGGCAGGCGGCGCATCGTCTCTTCGCCGATCACGACCTCCCCCACCGGCGCCTCCGACTGGAGCCGGGCGGCGAGGTTGACGGTATCGCCCACGACGCCGTGCTTGCGATGGCCGCGCGTGCCTCCGACGACGCCTGCGAGCACCTCGCCGCTGTTGACGCCCGCCCGGAACCTCGGCCAGTCCGGGTGCTCGTGTGCCACCGCCGCCGCCTCCTGCTGGAGCGCCTGCGCCGCATGCGCGGCGATCGACGCATGATCCGGCTGGTTGCCCGCCTTGTTGAAGATCACCATCACCTCGTCGCCGACCACCTGGTGCACCTCGCCGCCGAGCCGCTCCATGAGCGGGATGATCGTGCCGAAGTACGCATTCAGCATTCCCGTGACCTCGTCGGGCGGGTGCCGCTCGCTGAACGACGTGAAGCCGGCGAGGTCCGCGAAGAGGATGCTCACGTCCCTCGCGCCGGCGAGCGTCTCGTCGAGGTAGAGAGCGCTGAACCGCTCTTCGTGCCA
This sequence comes from uncultured Actinomycetes bacterium, assembly GCA_963830835.1. Taxonomy (GTDB): domain Bacteria; phylum Actinomycetota; class Thermoleophilia; order Gaiellales; family Gaiellaceae; genus PALSA-612. The sequence goes on along the minus strand of CAWHNJ010000007.1, from coordinate 4,931 downwards.
CTCGCGGCGGGCGGCGAGCGCGATTACTCCGAACGCAAGCAGCATGAGCACGTGCCACTCCCACCAGGAGACGTGCCAGTTGCGCGCCCAGGCAATGACGACCATCGCCTCCGCGAGCAGGGCGAGGGCGAGCGTGACGGCGAGGACGAACGTCGTCCGGCGGCGGCGATAGAGACGGAAGTAGCCGAACGCGGCGGCGGCGAAGAGCGCGATCCCGGCTGCGGCGAGCGCCACTTGCCAGCCGTCGAGCTCCTCCGCCGCGATGGGTTGGTCCAGAGGCCACGTCTCGGTCAGCGAGACAACTCCCCACAGCACGAGCAGGCCGACCAGCGCGATGACGAGAAGTCGCGAGCGACTCATCACGGCGGCCGAACGCCGGCCGCTGAGCTCGAGCGCGGAGGCTGCGGCGAGGCCCGCCGCCACGACCAGGCCGATCGGCGTCGCCAGCTCGAAGCCGGCGTTCTTGCCGAGCAGGACCTCAGGCGTCGCGAGAGCATGGAGCGCGAGGAAGCCGAAGCTCGCCATGAACGCGAGCGAGATCAGGAACAGCCGTGCGTCACGGCGCCGCCTGGCAGTCTGGCTGACGGCGTAGCCGAGCCCGAGCGTGACGAGCGCTGCGGCGAGCACGAGCCAGAAGTGGGCGACGTGGTTCTCCCACTGAACGTCGGCGTCCGAGGCGATGAGGAAGAGCGCGAGCAGCGCCAGCGGTACGAGCGCGAGCACGACGGCGAGCGAGACGAGCGGCATGCGTTCCGATCTCGGCGTGGTCCGCTGCGGCAGAGCGGTCACGCCTGGGTTGTAACAAGCCTTGGCTAGCGTTGGGCGGCCGAATGGGTAGATGGTTCCGCGTCGCTCAGGCGGCAGGGACCGCGAAGCCGAGCTCGAGCAACGAGCGGACGACGACGAGCGCAGGCCGCCGGTACTCGTCCTCCGGTATCCCGCCGGCCTTTGCAGCCTCTGCGAAGACTTCGCGCAGCGGCCGCGACCCGTCCAGGCGCAGGACGAGCGCGCGGGAGGGTGCGTCGAGGCCCGCCCGAAATCCGAGCCCGTCCGTGAGCGCCACCGCCGCCTCGATCGTCTGCCACTCGCCCTCTTCCAGGCGAGCGCGCGAGACGAGCTCCGCCGCCTCCACGAGCCGGATCCGCGCCTCGAGCAGCTCCCCGTCTTCGATCTCCTGGAGGAGATCCCCGTTGGCGAACAGCCTTTCGACGTGGGCCCCGGCCGCCGGCGTTCCCTCCTCGGGCAGCTCCCATGAGCGGAACCACGCAGGGGGCGATTGGCGGAGGACGAGGCACCCGTAGGCGAGCGACGCGATCCCCTCCGCAGCGTAGTAGTCGAGCCAGCGCTGGACGCGCTCCTCGAGCTCCTCGGGCGTGGCGGCTTCGCGGTTCCAGCCCTCGGCGGCTCCGAGCGCGTCTTGGGAGCTCGCGTTGAAGAACCACACGGCGCAGCCTGTCCGTGCGGCCCATTCCCGCGGGCGGTCGACGAGCTCGCCGTCGACGATCCAGCTGATCATCACCGAGCCGAAGCCGTCCTCTTCGAGCACTCCGGGAATGTCGGCGACGATCTGCTCGGAGACGCGGTCGCGGCCGAGACCCGAGTCCCGAAACACGAGGTCGCTCTCCGGGGAGACGACGTACGGCGGGTTCGCGACTACGAGGTCGAAACGCTCGCCCTCGACGGGCTCGAGGAAGCTGCCCTGGCGTAGCTCGACGTTCTCGATCCCGTTCACGGCCAGGTTGAACTGGGCAAACGCCAGCGCGCGCTCGCTGACGTCCGTCGCGACGACCCGCTCCGCGTGCCGCGAGGCGAGGATCGCCTGGATCCCGCAGCCGGTGCCGACGTCGAGCGCGCGCGCGACCGGCCGCCGCACGGTCAGGCGGGCGAGCACGGTCGACGGCGGCTGTACGCCCGGCACGTGAAATGAGCCGCCCTCGCCGCCGAGGTCCGAGGCGATCAGCAGCTCGTCGTGGGGGACGAGGCGGGCCAGCGGTCGCAGCTCTGTGCCGACCTGCTCCACGAGCCGGAGCGCGTCCAGCGCGGCGAGCGTTTCGCCGCCGAGGGCGGCCTCAGCCTCGGCGGCATCGTGCTCCAGCCCGAGCACGAGCAACGTGACGAGCGCGCCGAGCGGCCCTCGGCCGACAGCGCGACGACGGTGCACAGGCATGCGCCGCCGGAAGCGAGCAGGGTTCCCTCGGTACCGAGGAGCCCCTGGATGCCTGTGGCCGTGAAGTCGGCCGTCGAGAGCGCGCTCGTCAGTGTCGCCAGCGCGGGGGAGTCGACGGACGGGACGGGGGCGAGGACTGCCACGGGGAGAGCCGACGGCGGGAGACGCGGCAAGACGCCTCCCGCCTCGACGGCTCTAGCCCTTCATGTCCTTCACGACGAAGCCGCGCGAGATCTTCTCGCCCTGCTGCCATCCGGCTCTGCAGTGTGTAATCGAACGTTGATCTGCCCCGAAGCTGAGACTGAACGATTCGGACGGGAAGATGTCGCCTGCCGAGCCGCCGGGCTGGAAACCCGTGACCAGGACGTCCTCGAGCTTGATTATGAGGTACTCCAACGGCTTTTCGCCGGCCTTGCGGGCGGTGAGCACGGCCTCGTTGATGTGCTTCCCCGTCGCACAGGAGAGCATGAGCACCGGCGACGCCTTGTCTACCAGTGCGTGAAGTTGAAGTCCTGCACCGACGCGCGGTCATCGGCGGGATGCGAGAGGCCCCAGCCGAAGGACTCGATAATGAGCTCGTCCTTGTGCTTTGCGTCCGTGCTCTCGCCCTCGATCTCCGTGAGCTTGAGGAAAAAGTCGACTGCCATCTACGCCTCCTGAACGGTCAGGGTGAACGAGAACTCGGCCGTCCCGTCGCCGCCGGCCTCGCGCGGAAACTGCCGGGCGACGTAGCTGCCGGACGCTCCGGCCCAGCGGCCTGTGCCGCCGACGACGGCGTACACGGCCTCGCCGAGCGGGCCGCCGCCGACGCCGAGCAGGCTGCCGTCGGTCAGCTCGAACGTATGCAGCTGAAACATCGCCGCCGGGCCGGGCATCGGAGCGGCCCGGAAGCTGCCCACTGGTCTGCCCCGTCCGTCCACGAGCCTGCCGAGCGGCACGGGCGTGTCGCCCTTTCCGGGGATCTGCCCCGGGGTGCGGCCGAGCCCGTGCATCCGCCAGTCCTGCCCGCGGACGACGAGCGAGACTTGCTGCGTCGCCCTCGGCGTCGCGGTGGTGACGGCTGAGGCCGGATCGCGGCGCGCCGAGGCTCCGCCTGCGGCATAGCCGACTGCTCCGGCGACTCCGCCGAGGACGAGTCCGAGCCGGCCGAGCAGGCGGCGTCTCGTCTGACCCGACGTTTCGGTGCCCTGGGTCGTTTCCATAGACACTCCCCTCTGCCGGTTCTTGCCCCGCTTACGTATTTAACAACGGGTTCGTCTCGAATTCAACTGAGCGGCCGTGCTCACGGTGGACTGCCCACTTCAGCGACCGGCGCGGTAGGCAGCCCAGCCGCCGTAGCCGGAGACATCGACTCCACGCGCCGTCATCGCCGGATCGCCGACGAAAGCCTCGACAGTGCGGCCGTCGGCGGCTTGATCGGAGAGCGCCGCCAGCCGGGGGGCTCGACCTCGGCCAGGCTGGTGAGGTGCGCCGGCGAGATCTCGTACAGCTCCCCGGCGATCGCGACACCGTCGTCGGCCTCGACGAGCGCCGGCCAGCGGCCGTCGATCTCCCACAGCCGGTACCGAGGCGCGGTCTCGACTGCTTCGAGGTACTCGGCGCCATCGAGGTTTGCGTGTCCCGGCTGGCTCCGCATGAACGTCCCGTAGATGAGAATCGTCGGCACTGCCCGTCAGCTTGGTGGCTCACCGATCTCCGCGACGACGGTTCCCGTCACCGACATCGGGGTCAGGTCGTGGTACTCGCTGCCGAGAACGACGTCCTCGGTCCTCCACGCGCACCGTGTCACCAGGCTCGCACCCCTCCAGCTCGACCCGGATCGTGCCTTTGTCCTCCTCGTCCGCCGACGAGACCCCGCTCTCCCGGTCCTCGGCGTCGTAGGCGAAGAGGCCCACTCCCTGCGGCTGCGGGGAGTGGAAGCTGTTCGGAAGGGTCGTCACCGGATTGCGCTCGACATCGGCGTGGACCGCGCTGAGGATCCAGAGCGCGGTCGGCTCGTCGCGCCGTCGCTCGCCGGCCATGACGTGGACGGCTTCGGTCTCCGGGCTCTCGTCGTCATGCGCTCCACACCACGCTCGCACCGTGTCGGGGAACGTCGCCAGCGAGCCGTTGGTGCGCGTGAACGTGACGTCGACGGACTGCCGCGCATCGGCGTCGCCGCCTCCGCCGCAGCCGGCGAGGACGACAAGCAATCCGAGAGTCGCGGCGCGCGTCACGGAGTCATTCTCGGGTTAGCATGCGGTTCGTGCGAGAGGTGCAGTCAGGCGTTTGGCACTGGCAGGCGCCGCACCCGGACTGGAAGCCGGGAAGAGGAGTGGGATCAGCTCGTCTCGTCGTACGCGATCGACGACGGCGAGCGAGTCCTGCTCTTCGACCCGCTGGCCCTGCCGCGCGAGATCGACGACCTCGTGGACGGCCGCGAGGCTGCGATCGTCCTGACGTGTCCATGGCACGCACGGGACGCCGAGAGCATTGCCGAGCGGCTCGGGATTGCGATCCACGTGCCGCCGCCCGACGAGGGCGACCCGAATCCGCTCGACGGGCACGTGTTCGCCGCCGGCGATCGGCTACCGGTCGGGGTCGAGGCCTTCCCGGGGATGGAGCCCAACGACCTCGTGCTCTGGATCGAGAGCCGCGGTGCGGTCGTCACGGGTGACACCCTCATCGACCGGGGCGACGGCCTCGAGATCCCGGCCAACTGGTTGCGCGAAGGCGTGACGCCCGAGCAGGTCACAGAGGGGCTACGGCCACTCCTCGAGCGCCC
>CAWHNJ010000006.1:0-94640 GCA_963830835.1 uncultured Actinomycetes bacterium | reverse complement strand
GGCGCGCTCCTCCGCGGAGGGCTGCGTCCGGACGTGGACACGGCCGCGCAGGCGGAGCGGTACGTACGGACGGGCGGCAAGGGCGCCCGCCGAAGAGCACGAACCTCCCAGCCCGTCGAGGTCGTCGAGACGCCGGATCGCGGACCGCGCGACGTCGCGTTCGCCCGGCACGAGCTCGACGACGATTCTCCGCTTCCTCCTGTTCGCGTGGAAGAGCTTCCGGTCGACACCGGGCGAGATCACCGTGTAGTCCCCGGGGAAGCGCTCGGCCGCCGCGTTCGCAGTCTCCTCGGACGTCGCCAGCAGCGCGTCGATGCGGCCCAGCAGCCGCGCACGCTGCGCTCTGCCGGGCGGGTAGAAGACCCGGTCCGGGGAGAAGAACGTCGCGACCGCGAGCGCCTTCGTGTCGCGCAGGGCCAGGTAGGAGAGGCTCGGCAGGCCTGGTTCGAAGCCGTGCACGACGTCGAATGCGCCGTGGGTGAGCGCAAGCGCGAGGTTCGCGCGGACGCCGACGGGTGCTGCCATCGTGCTGCGGCGGGAGACCGGCAGCGCCGGGCCGATCGCCACCGACGTCATCGAGCTCCCCGCTCTGGAGCGCGCGCCTGCCCTTCCGCGGAGTTGGGATGCGCGGTTCGAAGGTGCCAGCACGGTGACCGTGTGCCCGAGGCGCCTCAATTCGTTCGCAACTCCCGCGACGTGGTCGTTCACATCGTGCGGCTGCGACCAGACGAACGGTGTGACGAGCAGACTCGGAGACCCATACGGGCCTCCGAGTCTAGTTAGCAGCGTGCTCGCGCCAGAGCGTCAGGAACGCCTGACGGTAATCGTGAACTGCGCCCTGGCGGTGTTGCCACTCGAGTCCGTCGCCGAGCAGACGACTTTCGTGCGGCCGATCTTGAACGCGCTGCCGGAACGCGGCTTGCAGGCGGTCGGCACGGCGCCGTCGACAGCGTCCGTCGCCTTGACCGTGTAGCGGACACGCATGCTCTTGGCCTTCCTCGGGGCTTTGACGGTCTTCGAGACCGCTCCCATCATCGTGGGCGGCGCAACGTCGAACTCGAGGCCTGGCACCGTGATCGTGCCTGCCCACGAGTCCTGCGACGACCCGCACTGGCACGCCCCGTCGACAGTGCCGACGCTCGACCTGAACGTCAGCGCGCCTGACGCCCCGGCGTAGACACCCGTTCCGCCAGTGACCGTGAACGCGTACGGGCCGGACGTGAACGGAGCCTGCGGCGTGCAGATCTTGCCCGGCCGGGAGACCTCGAGCGTGCCCTTGCCGGCGACCGCGATCACCGCGGTGTTGTTCTGGATCACGATGCAGGACGGGTCGTCCTCGGGGAGGATCTTCGTGTACGTCGTCGTCACGGCCCCGAGGCCGCGAATCGTCCCCTCGCCGGTGAAGCGGACGCATCTGGCGGGAGGCTGGACCCCTGCCGGGCAGAACGAAGGATCGAAGCGGTAGAACGACGAGATGACGGCGTTCAGTTCGAGCGCTCCCGTCGAGCGCTCCGGCGCCCCCGTCGCACTGGCCGCGATGGTTAACGCCGCACTCATTGCAAGTAATCCGATCGTGAGTTTCTGTCTCATCTCTCCCCTGTATTCGCCTCTTACGTTGACCGCATGCGCGCGCTTGCCGATCGTGGCGCTGCGCTGCGGCATTTTGCCTGGAACGTTGGCCCGCCGTACGGTCAACCGGAGCGTTCAGGCCAGGGGACCGACCTCGACGACCGCTGAGCTACGTCTTGGCGCTCGCCTGGCGGCGAAGCACGAGATGCTCGCCCGTCGCCGGTGCCTCAATCTGAAGACCCTCGAGCGTCTCACGCGACGCCACGAGCTCGACGCCGTCGAGCACTCCCGAGGACGCGGACGCCGCTCGCCGACGCGCCTGACGGCCGTGAAGCGCTGCAGGACGGGCACGAGCAGCCAGCCGAGGAGGCCGAGGATCCAGACAGGTTCCGACCGCCTTCCACAACGCGGCGCCGTCCTCCTCGCCGAGGATGCCGATCGCCGTCCCGGACGACGGCGAGGAACAGCGCCGCCCAGGTGGCGACCACGACCGCCGGCAGCCGGCCTCGGTGCGAGCAGCATCTGCGTCGACACGAGCAGGACCGCCGATGAGCAGTCACGGCGGCTGATTCCGGCGAGCTTCGTCAGCGGCTCGTCGTCGAACTCCCTCCACGTCGCTGCCGGTGATGAGCACGAAGCTCGCGACCGCGACGACGGTCGGCGAACCACCCGAAGGCGACGAAGCTCGAGCGCTCGACGCAGGGCGAGGCCCGCGACAGCCGCCCCGCCGCGCAGACAGCAGCGTGAGCAGGGTCAAGATCATCTGGCCGTCGGTCTCCGTGAACTCGCTGCGGAGGAGACCCGCGACGCCGATCAGGGCGGCCACGACCAGCGTCGCCAGCCGCCCCGATCCAGAAGATCCGGCTCAGCCAGACCTGAGTGGCCCGCCTTCGCAGCCGCCTCTCGGCTTCGTGCGGGCGTTCTGCTTGATGAAGCGCTCGGTCAGCTCGCGGGCCTCGTCGTCGCGGATCTGCTTGGGCGGCGACTTCATGAGGTACCGCTCGGTGCCTCCAGCGGCCCGCCGATGCCGTTGTTCAGGGCCAGCTTCGCCAGCCGGACGGCGTCGATGACGATGCCGGCCGAGTTCGGCGAGTCCCAGACCTCGAGCTTCAGCTCGATGTTGAGCGGCACGTCGCCGAAGGACGTGCCCTCCATGCGGATGTACGCCCACTTGCGGTCACTCAGCCACGGCACGTAGTCGGACGGGCCGACGTGGACGTTCTCCGCGCCGATGTCGTAGTCGAGCATCGACGTGACGGCGTTCGTCTTCGAGATCTTCTTCGACTCCAGCCGGTCGCGCTCGAGCATGTTGAGGAAGTCGGAGTTGCCGCCGACGTTCAGCTGCATCGTGCGATCGAGGTGGACGCCGCGGTCCTGGAACAGCGTCGTCAGCACCCGGTGAGCGATGGTCGCGCCGACTGCGACTTGATGTCGTCGCCGATGAGGGGGAGGCCCGCGTCCGCGAAGCGCTTCCAAAGTGGCCGCCCTTGGCGATGAAGACGGGCATGCAGTTCACCATCGCACGCCGGCATCGAGGATCTGCTCCGCGTACCACTTCGTGGCTGCCTCGGAGCCGACGGGCAGGTAGTTGACGACGACGTCGGTGCCGGTCTGCTTGAGGATGCCGACCACGTCGTCCGTGTCGCCCGGCGCCTTCTCGACCACCTGGGCGAGGTACTTGCCGATGCCGTCGTGCGTCATGCCGCGCGACACGGTGACACCGTCTTCTTGACGTCGACGAACTTATCGTGTCGTTCGGGTGCGCCAGATGGCGTCGGCAAGGTCGACGCCGACCTTGCCCTTGACGACGTCGAACGCGGCCGTGAACTCGATGTCCGAGATGTGGTAGCCACCGAGGTCGACGTGCATGAGGCCGGGGACAGCGTCTCGAGCGCAGGCGTTCTTGTAGTACTCGACGCCCTGGAGCAGCGAGTTGGCGCAGTTGCCGACGCCGATGATCGCGACGCGCACCTTGTCCTTCGACGCGCGCATCTTGCCGTTCTGTTGAGACATGGTGTCCTTTCGTTTCGTGGTGCGCGGCACGGCGAGGCCGTCCGCGAGCGTGCGGTTGATGAGGTCGTTGACGCTGACGTTCTCGCGCCGTGCGCCCTTCTCCAGCGCGTGCTTGAGGTCGTCCGGCACGCGGAGCAGGAGGACTGGGCTGGAGCCTGCTAGCACTTTGCGACGGCGGCCGGTCGGCGTGTAGGTGACGCCGAACTCGTCGGCGAGGATTGCGGCCGCGACATCGTTGACGTTGGCCCCGGCGCGCGGTCTCGCGGACGAGCGCCTCTTTCAATGGAGCAGGCACCTGACCAGGATGCTCGCTCTCTTAGTAGTGCTAGCACTCAAAGTGCTAGCAGCATAGCAGCAGCAGCGGGCTGTGCTTACAGAAAGAGTTGCCGCCCAAGAGGCGCTGATTTGCAGAGCTAGCCCTCTAGGCGCCAGCGTGGCCACGCTTTGTGATGCGAGGGGGCGTCGGGCCCCGCGGGCCGTCTAGCGGACGAACGCGCCCTTGAACGAGGAGGGCACCTGATCAGGTGCCCTCCTCCCAAGCTGTGCCATGCCTGAACGAGCCCTCGGAGGCCCGAGGGCCTCCCGCCCTTGTGTCTGGCCAACCTCAGGACCGGAACCGCTATTCCGCGCGTAGGACGTGCTCCACGTCGCACCCTGCGGCGACATACCGGGGCTTGGAACCGCACGGAGGTTGACCTTGTCGCCGGCCACGAGCGTGATGCTGTCCGTCGTGTTCGTGCAGGTGGTGCGCAGGGTGATGCAGCGGAGGGCACTCGAACTGCCATTGACCACTACGGCGAAAACGTACTCTGACTCCCCGCTGAGCGTTATCGAGAGGTTAGAGAGCGTGCCGCCGCAGAGGACGTTTGCTACACCGTTTGAGCTCGACGTGCTCGGGTTGATCTGAGCAATCAGCGAAGAGTAGTTGACCTCGGTGCGGCTCAGGTTCGCCGAGTTGGTGCCGCCGTCAAGGGTCACGGTGTCACCGATACAGGCGCCTACACCCGCCGAGCCTTGAGGGCCGCTGGGCCGCCCGGGCCTGGTGCGCCATCACTCCCTGCGGCGGAGGGTCCCCTGGCCCCGGTGCGCCCTCCGCTCCGGCGGGACCCGACGGCCCGCTGGGACCCGGTGCGCCCTCCGCTCCGGCGGGACCCGGAGGCCCAGTGTCGCCCTTGTCCCCCCTTAGCCCCTGCTGGTTCCACGCAAGCGGTGTGTAGCCCTTGGGGCAGGGGAAGGCGGCCACGACCTTCAATTTTCCGCCGCTGTCGTAGCAGCTCTGGATCACGCCGCCTTCGGGAATCGCCGCCCAGGCGATGCCGCCGGCGAGGGCCATGGCCGCGATCGCACCCGCGGCCGCGGCGATCAGATCTCGCTTTCTCATCATTGTCCCCTCCTTTTCGTGTCCGCTCATCACGACTCAGTGGCACGGGTCGTCTGCCGGGCTGAGGGCGGAGACCCGATCGGGAGGACCATCGTGATGGTCCACTCGAGCGTCTCCGACCCGCCCTTGACGGCGAGAATGGGGACGTTAGGCGTCTCGATGTACGCCTGCCCGGGCCCGACCGCGGTGGGCTCACAGCTTCCCTGCGTGAGCAGGAGAGTGCCGCGCGTGACCGCAACGAGGATCGGTCCCGGATGCGTGTGCCAGTCTCCGATCAGGGATCCGTCGGCGGCCGTGGACACCAGATGGACGACCCGCACCCGAACCGATTCCTTCGTCCGCAGCTTGATCGGATCGTCGTTGACGTTGATCGTGTTGACCGTGTTCGAGTCGGCCAGCACGCCGAGGCTCGAATCGAACGCGAGCCCAGCGCTCACAAGCACACCGGTGGCGGCTGCGACGGCCACAGCTGCGACGGCCGTCCGCTTGCGAATGTTGATGCCACTCATGTCCTCTCCTTTCCGGGCGTCAGTGGCTGCTTTCTCCCACGACGCGACTAGTCATTGCCCAGTTCCCGTCTGCCCTTTCGTCTCGTCTCCTCCGACGTCTTCCGCACCTTCGACGGCTTCGACGATGCGTTCGAAGGACAGGGCAGCGGCCCGCCCCGCCCGGTCGAGCGCCTCCGCCGAGGGTGCCTCGAAGAGGTGGAAGACGACCTCGTCCTCGGGGAGGTAGGTGCTGCGTACGTACAGCACGGAGGCCCCGAGCTCGGCTGTCTTGCGCGCCTTCTCACGCGAGGCCTCGATAGCTGCCGGAGAGTGTGCGACGTACGACTCGACGAGGTAGCTCTTCACCGTCTGCTCCGTCAGTCGAGGGTGACCTGAGTGCAGTCCGTCTGGTATCGAATGACCCCGGACGCGTCGGCCACCGTCCACAACACACCGTGGGGGTACTCGCTGACCAGGAAGTCTGGAATGTCCTCCGGGCGCACGAAGACGTCGTCACGCCCGTTGCCGGCGCCGTTCGTGCTGACCGTTCCCACCGGCGGGGGCGCGCCGAAGCCGCCGCTGCAGTCGGGGTCGAACACGAAGAAGCGGCGCGTCACGATGTAGATCGTGTTCGGTGCGGCCCCGTTCAGCACGAACAGCTCGTGTGCGTAGACCGCTGGGCCGTTCGCCTTGATGTTCTGGACGAAGCCGCTGCGCAGCGGCGCGCCGCCGACGGGCTTCAGCGCCAGGTGTTCGGTGTGGTAGACGGCATCCGCCGCCGCAAGAGGGGCGAATGTCGCGAGTGCGGCGGCCGATGCCACGAGCGCCAATCCGCGCCGCCGTGATCGTGCAGTCTCCATGCGAGTCCTCCTCCTTATTCCTGCGCAGCCACTGCGCCGCGCTCAACAGCCAAGCTAGGAGGCGAGGAGCGAGGTGGAAACGGCGATGTCCCTGGGTTTTGGCGGCTCAGGCTACGGGGGTAGACAGCCGTCTCGCGAGCTCGCCACGTGCGTGCACGTCGAGCTTGCGGAAGATGTTGCGTAGGTGGAACTCCACCGTGCGCGGGCTGACGAAGAGCGCTGCTGCCACGTCCTGATTCGTCAGTCCCTCGGCCACGAGCTCGGCGACGCGGCGCTCGGTCGGCGTCAGCTCGTCCCTGGAAGGCGCCCGGCCGCTGATCCGCCCCAGCTCGTCGCGCGCTCGTACGGCCCAGAGCGGCGCGCCGAGCTCTTCGAAGGACGCGAGCGCTTCCGCGAGCGTCTCGCGCGCGGCGCGCTTCTGCTTCGCCGCCCGCTGGGTCGCGCCGAGCAAAAGCAGCGTGCGCGCGCGGTCGAACGCGTTCGGATCACGGTCGTGTTGCGCGAGCGCGCGGTGGAACGTCTCGAGGGCGGTTTCCCGGTCGCCTGCGGCGGCCGCCAGGACCCCGCGACACCTGGCCGCCGTGGCGAGCGCGTTCGCCCTGTCCAGTCTCACGGCGTGACCCTCGATGAAGGCCAGCCGCCGCTCCGCTTCCTCGATACGTCCCAGGGAGGCAAGCGCCTCGACGTCGTCGAAGACGAACCGCATCGTGCCCGGCTCGCCGACGCCTTCGCGCTCGGCGTGGGCGCACGCAGGATCCAGCGCCTCGTGCGCCGCCGCGGCGTTCCCGAGCGAGAGGGCGAGCAGCCCGAGCGCCCAGCGGGCATTCATCCAGCCGATAGCCACCTCGTCGCCGCTGAGCTCGAGCGCATCCGCCGCAGCCGCCCGGGCGGCATCGACCTCGCCGCGGCAGGCATGCACGAGTGCGATCGTCGCCTTTGCGTTGGCCTGCTGTGCAGGCTGGCCCGTCTGGGCCGCGAGCTCGTCGCCCTCGTTCGCCCAGCGCAGCGCCGCGTCCCAGTCGCCCGCGAGGAACTCGACGTTGGCGAGATTGTCGGCCGTCCACGCCAGGGACGCCTCGTCACCCTCCTCGGCCGTCTCGCGGTAGAGGACCGTGAACAGCTCCCGCGCCCGGTCGAGCTCGCCTCTCCACATCAGAACTGCCGCGAGGTCGTACGACGGGCGCGGCTCGGTGCCGACGAAGAAGGCCCCGTGCTCGCGCTCGAGCGCCACCGCCCGCTCGAGGGCCGGCACGGCGTCCGGGTCGCCGATGACGCCGCCGACGAAGCCGAGTGCCGCCAGCGCCCACGCGAGCGCAACAGGGTCGCCCATGCGCAGTCGCTCCTTCACGGAGCGAAGGTGCTCGCGCGCGCCAGGCAGGTCCTCGCGGAGCACGACCAGGATCACGGCCAACCGATACTCAGCCTCGACGCGCGACCGCGGTTCGTCGGCGTGGACGAGCGCTTCGCGTACAAGGGCGAGGGCCTGCCGCCGCGAGCCCTGGAACATGACGACTCGGGCGAGCTCGGTCAGCGCCCGGGCGCGGGAGGCCCCCGGCGGCGACGTCCTCGTGAGTTCCTCGAGCAGCCGCCGGGCACCGTCCGCATCGCCCGCCTGAAAGCGGTACTGGGCCGTCAAGAGCGCTCGGCGGAACTGCGAGGCCTCGTCCTGCGCCGGCGTCAGAGCGGAGGCTTGCTCGGCGAGCTCCGCCGCCGCGGCCACCGCGCCGCGGGCTCGCGCGCGGAGAGCAGCCGCCTCGAGCTCTGCGGCCACCGCCTCGTCGGGGGCGCCCGTCGCCAGAGCGAGGTGACGCGCGCGCTCTTCCGTGTCGCCGACGGCGTCGGCCAGACGCCTGTGCACGGCGCGACGGTCGTCCTCCCCGGCAAGCTCGTAGGCAGCCGAAGCGAGGAGGGGATGCACGAACCGCACTCGATCGCCCTCGATGGCGACCACCGCGGCCTCGCTTGCCTTCGCGAGCTCTGGAAGAGGGTCGCGCCCCAGCGCGGCCTCGACGACGCTGAGACGTGGTTCGGAAAGCGCGGCCACTGCCAGCAGAATCTGCTGTGCCTCGGGTGGAAGCGCAGCCACGCGGTCGCGAACGAGCTCGCCGAGCGACCCTGGGACGAGGAGCGGCTGCCCAGCGGCCGCGCTCTCCAGTGGAAGCGCCCGTGCGATCTCGAGGGCGTAGAAGGGATTCCCGCCGGCCGTCTCGTGGACGCGGCGTAGGGCCGGCCGGGCCAGCGTGACGCCGAGCCGCTCTCGCAGGAGCCGATGCGTGGCGCCCAGCGTCAGTGGGCCTATGCGGAGCAACGCGCGCTCCGCCAGGGCTTGATCGAGGCCTAGGGGAGCCGGCTCGCCCTCTCCCGCCCGCCGCGCGAGCAACAGGCCGATGGGCTCGTCGTGGAGCCGGCGCGCGGCGTAGCTGAGCACCCCCGCCGAAGCCGTGTCGAGCCACTGAACGTCGTCGACGGCGACGAGCACGCGCTCCGACCGGCTGAGGACGCGGAGCGCGCTGAGCAGCCCGACAGCCACGGCCCGGTCGGGCGTGCTGTGTTCCGCCTCGGTCAGGAGCAGGGCGACCTCGAGGGCGCGCCGCTGCGGTGTGGGCAGCTCGGGGAGCACGTCGTCAGCGACTTCGCCGAGCATGTCGCCGATCGCTGCGAAGGACAGGCCTGTCTCTGCGGCTGCGGGCGAGGCGGCCAACACGCGGATCGAGCGGTCGCGAGCCGCCTCGACGCCGGCCTGCCACAGCGTCGTCTTGCCGATACCGGGCTCGCCCTCGATCAGCAGGATTCGTTTGGCTTCCTCCTCCCACTCGAGGAAGGCTTCGATTTGCTGGAGCTCACGGTCCCTCCCGATAACCGTGTGCATGAGGCCTGATAGCACGGCTCCTCGGCTAAGGCAAACCCCGCGGGCCGAACGGGTTACGCCTGTTCAGCGAGCTCGCGCAGCTGGCGGCGCACGAAGAGGATGCGCTGGACGACGGTCAGCCAGGCGATCGCGGCCAGGGCGTAGATCGGCCACTGGAGCAGCCCCCATGGGGCGAGCCCGAGCCCGATCGAGATCAGGACGACACGCTCGACGCGCGAGCCGAAGCCGACGTCGGCGCGCAAGCCGAGCGACTCTGCCTTCGCCCGCGTGTAGCTGACGAGGAACGAGCCGATGACCGCGGCGAACGCGAACACGAGCGCGACCTCGTTACCGTCGTGCATGAATGCAGAGGCCGATCGCGGCGAGCATCGCCGCCTCGCCGACCCGGTCGAAGCTCGAGTCGAGGAAGGCGCCGAACACCGTCCCCTTGCTCGCTGCGCGTGCGAGCGCGCCGTCGAGGATGTCCGCGATCGAGCCGATGACGAAGAGGACGCCGCCCAGCCAGAAGAACAGGTACTCGTTGCGCTGCTCGAAGCCCACGAGCACCGCGCCAGCCAGGCACAGCGTGACGCCGGCCAGCGTGAGCATGTCCGGGGTCAGCTTCGTCTTCGCGACACCCCGCATCGACTTCTGGAGGATCTCCCGCGCGGCCTTCGTGTACTCCTGCTTGACGCGGTCCAGCTCGCCGACGCGCGCGTCCGGCCTCGCCGCCGGGCGTGGCGTCACCCATGCGGCGACTCTATGCGACCTGGGGTTCGCGCCCGAGCACGCGGCGCAGCGGGCGACGGTAGACGATCGCGCCGGCGATGATCGCCACGAGCACGCCTGCGGCGATGTCGAGCCAGAAGTGGTTCGCAGTCGCCATCACCGCGAACCAGACCCACGCGGGCCATGCGAGCCAGAGCGCCTTCGCCCACCGGCTCTTGACGATGAGGGCCATGCTGATGCCGACGATGAGCGCATCCGCCGCGTGGAGGCTGGGCATGGCGGCGTACGGGTTCGACGCGAGCTCGATCAGCCCGCTGCCGTGGTTCAGGGAGCCGAAGGAGAGCAGCGTGTCGTCGAAGCCGAACGCCTGGAACATGCGCGGCGGCGCGGTCGGCGCTACCACGTAGCCGATGAGGCCGAGCGCGTTCGCGAGCAGGATCCAGTTGCGGAAGCGGTAGAAGTGGTCGTTGCGGCGGAGGTACACCCAGAGCAGCGTCACCCCGACCACGGTGAACTCGGAGTTCCAGTACGTCCACGAGACGGCGGTGTGAGGACCTCGGAGGAGTGGGTCATCTGCTGCAGCGAGAGCTCGACGAGGCCGGTCACGCGCTGCTCGATCTCGATCACCCAGAGACCGTTCTCGAACGCGCGGGCCGGGTTCCGGTCGGCGACGCCGCGAACGATCTGATACGCGAGCAGGAAGCCGAACCAGATCGCCAGCTGAAGACCGAAGTCTCGCCACCCACGCGGGAGGTACCGGTTCCCGATCGTGACAACAGCTCCGGTCATGCCGGCATACCTGCAGTCATTCCCGCCACGGCGGGTCCGATTCTAACGTGCCTGTCGGCGCAGGCGGCGTCAGCCGCCGATGAAAGACATCTCGACCTTTGGCAGATCGACGGTCTCTGCCGTGCGGAGCTCCGAATAGCGGTCCTGACGGACCGTCCAGATGCCGGCGATCGTGGCAGCGAGCTCCTCGTCGGACGCGCCGCCTCGCACGAGGCTCCGGAGGTCGTGCCCTCGCACGGCGAACAGGCACGTGTAGAGATTGCCGTCCGCCGAAAGCCGCGCGCGCGTGCAGTCGCCGCAGAAAGGCTGCGTGACCGACGCTATGACGCCGATCTCGGCGCTGCCGTCGCGGTAGCGGTAGCGCTGGGCGACCTCTCCGCGATAGGCGGGATCGACAGGCTCGAGTGGCAGCTCGGCGTCGATCGTCGCGACGATCTCCGCAGCCGGTACGACGTCGTCGAGCCGCCAGCCGTTCGTGTGGCCGACGTCCATGTACTCGATGAACCGGAGCGTGTGACCCGCGTCCTTGAAGTGGCGGGCGAGGTCGAGGATGGAGCCTTCGTTCAGCCCGCGCTTGACGACGACATTGACCTTGACAGGAAGGCCCGCGGCCGCGGCTGCGTCGATCCCGTCGAGCACGCGCGCGACCGGGAAGTCCACGTCGTTCATCGCGCGGAAGACCGCGTCGTCGAGCGAGTCGAGGCTCACGGTCACGCGTGTCAGGCCGGCAGCGGCCAGCGCGGTCGCCTGCCGCGCCAGGAGCGCGCCGTTCGTCGTCAGCGTAAGGTCGAGGTTGCCGAGAGACGAGAGCTTCTCGACGAGCACCGGTACGTCACGGCGGACGAGCGGCTCGCCACCCGTGATGCGGACCTTCTCCACGCCGCCCTCGACGAACACACGCGCGATGCGCTCGATCTCCTCGAACGTCAGCAGCTGCTCCCGGCCGAGGAACTCGTAGTCGCGGCCGAAGACCTCCTTGGGCATGCAGTACACACAGCGGAAGTTGCAGCGGTCGGTGACCGAGATCCGCAGATCGCGGAGCGGCCGGCCGAACTTGTCGGTCAGGGACACGCGATCAGCGTAGCGGCGCGAGCCTCGCCGAGACCGCTCGGGCGAGCCGGTCGGCACTCCCCTCGCCGAACGCGAAATAGAGCGAGGGCTCCGTCAATTCCAGCTCGAGCACCGCGCCGCCGAGCAGGTCGACGCGTGCGTACAGGGGCTCACCCGGGGCACAGGCAAGGGCAGCGTCCGCCGTCTCGCGCTCTGTCGCGCGTCGCCTCCGCCGGCTCGAGCTGCTCGTCGAGGTAGAACACGGGGCGCGAGCCCGCCTCCGGCAGCGGCACGCGACGCCCGAGGGCGTGTGAGTACTTGCCGCCCACATAGACGAGGGCTTTCTCCTCCGCGGTGGCGAGGTATGGCTGGATCATCGCCGTGCGCTCCGTCGCGTGGAGCTCCGCGACGAGCGCGTGTGCCGCATCGCGGTTCTCCGGTGCGAACCACGCCGAGCTGCGGCCTCCGGCGGAGATCGACGGCTTGACGACGAACGGCTCCGTTGGCGACTCGAACGTCGCTCCCGGCGGGACGAACGTGGTCGGGACGATGGGCACGCCCGTCCGGTCGAGATCGGTCAGGTAGCGCTCCTTGTCGGTGTTCCACTCGAGCAATGGCAAGGCGTTCTCGACGCGCGGGAGAGACCTGGCCCACGCCAGGAACTCCTCCCGGCGCTCCGCGTAGTCCCATGTGGAGCGCAGTAGGACGAGATCGAACGTGTCCCACGGAACTCCCGTGTCGTCCCAGACGGCCGGGACCGCCTCGATGCCGTAGTCGGCGAGGGCGGGGAGGAGGAGCCGGTCGTCGGGCTCGAGCTCGGGGATCTCGCTGCACGTCGCGAGCGCGACGCGCACTAGATCGACCAGGCGCCGTCCTGCTGCACGACTTCTCCGTCGAGCTCGATGCGCCCGCCCGTCCGGAGGTCCTTGACGATGTCCCAGTGGATCGCGCTCGTGTTCTCACCGCCGATGTGGGTGTAGCTCTGGCCGAGGGCGAGGTGGATCGAGCCGTCGATCTTCTCGTCGAAGAGCGTGTTCTTCATGTGGCGCGTGATACCGGGGTTGCAACCGATGCCGAGCTCGCCGATGCGCCGTGCGCCGTCGTCTCTGTCGAGGATGCCTTGGAGGAGCTCCTCGCCGCGGCTGGCCGATGCAGCCACGACCTTGCCGTCCTCGAACTCCAGCCGGATGCCCTCCAGCTCATGGCCCTCGTGCATCGCCGGATACTCCGAGAACGTGATGACGCCGCGCGCTGAGTCCTCCACCGGCGCGAAGAAGAACTCTCCACCCGGCATGTTCTTGTGTCCGTCGTCGACCTCGCCGTGGCGGCCGTCGAGCGAGATCGTCAGGTCGGTGCCGTCGCCCACGATCCGGATCTCGGCCGCCGCATCGAAATGTTCCGCGTACCGGCGCATGCGCTCGCCCTCCGCGTCCCAGTCGAGGAGGCAGGCGTCGAACAGAATGCTGCTGAGCTGGTCGAGCGTCAGCCCCGCCTCCTGGGCGAGGGCGTTCGTGGGGTACTGGCAGCTGACCCACGGAATCTCCGAGCTCATCGTCCGCCGGAAGAAGATCCTCTGAGCCTTGTTGGCCACCGAGAGTCGCTCCGCCGGCACAGCCGCCGCCGCGCGGGTGTTCTCGGGCGCGTCGAGCGTGATTCGCGCATCCATCCGCTCGCACGCGAAGTGATCGATCTCCGGCAGCTCGGAGAGCATGTGCTCAGGCGCCTCCGCCGCCCATCCGTAGTCGATCGGCCAGAGCGACCAGTTGATTCGCATGATCGGGTACGCACCGCGCCGCGCGATCTGGCGTTCCAGCTCCTCGAGCAGCGGCCGCGCGAGCGGCGTCGAGCGGATCAGCACCTCCCAGCCGGGCTGCACGTCGAGGCAGCGCTCGACGAGGAGCTTCGCGTAGGCCTCGACGCGTGGATCTCTCAGATCAACCACGTCCCGTTCTCCTGGACGAGCTTGCCGTCGAGCTCGATCCTCCCCTCGCTGCGGAGGTCTTTGACCATGTCCCAGTGGACGGCGCTGACGTTCGTGCCGCCGATGAACGGAAAGCCGTTGCCTAGGGCGAAATGCACCGTCCCCTCGATCTTCTCGTCGAACAGCGTGTTTTGCGTGTGCCGCTGGATGCCGGGGTTGCAGCCGATGCCGAACTCGCCGAGCACGCGGGCGCCGTCGTCCGTGTCGAGCGTCGTCACCAGGAAGTCTTCGTCGGTTGACGCCGTCGCGTCGACTGCGCGCCCTGCCTCGAAGCGAAGGCGGACGTTCTCGATGGCGCGGCCGCCGTAACAGGCGGGGTACTCGGAGAAGGCGAGGGTGCCGTGCGCCGAGTCCTCGACCGGGCTGTAGAAGACCTCGCCGCCAGGCATGTTGGCGCCGATCGCGTCGACGTGACCGTGGCGCCCTTCGAGGCTGAACGTGAGGTCCGTGCCGGCGCCGACGATGTGCACCTCGCCGGCAGCGTCGAAGTGCGCTGCGATCCCTCGCATGCGCTCGCCGAGCGTCTCCCAGTCGACGAGCACGGCGCCGAAGAGAAAGTCCTCGTAGTCCTGCAGGCCCATGCCTGCGTCCTGTGCGAGCGCGGGCGTGGCGAGCTGGCAGCCGACCCACGGCTTCTCGCCGGCGAAGTACGGCTCGGCGTGGGGCCGATAGGCCTGGCGCCGCAACGCGAGGCGCTCAGGCGAGATGTCCGCTCCCTCGCGCGTGTTGTCCGGGGCGTCGATGACGATGAACGAGTTCGCGTTGTCGAGCTCGTGGGCGTCGATCTCGGGCACGCGGTCGAGCTGCTCCTCCGGCGCCTCGGCGATCCACGCCGACGTGCGCGAGAAGTACAGCCTGGGGAGGGCGTAGGCCTCGCGGCGTGCGATCGCCGCGACGACCTCGTCGACGAGCGGCCTCGCAGCCGGCGTGCCGCGCACGAGCACCTGCCAGCCGGGCTGCACGTCGATGCACCGATCGACGAGCAGCGAGGCATAGCTGGCGAGCCGCGGATCGGCCATGGACGCTGGACACTAACGACCAGGAACTTGCTACGCTGGGGCTTAGATTTTCTTCCTGACAGACTGAAACCAGAAGGAGACGACGCATGGGCAAAGTGATCGGCATCGACCTCGGCACGACGAACTCGTGCATGGCGGCGATCGAGGGCGGTGAGCCGACGGTCATCGCGAACGCGGAGGGCGGGCGGACGACGCCGTCCGTCGTCGCGTTCACGAAGGACGGCCAGCGGCTCGTCGGCGCGCCCGCGAAGCGGCAGCAGGTGACGAACCCCGAGAACACGATCTTCTCGATCAAGCGCTTCATGGGGCGGAAGTTCGACGAGGTCTCGGAGGAGATGACGATCGTCCCCTACGAGGTCACGAAGGGCCCGAACGAGGACGTCCGCGTGAAGGCTGGCGGCAAGGAGTACGCGCCGCCGGAGATCTCGGCCATGATCCTCCAGAAGCTCAAGGCGGACGCGGAGGCGTACCTGGGCGAAGAGGTCACGGACGCGGTCATCACCGTCCCTGCGTACTTCAACAACGCCCAGCGTGAGGCGACGAAGGACGCCGGCAAGATTGCCGGCCTCAACGTCCTGCGCATCATCAACGAGCCGACCGCGGCGTCGCTCGCCTATGGGCTCGACAAGGAGGCCGACCAGACGATCCTCGTCTTCGACCTCGGCGGCGGCACGTTCGACGTGTCGGTGCTCGAGCTCGGCGACGGGACGTTCCACGTCAAGGCGACGTCGGGCGACAACCACCTGGGCGGCGACAACTTCGACAAGGCTGTCGTCGACTGGCTCGTGGCCGAGTTCAAGAAGGACCACGGCGCCGACCTCTCGCAGGACCCCGTCGCGCTGCAGCGGCTCTACGACGCCGCGGAGAAGGCGAAGATCGAGCTCTCCTCGACGATGACGACGCAGATCAACCTGCCGTTCATCGCCGAGGGGCCGAAGCACCTCGACATGCAGCTCACCCGGGCGAAGCTGCTCGAGCTGACTGCGGATCTGCTCGAGCGGACGGTGGGCCCGACGAAGCAGGTGCTCGGCGACGCCGGCATCGAAGCATCGGGCATCGACCATGTCGTGCTCGTCGGCGGGATGACGCGTATGCCGGCCGTGCAGGAGAAGGTCACCGAGCTGCTCGGCAAGGAGCCGCACAAGGGCGTCAACCCGGACGAGGTGGTCGCCGTCGGCGCCGCCATCCAGGCGGGCGTCATGCGCGGCGAGGTCAAGGACGTGCTCCTGCTCGACGTGACGCCGCTGTCGCTCGGCATCGAGACGAAGGGTGGCGTGTTCACGAAGCTCATCGAGCGCAACACGACGATTCCCAACCGCAAGTCCGAGGTCTTCTCGACGGCGGAGGACAACCAGCCGTCGGTGGAGATCCACGTGCTTCAGGGCGAGTCCGAGATGGCGCTCTACAACAAGACGCTCGGGAAGTTCCAGCTCGTGGGCATCCCGCCCGCGCCGCGCGGCATGCCCCAGATCGAGGTCGCCTTCGACATCGACGCGAACGGGATCATCAACGTCCACGCGAAGGACCTCGGCACCGGCAACGAGCAGCAGATCCGCATCGAAGGCGGCTCCGGTCTCAAGTCGGAGGAGGTCGAGCGGATGATGAAGGAAGCGGAGGCGCACGCGACGGAGGCACACGCGATGCGGGAGCTCGCCGACGCGAAGAACATGGCCGAGAACCTCGTCTACCAGACCGAGAAGGCGCTCAAGGAGAACCGCGAGGCGCTCGACGAGTCGGTGGCGGCGACGATCGAGGGCCGGATCATGGAGCTGAACGAAGCGCTCAAGGGCTCCGACCTTGCCGACGTGAAGGCGAAGACGGACGCGCTCGTCGAAGCCTCGCACCAGCTCGCCGAAGCGGTCTACGCGAAGGCGAGCGCCGAGCAGTCCGCGCCGTCTGACGGCGACGCGGCAGCCTCCGGCGATGAGGAGGTCGTCGAGGATGCCGACTACGAGGTCGTTGACGAAGGGAAGTGACGAAGCCCAAGCCGTCGACGAAGGCCGACCTCGAGCAGCAGGTGAAGAGCTGGAGGCGGCGAGGGACAGCGCCATCGCCGACCTCCAGCGCGTCGCCGCCGACTTCGACAACTTCCGCAAGCGGACGGCGCGCGACCAGGAGTCGCTGATCGCGCGCGCGCACGAGCGGCTCGTGAAGGAGCTCCTGCCCGTGCTCGACGACCTGGAAAGGGCGCTGGAGGTGGCGAAGCCACGAGGAGTGCGAAGCTCGAGGAAGGCGTGCAGGCTCGTCCACCGCGAGCTGTCGCACGTGCTGAAGAAGGAGGGCCTCGTCGCCGTCGAGACCGACGGGAAGTTCGACCCGCACGAGCACGAGGCGCTCCTGACCCAGCCGTCCGAGGCGGAGGAGGGCGAGATCCTCGAGGTGATCCAGAAGGGCTATCGCCTCGGAGATCGCGTTCTCCGTCCTGCTCGAGTCGTGGTGAGCGCCGGTGGCGACGCGAACGACTAGGAACCTCTACGAGGTGCTCGGGCTCGAGAAGGGCGCCTCCCAGGACGAGATCAAGAAGGCGTACCGCAAGCTCGCGCGGCAGTACCACCCGGACAAGAACCCGGGTGACAAAGAGGCCGAGGAGATGTTCAAGGAGGTCCAGGCTGCCTACGACGTCCTCTCCAACCCGGAGAAGCGCCAGCAGTACGACTCGTGGGGCTCGCCGAGCGGCCGCCCCGAGTTCGGGCCCGGCGGCTCGTTCACGTTCGACTTCGGCGACTTCGGCGATCTCGGCGACCTGCTGGGCGGGCTCTTCGGCGGTCGTGGCGGCGGCATGCGCACGCAGGCGTCGCGCGGCCGGCGGGGCCAGGACGTCGAAGTCGAGCTCAACCTCTCGTTCGAGGACGCCCTGCGCGGCCTGGAGACGACGATCCCCGTCAGCCTCGAGTCCGCCTGCTCGACGTGCAAGGGCTCCGGAGCCAAGCCCGGGACCGCGCCGAAGACGTGCCCGCAGTGCGGCGGCCGAGGTGTCGTCTCGGAGGCGCAGGGCCTCTTCGCGCTCTCGCAGCCGTGCCCGCGCTGCCGCGGCAACGGCACGGTGATCGAAGACCCCTGCCCGACCTGTCGTGGCACGGGCCGCGAGCGTCGAACGCGCCGCTTCAAGGTCAAGATCCCTGCTGGGGTGAAGGACGGGACGCGCATCCGTCTGCGCGGCAAGGGCGAGGCGGGCTACGGCGGCGCTCCCGCCGGCGATCTCTACGTCGTGACACGTGTCGCTCCGTCGAAGCTCTTCCGCCGCCGCGGTGACGCTGACCTCGAGCTGGAGGTGCCCGTCACGTACCCCGAGGCAGCCCTCGGCGCCACTGTCGAGGTGCCGACGCCCGACGGCCGCGTCTCGCTGAAGGTGCCCGCGGGAACGCAGGACGGAAAGCTTTTGCGGCTCAAGGGCAAGGGCGCGCCCAAGCTCAAGGGCTCGGGCCGCGGCGACCTCATCGCGCGCGTTCGCGTGACCGTGCCCGCGAAGCTCTCGAAGGCCGAGCGCGAGGCCGTCGAGCAGCTGCGCGAGGCGTCTCGCGAAAACCCGAGAGAGAAGGCCTTCTCGTGACGGACCAACGGCCCAGGTACATGATCTCGGTCGCCGCGGAGCTCGTCGGCATGCATCCGCAGACCCTTCGCATCTACGAGACGAAGGGGCTTGTGCGGCCCGGGCGCACACCCGGCGGCACACGGCTCTACTCCGAGCACGATCTCGAGCGGCTGCGGGAGATCCAGCGGCTGACGACCGAGCTCGGCCTCAACCTCGCCGGCGTCCGGCGGGTGATCGCGCTCGAGGACGAGCTCGTGGCGCTTCGCAAGCAGCTCGACCGGCTCGAGCGCGAGATGCGCGAGGCCGTCGAGTCGGTCCACCGCCAGTACCGGCGCGACGTCGTCCTCTACTCGGAGGCGCAACGGGAGTACCGGCTGCCGAGGAAGGCGAGCCTGATGGACTTCAACCGCCTCACGATCAAGTCGCAGGAAGCGGTCGCCGCCGCGGTCGAGGACGCGCGGCGCCGCGGCAACCCGGAGGTCTACCCCGAGCATCTCCTGCTCGCATTGCTCGACCAAGAGCTGCCGCGCTCGCTTGTTCCCTCGGCGCAGTCGCTGCGCTCCGAGGCCGAGGCACGATTGGCGCAGAAGCCGGCCGTAGGCGGCGCCGCGCAGCAGCCGCGCATGTCGACCGAGCTCTCGAGCGTGCTGGACCGTGCGCTCGAGGAGGCGCAGAAGCTCGACGACGAGTACGTCTCCGTCGAGCATCTCCTGCTCGCGCTCGACGTGACGCCTCGCGACGAGCTGCTGGCGCGGATCAAGGACGTGCGCGGCGCGCAGCGCGTCACCTCGCAGGACCCCGAGGGCTCGTACCAGGCGCTCGAGAAGTTCGGCCGTGACCTCACGGCGCTCGCGGAGAGCGGCAAGCTCGACCCCGTCATCGGCCGCGACGAGGAGATCCGCCGCGTCATCCAGGTGCTTTCTCGGCGCACGAAGAACAACCCCGTGCTCATCGGTGACCCTGGTGTGGGCAAGACCGCGATCGTCGAGGGGCTCGCGCAGCGCATCGTCGCCGGGGACGTCCCGGAAGGCCTGAAAGGCAAGCGCGTGTGGGCGCTCGACATCGCCGCCATGCTCGCGGGGGCCAAGTACCGCGGCGAGTTCGAAGAGCGGCTGAAGGCGGTGCTCCAGGAGATCGCGGCCGCCGAGGGCGAGCTGATCGTCTTCATCGACGAGCTGCACACCATCGTCGGCGCCGGCGCCGCCGAGGGCGCAGTCGACGCCGCGAACATGCTGAAGCCGATGCTCGCGCGCGGCGAGCTGCGCGCGATCGGCGCGACGACGCTCGACGAGTACCGCGAGCACATCGAGAAGGACGCTGCGCTCGAGCGACGCTTCCAGCCGGTGTTCGTGGGCGAGCCATCGACGGCCGACACGATCGCCATCCTCCGCGGCCTCAAGGAGCGCTACGAAGCGCATCACGGCGTCCGCATCCGTGACGCCGCGCTCGTGGCCGCGGCGGTGCTCTCCGACCGTTACATCTCCGGCCGCTTCCTCCCCGACAAGGCGATCGACCTCGTCGACGAAGCCGCCTCCCGCGTCCGCATGGAGATCGACTCCTCGCCGCTCGAGCTCGACGAGGCCGAGCGGCGCGTGCGGCAGCTCGAGATCGAGCTGGCTGCGATGGCGAAGGAGTCGAAGGACGTACGCGAGCCGCTCGAGCGTGAGCTCGCCGATGCGAAGGCCGCCCGAGACGAGCTCGCCGCGCGCTGGGCGAAGGAGAAGGAGGCGCTCGAGCGCGTCAAGGACGTCACCCGGCGCATCGACGAATTGCGCATGGAGGCCGAGCGCGCAGAGCGCGACGGAAACCTCCAGCGCGTTGCGGAGATCCGCTACGGCGAGCTGCCGGCGCTCGAGGCCGAGCTCGAGCGAGCGAGAGGCCGCCGACGACGAGCCGATGGTGAAGGAGGAAGTCGACGAGGACGACGTCGCGCTCGTCGTCAGCCGCTGGACGGGCATCCCGATCACGCGGCTGATGGAGGGCGAGACCGAGAAGCTCATCCACATGGAGGAGCGCCTCCACGAGCGCGTCGTCGGCCAGGACGAGGCCGTGGAGGCGGTCTCGAACGCGCTCCGGCGAGCACGCTCGGGCCTCCAGGATCCCAACCGCCCGATCGGCTCGTTCGTCTTCCTCGGGCCGACCGGCGTCGGCAAGACGGAGCTCGCGCGCGCGCTGGCCGAGTTCATGTTCGACGACGAGCGCGCGATGGTGCGCCTCGACATGTCCGAGTACCAGGAGCGGCACACGGTGTCGCGGCTGGTCGGGGCGCCGCCCGGCTACATCGGCTACGAGGAGGGCGGCCAGCTGACCGAAGCCGTGCGACGGCGGCCCTACTCCGTCGTCCTCCTCGACGAGATCGAGAAGGCACACCCGGAGGTGTTCGACATCCTGCTGCAGATCCTCGACGACGGCCGGTTGACAGACGGCCACGGCCGCACGGTCGACTTCCGTCACGCGGTCATCATCATGACCTCGAACGTCCGCTCGGCCGACGCTATGCGGGACGTCTTCCGGCCCGAGTTCCTGAACCGGATCGACGAGATCGTCGAGTTCCAGCCGCTGTCGCGCGAGCAGCTCGCGGACATCGTCGAGCTCCAGCTGTCGCGGCTGCGCGACCGCCTCGCCGAACGCGGCCTGTCACTCGAGCTCACGGACGCGGCGAAGGAGGTCGTGCTCGAGGCCGGCTGGGATCCGACCTACGGCGCACGGCCGCTCAAGCGCGCGCTTCAGCGGCTGGTGGAGAACCCGCTGGCGAAGGCGCTGCTCGAGGCGCAGTTCGCCGAGGGCGACACCGTGCGCGTAGATGCCGAGGACGGCGAGCTCGTCTTCGAGAAGGCCGGCCGTGCGCGCCCGTCGCAGCGGTGAGCCCGTCATCTCCGCGACGCCTGCACGCGGCTGAGCGGTTCGCCGCCGGACGTTGCGCGTCGTGTGACGCTATCGTCCGGCGATGCCGAAGTCCGATCGAGTATCGACTTCCTCGCGGGAGTCGTCGTCGATGGCGTCGAACGAAGCGCACGACGTGATCGCTGCCTCCCGAGCACGCATCGTCCGCGATCTGGCGGCGACAGGACGCGCCGACGAGCCTGCGTGCTCGAGCGGACCTCGCAGCAGTCCTCGACGAGCTTCCCGAGCGGCTCATCGTCGGCACCGGCGCCCACTGCCTGTTGCGTCCGATCCCGACGCGCTCGAGCGGCTTCGCGAGCGCGGCATCGAGGTCGAGGCGCTGCCGACGGGCCAGGCGGTCCGCCGCTACGACGCGCTCGACCCCGACCGGACGACGCCTCGCTCCACCTCACGTGCTAGGAGGTTTCCGATGGCGGACACCGTGCGAAGCGTCGAGTACTACTACGTGACCATTCCGGACACGCCGGGGGAGGGCCAGCGGATCCTCTCCGCGTTCAAGGAGAGCGGCGTGAACCTGCTTGCGTTCCTCGGGTTCCCACTCGGTGGCGGGCAGTCGCAGATCGATCTTGTCCCGGAAGACCCCGCGTCACTCAGACAGGCCGCCGAGCAGGCCGGTATCACGCTCAGTGAGCCGAAGCGGGCGTTTCTGATCCAGGGTGACGACCGCGTCGGCGCGGTTGCCGACGCCACGGCGAAGCTCGCCGAGGCGGACATCAACCTCACGGCCGCCACGGCGACCGGCGCTGGAGCGGGACGGTACGGGATGATCCTCTGGGTCGCGCCCACCGATTACGAGCGGGCAGCCGCGGCACTCGGTGCGTAGCGCCTCAATCCCAGGCTGCCTAGCGACCGGCGACTGTGCTTTACTCCAACCTCTAGCGCCGACCAGGAAAGGAGCGTACGTGGGGCGGTTCATGTCCATCGCGAATGGCTTTGCGACCACTTCGGAGGGTATGAAGCTTGCTGCAACGAACGCTGAACCTGGGAATCCTGGCGCATGTAGACGCCGGTAAGACGACGCTCACCGAGCGGCTGCTCTACGCGGCCGGCGTCATCGACGAGATCGGCAGCGTCGACGACGGCAGCACCCAGACGGACACGCTGGCGCTCGAACGCCAGCGCGGGATCACGATCAAGTCGGCGGTCGTGTCGTTCGCGATCGACGACGTCACCGTCAACCTCATCGACACGCCCGGGCCACCCGGACTTCATCGCCGAGGTGGAGCGCGTCCTGGGCGTCCTCGACGGCGCCGTGCTCGTGATCTCGGCCGTCGAAGGCGTGCAGTCGCAGACGCGCTTGCTGATGCGGGCGCTGCAGCGGCTGCGCGTGCCGACGCTCGTGTTCGTGAACAAGATCGACCGCCGCGGCGCGAAGTACGACCGCGTGCTGCAGGAGATCGCGCGAAGCACTCACGAGCGCGATCGTGCCGATGGCGACACCGCGGGCAGCGACGCCGACGTTTCGTGACCGGCTTGGCCGACGCGCTCGCCGAGCACGACGACGCGATCCTCACCGCGTACGTCGACGACGAGAGCATCTCGTACGCCCGGCTCCGCCGGGAGCTCGCGGCGCAGACGAAGCGTGCACTCGTGCATCCGGTGTTCTTCGGCTCGGCCATGACCGGCGCCGGCGTGGATGCGATCATGAGCGGCATCGCGGAGCTGCTGCCCGCCGCCGCAGGGGACGGCGACGGCCCGCTCTCGGGCACGGTGTTCAAGGTCGAGCGCGGCTCGGCCGGCGAGAAGGATCGCCTATGTCCGCATGTTCTCCGGCGCGCTGCGAGTGCGGGACCGGCTGGAGGTCGGCGACGGACGAGCGCAAGGTGACGGCGATCAGCGTCTTCGACCGCGGCTCGGCGGTTCGCGCGACTCGGTCGCCGCGCGCGAGATCGGAAAGCTCTGGGGCCTCGGCGAGATCAAGATCGGCGACGCGATCGGAGACGCCGCACGAACACGCGGAGCACCACTTCGCGCCGCCGACGCTCGAGACGGCCGTCGTTCCGCGGCACCCGGACGACAAGGGCGCGCTGCACGTCGCGCTCACGCAGCTCGCCGAGCAGGACCCGCTGATCGACCTGCGGCAGGACGACATCCGGCAGGAGCTGTTCCTCTCGCTCTACGGCGAGGTGCAGAAGGAGGTCATCCAGGCGACGCTCGCGACCGACTTCGACCTCGACGTCGAGTTCCGCGAGACGACGACGATCTGCGTCGAGCGGCCCGTCGGCACGGGCGCGGCGGTCGAGCTCATCGGCCAGAGCGCCGAACCCGTTCCTCGCGACGGTCGGGCTGCGCGTCGAGCCGGCCGCCGTCGGTCGCCGGCGTGGAGTTCCGGCTCGAGGTGGAGCTCGGGTCGCTCCCGCTCTGCGTTCTTCCGCGCGGTCGAGGACACCGTGCGGGAGACGCTGCGCCAGGGCCTCTGCGGCTGGCAGGTCGTGGACTGCGCGGTCACGATGACGCACTCCGGCTACTCGTCGCCGACATCGACCGCGGGGGACTTCCGCCTCTTGACGCCGCTCGTGCTGATGAGCGCGCTGCAGGACGCCGGCACCGTCGTCTGCGAGCCGATCCACCGCTTCCGCCTCGAGCTCCCGACGGACACGCTCGGCCAGATGCTGTCGGCGCTGGCACGGCTGGACGCGGTTCCGCAGGCGCCGGCGGTCCAGGGCTCGTCGTGCACGATCGAGGGCGACATCGCGGCGGCGCGCGTGCACGAGCTCCGACTGAGCTGCCGGGACTGACGCGCGGCGAAGGCGTGCTCGAGTGCGTGTTCGGCCGCTACGAGCCGGTGAACGGCACGGCCCCGACGCGGCCACGGTCGGACCGGAACCCGCTCAACCGCGAGGAGTACCTGCTGCACGTCGCCCGTGGGGGGCGGCTCGGCTGACCTGGTGTCCACTCCTTGACTTCCGGGTTTCCGTCCCGTTGACTCCCAGCCATGGGGGACGCCGAGGTCGCGACGCTGGCCTCCTCGAACGGCTCGACTCCGGTCGTTCAGCTCGAGGGGGTTCAGAAGAGCTTCGGTGACCATCTCGTGCTCGACGGCATCGACCTCGAGGTACGCGCCGGCGAGGTGCTCGTGATCATCGGGCCGAGCGGCAGCGGCAAGAGCACGCTGCTGCGCTGCGTCAACCTGCTCGAGCCCGTCGACGGGCGGCCGTATCTTCTTCGAGGGCGAGGAGATCACCGGCAAGGGCACCGACCTCTCCGAGGTCCGGCGTCACATCGGCATCGTCTTCCAGCAGTTCAATCTCTTCCCGCACCTGAAGGTGATCGACAACCTCACGCTCGCACCGCGGCGCCGCTCCGGCTGGCTCCGCGCGCGAGGCGGAGGAACGGGCGCATCGAGCTGCTCGCGCCGCGTCGGGCTTCCGGAGAAGGCGCGGCAGTACCCGCATCAGCTCTCGGGCGGCCAGCAGCAGCGTGTCGCGATCGCCCGCGCGCTGATGATGGAGCCGCACGTGATGCTCTTCGACGAGGTCACCTCCGCGCTCGACCCGGAGCTCGTGGGAGAGGTGCTCGCTCGTGATGAAGGATCTCGCGGAGTCGGGCATGACGATGCTGGTCGTGACACACGAGATGCAGTTCGCACGTGAGGTGGGCGACGAGCTGATCTTCATCGACGAAGGTCGGATCGTGGAGGAAGGGAAGCCCACGGACGTGCTCGACCAGCCACAGGAGGAGCGCACGCGGCGCTTCCTCCGCCGCACGCTCCAGCTCGCGCACTCGCTCGACGACCTGCACGATCGAAGAGCAGCGAGAAGGAGAAGTTGCATGAAACGCATCATGCTCGTGACGGTGGCACTCGCTCTCATCGCGGCCGCGCTGGCCGCCTGGGGAGGCGCTTCGCCGTCGACATCGACCGGCACGGCCGCGCAGGCCCAGGCGAAGAAGCCGAAGCTGCCGCCGCTGCCGGCGAACATCAAGCAGAGAGGACGTTGGATCATCGGCGTCAAGTGCGACGTGCCGCCGTTCGGCTACATCAACGTGAGGGGCCAGAACGCCGGCTTCGACGTCGAGGTCGCCCGCTGGTTGGCCCGCTACGCGTTCGGCAAGGCGAGCCGCGTGAGCTTCGTCTGCGCTCCGACTCCCTCCCGGGAGCCGCTGCTGACGACGGATCGAGTCGATCTCGTGATCTCGACCTTCACGTACACGCCCGACCGGGACACGCGGATCGACTTCTCGAGGGCGTACTACAACGCATCGGGTCGCCTCCTCGTGAGGAACGACTCGCCGATCAACTCACTTCGCGACCTGGGCGGAAAGACGGTCTCGACGACGACAGGCTCGACCTACGCAAGGTGGATCGGAAACTGCTTCCCCAACACCAAGGTCAATTCGTTCGACAGCTTCACGAACGCGGTGCTCGCGTTTCGCGACGGGCGCGCGGACGCGGTGATGTGGGACGACACTGCGGTGCTGGGGATCGCCGTCACGGACGGCTCGCTCAAACTCACGAACGACGTGTTCATTACCGGTCCCTACGGAATCGGTATCAAGCAGGGGAACGTGTCGCTCAAGAGGTGGGTCGACTCGCGCCTGAACCTCATGAAGCAGAAGGACACCTTCATCCAAATCCTGAGGAACAACGTGCCGCCGCGGCTTTTCACGGCCTTCCAGCGCAACGTGCTCAGGCCGAAGAACAACTTCTCGTACAGCGCGGTTGACCCGACGACGGTGTGCCCGTAAGGGCAAGTAGTGACGCTAGGAGCGGCCGCACGCGCGGCCGCTCCTAGCTCTCATGCTGATCGCGTCGCTCGCGTCGCTCTGGTCGTACCTCGAGGAGAACGGCCAGGAGCTCTTCGACGCGCTGCTGCGCACGCTCGAGGTCTCGGCGATCGCGATCGCGGGAGCGTTCGTCATCGGCCTCGTCCTCGGCGCCGCCCGGGCGTATCGCATCCCGGTCGTCAGCCAGGCGGCCGCCATCTACGTCGAGGTGATCCGCAACACGCCGATCCTCGTCCAGATCTTCTTCCTGTTCTTCGCGCTGCCCCAGCTTGGAATCGTCCTCGAGCCGTTCACGGTCGCCTGGCTGTCGGTGATGATCTGGGGCGGGGCGTTCAACACCGAGAACTTCCGCGCCGGGTTCGAGGCGGTGCCCGACCGCTATCACGAGGCAGGTCTCGCGCTCGGCTTCGGGCGGCTGGCGACGTTCTTCAACGTGATGCTCCCGATCGGCGGGCGCATCGCGCTGCCGTCGTCCATCAACACGTACATCAGCGTGGTCAAGAACACGTCGCTGATGTACGTCATCGCCTACCCCGAGCTGACGACGACGGCGCTCCAGATCAACGCGCTGACGCTGGAGACGACGGAGACGTTCATCGTCCTCGGCGTCAGCTATCTCGCCGTCGTGTGGGCGTTGTCCGCGTCGATTCGGCTGCTGGAGTCGCATCTGCGACTACCGGAGGAGAAGTAGATGTCGCTGCCCGACTGGGTCGAGCCCGTTGCCGACTACATGTTCACGGTGGGACTCAAGGGCACGCTCCAGATCGCGGCCTGGGCGCTCCTCGGCAGCACGGTGATCGGTCTGGCCCTGGGGACGCTCCTGACGATCGACTTCCGGCCCACGCGCTGGCTGATCCGGTTCTACATCGAGGTCTGGCGCGGGCTGCCCATCCTCGTCACGGTCTTCATCATCTTCTTCGCGCTGCCGTCGGTCGCCGCGCAACTCACGTTCAGCCCCGAGACGGCGGCCGCGATCGGCCTGACGCTCTGGGGAGCGCCCAGGTCGCGGAGGCGACACGGGGCGCGGTGCAGTCGATCCCCCGCGAGCAGCACGAGGCGGCGGCAGCACTGGGCTTCGGCTGGGTCGGCCGGCATGCGTTCGTGATCCTCCCGCAGGCGCTTCGTCGCCTGTTGCCGCCGATGGTCAGCCTGCTGGTGAACATCATTCAGACGACGACGATCGCCCAGGTGATCGGTGCCACCGAGCTGCTCGAGACCGGTGAACGCTCGGTCGAGCGGCTCGCAGCTCCGCCTCCTGCGGGCATAGGCGAGATCAAGGCGATCGAGATCTACGGTGCCGTGATGGTGGTGTTCTTCCTGATCTCGTTCCCGCTGACGCGGCTGGCCGCGTACCTCGAGCGCCGGCTCGTCTAGCTCAGCGCGAGGACTTGCGGGCGGTGCCGGCGTCGGTGGCCTTCTTCGCCACGCGGGCCTTCTTCTTCCGCTGCCGGTCGGCCTTCCAGCGCACGCTCGGTCTCGATCCGCGTCCCACGGCGGCGCACTGTACAGGCCGGTAGCGTTCGCCGGGATGGAGAGCAAGTCCGTGACGCCGCCGGCAGAGCGAATGATCGGCCAGCTCGTTGCCGACACGCTTCGCTTCTACGGCAGCCACTTCTGGGGCTCTCTGGCCCTCGGTCTTGGGCCGTTGCTCCTCGCCGTGGTGGCGTCGCAGCTCGGCTCGCGCTCCTGCCGTCGCCGTCAGCGCCGGCGGTGCCGTGATCGTGTTCACGGCCTCCTACGTCGCTGCCTGCGCGATGGTGGCCGGCGTCCGCCCTTCGGGACGGACGATCCTCTCGGCGATGGCCGTCGGGATCCTCGTCTACCTGCCCGCGCCGATCCTCTTCCTGGGCTTCGTCCTCCCGGGCATCGCGTGGTTCGCGCTGTTCGGCCTGGCCGTGCCCGCCGCAGTGGCCGAGCGGCTCGGCGTCTTCGACGCGCTGCGCCGAGGCCTCGAGCTGGGGCGGGCCGACTTCCTCCATGCCATGGCCACGCTGGGCACGCTGGGGCTGCTCGTCTTCCTCACGGGCCAGGTGATGGCGTTCGTCATCCACGGCGCCAGCGGGCAGGCGATCAACATCGCCCTCTACCTCGCCACGCTCGTGCTGACACCGATTCTCTTCCTCGGCGCCGCTCATCTCTACGACGACCAGGTCGCGCGAGCGGCAGTAGAGTCGAAGCGCAAACGAGCCAAGGAGGCCTGATGCCGACGTATCTCATGCTGTCCCGCTTGACCGCCAAGGGCGTGCAGACCCTGAACGCGAACCCCGAGCGCCTGAAGGAGGTCAACAAGGACGTCGAGGAGCTCGGCGCCAAGGTGCTCCACCAGTGGGCCTGCCTCGGGCCGTTCGACTTCGTGAACGTCGTCGAGGCGCCGGATGCGACGACGATCGCGCGGGTCTCGGTTCGCCTCGGCGCACGCGGCAGCTCGAAGCTCGAGACGCACGAGCTGATCGAGATCGACGACTACCTCGCCGGGATAGAGAGCTAGCTGCCGCTACTTCTTCGTGTAGACCCAGTCGTTCCTCTTCGCGAGGGCGTGGCAGCTCCAGCAGGTCGCGTCCTTGGCGATGAGCGGGAAGCGGGCGTTGGGGCTCGAGCGCGTCCACTCTCTGAACTGCCAGTCGCCGTGCTGCGGGTCGATGCCGCGCACCTTGCGCATCGCGGCGATGAGGCTGACGAAGCGCTTGCCGCCGGACGGTCGTCAGCCCCTCCTTGACGATGAGCGTGCCGTACGGGTAGCGCGCGCCCTGCCTTGCGCTTGCTCGCGAAGACGTTCTTGACCCCGGCCGGATGCGCCGTCGTCGGCGTGTCGGGGATCGGCTTCGCGTTGACCTTGTGCCAGCTGCGGTAGGGCTGGTAGATCTTCGGGATGCCCGGCAGGCCGGCGGCCAGCGCGATAGCCGGCGAAGGCAAGGGCGACCAGTGCGACGGGGAGGAGCCTCGGCGCATCAGGCGTTTTCAGCGTACGCGACGGCGATCTCGGCGGCGAGTGCGGCGTTGTCGGCGGCCAGGCGGCGGTTCACCTCCAGCGTCTCGCCGCCGCTTCGCTCGTGGAGGTACGAGAGGACGTACGGCGTGACGGCCTGGCCCTCGATTCCTTCCGCCGCTGCCCTCGCGCAGCGCCTCCTCGATCAGCGCCGAGACGTCGACCTGCGGCTCGGGCGGCCTCGTGACGACCACGGCCCGTCATGCGTTGGAGCGCCCAATGCGTATGCGCGATCTCGGCGACCTCTTCGGCCGTGTCCGCGCGAATCGGCGCCGGCGGGCCGCCTCTCGGCCACGTAGAAGAGCGGCACCGTGTCGGTGCCGAAGCCGACGACCGGCAACGCCGAGCGTCTCCAGCGGCCTCGACCGTCGCCGGGAACGTCGAGCAGCGACTTCACGCCCGAGCAGACGACGACTGCAGGCGTGCGAGCGAGCTCCGCGAGGTCGGCGGAGATGTCCGGCCGCGTCCCGTAGCCACGATGGACGCCGCCGATGCCGCCCGGTGGCGAGGACGGAGATGGCGGCGAGGCGGCAGGCGGCGAGCGTTGCGCCGACCGTCGTCGCACCGAGACCGTGCCGTCGACGATGCAGGCGGCGAGATCTCGCGGGCTCACCTTGCGTGCGTCCGAGCCCGCGGCGGCGACGCGCTCCAGCTGCTCGTCGTCGAGACCCACGTGCAGCGCCCCGTCCATTACGCGCGACGGTCGCCGGCACGGCGCCACCTTCGCGCACGCGCCGCTCGCACTCCCGGCCGACCGCCAGTCCCTCGCCGGGCGG
This sequence comes from uncultured Actinomycetes bacterium, assembly GCA_963830835.1. Lineage (GTDB taxonomy): Bacteria > Actinomycetota > Thermoleophilia > Gaiellales > Gaiellaceae > PALSA-612. The sequence goes on along the minus strand of CAWHNJ010000006.1, from coordinate 64,990 downwards.
GAAGCCGTGGGCGACGATCGTCGTCTCCAGAGCGACGATCGGCCGCATCCCGGTGAGCGCCTCCTGGACCTCGGGCGAGTACATGACGACGCTCTGGCGTCACGGCATTGCTCCCGCCTTCGAGACGCAGCGTGCAGCCGCTTCCAGACCGAGCTCGATGCCGCCCACGAGAAAGCCGGCTGCCAGCGCGTCCCCGGCGCCCGTCGGGTCGACGACCTCAGCCGGCCGCGCGTGCATGCTCCTCCCGGCTGCCTTCTCGCACGACGGTCAACGCCGCTCGCCCCGTGCTTGACGACGAGCGTGGTGGCCGGAGGCTCGCGCCCGAGCGCCGCCACCTCGCGTTCCCCGCGAAGACAATGTCCGGCTCGGAGCTGCTCGAGCCGTGCGAGCACGCGCTCGGCCCCGAAGTCGGCGATCCCGCGAGCCGTCGCGAGGTCGACGCTGATCTGTGCTCCCTGAGCTCGTGCGGCGCCCGCCGGCGCGAGCGCCCGCTTCGGCGATCGAGCCGGCCAGCAGCGCGTAGCCCGAGACGTGGAGCACGTCGCAGCCGCGCAGCCAGTCGACGTCGATCTCATCAGCTCGCAGCTGCGGGCTCGGGCCGCGGTCGGTGAGCATCGAGCGCTCGCCGGAGTCGTCGACCATCGAGACCACGACGCCGCCGGCGGCCGGCGCGACCGGCCCGACGAGCTCGACGCCTCGCGCGGTGACCTCGGCTTCGGCGAGCCCGGACGCGCCGTCCTCGCCGCGCTTGGCGATCAGCCTCGCGTCGGCGCCGAGAGCGGCAGCCCAGGCGGCGACGTTCGCAGCCTGCCCGCCTGCCGTCACGTGGCGTGCTCGGCCGGCGTGTCGTCGCCCGACGCCGACAGCGCCCTCGAGGCGGACGACGACGTCGAGCAGGAGGTCGCCGAGGGCGCAGACGAGCATTCGTACAATCGTCTCATGCCGCGGGCGAGGTAGCGGAGAGTGGGAATCGGCATGAACAGCCGGTTCCCGTCGGCCCGGCGCCGCTCGACCGCGCGCTCCAGGTGGCGCGCGCAGCGGGGCCGCGGCGCGACAGTTCGTCACTCAGCCTGCACGGCCATCGAATCTAGACGCCTTTCCATTGTCGATTGACTCACCGAGCAGAAGGGCGTCCAGCTTCGTAATGCTGAAAATGCGTCGCAGTCGCTCCGGCACGTGCACTATCTCGAGCGAGCCACCGCCCTCCGCTAGTCGACTGCTCATCGTGATGAAGAGGTGGAGAGCTGCGGAGTCAATGAATTCAACGGCGGCGATATCGAGCACCAGACGAGAGGGGCCCGAAGAACACTCCGCTTCGAGTGCATCCTGAAGTTCGATGATCGTCGAGAGGTCGAGCTCGCCCGACAGCGTGACGGTCGTAGCCCAGTCATCCCTTTCGATGCGCTCGACGATCGACTCGCGCAGGTAGGTGGTCACGTCCTCTCCTTTCTGATATCTTGTAACCTACGATGGATTAAGCGCGATACACGTAACGCGACTGCGATAATACGACAACAAGTTCGTATATGTCAAGCGAAAACGGATCACAGAAGACATGGCGCTTCGTCACGAATCACACTCAGGTCTTGCTCTGCATCGCACGAGATCCTGATGTGAGACTCCGGGACGTTGCGGAGATGGTGGGGATCACCGAGCGCGCCGTGCAGCGCATCGTCGCTGATCTCGTCGAAGCGTCTTACCTGGAGCGCGAACGAGTCGGAAGACGAAGCCGCTACGTCATCCACCGCGACGTGGAGATGCGGCATCGCGCCCAGGCCGGACATGAGGTTGGCGACCTGCTCACGCTGCTCAGGCTCGACGCTCTCAACGAGCCGAGTTAGCGATCTCTGTCGGCTGTCTGAGGTGGAACGGCCCACCAATGGCTCCGTTGAGCCAAGAAGCATATAATCGTCGCATGGACGACGACGCGAGCCGGCGCCTGCGTGACCTCCTGATCGGCGGCGTGCTCGGCGCGTTCGCCGCGCTGGCCGCCGTGCGCCGCAGGCGGCCAGCCCGAGCGCACGGTGACCACCGGCCTCGCCGCCTTCGAGGACGCGCCGTGCTACCGCGAGGCGGTGGAGCGCGAAGCCGCCTCAGCCCGCTCGCGCTCCTGAGCTGCCAGCCGGCCCTCGCCTCCAGCACCGTCAGGAGGTTCGTGTCCGCGTCGGCGATCGACAGCGACTTCCCGGCGAGCTGAGCCCGGCGGGCGAGCTCGAGGTACGAGCGGACATCGCCCGTCGGCTCGACCGTTCGCACGACGAGAAACGGCCCGAACGTGCGTGTCTCGAAGGCCTCCGTCGGGCACGGGCGGACGGTTCGGCACGTCGAGTCGCCGGATGGGGTTGCCTGTGTCGCTCGCGTCGAACACCCAGAGCCCGCGGCCGAGCGGCTCCGCCCGTTGCAGGGCGCGTAGCGCCAAGCCGAGGATCGGCACGCGGCACCACCGAGCGCGAGAGGTCACCGCCGTCGCGCCAGGCCTCCAGGAAGAGCGGGTCGTAGCCGAAGAGCACGTCGTCGGAGCGCGATGTCTGCGCCAGCCACGCTGCCGCGTCGCTCTCGCCGCGACGCGCGCTCCCGGCTCGCCGCGATAGAGCTCCGCCGTCTGCGACCAGCCCCAGGCGAGCTGGAGGCCGACGAGGGCGGCGATGGAGACGGCGAGCGCGGCGTGTGCGACGCGGCCCAGCGAGCCGCGCGCCCTCGAGCATCCGGCGGCGACGGCGACGAGGAAGAACGGCATGACGAAGATGAGATGGCGCGATTCCGGCGCCGCCGCCGAGCCGAAGCGCGCGAGCATCAGCAGCGCGGCGGGGGTGAGGACGACGGCTCCGACGAGGATCGCGCTGCGCCGCCGCGTCCGCGCGAGCCGGTAGGCACCGAAGGCGGCGAGCGCGATCACGATCGCCATGGCGAGCCGATAGCCGGCGACGAAGTCGCCGGCGGTCTCCGCGAGATAGCGCAGCACGTCGAGCGGGGAGCCGAGGCGACCTCCGCCTCCGCCGACGCCGATCTCGAAGCGGCCGGCGAGGACGAGGTCGGTGCGCCAGAACGGGATGCCGAGCACGAGGACGATCGCGAACGACAGCCGCCGCCTCGCGGAGTCGCAGCCTCGTCGCCGCGACGTACACCGCCTGGGAGGCCAGCACGAGCGCGCCGTACGGATGCGCCGCGACGCAGAGCAGCGTGGCGACGATCCACGCCGCCCAGCGGCGCCGTCCGCCCGCCTCCGTCGCCGACAGCAGAGCCAGGAACGAGAGCAGGCTCGTGAAGAGGAAGAGGCTGTACATCCGTCCGTAGACGCCGTGGAAGAGCAGCATCCAGCTGGCGGAAGCGAGGATCGTGGCGACGATCGCCGGGTCCTCTTCCCGGCCAGGCGCGCGGCGAGGACCGCAAGGAGCGGCAGGCTTGCCACGGCGAAGAAGGCCGACACGGCGCGCAGCGCGCCGAGGCCGCCGCCGTGATGCGCGACGGCCCACGCGAAGAGGAAGTGGAGCGGAGCGCCGCCCCGCTGGTTGAGGACGGTACCCAGCATGCCGTCGAGCGAGTCCCGGCCGACGAACAGCGCCAGCGTCTCGTCCTCGTGTGGCGGCCAGGCGGTCAGGCGCAGTGCGAGAAACACCGCGACGGCCGCCGTGCACGTGGCGACGACGGGCGCGAAGACCCGCTCGGCAAACGTCTCGCGTGGAGCTGCCGCCGCCCTTTCGTGCGCGACTGCCTCGGCCACGACAGCAGCCTATCCCGGTAGCCTGCGCGCCGATGCCGATCTACGAGTACCGCTGCCCGAACGGCCACCTGTTCGAGCTCTTCCAGCGCATGGACGACCCGCCGCCCGAGGCGTGCGAGGTGTGCGGCGCGAGCCCGCTGGAGAAGGTGCTGCATCCCGTACCGATCTTCTTCAAGGGCAAGGGCTTCTACTCGACCGACTACGGCAAGGGCAGGCGAAAGCGGGAGTCGGCCGACGGCGAGAAGCCGAAGTCCAGGACGGCGACAAGAAGCCGAGAAGAAGAAGGCGAAGAAGGCCGAGCCCGCCTAGCGGGACCCGAGCGACCGCCCGCCGACGACGCAGCCGGGCCCGAACGTGCCGGTGCCGGGCCGCGGCGGCTGCGGCGCAGACTCGTCGAGGAACATCGAGATCACGTTGCGGTTCTCCTCGTGAGGACGATCACCGACGCGCCGCCGATCGTCTCGCGAGATCGCCGCCCAGGCGGCAGCGGATCGTGTTGCCGACGCGGAACTTCACCCAGCCGAGCTGGAGCAGCTGGTTCGCGGAGAGGTCGGTCGCCAGCGGTCGCAGCAGCTCGTCGCCGAGAACGGCATGCGTAGGAACGTCCCGACGCTGACGAGCTTGTCGGCGATCGCCTGCGTCACCTGCTGCTGCCGCTCGGCGCGCGTGATGTCGTTGTCCGACGGGTCGAGCCGGTTCTCGCGGATGCGCGAGTAGACGAGCGCGCGCCGCCCGTCCATGTGCTGGCGCCCCTTGGCGAAGCGCCAGCCGTCCCAGCTCGCGCAGCCCGTCGCGTCGTACGGGCACTCGAAGCGGTTGGACTGGATGGGCTTGCGGAACGGTGATGTCGATGCCGCCGATCGAGTCGATCAGCTCCTTGAATCGCTGGAAGTCGACGACCGCGACGTGGTCGATCGGAATGCCGGTGTAGCTCGCGACCGTGCGGATCGCGAGCGGGGCGCCACCGACCTGGTACGCCGTGTTGATCCGGTCGGTGCCGTAGCCGGGGATCTCCACCCTCAGGTCGCGCGGGATCGAGAGGTAGTAGATGCGGTGCAGGTCGGGGTCCGTGCGCACGAGCATCATCGAGTCCGAGTGGCGCAGGCCCCGCCGGGCCTCGCCCGGCGCCGCGTCCGTGCCGAGCAGGAGGATCGTCGTCGGCTTCGTGAGCACGAGGCCGCCCTGGCCCGAGAGCTGCCTCTCCGCCGCCGCCGGGAGGCGCTTGTTCGCCTCCTTCACGCCGTCGCGGAACGAGAAGTAGCCGGCGAGGCTCCACGCGGCCACCCAGAGCAGGAAGACGCAGACGCCGATGCCGACCCAGCGCAGCGCCCGCCGCCACGGAGGCCGTCGCGGAGCCGTGCGCTTCGGGCGTGACCCCGGGGCGGCGGCCGTTCTCCCGCCTCGGCCGCGAGACGCTGGGCAGCTTGGGCGCCCGGCGCCCCCCGCGGTAGACGCGGTACGGCTTGTCTTCGGGGGCCATGCGGCGCGTTATGGTAGCCGCCGGCTATGGCGCCCAGCGCACCATCGGCATCGACGTCGGCGGCACGAAGATCCTGGCAGGGGTCGTCGAGCGCGACGGAACGGTGCTGCGGACCGAGCGCCGGGACACGCCGGTGGAGTCCACGGAAGCGTTTCTCACCGGGCTCGCGGAAGCGGTCGACGGCCTTCGCGACGAATCGTCGCCGCCGTCGGCATCGGCATCCCCTCGACGATCGACCAGCGCGACGGCACGTCCGTCTTCTCCGTGCACGTCCCGCTGGAGGGCATACCGCTGCGAGAGCGTGCCGAGCAGTACCTGGGGGTGCCGGTCGCGATCGACAACGACGCGAATGCGCGGCGGTGGCCGAATGGACGATCGGCGCCGGCCGCGGCACGCAGCACATGATCATGCTCACCCTCGGCACGGGCATCGGCGGCGGGCTCATCCTCGGCGGGCGGCTCTACCGCGGATCGAGCGGCGCCGCAGCCGAGCTCGGCCACATGGTGCTCGAGTTCGACGGGCCACAGTGCCGCGGCTTCTGCACGGGCCGCGGGCACTTCGAGTACTTCGCGTCCGGGAGCGCGGCAACGGAGCTCGCCGAGAAGCTGTTCGGCCCAGAGGCGGACTCGAAGCAGCTCGTCGCGGCTGCGCGAGACGGCGACGAGCGCGCTCTTCGGGGGCTGGCCGAGATAGGGAGGAAGCTCGGCGCCGGCATGGCCACCCTCGTGAACGTCTTCGACCCCGAGGTGATCGTCGTCGGCGGCGGCTTCGGCGAAGCGTTCGACCTGTTGCGGGAGCCTGCGCTGGAGACGATGCGCCGCGACGCGCTTCCTCCCGGACGCGACCGGGTGCGCGTCGTCGCCGCCGAGCTCGGCGAGGAGGCGGGCATGGTTGGTGCCGGGCTGATCGCCTTCGAGACGCTCGACACGGACTGACGCAGTGCCGCTCGCCGTCTGCGCGACGCCGATCGGCAATCTCGAGGACGTGACGCTCCGCGTCCTCAGAGAGCTCGCCGAAGCCGACCTCGTCCTCTGCGAGGACACGAGAAGGACGCGGACGCTCCTCTCCCGTCACGGCATCTAGGCGATCCTCGTCAGCTATCACGAGCACAACGAGGCGAAGCGCACGGCCGAGCTCCTGCCGCGTCTCGTCGCAGGCGAGCGCATGGCGCTCGTCAGCGACGCCGGCCTCCCCGGCATCTCTGATCCGGGCAACCGCCTCATAGGGGCAGCGATCGAGGCCGGAGTGCCCGTGACCGTGCTGCCAGGGGCCTCGGCCGTGGAGACCGCGCTCGTCGCGAGCGGCTTCGCGTTCGAGCGTTACCAGTTCCTCGGCTATCTCCCCAGAGGCTCGCGCGCGCTCGAGGCGCTCTGGGAGGAGCTCGCCGCCTGGCCCCATGCGGCCGTTGCCTTCGAGTCGCCACAGCGCCTGCCGACGACGCTCGAGTCGCTCGTCGCGTCGCTTCCCGACCGCGAGGTGGCCGTCTGCCGAGAGCTTTCGAAGGCGTTCGAGGAGATCGAGCGTGGGCTGCCCGCCGACGTGCTCGCTCGGTACGCCAGGCCGCCGAAGGGGGAGATCACCCTCGTACTCGCGCCCGCGGCCATCGACCGGACCTCCGACGCGCGCGCCGAGGAGGCGGCGGCCGCCGTCGCCGAGCTCGTCGCGGCCGGCCTCACGCGGCGAGACGCTGCAGAGCTCGTCTCGCGTCTGACCGCGATCCCGCGCGGACGGCTGTACCGCCGCTCTCTCTGACGTATGCGAAATTGACAACGTCCGCAGCTCCCGCTACCGTGGCGGCGTTGTCGAATCTGCGAACAAAGGAGCATTGATGCGCCGCCTCGTGATCGCCGCCGCCGCCGCTCGCCATGGTCGCATTGCCGTCTCCCGCCCACGCGTGGACGTGGCCGGCGACGGGTGACGTGTTCAAGCCCTTCGCGCTCGGCGGCGACCCCTATGCGGGCGGCCAGCATCGAGGCATCGACGTCGCCGACGATGCGGCTGCTCCCGTGATGGCACCTGCCGGAGGAGTCGTGACGTTCGCCGGCTCCGTGGGCACGAACGGGAGAGTCGTCACGATCGAGACCGAAGACGGGTACTCCGTGACGCTCGTGCACCTCGGCGAGGTCTCCGTCCGCAAGGGCGATGTCGTGAGGGAAGGAGCTGACGTGGGCGCGATCGGACCGAGCGGGACGCCCGAGCACGCTGTCCCGTACGTCCATCTCGGCGTCCGGGTCACTGCGGATCCGCAGGGCTACGTCGATCCGCTGACGCTGCTCCCTGCCCGCGCTGCGCCACCTTCGTTACCTCCGCCACCGGTGCCGCCTGCGCCGCCGCCCACGCCGACTGTCGAGCTCGTACCACCTCCTCCTGTCCACGAGCCTACGCCGCACGCGCCCGAGCCCGAGCAGCCGGCCCCAGCATCAGAGCCGAGCGCGGCCGCAGACGTCTCCCAAACCAGCCCCGAGGAGACGACGACAGCTGCGCCGGAACCGACCGTCGTTGTTCACGCGCCGGTCGTCGAGCTGCCCGGCATCGTCGCGGCCGCGCCGCCGACGGTGGCGCTGAAGGAGCACGCCGGCGACTCGCGGCGGTCGCTCGCCCCGTCGTCTCGCGGGCAGTCGCTCGCCCGGTCGTCTCGCGGCCATCTCCCGTGGCGACGGATAGGCACGAGCGTCATGGGGTCGCAACGGTCGCGAAGGGGCAAGCAGCAGTGCGGGAGAACCCGGTCGAGCCTGCGAGCCAGACCTTGCGCACTGGGGGTGAAGTGCGTGCCTCCCACCCTCCTAGCCGCTCCCGGCCCTCGTGACGCGGCCGCCGGTTCTCGCGAGCGGCTTGCTGCGAGTCCGGCTGCCTCGACGGGTGGAAGGTCGGTGGAAGAGCGCACGATGTGGCCGTTCGTCGTGCTGTTCGTGTTCCTCTTCTTCACGGTTGGAGCCGCTTTGTGGTGGGTCGGCGTGCGGCCTGGAGCACGACGGGCGGCACCTAATATCCCTACGAGTGCGCTACTACGTGACAACACCGATCTACTACGTGAACGCGACCCCGCACATCGGGCACGCCTACACGACGATCGCCGCCGACGTTCTCGTACGCCATCACCGGCAGCGAGGCGACGACGCGTTCTTCCTCACGGGCGTCGACGAGCATGGACGAAGGTGTTTCGCGTCGCCCAGGAGGAGGGGCTCGAGCCGCAGGAGTACGTCGACCGCATCGGCGAGGTGTGGCGCACGCTGCCAGCCGCAGTTGGCGCCGAGCCGGACTTCTACATTCGCACCTCGGACGCGGGCCACAAGGAGTTCGTGCGTGACTTCCTTCAACGGATCTACGACAACGGTGACGTCTACGAGGGTGTGTATGCGGGCCTGTACTGCGTGGGCTGCGAGGCATTCAAGACCGAGTCCGAGCTCGTCGATGGAAAGTGCCCGGACCATGGTGATCCTGTCGAGTACATCGAGGAGAAGAACTACTTCTTCCGCCTCTCGGCGTACCAGGAGCGGCTGCTCGCCCTCTACGACGAGCAGCCCGACTTCGTGCTGCCGTCGTTCCGCTACAACGAGGCGCGGAGCTTCATCTCAGGGGGGTTACAGGACTTCTCCATCAGCCGCGCGGGTGAGCCTTGGGGCATTCCACTGCCGTGGGACGAGAGCCAGGTCGCCTACGTCTGGGCCGACGCGCTCGTCAACTACCTGAGCGCCCTTAGGTACGCCCGCCCGGGTGAGGATCTGGTGCCAGTCTTTTGGCCGGCGGCTCGGCACTTGATGGCCAAGGACATCCTTCGCTTCCACTGCGTCTTCTGGCCGGCGATGCTGCTTGTCAGCGGGGTACGACGTGCCGCAGCAGATCTTCGTCCACGGCTGGCTGCTCATGGGCGACCAGAAGATCTCGAAGTCGGTGGGGAACGTCATCGATCCCCTGCCCCTCGTCGAGGTCTACGGAAGCGATCCCGTGCGCTACTGGGCGATTCGCTCGGCGACGTTCGGACGCGACGGTGCAGCTTCCGAGGCGACGCTCCACGAGCGTTATGAGCGGGAGCTCGGCAATGAGCTCGGCAACCTCGTGTCACGTACGACCGCGATGGTCGCTCGGTATCGGGATGGCGAGCTGTCGGCCGGGCCGGGTTCCCCGGAGATCGCCGCCCGACTCGACGCGCTGCACGATGAGATCCCGGGAAGGCTCGACGCGTGGGAGCTCACAAGCGTTCTCGAGTCGATCTGGGACGTCGTCCGCGAGCTCAACAGGCTCGTGGAGCGGTCGAAGCCGTGGGAGCTCGCGAAAGACGAGGCACGTAGGGCAGAGCTGGACGCGGTTCTCTACGACCTCGTCGACGGGCTCCGGTCCGTCGCGGTCGCCCTCTCCCCGTATCTCCCTGCGACCGGCCCCGCCATCCTGGGTGCGCTCGGTCAGAGCGCCAACGTGGGCTGGGACCACGTGCGCTCCGGTGGAGTGACGCCGGCGAGCGGCATCGAGCCTGCGCCTCCGCTCTTCCCGCGTGTCGAGCGCGTCGCCGCTTGATCGACACTCACGCGCACCTCGACGCGTGTGACGGGCCACCTGCAGCGGTGCTCGCGCGCGCCCGGGCGGCTGGAGTCGAGCGGGTCGTCACCGTCGGTACGAGCATCGCGTCGTGCCGAGGTGCCTTGAAGCTCGCGGAGGACGAGCCAGGCGTGGTCGCTGTTCTCGGCATCCACCCACACGACGCCGATTCGGCCGACGCCGGGCGGCTGGACGAGTTGCGCGAGCTGCTGGCTCACGAGCGAGCCGTCGCCGTGGGGGAGACCGGGCTCGACCACTTTCGCGACTACGCCCCACGCGACGCGCAGCGGCGCCTCTTCGAAGACCACCTCGCGCTCGCAGCGGAGGTCGGATTGCCGGTCGTCATCCACTCTCGGGCGGCCGCCAGAGAGACGGCGGCATGCGCTCGAAGGCTTCCCGGGGGACGTCCTGCTCCACTGCTTCTCCGAGCTCGAGCTGCTCGACGTTGCGCTCGAGCGCCGCTATTACGTCTCGTTCGCCGGCAACGTCACGTACCCGGCCGCTTCGGAGCTTCGTGACGCTGCGAGGGCAATTCCCGACGACCGCATTCTCGCCGAGACCGACTGTCCGTTCCTCGCGCCACAGCCGGTGCGCGGCCGGCGCAACGAGCCGGCGTACCTCGTGCACACGATCGACGAGCTCGCGGCCACGCGCAACACGAGCCGCGACGAGCTGGAGGCCGTCGTCGACGAGAACGCCGACCGGCTGTTCGGCCTTCGATGACGGGCGGCGCGGCGGCCTCGCCGAAGCGTGCGCTCGGCCAGCACTTCCTCGTCGACCCGAACATCCTGGGCGTCATCGGCCGGCTCGCCCACCTCGACGCGAAGGACGTCGTGCTCGAGATAGGCCCGGGCCTCGGTGTTCTGACGCTGTACCTCGCCGACCGTGTGAAGCACGTCCATGCAGTCGAGATCGACCGTGAGCTCGAGCCAACGCTGCGTGCCACGCTCGACCCGCGCACGAACGTCAGTCTCGTGTTCGGAGACGCGACGAGCCTCGATCTCGCGGCGTTGAGCCCGGAACCGACAAAGCTCGTCGCGAATCTCCCGTACAACGTCGCCGCGACGGTGGTCGTGGACAGCCTTGAACGTCTCTCGTCGATCAAGGCGTGGTGCGTGATGGTGCAGAAGGAGGTGGGCGAGCGGTTCTTCGCCTCCCCCGGAACGAAGGCGTACGGCGCCGTCTCGGTGCTCGTCCAGCTGTCGGCCCGGCGGACGGGAACGCATGCCGTCTCCCGCACGGTGTTCCGTCCGCGGCCCCGAGTCGACTCGCTGCTCGTTGCCTTCGCCCGGTTGCCGGCCAGGCCCGATCTCGACACGATCAAAAGCGTCGTGCAAGCCGCGTTTGCCCATCGTCGGAAGACGCTCTCCAACTCGCTCGAATTGGCGGGGGTGGCGTCTCGCGAACAGACCGTCGGCGCGCTCGCGGCACTCGGGCACGGCCCTGGCACGCGGGCGGAGCAGCTCGCTCCCGAAGAGTTCGCACAACTCCCGAGCTTGCTCACGTGAAGAGCGCCGCTGCGCCTGCGAAGGTCAACCTCGCGCTCCTCGTCGGGCCTCGACGCGAAGACGGCAAGCACGAGCTGATCACCGTCTACGAACGCCTCGAGCTCGCGGACACACTCTCGATCGAGCGGTCGCCGCCGCCTCGCAGGTCGATGGCTTTCCCGCGGACACACTCGTCACGGGGGCTTTGACGTCCCTTGCCCGCGCAGCCGGGGTGGAGCCCTCGTGGCGTGTGGCGATCGAGAAGCGCATCCCGGTAGGCGCGGGACTTGGCGGAGGCAGCTCCGACGCCGCGGCCGCGCTCGTGCTCGCGAACGAGACGCTCGACGAGCCGCTCGGCAGCGAAAGGCTGCACCACCTCGCCTCGGGACTGGGCGCCGACGTGCCGCTGTTCCTCACGGCTGGGCCGCAGCTCGGGGAGGGCGACGGCACGACGCTGTCGCCGCTCTCTCTGCCTCGCGCGTACTCCGTACTCGTCGTCCTGCCTCGGGACGCAACGAAGCATTCGACGAAGGCCGTATACGACGCGTTCGACGAGCGGCGTGGCGATGTCGGCTACGCCGATCGGCGTGCCGACCTGTTGACACGCCTGGGGGAGACACGCACCGTCCACGACTTCGCCGGCTGGCCGAAGAACGACCTCGCGAGGTCGCCGCTCGCTGCTGAGCTGGAGCATCTCGGCGCCGTGCGGGCGGACGTCAGCGGGGCGGGACCGGCCGTGTATGCGGTGTTCGAGGACGAGGTCGGCGCACGCAACGCGAAGGCAGTGCTCGCGTCCGAGGGCGACGCTTGGGTGACATTTCCAGCGTGGTACGGTTGATCGGTGACCGAGGGCCCGTCAGCGACTCCGCCTCCTGAGGCAGCCTCGGCGCCCGCACCCGAAGCCCCTCCGCAGCCGGCGGAACGCCAGAGCTGGTTGCGCGAGAACAGGCTCAAGGTCGCATTGGGGATCGCGATCGCAGAGTGCCTCTTCGTCGCGCTCGAGGAGGACTTCTCGCGCGTAACCGTGATCGTCATCGCGATTCCCGTGGTGCTCTTCTGGCTGCTCGCCGGACGAACGCTCGACTCGGAGCTGGGTCGGGAGATCTCGTGGATTGCCGCCATGTCGCAGGCGCTGGCGGTGGTGGCGGCCATCATTGCGATCCTCGTCCCTGCCATCGCGCTCGTCCTCGCGGGCATCCTCGCGGCGGCGGCCGTCTACCTCCTCTACCACGAACGGCCCGATCAGTCGGCCCGCTCGGCGAAGTAACGGCAGACCTCGGTTAGCCTTTCTCCTGGTGGTGGGGCGTAGCCAAGCGGTAAGGCAGCGGGTTTTCAACGCGGGTGAACCCATGGTTCCCCCGCGAGCCCCTTCCTTTGTGGTTGGAATACCCTCGTTGACTCCGTTGGGGCGTAGCCAAGTGGTAAGGCAGCGGGTTTTGGTCCCGCGACCCCAGGTTCGAATCCTGGCGCCCCAGCCTTCGTAATGGCCAACGACACGAGACTTTCTGCGGTCGTCATGGCAGCCGGCCTGGGCACGCGGATGCGCTCCGCAACGCCAAAGCACCTGCACCCTCTCCTCGGCCGGCCGATGGTGGACTGGGTCCTCGCAGCCGTCCAGCCGCTGAGCCCGGACCCGCTCGTGGTCGTGGCATCGCCTGAGACGGCAGACGGGTTCGGAGAAGTGGGAGCGATCGTTGCCGTCCAGGAGCAGCCACGCGGCACGGGTGACGCGATGGCGAGCGCACGTGCTCGCTCGACGGTGCCGACGGCGACGTCCTCGTGCTCTCGGGTGACACGCCGCTCGTGACCGAGGAGCTGCTACAGACGCTTGTGGATGGCCACCGAGCCTCGGGCGCCGACGTCACCGTGCTCTCACTCGCCATGGACGAGCCCGGCGACTACGGTCGCGTGGTCCGCGACGAGTCTGGCCGTCTGGCCGCGATCGTCGAGGCAAAAGACGCCACACCGGAGCAGCTCGAGGTCTGCGAGGTGAACAGCTCGCTCTACGTCTTCTCTGCCCACGCGCTGTGGAAGGCCGTGGACTTGCTCGATTCGCATAACGCGCAAGGCGAGCTGTACCTCACGGATTGCGTACGTCACATCGTCGACGGCGACGGTGTCGGTCACGTCGTCGAGGCGTCCGAGCCCACCTTGGCGCTCGGAGTCAACACGAGGGTCGAGCTGGCCGAAGCGGCGGAGACCCTTCGCGACCGAATCAACGAGCGGCACATGCTCGCGGGGGTAACGATCGTCGACCCCGCGTCGACCTGGATCGATGCGGACGTCGAGCTCGAGGCCGACGTGACGATTCACCCGTTCACGGTCATTCGCGGCAACGTGCGAGTTGCGCGCGGCGTCGAGATCGGGCCGTTCTGTTACGTCCGTCCCGGGACCGATCCTTGACGAGGACGCAAAGGCAGGGACGTTCGTCGAGGTGAAGAACTCGCGAATTGGGGCACGCACGAAGGTGCCGCACCTGTCGTATGTCGGCGACGCGGACATCGGAGAGGACACGAACATCGCCGCAGGGAACATCACAGCCAACTTCCCGCACGAGAGAGGTCGCGGCAAGCAGCGAACGACGATCGGGCGCAACGTCAGGACCGGCGTCGACAATGCGTTTCTTGCACCCGTCACGATCGGAGATAATGCGTGGGTCGCGGCCGGATCGGTGATCACCGAAGATGTTCCGCCCGGCGCCTTGGCCATCGCACGCGCGCGGCAAGAGAACAAGGAAGGGTATGCCGGTGGAGACAGCCACGACTGAGCTTGTCCGACTCCCCGGGCTCGACGTCGCCGTGAACACGGAACGGCCCGAGTCGAAGCCGGGGCACTGGATCGAGCGGGGGCCGCTCAAGCGGCTGATGGTGTTCTCCGGCCGCTCCCATCCCGAGCTCGCGCAGCGGATCGCCGAGCAGCTCGGCGTCGAGCTCGGCGAGGTCGACCTGAAGACCTTCTCGAACGGCGAGACGTACTGCCGCTACAACGAGTCGATCCGCGGGGCCGACGTCTTCATCGTCCAGACGGGCTGCGCTCCCGTCGACCGCAACCTCATGGAGCTGCTCTTCATGATCCAGGCCGCGAAGCTCGCGTCGGCGAAGCGGATCACGGCTGTGGTGCCGTGGTTCCCGTACTCGCGGCAGGACCGAAAGGCGCTGCCTCGCGAGCCGATCTCGGGCCGCCTCGTCGCCGACATGATCCAGCTCGCGGGCGCGGACCGCGTCCTCACCATGGACTTGCACGCGGGGCAGATCCAGGGGTTCTTCACGATCCCCGTCGACCACATGACGTCGCTGCCGCTGTTCGCTCGGCACTTCCGCGACCTCGGGCTCTCCGGCGACGCCGTCGTGTCGGTCGCGCCGGACGCCGGACGTGCGAAGCACGCGATCAGGTTCGCCGAGATGATCGAAGGCGACTTCGCCGTCATGCACAAGACGCGCCCCGAGCACGACAAGGCGTCGGTGACCGAGATCACAGGTCGCGTGAAGGACAAGGTTGCGATCGTCGGCGACGACGTGATCATGACCGGTGGGACGTTGCTGGCCGGTGCTCAGGCCCTTCGGGAGCACGGGGCGACGGCGGTGTGGGTGTTCACGACTCATGGCCTCTTCTCGGAAGGCGCGCTCGACCGGTTCGCCGAGGCCGATCTCGCAGGCATCGTCGTCACCGACACCGTGCCCATCGATCCCGTGAGCCGGCCCGGGAACCTCACGGTGCTGCCCATCTCGGGCCTGCTGGCCGAGACGATCATGAACGTCTTCGCCGACGAGTCGGTGTCGGCGATCTTCGGCGGCGAGTACCAGCTCTTCTAGGTGCTCAGCGTAACCCTGCGGGTTTGCGGGGTACCGCGAGCTTGAGCTCGAGCGCGGACAGGCCGAACGCTGCAAGGCCGAGGCAGAGCGGGAGCTGGCGGCGGTCGAGAAGAGGGCGGCTGCGGGGGAAGCCGTGCGCACGCTCTGTGACCGCCCGCGGAGAGGTTTAGCCCAGCGCCTTCTTCAGAACCCGCCCGGAGGGGGTGACGACGAACCAGATCTTCTGGACTCCCTGGCCCTTCGCGTCACCGGGCTTGACGTCGCCGACATACCGGTAGAGGGCGAAGCCGGCATAGGTCACCTGCAGCCGGCCATCGGGGCGCCGGATCGTGCCGACCTTGGCCTTTGCCACACCCTTCCCGGCGGTCGGCTTCGCTCCCCGCTTGAGGAGGAGCGGCGGCCAAAACTTCACGCAACTGCCCTTGCAGGCGAGCTTCTTGCCCTTCTCCGACATGAGGTGATAGAGCGTCATGCGCGTCTGGTCGACGAGGATCGTTGCGTCGAGGGCGGCGTTGTGCGCCGCGCCCAGCCGGGACCTTGGTCGGCTTGACGACCGGCGGAGGCGGGGGTGCAGGGGGGGGCGGAGGAGGAGGCGATCCGGGCGGAGGCGGCGCAGGCGGAGGCGGCGCAGGCGGGAGGCGGTGGAGTCGGCGAAGGAGGCGGCGGCGCGGGCGGAGGTGGCGGCGGAGGAGGCGGAGGCGGCGACGGCGGTGGTGGCGGCGGGCTGCAGGGGGGGTACGGGCACTGGGCCGGGACGTCTGCGGGAACTGCCCCCGCGCTCGGGACCGCTAATGCAGCCAGCAGGCCGATTGCCACTAGGGCGACCCCACCGCCGACGGCGACGGCAAAGCGGAGCGGGAGCCTGCGAGAACGCCTCTCCATTTCCCTGACACTCCTCCTACGCCGATCGCGGTGAATCGGATTGTCGGTCGGAATATCATCAGGCTCAGCGACGTGTGCAACCCCAGCAGTTTCGTCAGCATCAGGGCCACCCCGACGCCGACCAGGAAGAAGGCCAGCGGGAAGGCAACCAGGACGTAGGCCACGATCGCCAGCCCGTTGAGGACGCCGGCGAACTGCTGCAAACCGTGCGCCAACGCACGGGTTGGCACGGGGGCGGTATCGGCCGTCACGGGCTGGACGCGACAGGCGAGGAAGTGCTGCAACGGCGGCACTTCCTGGTACGAGGCGAAACAGCCCGTCACGAGCCGGGGAGCACCAGTTCTGTTGACCGCGAAAGTCTGGGTCGCGCACGTGGGGAAACCTTCCGCGGAGGCAGAGCGTCTCGTACGCGGGACGTCTCTCGCGGAGTCCCTCGCGTAGCTACAATCCGCCGCCGTGGCCGGGGAACGAGTCCGCCTGGAGGTGCAGCAACGACACGCGCTGGGATCGCGCGAGTCTCGACGGCTGCGCAGAGAAGGGCTGATACCCGGCGTGCTCTACGGGCGTGGCAAGAAGCCGCATCCGTTCGTCGTGCCTGAGCGCACGTTGCGGAGCGCTCTGGGCGGAACGCACGGGCTGCACGCGATCCTCGACGTCGTCCTCGACGAGCAGAAGACGTCGCACGCCTCGGTGGTCAAGGACTATCAGCAGGATCCGATTCGTGGTCATCTCACGCACATCGATCTCCATGAAGTACGGCTCGACCAGCCAATCACCGCGCAGGTTGTCGTTGAGCTCGTCGGCGAGTCGCCAGGTGTCAAGGTCGGCGGCGTCCTGACGCAGCTCGTGCGCGACGTTCCGGTCGAGGCGCTGCCTCTCGAGATGCCCGACCGGCTCTCGCTCGACATCGGCCAGACGGAGATCGGCGACGCCCTTCGCGTGTCGGATCTCGCGCTTCCGGAGAGCGTCGCCGTGCTGGCAGACCCGGAGAACGTGCTCGTCACCGTCTCCGCGCCTCGCCTGGCTGCTGAGCTGGAGGCCGCAGAGGCAGAGGCGGCCGAGGCGCGCGGAGGCCGAGGAGCTCGAGGAGGGCGAGGAGGCCGTGGAGGGCGAGCCCGGCGAGGAGCAGGCTGCCGAGGGCGAACCGCCGGCGGCCGAAGAGGCCAGCGAGTCCGAAGAGAGCTGATGCGGCTCCGGCGCCGGCGGGCGCCCGAGCCTTCGCTCGACTTACTCGTCGCAGGTCTCGGCAACCCGGGAGGCCAGTACGCGGCGACTCGCCACAACGTCGGCTGGCTCGTGACCGACGAGCTCGCCACGCGACACGGGGGAACGTATCGCGGGAAGTTTTCGGGTCAGCTGTCGGAGGTCCGCGTCGAGGGCCGGCGCGTCGCACTGCTCAAGCCCGAGACGTACATGAACGACTCGGGCCGGTCGATCGCTGCGGCCGCGTCGTTCTTCAAGGCGCCGTCGGACTCGCTGATCGTCGTCCACGACGACGTCGATCTCGAGGAGGGCCGGCTGCAGGCGCGCAGCGGCGGCGGATTGGCGGGCCACAACGGGCTGCGCTCGATCGCCGACGCGATAGGCACACGCGACTTCCTCCGGCTGCGAATCGGCGTCGGCCGGCCCGAGCGCGGCGACCCGAGGCCCGTTGCCGACTAGGTGCTGTCGCCGTTTCCTCCCGAGGCCGATGTGGGTTCCCTTGTCGCGCGCGCGGCAGATGCGGTCGAGGCAGTGCTGCTCGAGGGCATTGAAGCGACACAGCGCCGGTTCAACTGACACAAAGTCGGCACAGAGTCACAACCCCTGGGCTCGACTTCACCCGTAGCATCAGCAGCGGGGCGGAGGCTGGTGGCCCCGGTGACATGTCTGAATCGGACACGGCGCAGCGGCTTGGGCGAGCCGGGCTGGCCGGTCGGTGCGGAGTAGACTGACCCCGCGGGACGCGTTTCCCGCCTTTCGTCATGGACCACCCGGTGCTACGGCCGCTCGCCGACGTCCTCGCTGACAGCGAGGATCTCTCCGCGCTCGCTTCCACGCTGCCGAGCGGCGAGGGCGCGCGTCTCCGAGCCCGCGCTGCCGCTGGTGCTCGCGGCGCTGCACGCGCAGCCTCGGCCGCAGGCTGCTGTGCCTCCTGCCCGACGACGAGGATGCGCGCGATGCCGCGGAAGCCGCGGCGTGGTTCGTCGGCGCCGAGTCGGTGGCGTTCATGCCGGGACGAGGAGTCACCGAGGAGTCGGGCCTCCGCGTCCCCCTCACCTCGTCGGCGAGCGGCTGCGCGCGCTCTCGGTGCTCGCCGACGGCGGGCTCGTGTGCATGTCGGCGACTGCAGCCGCGGAGGCGCTGCCTGCGGAGGACGAGCGGCCGGCTCCAGTAGAGATCGCCGTTGGAGCGGAGCTCGGGCTCGAGGCGCTGACCGAAGAGCTCGTGCTCGCCGGCTACGAGCGCGTGGAGCGTGTGGAGGAGCGTGGCCAGGTCGCGGTCCGCGGTGGGATTCTCGACGTCTTCGGCACGACCGGCCGGGAGCCAATCCGTATCGAGCTCTTCGGCGACGTCGTCGAAGGCATCCGCGCCTTCTCGCCGTTCACGCAACGCGCCTTGTACGAGCTCGAGCGGGCGATCGTCTTCCCCGCGACCGAGCGCCGAGTCGATCTGCTCGAGTCCGGCAAGGACAACCAGACGACGTCCGGCTCGCTTGCCGCAGAAACCGATCTCGTGTGGCGGCCGGCAGACGTCCGCGAGATCTGGCGAGACGAGCTGGGCCTCGACCTGGAGCCGGTCGGAGCCGAGCTCGATCCGCTGCCGAGCGGCCAGCCCCTCGCGTTCGAGGCGCAGCGGCCGGCGCTCGCCGCCCGAGGGCTCGCCGAGGCAGAGCGCGAGCTGAATGCGCTTGTCCGCACGGGTCTGCGGGTCGTCGTCTCCTTCCCTCACCGCGGCGAGGCGCTTCGCACGCAGCGCCTGCTGCGACGCGCCGACGCGCACATGCTGGAGGCAGGAGCATCACTGCCCCCGGATGGCGCGCTGCTCTTCGCCGTCTCACCTGCGCGCCGGGGATTCGTCTGGCGCGAGCTCGGCATCGCGCTCGTGCCGGAGTCGCAGGTCTTCCGGAGGCGCGCGCCGCGCCAAGCTCGCGTTGCACGGGCGCTGCGCTCGTTCGCCGACCTGCGTACGGGGGACTACGTCGTCCACGAGGATCACGGCGTCGGACAGCTGCTCGGCTTCGAGACGCAGACGGTGGGCGGGATCACGCGCGACTACCTGTTGCTCGCCTTCCGGGGAGAGGACCGGCTGTACGTGCCCCACGACCAGGTGGGCAAGGTCTCGCGGTACGTCGGCGCCGACGGCCGGGCGCCGGCGCTCTCGAAGCTCGGTGGACGCGCCTGGCAGCTCCTCAAGACCCGTGCGGGCCATGCCGTGCGCGAGCTGGCGGGCGAGCTGCTGGCGCTCTACGCGCAGCGCGAGCACGCGACCGGCGTCCCCTACGACGTCTCGAGCGACTGGCTGGAGCGGCTGGAAGCCTCCTTCCCGTATCGCGAGACGCCCGACCAGCTGGAGGCGATCGAGGCGGTCAAGGAGGATCTCGAGTCCGCGCGGCCGATGGATCGGCTCGTCTGCGGCGACGTCGGCTTCGGGAAGACGGAGATCGCCGTGCGTGCCGCCTTCGCGGTCGCGCTCAACGGTAGGCAGACGCTGGTGCTCGCACCGACGACGGTGCTTGCGCAGCAGCACTGGAACACGTTCCGCGAGCGCTACGGAGACTTCCCCGTCACGACCGAGATGATCTCGCGTTTCCGTCGGCCCGCCGACGTGAAGGCTGCGCTCGCGGACTTCGCCTCCGGCAAGGTCGACGTCCTCATCGGGACGCACCGCGTGCTCTCTCAGGGACGTCGTCCCCTCGAACCTCGGGCTTGTGATCGTGGACGAGGAGCAGCGCTTCGGCGTCGCCCAGAAGGAGCTCCTCCGCCAGCTGCGTCTGGAAGTCGACGTGCTGTCGCTGACCGCCACCCCGATTCCGCGCACGTTGCACATGTCGCTCGCCGGCCTGCGGGACATCTCGATGATCGAGACGCCTCCGGAGGGGCGACGCCCGATCAGGACGTACGTCGGCGAGTACGACGAAGAGCTCGTCAAGCACGCCCTCGAGCGCGAGACAGAGCGCGCAGGTCAGTCGTTCTACCTCCACAACCGCGTGGAGACGATCGATGAGGCGGCCGAGAAGCTTGCGGAGCTGTGCCCGGACCTCCGGCTGCTGGTCGCTCACGGTCAGATGCCCGAGCGTGAGCTCGAGGAGCAGATGATGAAGTTCCTGCGCGGGGACGCCGACGTGCTCGTGTCGACGACGATCATCGAGTCGGGCCTCGACATCCCTCAGGCCAACACGCTCGTCGTCGAGCGCGCCGACATGCTCGGGCCTCGCGCAGCTGTACCAGATCCGCGGCCGCGTCGGCCGTTCCGACGTGCCGGCGCACGCGTACCTCCTCTACCCCGACGCGATGGAGCTCACGCTCGGAGGCGCGGGCGAGGCTGTCGACGCTGGCCGACCACACGGAGCTCGGGTCCGGGCTTCGCCATCGCGATGCGCGATCTCGAGATCCGCGGCGCGGGCGAGCTGCTCGGCCGCGAGCAGTCCGGCCATGTCGCGGCGGTCGGGTTCGAGCTGTACGTCGACCTCCTCAACGAGGCGGTCGCCGAGCTGGCCGGCGGCAGGCGGGTCGTGCCACGGCCGATCCGCATCGACGCCCGCATCGACGCGTACGTCCCGGCCGACTACGTCGAGTCCGAGGCGCTTGAAGATCGACCTCCATCGGCGTCTCGCGCTCGCCGCGAGCGACGAGGAGCTGCGCGAGCTGCGCGCGTCCGTCGAGGATCGCTACGGGCCGCCTCCGGAGCCCGTCGAGAACCTCTTCGCGCTGCAAGAGGCGAGGCTGAAGCTCGCGGAGATCGGCGCCGACTACGCGGTGTTCCGCAACGGCCGCCTGACGGTCGGCCCGCTGCTGCTCGGCGCGGACGACGTTCGCGAGATCCGCGAGAGCGTCGCCTCCGCCGTCTACACGAACGACAAGCGGGAGCTCGCGATGCGGAGCGACGGGTTCCGCGGAGGGCTACCCGCGCTCGCTGCTATTCTCGACGTGCGCCAGGCAGCTTGAAGGCGCTTTTTCCATGATCGCCCAGAGAACAGCTCTCACTCGAACTGCCGCTGGCGGCCGGTCTGGACGCTGTCGCTCGTCACCGCCGGGTGCGGCGGCGGCGGTGGAGGCGCGGGCGGATCGCTGGCCTCCGGCGTCGCCGCGAACGTCGCGGGCGAAGAGATCACGCAGACGGAGCTCGACGAGGTCATCGCGCAGGCCGAGTCGAGGCTGAAGGCGCAGGGCCAGAAGATCCCCGCCGCCGGGTCGCAGGAGTACCAGGCGTTCCAGCAGAACGCGCTCCAGTTCCTCGTGCAACGCGTGCAGTTCGAGCAGAAGGCGGAGGAGCTCGGCGTCTCGGTCTCGGACGAGGAGGTCGACGAGCGCCTGAAGCGGGTACTGACGCAGTTCTTCGGCGGCAGCCAGAAGAAGTACGAGGACAGTCGCTGAAGCAGCAGGGCATCACCGACGAGCAGGTGCGCGAAGAGCTCCGCTCGACGCTGCTCTCCGAGAAGATCTTCGAGAAGGTCGGGGACCGACGCGAAGGTCACCGACGCCGAGATCCGAGGCGTACTACGACGCCAACCCTCAGCTCTACCAGCAGAAGCCGTCGCGCGACGTGCGCCACATCCTCGTCCCTCCAAGGCGCTCGCGGACGACCTTTACCGGCAGCTCAGCGCCGGCGCGAACTTTGCGGCGCTCGCGCAAGAAGCACTCGACCGATCCGGGTTCGAAAGAGCTCGGCGGCAAGCTCACCGTCCAGCGTGGCCAGACGGTGCCCGCCGTTCGAGAAGGTCGCGTTCGCGCTCGGCGTCGGGGAGATCTCCGAGCCCGTCAAGACGCAGTTCGGCTGGCACGTCATCGAGGCGCTCACGCCTGAGAACGCCGGCAAGACGACGCCGCTGAAGTCGGTACGCAAGTCGATCTCGGACACGCTGGCTCGGCCAGAAGAAGTCGGAGGCGGTCACGAAGTGGCTCGAGGAGCTGAAGAAGGAGTACGAGGACAAGATCACGTACGCCTCCGGCCTCGCGCCGCCCGCGACCGAGACGACTCCGGCGACGACGACCTCCACGGGTTGAGCCTCGAGCAGGCGCTCGCCGAGCTGCAGGAGCTCACAGCCCTGCTGCGCCGCGAGTGCCCGTGGGATGCCGAGCAGACGGCGCGAACGATCGTGCCGCACACGGTCGAGG
Organism: uncultured Actinomycetes bacterium; assembly: GCA_963830835.1. Classification (GTDB taxonomy): domain Bacteria; phylum Actinomycetota; class Thermoleophilia; order Gaiellales; family Gaiellaceae; genus PALSA-612. Next base: position 42,758 of record CAWHNJ010000006.1, on the reverse strand, counting down.
AGGCCTACGAGGTTGCGGACGCTGCCATGGCCGACGACGACGCGAAGCTCGTCGACGAGCTCGGCGACCTGCTGTATCAGACGTTCTTCCTCTCGCTCCTGCTCGCGGAGCGCGGCGGCGGTGACCTCGAGACGGTCGCACGGAACGCTCACGACAAGCTCGTCCGCCGCCATCCGCATGTCTTCGGCGACGCTGCGTCGCCCGGGTCCCCTGGTGCGGTGAAGCATCGCTGGGAGGCGCTGAAGACCGCGCAGGAAGGGCGCACCGGCGTCTTCCACGACGTGCCCGAGACGCTCCCGGCGCTGCTCTATGCTCGCAAGGTGCAGCGACGGGCGGCGTCGACAGGCTTCGCGTTTCCCGATCTCGACGCCCGCGTCGAGCGCCTCGAGCAGGAGCTCGACGAGTTGCGGGAGGAGCTGCGCCGTAGCGGCGCTGCCGGAGCCGGAGACGGAGCCCGATCCCAGCGCTCGTGGACGAGCTCGGTGACGTGCTCTTCCTCGCCGTCGGTCGTCGCGCAGCAGCTGAACGTCGATCCCGAGCTCGCGTTGCGTGGCACGTCCAGGAAGTTCGTGGCGCGGGTGGAGCGGGCCGCCGAGCTCGCGGCGCCGAGGGCGGCGACGAGTGGTCGACAGCTTCCCGCTCGACGAGCAACTCCGCTACTACGAGTCGGCGAAGGAGGAGCTGGCATGAGCGCGATCGAGCGCGTCATGCGCAGGCAGATCCTCGACTCCCGCGGCAACCCCACGGTCGAGGTCGACGTCAAGCTGTCGTCCGGAGCGTTCGGCCGGGCGGCCGTTCCGTCCGGCGCCTCCACAGGCGTGCATGAGGCCGTCGAGCTTCGCGACGGCGACGCAGGACGTGTACCGAGGCAAGGGCGTTCTGCGCGCCGTCAGGAACGTCCTCGAGGTCATCGCGCCGGCCGTCAAAGGCCTCGATGCAGCAGATCAGGCAGCGCTGGACCAGCGGCTCATCGAGCAGGACGGCACGCCGAACAAGGGCAACCTCGGAGCGAACGCGCTGCTGGGCGTCTCGCTCGCCGTCGCCAAGGCGGCCGCGGCCGACGCCGGCGTGTCCCTCTACCGCTGGCTAGGCGGAGAGAGCGCTGTCGTGCTGCCGGTGCCGATGCTGAACGTCGTCAACGGAGGCGCACACGCGCAGAACTCGCTCGACTTCCAGGAGTTCATGGTCGTCCCGGCCGGCGCCGAGTCGTTCGCCGAGGCGCTGCAGGTCGGGGCAGAGGTGTACCACGCGCTGAAGGCGCTGCTCCACGAGCGTGGGCTCGCCACGGGAGTCGGGGACGAGGGCGGCTTCGCGCCGGACCTCGGCTCGAGCGAGGAGGCGATCGAGGCGGTGCTCACGGCGGCCGAACGGGCAGGCCATGCGGAGCGTGTGGCGATCGCGCTCGACCCTGCTGCGACCGAGTTCTGGAGCGAGGGCGCCTACCGTTTCGAGGGGCGCGAGAAGGAGCCGGCGGCCATGGTCGCGTTCTGGGCCGAGCTGGCGGAGCGCTATCCGATCGTCTCGGTCGAGGACGCGCTGGCCGAGGACGAATGGGCATCCTGGCGGGAGCTGACCGAGCGCCGCGGCGACCGGCTCCAGCTCGTCGGCGACGACCTCTTCGTCACGAACGTCGACCGCCTGCGGCGGGGCATCGAAGGAGGTGTCGCCAACGCGATGCTCATCAAGGTCAACCAGATCGGCACGCTCACCGAGACGCTGGAGACGATCGAGCTCGCGCGGCAGGCGGGCTACGCGTCGATCATCTCGCACCGCTCCGGAGAGACCGAGGACACGACGATCGCGGACATCGCTGTCGCCACGAACGCCGGCCAGATCAAGACGGGAGCGCCGTCCCGATCGGACCGCGTCGCGAAGTACAACCAGCTCTTGCGGATCGAGGAGGAGCTCGGCGAGCGGGCCGTCTATCCCGGCTGGAGTGCATTCCCGAGATATCACCCATAAGAAGGGGGTCCGCGGGGGAAACTTCGAAGCCGAGGGCAAAGGCGGCGGCGAAGCCGCACGTCTTGGCACGAGGCGAAGAAGTGGCGCCGCAGGCGACAACATGGTTTCCCCCGCGCTGAACCAGCTCTTGAGGATCGAGGAGGAGCTCGGCGAGCTGGCGGTCTATCCCGGCTGGAGTGCATTCCCGCGTTTTCGGCGGTAGTCGCTCGCCGGCGGTACGCTGGCAGCTTGCCCGCTCAAGCAGCACGCCGCACGAAGATCGTTGCCACGCTCGGCCCGGCTTCTGCAGAGCGCGTCGACGAGCTCGCGGCCGCCGGCACGGACGTCGTGCGTCTCAATCTCTCGCACGGCACGCAGGATCAGCACGCCGCCATGGCGGAGACGGTGCGAGACGTCGAGCGCGACATCGGCCGGCCGTTGGCGGTCATCGCCGATCTCCAGGGACCGAAGCTCCGCATCGGTGACCTCGCGGCTCCCGTGCCCCTCGAGAAAGGTCAGAAGGTTCGGGTCGGCCCCGAGGGCGCGAACGTCGAGCTCCCCATCGCCCCGGCAGTGGTCGGGCAGGTCCTCGACGAAGGCCATGACGTGCTCATCGACGACGGGCACGTCCGGCTGCGGGTCGAGCGCGTCGACAACGGCTCCGCGGTCTGCTCGGTGGCCGTCGGCGGCACGGTCGAGAGCCACAAGGGCGTCAACCTGCCGGGCGTGGTGCTGCCGATTCCGTCGCTGACGGAGAAGGACCTCCGCGATCTCGAATTCGCCCTCGAGCTCGGTGTCGACTACGTCGCGCTGTCCTTCGTGCGCTCACCTGACGACGTTCGCGACCTCCGACGCCGGATCGACGAGGCCGGATCCGATGCGCGTGTGATCGCAAAGATCGAGAAGGCGGAGGCGGTGCACTCGCTGGGGCCGATCGTGGATGCGTCGGACGCCGTCATGGTCGCTCGTGGCGATCTCGGAGTCGAGATCGGCCCGTCGGCCGTACCCCTCATTCAGAAGCGGATGATCCTGACGGCGCTCGAGCGCGGCCGAGCGGTGATCACCGCCACGCAGATGCTCGAGTCGATGCTCCACGCGCCCGAGCCGACCAGGGCCGAGGCGAGCGACGTCGCAAACGCCGTCCTCGATGGGACGTCGGCGCTCATGCTGTCCGAGGAGACCGCTGTCGGCGAGTACCCGGTGGAGGCAGTGGCGACGATGGATCTCATCGCCAGAGCGGTCGAGCCGAGTCTCGGGCACCGGCACGAGCTGCCGAGCGCAGGCGACGAGCCGACGGTCGGAGAAGCGATCTCGAACGCGGCTTGCGACGTCGCGGAAGCGCTCCATGCCAGCGCGCTGATCGTTCCCACGTTCAGCGGCGGTAGCGCGTCGGCCATGGCACGGCTGCGCCCTCGGCGTCCGATCGTCGCCATCACGCACACGGACCGCGTCGCGAGGCGACTGGCACTGGAATGGGGCGTGGTCCCGCTCGTGATCGACGTGTGCATGGACGTCGAGCAGCTGTGGAGCAAGTCCCTGGCGGCGGCCTGCGGGGCCGGGCTGCTCGAGGCGGGCGACCGGGTCGTCATCACGGCTGGCACGAACGTCAACATCCCCGGCTCGACGAACGTCATCAAGGTCGACGTCGCTTCGTGACGGTGCGGTCGTGAAGGAACGCTGGTCCGGCGGGCGAACCGGACCACATGGGAGGCGCTCGCGTGGATCGGCGCACCGTACGCCGTCGTCGGCGTGCAGTCATCGCCGTGGCGGCGCTCGCACTCGTCGGCTTTCTCTACTACCGCCCGGTGAAGGCGTACGTGCACGCCCAGGACGCGCTGCAGGACCGGGCAGCGGAGGTGCGGCGGCTGACCGCGGAGCGAACCGACCTCCGGCGTCGTCTGAGGCTCGACGACAGCGGCGCGACGCTCGCTCGCGAAGCTCGCAGGCTCGGGCTCGTCCGACCGGATGAGCAGCTCTTCATCGTCAAGGGCATCGACGCCTGGCGCAGGGCACGAGCGGCCGAGCGCGCCGCCGACGAGTGACGCCGATCGCCGCACGGTAGAGCGTCAACTGGGTCGCCCCGTGCGCGCGTTCAGACGCGTCGTGCTGCGCTGCCCTTTCGGGCACCCCGCCGTCACCGAGCAGGAGCCGTATGCGTTGGACGGCTCGCCGTTTCCAACGACCTATTACCTCACGTGCCCGAACGCCGTCGCTGCGGTCTCGCGGCTCGAGGCGGCCGGCGGCGTCGAGCGCTGGAGCGAGGCTGCGGCGGACGATCCGAGCTACGCGCGAGCGTCGAAGCGGCGACACGCGAGCAGCGCGACCTGCGACGCGAGCTCGCCGCCGGACGTGTCGGGAGCGACGACGGCGCCTCGCTCGAGCTCGGCATCGGCGGTTCGTCGACACCGCTTCGGCTGAAGTGCCTGCACGCCCACGTCGCGTTCGCCCTCGCCAGGCCCGGGTACGTGCTCGGCGAGCGAGTCGTCGCAGAGTTGGCGCACCTGTTTCCCGAGGACGGCTGCTGCTCGCTCTAGATTTCGACGCATGAGCCGTAGCGTGGAGCTCGCTCGCCAGCAGTGGGCAGACTCGTACACGAGTCTCGTCCGTGAGCCTCCCGGCATCGACGCGCGGGTCCGTCGAGCAGATCGAGACCGTGACCGCAGAGCTGCGCCGGCGCGTCGGCGGCTCGTTCACGTTGACCGAGCTGGCGGCCGCCTACGACGGCTCCGAGCGCTGGACGCTCACGGCGATCGAGGGCCGGTGCTACCGGCCCGGCTGGGTACGAACGGCGTCGTCTGCGGCAGATGCGGCGTTCCACCTCTACGCGCGAGGAGCGCGCGACTACGAGCCGTGACGCCGACCTCGTCGCAGCGTCCCACCCGAGCCCGCCGCCGGCGTCCGCTCGTGCGCGTGGTGCTCGCCGCCGTCGCGCTCGGCGTCGTGTTCGGCCTCGGCGTCGCCCTCGGGCAGGCGATCGCGACCGACCCGGCTCCGAGGGCGCAACGACGACGACCCGCACGATCGTGCCGGTGGCGGCGACGAACGAGACCGTCACGGTGACGACGACGGTCACGTCCCCGTAGCGCGTTCCTGATCTCGCTCGACCAGCGGCTCGAGCAGTGGATCGTCGAGCATCACCTCGGCTGGCTCGACCCGCTGTTCGTCGGCCTCACGTATGCCGGCACGCACGGGCTACTGTGGATCGGGCTCGGAATAGTCTTCGCCGTCGCCCTCCGCCGCCCCTGGGTCGCGGTCATGGTGCCGGCCGCGGTCGTGCTCGCCGATCTGTCGGCGTCGGGCTTGAAGCAGGCGACGGACCGACGGAGGCCCGAGGAGACGCTCCACGGGATCGACGTGCTCGTGACGACGCCGTCGACGCCGGCGTTCCCCTCAGGCCATGCCGCGACGAGCTTCGCCGCAGTAGTCGTCCTCTCCGTCGCGGCACCAGCGCTGGCGCCGGCGATCTTCGTGCTCGCCGCGCTCATGGGGTTCTCGCGGCTCTACGTCGGCGTGCACTTTCCGCTCGACGTGCTCGCGGGCGCGGTGCTTGGCGCGGTTGTCGCTACAGCTCTTCTCCTGCTCGCACGAAGCCTGCGACGATCACGATCGCCGCGGACGCCAGGCCTACCCACAAGCCGATAGCTCGATCGGCCGTCCCGGCGAACTCGTCCGGGATGGACACGATCCGTATGAGCAAGAGGATCGTCGCCGCCGTGCCGAGAACGATGAGGATGAGGCTTTCCGGCAGGCTTCTCGGCAGCTCGATCCCGGCGCCGCGTCGCACGGCGAGCAGGACGATCGCGAGCCCGAGGACGAACACGAACTTCCCGAGTGTGCCGGTGTTCCAACCGAGCACGGACACGGTCGGGCCCTCGACCGCGGAACCCGAGTACCAGCCCATGAAGGCGGAGAGGGCGAGCGTGAGGCCGGCCACCCACGAAGCGGTGCCTGCCGCGATCACGAGGGCCGGGGTCACCCCGCTGCGACGCCGTTCGTCAGTCATCGACTAGAGGCCGAACAGGCTCTGTACCTGATCCCAGATCGTCACGGCGATGACGAGGCTCGCAAGGAAAAGGCACACGGCGACGAGCCAGAAACGCCACCGGGCGCGCCGGTGCTCACGGGCGCGCGCATCGCGGGCGCTGCGCCGCTGCCGGTGGTAGCGGTATGCGTGCGCCACCGAGGCCGGATCGTGCGTCGGAGGGTCGTCGAGCTCGGCCGGTTGCCGTGCTGGACGGGCCATGGGCGAAGTCTAAACCGTCGCAGAGAGCCGCATTATGGCGATCTGCCGTTTCCCTTGCGGGCTACACTGCGCGCGTGCGTAGGGTCGGCGTAATCGTCCTTCTGCTGAGCCTCGGCGTCGGCGGCTTTCTCGCCGCGTCGGTGCTGGCCGGGCAGCAGCCGCACGCGGTGTCGACCGACTCGACGAGCTCGACGACCGACACGACGTCGACGACGGGAACGACGTCCACGACCCCCTCGCCACGCCCTCCGCCTACCACGAAGCCAAGGCCGAAGCCCAAGCCGAAGCCGAAGCTCCCGGCGCGTCTCGCCCGCCGCGTTTCGATTGGCGGCGTTCAGGTGGGCGGTCTCACGCCCGCCGCCGCACGTGCCGCGGTGCGGATGGCCGTACGGTCGCCGCTCGTCATCGCCGTCGACGGCGAACGCGTGCCGGTCTCTCCGACGAGGCTCGGCGTGAAGGCGTACGTCGAGCTGGCCGTCGCCAAGGCGAGAAGGGCCAAGCCGGGCGCCAAGGTCCCGATCCCCGTCACCATCCACGGCGACACGGTGCGAGCATGGGTCGCTCGCATGGCCGAGAACCGCGACCGCCCCGTCCGCGACGCGCGCCTGGTGCTCCAGAATCTCCGGCCGCGCCTCGTGCCCGAGCGGAACGGCTACGTCATCCGCCGCGAGCCGACGGTGGCGGCCATCGTGGAGGCATTGCGAGCGAACCGGCGCGGCCCGGTGGCCGCCGTGGCCGAGCTGGTGCGCCCGAGCCGCGTGAGCTCGTTCTTCACGTCCGCAGTCATCATCCGTCGCGACTCCAAGCAGCTCCAGTACTTCAAGATCCAGAGCGAGCCGAAGCTCGCGCGGACGTTCACCGTCGCCACCGGGCAATCGTCCTACCCGACGCCGCTCGGCAACTTCGAGATCGCCGTGATGCAGCGCTACCCGTGGTGGTATCCGCCGGATTCCGACTGGGCCGAAGGTCTCGATCCCGTGCCGCCGGGGCCCGGGCAACCCGCTGGGCACGCGCTGGATGGGCCTCAACGTCGCGGCGGTGGGCATCCACGGCACGCCCGATCCGTCGTCGCTCGGGTACTCGGCCTCGCACGGCTGTATTCGGATGGCGATTCCCTCCGCCGAGTGGCTCTTCAGCCACGTGAAGGTGGGGACGCCGGTGTTCATCATCTCCGCCTAGCCTTATGCGATGGCGGTAGGCCTGCGCCGAGCCGGTCAACTGCTGGCGATCGCCGTTGTGCTTGCGCTGCTCGCCGTGCTTGTCTGGCGCGTGGTACGCGACTCGGAAGGCGGCGCGGCGGCGGCGCTGAGGCGGGGCGAGCATCCGGTCGCCCCCGACTTCGACCTGGATCGGCTCGACAGGTCGGGGCGCCTCGAGCTGGAGTCGTTGCGCGGGAAGGCGGTCGTCCTGAACTTCTGGGCGTCGTGGTGCCTACCGTGCAAGGAGGAAACGCCCCGGCTAGAGGCTGCCTGGAAGAAGTGGAAGCCCCGAGGCGTGGTCGTGGTCGGCCTGGACGCGAACGACTTCAAGTCCGACGCGCGCAACTTCGCACGCCGGTACGGCGTCACGTACCCCATCGTCCACGACGGCCCCGGACGGTTGCTCGACGACTACGGGCTGACCGCGCTTCCGGAGACGTTCTTCATCCGGCCCGACGGGCGGCTCTCGTCCTGGACGCAGGGCGAGCTGAGCGTCGAGGAGATCGAGACGGGTATCCGGGGAGCTCTCGCGCGATGAGCCTACGTGCGTGCATGGTCGTCCTGGCGCTCGCCGCGCTCGCATTCGGCGCGCCGGCGGCTGCGAGCGAGTCGGAGCCCACGCTGGCGGAGATCGAGAGCGAGGTCGTCTGTCCCACGTGCCACACGACGCTCGACCAGTCGTCCTCGCCGGTGGCAATTCGCATGCGCGACTTCATCCGCTCACGGATCGCTGCCGGGGACACGAAGACTGAGATCAAGGAGCAGCTCGTCGCGGACTTCGGCGAGCAGGTCCTGGCCTCACCGCCGAAGCGTGGGTTCAACCTCCTTGCCTGGGTGCTTCCGCCCGTCGTCGCCGTCGCAGCGGCAGTGATCGTCGGCATCCTCGCCGTGCGGTGGAGCCGGCGTCGCGGCCCTGGGGCTGAAGCCGCGGCCCCTGATCCGGCCATGGAACGTCGCATCGACGACGAGCTCGCCCGACTGGACTCCTAGGCTGGCCACGTGGCCGAGCGCATACCGATCGCATTTCTCGCCGGCGTGATCTCCGTCATCACGCCGTGCGTGCTGCCGCTCGTTCCCGGCTATCTCTCGGCGGTCTCGGCGGTCGAAGCCGAGCGGCTCGGCGAGCGGGGTGTGGCGCGGCGCATCGTCGTCGCCAGCATCCCGTTCTTCATCGGGTTCACCGTCGTCTTCGTCGCGCTCGGCGCGGGAGCAGCCGCCATCGGTGGCTACGTCGACGCCGGCCGTCGCAACGAGATCGCCGGCTTCGTGCTCGTCGTGCTCGGCCTCGCGTTCATGGGCCTGCTGCCCTGGCCGGAGAGAATCGTCGCGCCGGGCATGCTCGAAGGCGCCCGGCGGTCGGGCTCGAGCGCGCTGCTCGGCGCGGCGTTCGCCGTCTGCGCCGCGCCCTGTATCGGCACGGTGCTCGCGTCCGTGCTCGTGCTCGCCGGCGACTCCGACACCGTCGTGCGCGGATCCGTCCTCCTCTTCGCCTACTCCGCGGGCATCGCCATCGCCTTCGTGCTGGCGGGGATCGCGTTTGCGAGGGCGATGAGCGCGTTCCGCTGGCTCCGCGACCACTACACCGTCATTCGCATCGTCAGCGGCGCGATCCTCGTCGCGCTCGGGCTGCTGCTCTTCTTCCACCGCGACTGGTGGCTGCGCGTGATGGTGAACCGCCTGCTCGACGGGGTCGGCCTCGGCGAGATCTAGTCCGAGCTGATGTCGACAGGATCGAGGTCGAGGGAGCCGGCGGCCACGCGCGCGGCGGCACTCTCGACCTGCTCGAGGATGGAGGCGATGTCCACGCTCCGGTGCGCTCGGCGCATACGGGGCGAGCCGGCGGGCGGCCTTCTCGAGCTGCCGCTCGCAGCCGGTTCGCCGGCCGCGTCCAGCCTGGTACCACGCGACGGCGACGTGGACGAGCCCCTGGCAGAAGTCCCGCTCCCCCGCCGCGGCGGATCGCCACGCGGTCTCCAGCTCCTCGTGCGCGGCGAAGTACTCGCCTCTGCGGATCAGCTCGATGCCTTCCGCGAGCGCGTTTTCGTTCATGGCGCTGCTACGCTCCCGCCGTGGCGACGATCCTGCTGGCTGGGGTCGACCTCTTCTTCCGCGGCAAGCTCGACGTGCTGCTGTCCGGGCACCAGTTGGTCACGACGGACACCGTCGAGACGCCTGAGCTCGTGATCGCCGACATCTCGCGTATCGAGCCCGACGAGGTCGCGGACGCGTATCCCGACATCCCCATCGTCGGCTTCACGAGCCACACTGACACCGCCGGTCTCCGTCGTGCCCACGAGGCGGGATTCGACCAGGTGCTGGCGAAGTCCGCGCTCGAGGAGCGCGTGCCTCACCTGATTGACGAGCTGCTCTCGCCGGTAGAGTAAATCGGCCCGAGGAGTTCTCGAGGAGTAGACGTGACGTACATCATTGCCGAGCCCTGCATCGACATCAAAGACCTCTCGTGCGTCGACGTCTGCCCGGTGGACTGCATTCACGAGTACGAGCGGATCCTCGTCATCGATCCCGAGGAGTGCATCGACTGCGGTGCCTGCGAACCGGAGTGCCCCGTCGAGGCGATCTTCCCGGAGGACGCCCTGCCCGAGAAGTGGGAGCCGTTCGTGAAGATCAACTACGCGTATCCCGACGCCGCGGAGATCAACAAGCTCACGGACGAGTACGCGCTCGCGCACAACGTCCAGAACGAGCCGATCGCCTAGGAGCGGCCCATGGAGCTCGAGCGGCTCGACCACGTAGCACTCTGGGTTGAAGACCGCGATTCGATCGCCGATTTCGCGGTGGCGCACCTGGGCATGCATGTCATCGAGCGTACGGACAAGTTCACGCTCATCGGCTCCCACGCTCGCCACGGCAAGCTGACGCTGTTCGCGGAGGAGCCGGACCGTGAGCCCGGCCCGCTCGCGGAGATCGGTCTCCGCGTGAGCAACCTCGAGCAGGCTGTGTCGTCGCTGCCGGACGGTCACGAGGACCGGTTCGAGATCTGCCACGGCCTCTGGATCAGGCTGGTCGAGTCGGAGACCGACGTCGAATACGACCTCCACCACGTCGCGCTGACGACCGCCGACCCCGAGCGCGCCGCCGAGGCGTGGGAAGCGCTTGGCATGACGCGCGCCGGTGACGGGCGCATGGAGGTCGCCGGCGCCTTCCTCGAGCTCTGGCCGGGGGAGCCCGCCAAGACCGAACGGCCGCTCCTCAACCACCTGGGGGTGCTCGTCGAGTCCGCGGACGCGTGGAAGGAGCACGCGGATGCGGCCGGTGCCGAGGTGGCCGATGTCGTCGACGCGCCGAACACGTATGCCGTGTTCGTCTGGGGCCCCGAGCGCGTGAAGCTCGAGTACGTCGAGCACAAGCCAGGCTTTTCGCTCGAGTGACAGTCGTCGCCGGGGCCGGCATGGCCGGCCTGGTCGCCGCTGCCCGCCTCCGGGAGCTGGGCGTTTCGCCGACCGTGCTCGAGAAGGGCACGAGGCCGGGAGGCTCGATGGTCCTGTCGAGCGGGGTGATCTGGCGCCACCGGTGCCTGGACGACTTTCGTGCCGAGTGTCCGGACGGCGACGCCGAGCTTCAGGGGCTGATCTTCGAGCAGCTCGACGACCGCCTCGACTGGCTCGAGACGCTCGGCGCGGCCGTGGTCGAGCCGGAGACCGGCAACCCCCGCACGGTGGGGCGCCGCTACGACCCCCGCCAGCTCGTGGAAGCGCTGCTCGATCACGCCGGCGACGTCCAGCTCGACGAGCCGCTGAGCGAGTTGCGAGACGAGCCGGTCGTGCTCGCGACGGGAGGCTTCGGCGCCGCGCTTGCCCGTCAGCTGTCGCTGCCTCTTCGAGCCGGGCCCTGGAGCGAGGGCGACGGTCTCCTGCTCGCGCGCGACCGCGACGCCGCGACGTCTCGGGGGATGGACGAGTTCTACGGCCGGGCGCTCCCGGCACCGCCGGCCGGATCCCCACAGACGGCTTCGTGCCGCTGGCGCAGGTCTACGGCCGGCATGCGCTCGTGCTGGACGAGACCGGCGCGACGATCCCGAGCGCCGATCGCGCCTGGCACGAGAACGACCTCGTCCAGGACATTGCCCGAAGGCCCGGCGGCACGGCGTGGTACCTCGTGGGCGACGAGGATCTCGGGCTGCCCGTGAGCCGTGGCACGGTCGAGGAGCGAATCGAGGCCGCGCGGGCTGCGGGCGGCACCGTGCTCGCGCCCGACGAGCTCCCCTTCCCGGCGCCGACGGGTTATCGCCACGCCGTCCATGTCATCGCCACCGTCACGCACACGATCGGCGGGCTGGTCGTCGACCGCGATGCCCGCGTGCTCAGCGAGGACGGCACGCCGATCGACGGGCTGTGCGCGGCCGGCGTGGACGTCGGGGGCATCGCGACGGGTGGCTACTCGAGCGGGCTCGCGGCGTCGCTCGTCCTCGGCTGTGTCGCAGCCGAGTCGGTCGCCGCAGCCGTCTGAGCCTGCTCAGACGAGCGTGAGCTGGACTGCCGGCTCCCTGGGGCGCAGCGTCTTCCCGCGGCGAAAGCGCTGCTCCTTCCTCGCGGCGGCCACGAGGTTGCGCACGCGCTGCTCGACCTTGCGCGGCGGATAGGCCCGCGAGCCGTACAGCCGCTCGTAGAACGGCGCCAGCTCGGGCCAGTCCTCCTGCACGTGGGCGAGGAAGTGCTCGCGCGTCCCGGGACGGAGGTTGACGACGCTCGCCCAGACGTTCGTCGCGCCGGCGTCCCGTGCAGCGCGGACGACCTCCTCCAGCTGCTCTGGCCGGTCCGAGATGCCCGGTAGGACGGGAGCGACGGCGACGCCCGCGTCGATGCCCGCCTCGCGCAGCACGGACAGCGCACGTAACCGCTGCCGGGGCGGAGCCGTGCCCGGCTCCGTCCGCCGCCACACCTCGTCGTCGAGGGTCGGCACCGAGAAGCTGACGCTCACCGCTGCGCGCCGCGCCGCCTCCGCGAGCACGTCGACGTCGCGCACGATCAGCGGCCCCCGCGTGACGATGTGGAACGGGTTGGCGGCGTCGGCCAGCGCCTCGAGGCAGCGGCGCGTCAGCCGGTAGCGTCCCTCCGCCGGCTGGTAGGGGTCGGTCGCCGCGCCGATCGCGACAGACCCGCCGCGCCAGGACTTCCGCGCCAGCTCCATCCGCAGCACGTCGGCGACGTTCACCTTGACCCGGATCGAGAGGCCGTACGCCTCGCCCGACGGCCGCTCCGCGCGCTGCTCGAACGCCCTGACGTAACAGAACGTGCAGCGATGCACGCAGCCCATGTACGGGTTGAGCGACCAGGCGAACGGCATGCCCTTGACGGGATTGAGCGCGGTCTTGCACGGCTCTTCCCGGTACTCCACTCGCATCGCTTCAGAGTAGAACGTATGTTCGTATACGTCAACATCGGCTGTTCGGCGCTCTGCGCGACATGGACAGCCGCGTCGCTCTCCTATACTGCGCTCGAAGCATCTTGGACGACGAGCTACCGCCCAGTACGGGCGCCCCGGAGACCGGGGCGTGACGATTCCTCTTCAGATCGCCGCGGTCCTCCTGATCGTGCTCGCGAACGGCTTCTTCGTCGCGGCCGAGTATGCGCTCGTCACGGCGCGGCGCTCGCGCCTGCAGGAGCTCGCCGACGAGGGGATGCGGCGCGCAAGGATCGCCATTCGCATCATGGACAGCCCGGTCCGCTTCATCGGCACCGTCCAGCTCGGTATCACCGCTTTCTCGATCCTCCTCGGTATCGTCGCCGAGCCGATCGTCGCCAACTGGATCGACGGGCCGCTCTCGCACGGCGTCGCGTTCGTCATCGCCTACGCGTTCGTCACGTACCTCCACGTCACGCTGGGTGAGCTCGTGCCCAAGGCGATCGCGCTGACGAAGAACGAGGAGACAGCGCTCTGGGTGGCGCTGCCGATCGAGGGCGTCTACATCGTCTCGTACCCGATCGTGTGGTTCTTCCAGGCGTCTGCGAACGCCATGACGCGACTCGTGGGCATCGAGCCGGCGCCGGCCGGGATCATCGCCCACTCGGAGGAGGAGATCCGCATGATCGTCGCGCACGCCGAGGAGACGGGCGAGATCGAGGAGGAGGAGCGCGAGATGCTCTACAAGGTCTTCGACTTCGCCGACAAGGAGGTCTCCGACGTCATGGTGCCGCGGCCGGAGGTGGTGGCGCTGTCCATCGACCTACCGCCGGAGGAGTGCCTCGCCGCGGCGATGGAGGCTCCCTACACGCGCTACCCGGTGTACCGCGAATCGCTCGACAACGTCATCGGCATCCTCCACATCCGCGACCTCATGCGCGCCGTGAACGAGAACGGCACGCTCGCCGACGTCGACGTGGAGGCGCTGCTGAGGCCGGCGCACGTCGTCCCCGAGACGAAGGACCTGGCCGCGCTGCTGCACGACTTCCGCCGGGCGAAAGAGCACATGGCCGTCGTCGTGGACGAGTACGGGGCAACCGAAGGCATCGTCACGCTCGAGGACGTCCTGGAGGAGATCGTCGGCGAGATCGAGGACGAGTTCGACCTGCCCGACGAGTCGGTCGAGACGCTCGGCGACGGCCGCATTCGCATCTCGGGCACGTTCTCCGTCGACGACTTCAACGAGCAGTTCCAGCGGAAGCTACCGGTGGACGACTACCACACGATGGCGGGCTTCGTCTTCGGCCTGCTCGGGCGCGCGCCCGAGCCCGGCGACGAGGTGTCGCACGACGGCACGCACTTCAAGGTGGTCGAGGTGGAGGGCACGCGGATCGAACGCATCGAGGTCGAGTTCATGGAGGTCGAGTCGGGCGCCCAGGGCGGCGAGCAGGAAGAGAGCTAGCCATGCGCGTGCTGATCCTCACCGGCGACGCGGGCGAAGAGCTCGAGGTCTACTACATGCTCTACCGACTGCGGGAGGAGGGCTACGACGTCGACGTCGCGGCACCCGAGCGTAAGCGGCTCCAGCTCGTCGTCCACGACTTCGAGCCGGGGTGGGACACGTACGTCGAGCGGCCGGGCCGCGGGCTCCAGGCGGATCTTGCGTTCGCCGACGTCGATCCGACGCAGTACGGCGGCGTGCTCATTCCCGGAGGGCGCGCGCCCGAGGTGATCCGCAACGATCCCGACGTCCAACGGATCGTCGCGCACTTCTTCGACTCGGAGCTGCCGGTAGGTCACATGTGCCACGGCGTGCAGGTGCCCGCCGCCGGCGGCTACGTGCGTGGCCGGAAGGTGTCGGCGTATCCGCCGCTCGCCCCGGACATCGAGGCGGCCGGCGGGGAGTTCGTCGACGGACCGGACGTCGTGGACGGGTCGATGGTCTCGGCGCGCGGCTGGGAGGATCTCGCCGACTTCTTCAAGGCCTTCCTCGAGCTGCTCGAGCGCAGCGCCGTCTCGGCGTAGCACTAGCCCGAGCGCGGCGGCAAGAGCGGCCTGGCCGCCGCGCAGCACGGGGTCTCCGTGTGAGACGAGGATGCGGTCGAGCGGGCGGTCGAGCAGCGGTCGAAGCGCCTCTCGGACGGCCTTCTGGCCGCCCTTGCCCACCCAGCCTGACGGGCAGACGCGCAGCGGGTCACCGAGCAGGACGTCCCCGGCGACGAGTGCGCGATGCTCGCGGCAGGAGGTAGACGAGCTCGGACGCGCGCCCTGACGCATGTGCCTCGACGCCCCCGGGCAACGGGTCCCCCGGCCGTACCTCGTGCGGCGAGATCTTCAGTCGCCGCTCTACCGGCTTCGCGCTACGGCTGGGCGCCCAGATGTCTGCGCCGTAGCGCTTGCCAGCTCGGCGGCGCTGCGGACGTGCCAGTAGACCGTGAGCAGGATGTGCACGTCGCCGCCGGCACGCGTCACGTCCGCGTCGAGATACTCGAGGAAGCGCTCCTCTTCCTCTCGGGGAACGAGCGGGTCGAAGAGCACCGTCGCCTCGTCCGTCTCCAGGTAGAGGGAGCCGACGACCTTCCGCCACTCCTCGTGGTACGCCGTCCAGCGCCAGAGACCCGGTGCGATCCTGTGGACATCCATTACGACTCCTCGCGCGTATCCTGGCAGGTACCCCCACGACCCAGGGAGGCTCTATGCGACTGCTCATTGCTCTCGTTGCCGTCATGGTCGCCGCCGCCGTCTCGGCCGCGTCGAGCACGCCGGCCACGAAGATCCTCAGAGGAACCGTCGGTCCCAGCTTCACGATCAGCGTGAAGACGCCGGCCGGCAAGGTCGTGAGGACGACGAAGGCCGGAACGTACAGGCTCATCGTCCAGGACAAGTCCACGTTTCACGACTTTCACCTCACGGGCCCGGGGATCAACAAGGTGATCACGACCGTCCCCTTCACCGGGACGAAGTCGGCCACCGTCACGCTCAAGGTGGGTCGCTACCGCTATGTGTGTGACCCGCACGCCTCCCAGATGAAGGGATCCTTCAGGGTCACGGCTTAGTCAGCGGCGTCGTCGAACGACAGCGGCTCGGCGCTCCCGTCGCGGATCTGCCACGCGGCGAGCTCGCCCGTCGCGCGGGAGAGGATGAAGTAGGGGCGGCCCTGCCAGAGGCCGATGTTCGCGAGGTCCGTACGCGAGGGCCGCGCAGAGTCCGTCGGATGCGAGTGGAAGACCGCGAGCTCGTAGCCGTCGTCCTCGAGGAACCAGACCTCGGGATCGACGTCGAGCTCGAAGCGGTACGGCGAGGCCGCGACGGTTCCGGCCCGGCTCGTAGCGGACCGCACGTCCGTCCTCGAAGACGAGCAGGCCGCAGGCCTCGTTCGGCGCCTCCTCGGCGGCGTGCTGCTCGAGGCGGCGCCTGATCTCCTCCGGTACTACCACCAGTGGCTGCGCTCCATCGTCGCCGCGGGATCCTCCGCTTCCCAGAAGTCGGCGGAGAGGTACTTCCAGCCGCCGTCGGCGAGGATGCAGACGACGACGCTGCCCTGGTCGAGCTCGCGAGCCAGGCGCAAGGCGACGTGGAGCACCGCGCCTGACGAGACGCCGGCGAAGATGCCCTCCACCTCGAGCAGCTGCTTCACGGCGGCGGCGGCCTCCTCGTTCGACACGAGCAGCTTCCGGTCGAGCTTCGAGACGTCGAGGATCGGCGGCACGTAGCCGTCCTCCAGCGAGCGCAGACCCATCACGGGATCGCCGGGCAGCGGCTCGGCGGCGGCGACGGTGACGTCCGGGAAGGACTCGCGCAGTCGTTCTCCCGCCCCCATCAGCGTGCCGCCGGTGCCGAGGCCCGCGACGACGCAGTCGACGCGGTCGAGCGCCTCCGCGATCTCCGCGCCCGTGCCTTCGTAGTGGGCGCGGGGATTCGCCTCGTTCGCGTACTGGAACGGCATGTAGTAGCGCGGCTCCCGCTCGGCCAGCTCGAGGGCGACGCGGACGGCGCCGTTCGATCCTTCGGCGCCCGGCGAGTCGACGATCTCGGCGCCGAAGAGGCGCAGCAGCCGGCGGCGTTCCTCCGTCGCGTTCTCCGGCATGACGCACGTGAGCCGGTAGCCCTTGAGGCGGGCGACGAGCGCGAGCGAGATGCCGGTGTTGCCGCTCGTCGGCTCGAGCAGCTCCCGTCCCGGCTCGAGCTCACCGGAGGCTTCGGCAGCCTCGATCATCGCCTTCGCGACTCGATCCTTGGTCGAGCCGGTCGGGTTCTGGCCTTCGAGCTTCGCGTAGAGGCGGATGCCCGGCGGCGCGATGCCGGGACAGCTCGACCAGGGGCGTCGAGCCCACGAGGTCGAGCAGCGAGGGGGCGAGCGCTCTAGAAGCCACCGGCCATCGCCGGGAGCAAGATCACGGTCGAGTCCGCGGCCACCGGCGTGTCGAGCTCGTCGAGGACGCGGATGTCCTCGCCGTCGACGTAGACGTTGGCGTGCCGCAGCTGCCCGTCGAGAGCGGGGAAGCGCGAGACGAGATCGTCGAGGAGATCGCCGACCGTGCCGCCCTCGGCGTCAACCACCTGCAGCCCGCCCGTGGCATCGCGGAGTGGGGGCGGGATGCGAACGGTGCTCATGCGTGCGCCCCCGTCCCCTGGCAGAACTCGACGTAGTCGACGTACTCCGTGATCGTCGGCGACTCGCCGCAGACGGGGCATTGCGGATCCTTCCGGAGCGCGACCTCGGTGAAGGACGGCGCCAGCGCGTCGAACAGCAGCAGCCGGCCGTACGAGCCGATCGCCGATGCCGAGCGCGGTCTTCAGCGCCTCGTTCGCCTGCAGCGATCCGATGATCCCGGGCAACACGCCGAGCACGCCGCCCTCGGCGCAGCTGGGAGCGAGCTCCGGCGGGGGCGGCTGGGGGAACAGGCAGCGATAGCACGGCCCTTCTCCCGGTTCGAAGACCGTTACCTGGCCTTCGAACCGGAAGATCGAGCCGTGAACGACGGGAATGCCGTGCCAGACAGACGCGTCGTTCACGAGGTACCTCGTGGGGAAGTTGTCGGCCCCGTCGACGATCACGTCCCAGCCCTCTTCGAGGATGCGGTCGATGTTCTCGGACGTGAGGCGCTCCCGGAAGGCGCGCACGGTCACGTCGGGATTGAGTGCCTCGATCGTCCGCTTCGCCGACTCGACCTTCGGGTCTCCGAGCCGGTCGGTCGAGTGCACGATCTGGCGCTGGAGATTCGTCGCGTCGACGGCGTCGTCGTCGACGATGCCGAGCGTTCCGACGCCGGCAGCCGCGAGGTAGAGCGCGGCAGGCGAGCCGAGCCCGCCGGCGCCGATGAGGAGGACGCGCGCGTCGAGCAGGCGCAGCTGACCTTCCTCGCCGACCTCGGGAATCAGCAGATGGCGGCTGTAGCGCGTGCGCTGGGCCGGCGAGAGCGATTCCGAGACGACGACGGGGAACCCGTTGCGCTTCCACTCGGCGATCCCGCCGTCGAGATTGGACACGCTCTCGTAGCCCAGGTCTTCGAGCGTCTTGGCCGCGAACGCCGACCGCGTGCCCGAGCCGCAGTAGACGAGGATCGGCGTCGAGCGGTCGGGCGCCGCGCGCTCGATGCGGGACTCGAGCGAGCCACGCGGGATGTGCACCGCGTCGGGCAGGCGGCCTTCGTCCCACTCGTGCCGTTCGCGCACGTCGACCACGAGCGGCGGGTTCGCGCCTTCGAGCCGGCCGGCGGCCTCGGAGATGCCGATCTCGTCGATCTGCTCGCGGACCTGCTGGAGGAGCTCGCGGTAGGTCGCCATTGGTATCGAAAATATAGCGACGGTGCATCGCCTGGCAGCGTGCGAGCTCTCGGGTAGCGCTTTCGGCACGAAGCCGGCACAGAGACGTCGGCCCGCCCGGACTACCCTGATCAAAGGGGGCCCTGGGTCGAGGACTCGGTAGGCGACTGGGCTGCGTCGCGCGCCGGGTATCTTCGCGCGCGATGAGCCCCCGCATGCGAGTCAGCCTCATCGTCGCCGCCGCGGCCGTGGCGGCAGCCGGCGTGACGATCGCGGCGACGGCGCTGACCGCCACGGATGTGGAGGAGCTGCCGGTCGCCGAGCCGCGTCCGGGTGTGCCTCCGCTCGTGCTCGACCTCGGCGTGCGAACGGATCCCGAGGCGAAGGCGCTGCGTCGTGGCGCCGGGCTGTACGAGCGCAAACGGCGCCGGCAGGCAGCGCGGATCTTCGACCGTTTCGACTCCGTCGAGGCGCAGGTGGGATCGGCGCTCTCCAGCTGGCCCGAGGGGTTCGCGCGGCTGGAGGAAATAGCCCGCGACCGGCCGGAGAGCGGGGCGGCGCAGCTCGCCCTCGGCCTCGGCCAGTTCTGGCGCGGCATGACTGGCGATGCGCAGAGCTCGTGGCGGAGAGCGAAGTCCGGGGAGCCCGACTCGCTGTACGCCGTTCGAGCAAGCGACCTTCTGCATCCCGAGCTTCCCGTGCCCGGGCTGCCGGCGTTCGTGCCGTCGTTCCCGTCGCCCCAGACGCTCCGGCGGATGAGCCCACCCGAGCAGTACGCCTTCCTCCGGCGGCGCGCCCAACGCGGCGGGACGCGCGACCACCTGTTGTTCGGCGCTGCGCTGCAGCGACTGGGGAGGCCGCTTTCTGCCCGGCGCGAGTTCGCGCGAGGCCGCGGCGTCGAGCCCGAACGACCCTGAGGCGCTGACGGCGGTCGCCGTCGGCCTCTTCGACAAGGATCGCCCGTCGCAGGCGTTCTCGCGGCTGGGCCCGCTCACGCGGCGCTTTCCGAAGGCGGCCACCGTGCGCTTCCATCTCGGCCTGTTGCTCGTCTGGATGGGAAGCGTGGACGCCGCGAAGCGACAGTTTGTGCTCGCGCGAGAGGCAGAGCCGGGATCGATTCCGGCGAAGCAGGCGGCTGAATTTCTCCGAAGGCTCCCCGCGTCGTAGGGTTGTCCGACATGCGTGTCGGGTTCGTCTACAACGTTCGCAGTGCCGGGCGAGTCCGTGCGCCGAGCGACGACGAGGCCGAGTTCGACGATCCGGCGACGATCGCGGCGATCGGCGATGCCATCGCCTCACACGGCCACGACGTCGTCGGGCTCGAGGCGGACGCGACGCTGCCGGCGGCGCTCGCCGCCGCGAACGTGGACGTCGTCTTCAACATCGCCGAGGGCAGAGGCTCGCGGAGCCGGGAGTCACAGGTCCCGGCGCTGCTCGACCTACTCGGCATTCCGTACACGGGCAGCGACGCGGTGGCGCTGGGCCTGACGCTCGACAAGTCCCTGGCGAAGGCGGTCGTGCGTGCCGCCGGCGTGGCAACGCCGCTCGGTGTCGTCATGACTACCGGCGACGAGCCGCTACCCGATGACTTCAGCCTGCCGGCGGTCGTCAAGCCGCTGCACGAGGGCTCCGGGAAGGGGATCACGTCCGATTCCGTCGTCACGGACGAAGGGCGGCTCCGCGAACTGGCCCGCGCAGTGATCGACCGCTACGGGCAGCCCGTGCTCATGCGAGGAGTACGTCGCCGGCCGCGAGATCACTGTCGGCCTCCTCGGCTCGCCCGCACGCGTACTGCCACCGATGGAGGTGACGTTCATCGATCCGCCGGAGCACCCCGTCTACTCGTTCGACGTGAAGCAGGAGTGGGAGCGACTCGTCCGGTACGAGGTTCCCGCCGCGCTCGACGACAGCGCGCTCGCAGCGATCACGAGCGCGAGCGAGCGGGCTTTCGCGGCGCTCAGCTGCCGGGATGTCGCCCGGCTCGACTTCCGGCTCGACCCCGCCGGCGTCGCGCACTTTCTCGAGTGCAACCCGCTGCCCGGCCTCGGGCCGCATGGGCACGGCCTCGGCGACCTGACGCTGATCGCGGAGGCGGCGGGAATCTCCTTCGAGGGGCTGATCGGCGAGATCCTCGACTGCGCACTGCGACGGATGCCGTGACCACAACCGACGAGCGACACGGAACCGTGGGCACGGTCTTCCGCAACCGCGAGCTGCGGCTGCTGGAGATCGCGTGGGCCGGGTCGGTCATCGGCCACTACGGCTTCCAGATCGCGCTCGGCGTGTAGGCGTACCAGGAGGGCGGCGCGGCCGCCGTCGGCGCGATGTTCGTGCTGCGGACGCTCGGCGCGCTCGCGACGCCCCCGGCGGCGGCACTCGGGGATCGCTACCGCCGCGTCTACGTGATGTTCGCGAGCGACTTCGTCCGCGCGCTGCTCGTGCTCGGGACGCTCGTCGTCATAGTCGCCGACGCTCCGATCGCGTTCGTCTACGTCTTTGCGGGGCTGGCCGCGGCTGTGGGCACGGCGTTTCGACCTGCCCAGGTCGCAATCCTCCCGCAGCTTTCACGCACGCCCGAGGAGCTGACGATGGCGAACGTCATCGCGACAACGATCGAGGGCCTCGGGATGTTCGCGGGCCCGGCGCTCGCGGGCCTCGTGCTCGCCGTCTCCGGCATAGAGGCGACGCTCGTCGTGATGGCCGTCGCGTTGCTCTGGTCGGCGCTGCTCGTGCTGCCGATCAAGGAGACGCCGCCCGTCCCCGGCGCGGGCGGTCACCCACCGTTCCGGGAGTTCCTCTTCGCCGGCTTTGGCGTGACGTGGCGGACGCCCGACCTCCGCCTGCTGACTGGCGTGCTCTCCGGCCAGGCGCTGACCGCCGGCTGCATCAACGTCCTCGTCGTCGTCACCGCCCTCGCATTGCTGGAGCTCGGCGAGGGCGGCGTCGGGTTGCTGGACGCCGCCGTCGGCCTCGGTGCGCTGCTCGGCGCCGTCGTCATCGTGCCCCTCGTGCACCGTACTCGGCTGACCGTCCCCCTCCTCGTCGGAGCCATTCTCTGGGGCTTACCGCTCGTCGCCATTGCGGCGTGGCCGAACGTCGGCGTCGCCCTCGCCGCTCTCGCTCTCGTCGGCATCGGCAACACGCTCGTCGACGTCGCAGGTTTCACGCTCCTCCAGCGAATCGCCCCGGACGACGTGCTCGCGCGGGTGTTCGGCGTCGTCGAGACGGTGTTCTACCTCGCGATCGGCATCGGCTCGCTCCTGGCACCGCTGCTCGTGGAGACCGCCGGTACGCGGTGGGCGCTCGTGGCCGTCGGGCTGTTCCTGCCGATCGTCGTACTCGCGAGAGCCAGGCGGATCGTCGCCATCGACGCGGACGCCTTCGTGCCGGTGCACGAGCTCGAGCTGCTCGGGCTCGTGCCGATGTTCGCGCCGCTGCCGCAGCTCTCGCTCGAGCGCGTCGCTCGGCAGCTCGTGCCCTTGGAGGCCCCCGCGGGGACGGCCGTCATCGTCCAGGGCGACGAGGGCGACCGGTTCTACGTGATCGACGAGGGCGAGGTCGACGTGGTCGCCGACGGCCGGCACATCGCGTCGCTCGGGCGGGGCGGTGGCTTCGGAGAGATCGCCCTCCTGCGCGACGTGCCGCGCACGGCGACGGTCACCGCCCGCACGCCCGTGAAGCTCTACGCCCTCGAGCGCGACGCGTTTCTCGCGGCGGTCACCGGTCACTCGGCGAGCGAGGAGGCGGCGGACGCGCTCATCGTCTCCCGCATGAGCTCGATCCGAAGCTAGACTCGCGACCCGTGCCCGAGCCCTGGTTCGACGAGCTGGCGGAGCTGATCGCCATTCCCAGCGTGAGCGCCGACCCGGCGCACGACGCGCGACGTTCGCCGAGCCGGCGGAGTGGGTCGCTGAGCTCATTCGCGGCGCAGGCGGCACCGCAGAGCTCGTCGAGACGAAATCCAAGCCGCTCGTCGTCGGCGAGGTGCGCGCGTCAGCCAACGCGGACAGCGCGCCGACTGTCCTCTGCTATTGCCACTTCGACGTCCAGCCGCCTGCACCGCTGACCGAGTGGGAATCGGACCCGTTCACTCTCACCGCGCGCGACGGCTGGCTGTATAGCCGTGGCATCGCGGACGACAAGGGTCAGCTCTACATCGTCCTGTCGGCGGTTCGTTCGCTCGCCGAAGAAGGCGCGTTGCCCGTCAACGTCCGTATTGCGTTCGACGGGGAGGAGGAGTCGGGCGGCACGGCCATCGGCGAGTTCATCGCGGCTGACACGGGCCCCGCCGACGCATGTCTGATCCTCGACGGCGGCATGACCGAACGCGACAAGCCGGAGTTCACGATCGCCACCCGAGGACTGATCGCCTTCGACCTCACTGTGCGGACCGGCTCGAGCGACCAGCACTCGGGGGTCTACGGCAACGCCGGCCTCAACGCGATTCACGCGCTGATTCAGTGCGTGTCCGCGATCCTGCCGCACGGACGGTCGGCTTCCGGAGCCGCTGCGGGTCGGGTATCGCCGAACCGACGGAGGAGGAGCTGGCCGCATGGTCGAGGCTCAAACCGGGTGCAGAGATCCTCGCCGACGCGGGACTCTCGCCGTACGACGAGCGCGCGGCCGACGAGTTCTACCCGCGTACCTGGGCCGAGCCGTCGGCGGAGATCAACGGGATTCACGCAGGGAAGCCGATCCTCAACACCACGCTCATCTCGAGCGCGCACGCGAACTTCACGCTGCGGCTGGCACCGGGGCAGGATCCCGACGAGATTGCGGCAGCCGTCAGAGAGCTGATCGAGAACGCAGCGCCTCCGGGAGCGGCTGTCGAGCTCGAGTACCTGGGGGCCAGCCGACCGGGCATCGTCGACCCTGAGGCCCAGCCGATCCAGCTGGGTCTCGCAGCGTTCGAGCGCGCAATGGGGGTGCGACCGTTGCTCGTGCGTGCAGGCGGCACGATGCCCGTGCTGGCGACGCTCGTGGATCGCGGCATACCGACGATCATGGCCGGCTTTGCGTTGCTCGAGTCGAACGTCCACGCGCCGAACGAGCGCCTACCCAAGGAGTACGTCCCGCTGGGGATCCGCGCGGTGCGCGAGCTGTTCGTCGCGCTCGGCGAGCTTCGCTAGACCAGGTTAGCCGTGTATGTGGCCGTGCTCTGGCACGAGCCAGGCATGGCCGAACTCGCGCATCGCGTCGATGATCGGCAGCAGCGACTCGCCCTTCTCCGTGAGCTCGTACTCGACGCGCGGCGGCACCTCGGCGTAGCTGCGCCTCTCCACGATGCCCTCCTGCTCGAGCTGCCGGAGCCGCTCGGACAGCGTCCGCGGGCTGATCCCGGGACACGCTCGCTCGAGCTCCGAGAAGCGCCGTGGGCCCTCAGAGAGGTCGTGGAGGAGGAGCGCTGTCCACTTCGCGCCGATGATGTCGGCGCAGCACGCGACCGCGCACGTCTCGTCGTGGATGTCCTTCATCGTGCGCATCGCCACGACGCTGATTGTAGTAGCTGGCCCAGAGAGCGCCGCTACGCGGGACGACGAGCCGTATAGAGCGACGTGAGCACCGGCAGCTCGACGCGGCCGGCGAAGTCGCGCTCAGCTACTTGCTCCACGACGTCCAGCGCAGCGAGGCGGGTCTCCTCATCGAGCCGGATGATGGGCGAGAAGGATGCGAAGAGCGCACGCATGCGGACGGCGTCCCATGTATGGCTCCAGGAAATCAGCTCGTGCTCGATGTGCTCGAAGCCCGCGTGCGCCAGCGCCCCGAGTCGCCCTTCGACATCGAGACCGAAGCGAGGCCCGCCACCGGCACTCACCGCCGGGCTCTCCTCCAGCTCGATCCCGCGTGCTGCCAAGAGCTCGTCGATGACCGGGCGGAGCGCCTGCTGAAACGGGCTCGGTGGATCCTCCGCACCGGAGTGGCTCCACCAGAGCGCCACCCAACCGCCCGGCCGCAGCGCAGCAGCCACCCGTCCGAGCCCCGTCTCCTCGTCGATCCAGTGGAACGACGAGGCGGCAACCGCGACGTCGAACGACTCAGGAGGGAGCTCGGCGTCCTCGAGCGGCTGGTTCAAGACAGCGACCTCCCCGACCGCCGAAGGCAGGTGCGCGGCGAGCCGCTCGTCGGGCTCGACCGCCAGGACGTCCGCACCGAGCTCCAGTAGGCGTCGAGTCGCCTGGCCGGTGCCGGGGCCGACCTCGAGCACGCGTGTACCCGGTGCGAGCCCGCACCTCTCGACCAGGAGCTCGTAGACGCGGGGAGGATGACCGGGGCGCCCCCTCTCGTACGCGTCGACGTCGGCGCCGAACAGGCGCCGCCCTGCCTCTCGTGCCATGCGCGCCACGGGTCAGTCCCAGGGCGGCGGGTTGTGAACCCACCGTCCACCGACCATCGTTGCCACGACGGCGACCTCCGGCAGCTCGCCCGGCTCGCACTCGAGCGGGTCGCGGTCGAGCACGACGAGGTCGGCGAAGTACCCCGGCAGGAGCTTCCCGCGCCGCCGCTCGTCACCCGAGAGCCACGCTGGGGCGACGACCGTCGCCGTGAGGGCCTGCTCGAGCGTGAGTGCCTCCTCAGCTCGCCAGGCTGGACGCTCGTCGAGGGTGCGGAGCACGCCGGCGCACACGCCCGCCCAGGGATCGAGCTCCTCGATCGGGGCGTCCGAGCCGTTCGCGACGAGCGCGCCGGACTCGGCCAGCGTGCGAAACGCATACGTCCCCTCCAGGCGATCGCCCCAGAACCGCTCGGCAAGATCACGATCCGATGGCGCATGGCTGAACTGGACCGACGTGGCGACGCCGAGGGCTGCGAAGCGACCAAGATCCGCCTGGTCCACGCACTGGGCGTGCTCGATGCGCTGGCGCAGCCCGCGGGGCCGCCAGTGCTCCTGCGTCTGCTCGAATGCGTCCAGGGCCTCTCGGTTGGCCAGGTCGCCGATGGCGTGGACGGCGACGGGCCACCCCGCCGCCGCGGCTCGCTGAACGATGTCCGCGAGCTCGGCGCCGCTCGTGATCTCCACGCCCGAGCCGTCCAGCATGCGGGCGGTCTGGGACCCGAGCGTCCCGTCCATGAACGCCTTCAGATAGCCGATGCGGAACAGCGAGTCGCCGAGACCCTGTGGCACGCCCGCCTCGACGAGCCGGTCGAGGTGCTCGTGCGGGAGCGACTGCCAGACGCGAAGAGTGAGACCGTCGTGCTCGTGCAGCCGCTTCCAGAAGCGGGCGGCGCCGAGCCAGCCGTCCTTGTCGTGCACCGCCGTCACCCCGCGCGACGCGGCGACACGCAGCCCTTCACGCATTGCGTCCACGTACTCCTCGTCAGGGGCGGTGAGGTATCGCTCGCGGAACTGCCACGCGGCCTCCTCGCGGAGGATGCCGGTCGGCTCGCCGTTCCCGTCTCGCTCGACGACGCCGCCCGCCACCTCGAGCTGACCGTCGGCGAGGGCGAGGGTGGCGGAGTTGAGCCAGAGGGAGTGGTAGTCGTGGGCGAAGAGGGCGGTGGGAACAGTGCCCGTGACGGCGTCGAGCGCCTCCTTCGTCGGCGCCGTCGGCCACTCGGCGTCCCGCCAGCCGAAGCCGCGCAGAAGCCCTCCGGGCGCCACGCCGGCGACCGCAGGCTTCACGCGCTCGAGCGCATCCTCGACCGAGTCTGTCCCCTCGAGCCGCACCTGGTGCAGCGCGAGCGACCAGCTCGGGAAGTGCACGTGCGAGTCCGTGAAGCCGGGCAGCACACACCGACCGCCGAGGTCGACGACGTCGGGGCTGGCGAGCGCCGTCTCGTGCGTTCCGATCCCGCCCGCCACACGCTCGCCTGCGATCGCGAGAGCCCGCTGCACAGGCACGCTCGAGTCCATCGTGCGAATGACGCCGTTCTCGAGAATCATCCGCGCGACAGTATCGAGAGGAGGGGCGGCCGTCTGCCACAAGCCATCGACGTAGACTGATCCGCGTGGCATACGGGGTCTTGACGGACGAGCAAGCCGAGATCCGCGAGCTCGTTCGGACGCTCGCGCGTGAGCGCATCGCGCCGCGCGCGGCCGAGATCGACGAGTCGCACGAGTTCCCGTGGGACGTCGTCGAGCTCTTCCGCGAGCACGGGATCTTCGGCCTCCTGTTCGACGAGGAGTGGGGCGGCACCGGGACGGGCACCCTGCTCGCCCTTGTCGCCATCGAGGAGCTGTCGAAGGTGTGCGCCACGAGCGGCCTCATCGTCGCCGTGCAGGAGCTCGGGTCGCTGGGGATCAAGCTCGACGGGACGCAGGAGCAGCAGGAGGAGTGGCTTCCCCGCCTCGCGTCAGGAGAGATCCTGTGCGCGTACGCCCTGACAGAGGCCGGCTCCGGCTCCGACTCGGCCGCGATGCGGACGACCGCCCGGCTCGACAACGGCGAGTACGTCCTCGACGGCTCGAAGCGGTTCATCACGAATGCGGGCGTGGCGGGCCTCTACACGGTCTTCGCGAAGACCGATCCCGAGGCGGGGCACGACGGCATCTCGGCCTTTCTCGTCGAGGGCGACGCACCGGGGTTCGAGGTCACGCGGTTGGAGCCGAAGATGGGGATCTCGGGATCCACGACGGGAGAGCTCGCCTTCGACGGTTGCCGCATCCCCGCGGGGAACCTCCTCGGCGCCGAGGGTGAAGGCTTCAGGCTCGCGATGCGCATTCTCGACCGCTCGCGACCAGGAGTCGCGGCGCAGGCGCTCGGCATCGCACAGGGCGCGACGGATTACGCCCTCGAGTACGCGAAGTCGCGCGAGACGATGGGCAAGCCCATCGCGGAGCACCAGCTGATCCAGGCCAAGCTCGCGGACATGGAGACGGAGTGCGAGGCGGCCCGTGGCCTGCTATACCGCTTCGGGCAGATGGTCGATGCGGGGATCGGCGGGCCGGAGCTGACGAAGGCGTCCGCGATGGCGAAGCTCAAGTGCGGCGACGTCGCCATGGCCGTGACGACCGATGCCGTCCAGATTCTCGGCGGCTACGGCTACATCAAGGAGTACCCGGTCGAGCGCTTCATGCGCGACGCGAAGATCACGCAGATCTACGAGGGCACGCAGGAGATCCAGCGTGAGGAGTTCAGGCTCGTGATCGCCCGCGAGATGCTCCGCGAGTCACGGGCGTTCTTGCTCAGCAGCGTTGGCTGACGACTGGCGCTGGGCGCTGCCGACGGGCAGCCGAGATCGGTGGCCCGAGGACTACGAGCGTGGTCGTCCGGGTTGGCCGGCCGACGTCGTGGACGTGTCCGCCCTGCCTTCTTCCGCCACCGTGCTGGAGCTGGGTGCGGGCACCGGCAAGCTCACCCGTCTGCTCGTGTCGAAGTTCGAGCACGTCTTGGCGGTCGAGCCGGAGCAGGCGATGCGCCGCCTGCTCGAGGTGCAGTGTCCACGGGCTGAGACGCTCGATGCGAACGCCGAGGAGATCCTCGTCGCCGATGCCTCGGTCGATGCGATCTTTGCCGCAGAAGCATTCCATCGATTCGATGGGGGGCGCGCCGTCGCCGAGATCACCCGCGTCCTGCGGCCGCGCGGAGCGGTGGTCCTGATGTGGAACGTGCCGGCGGAACCACCGAGCCTTCGATAGCGACAGTCGAGCAGTTCCTGCGGGAGCGCGGCTGTCCCGACCGCGAGGCGGTTGGCTATGACCCCCTCGACCTCAATTCGACCCGCTTCGCGTCGGGCGAGTGGCGGTTGCCGTTCGCCGACTCGCCATTCGGTGAGCTCGACGAGGTGCGGCTCCCGAATCCGCAGAAGCTCGATCGCGACGGGATGGTCGCGTTCCTCGCCTCGATGGGGTGGATTCGCGACCTGCCCGACGACGACCGCATGCCGCTGCTGGCGGGGGTGCGATCCCTCCTCGATGCCGCCGAATACCGGCTCCTCTGGGAGACCCGCGCCTACTCCACGCGACTGGAGTCCTAGGGCCGCAGCTTCGAGGTGTCGACGACCTCGAAGGCCGAGCCGGGAACGCGGCCGAGCGTGTGCAATTCGTCGTTTGACCAGCGCGGGTCGGGAGCGCCGGTGATGTACCAGCTCGAGCCGTTGTCGGCGACGATCATCCCGTAGCGCTTCAGCGCGCTCAACACGATCCGCGCCTGGCGGGGAAAGCCGGCAAGTCGGGTACGACGACTTCAGCCGCAGACGCAGGCCCATCGGCGGCAGCGACGGATCGGTCTCGTCGCTGGCGTAGTGCCGGGCCGGATAGACGTACGCCCGCCGCGTCCGTTCGACCGTGAAGCGCAGCGCGTGATCGATGCGGCCTCGCGCGACCTCGTCGTAGCGAGCCAGGCCGGGCAGGATCGGTAGGCCGGCGGCGTCCGCAGACGTCCAGCCGGCCGGTCGCAGCCGGTTCGAGCGAAGGCTCCAGATCGCTCCGGACCCTGCATGCCAGCGTCCGCCGCGCGTCGCTCGAGCGCGTACAGCTCGTAGAGCCGGCAGCGGTCGCGGTCGACGATCAGCGCGTGCCGGTCGGAGCCGCCCTCGATGCGGACGTTGGCAGGAATCGGATACGGGCCGCGATCGCTCTCGTCCGCGTAGTCGAACGTGACGCGTGTCTTCGCCTGTGTTCCCGGGACGACCGTGATCGGGATGCCGATCGGCTGTCCCCGCCAGAGCCCCGAGCCGAAGTCGGCGTGCAGGCCGGTGTCAGCGCCGATCGTGGCGACGATCGCGGCGGAGCGCTTGCGCCACGGGCAGCTTGTCGACACGCTGATTCCAGGGATTAGACGCGGGAAAGACCGGACAGCCGGGCGCTCCGGGCACCGGCGTCGCACCGGCGACGGCGGCCGAGAAGGCGAGTCCGAAGAGGACGAGGGCGGCAACGCGCAGACCTCGAGTCTTGCGAATCCCGCGCGAGCGTGCCATACCTTGCACGCCATGTCTGCCTGCCCCCGGTGCGGAACGGACAACGCCGACAGCGCACGCTTCTGCAGTTCCTGCGGCTACGGCCTGGAGCGAGCCACCGGCGTCGCGACGCACGTGCGCAAGACCGTCACGGTGCTCTTCTGCGACGTCACGGGCTCGACAGCGCTCGGCGAACGCCAGGACCCGGAGCGTCTGCGGCATGTGCATGACGCGCTACTTCGAGGTCGCCCAGGCGACCCTCGAGCGCCACCAGGGCAAGGTCGAGAAGTTCATCGGCGACGCTGTGATGGCGGTGTTCGGCGTGCCCATGCTCCACGAGGACGATGCGCTGCGGGCGCTTCGCGCCGCGACGGATCTCAAGGCGGCGATCCGCGACCTCAATGTCGACCTCGAGCGCACGCACGGCGTCCGCATCGAGATCCGCACCGGCGTCAACAGCGGGGAGGTGATCGCGGGCGATCCCGACTCGCGACAGCTCATTTGTGAGCGGCGACGTCGTCGTCGTAGCCGAGCGCCTCCAGCGCTCCGCCGCGCCGGGAGAGATCCTCATCGGCGAGGAGACGTACCGGCTCGCTCGCGACGCGATCCATGCCGAGCCTCTCGAGCCGCTCATCGTCAAGGGCAAGCGAGACCGCGTCATGGCTTACCGGCTGCTCGAGGTCGTCCCCGGCGCACCAGCGCACGCGCGCCGGTTCGACTCGCCGATGGTGGGCCGCACGCGGGAGCTGTCGCTGCTCGAGAGCGCGTTCTCGCGCTCCGTGCCGCGAGCAGCTCATGTCATCTGCTTCACGGTGCTCGGCCCGGCGGGCGTGGGGAAGTCTCGGCTCGTGGCGGAAGCGCTCGCGGGCATCGGCGACCGGGCCCGCGTGCTTTCCGGCAGCTGCCTCCGTACGGCGAGGGCATCACGTTCTGGCCCGTGCTCGAGATCGTGAAGCAGTTGACCGGGATCGCCGACGACGACTCGCCGGCGGAGGCGCAAAGAAGATCGAGTCCGTGCTCGCGGACGAGGCCGACGCGGACGTCGTCGCCGCGCGTGTCGCCCAGCTGATCGGGCTCGCAGAGACGCCCGCCGCAGTGGAGGAGGGCTTCTGGGGGCTGCGCCACCTGCTCGAGGCGGTCGCGCACGAGCAGCCGCTCGTCGTCGTGTTCGACGACCTCAACTGGGCCGAGCCCACGCTGCTCGACCTCGTCGAGCACATCGCGGACTGGTCGCGCGACGCATCGATCCTCGCTCGTCGCCATGGCACGACCAGACCTGCTCGACGCACGACCCGCGTGGGGCGGTGGCAAGCACAACGCGACGGCCATCTTCCTCGAGCCGCTCTCGGAGCGCGAGTCGGAGCGCCTCGTCGAGGGACTGCTCGGCGGAGGCGTACCGTCGACGCCGAGGCGTTCTGGCGCGCATCCAGGCGGCTGCGGAGGGCAACCCGCTCTTCGTCGAGGAGATGATCTCGATGCTCATCGATGACGGGGCGCTGCAGCGCCAGAACGGGCGTTGGGTGGCCGGCGATCTCGCTCGCGTGCCGGTGCCGTCAAGCATCCAAGTGTTGCTGGCATCGAGGCTCGACCAGCTGGGCGCGCCCGAGCGCCAGGTGATCGAGCGCGCCGCCGTCGAGGGCACGATCTTCCATCGGGGCGCGATCGAGGCGCTGCTCGATGAGCCAGTGCGCGGCCAAGCCGGCGATTC
Organism: uncultured Actinomycetes bacterium; assembly: GCA_963830835.1. GTDB lineage: Bacteria > Actinomycetota > Thermoleophilia > Gaiellales > Gaiellaceae > PALSA-612. The sequence goes on along the minus strand of CAWHNJ010000006.1, from coordinate 11,704 downwards.
GCTGGGCGCGTTGCTCCGGAAGGAGCTGATCCGCCAGGAACGGACGGCGTATGCGGGCGAGGATGCTTTTCGGTTCCGTCACGTCTGATTCGAAACGCGGCCTACGACGGCCTGCCGAAGCAGATCCGCGCCGAGCTCCACGAGCGCTTTGCGGATTGGCTGGAGCGCGCCGGGCGACCGGAGCACTGAGGTCGAGGAGGTGCTCGGCTATCACCTCGAGCAGGCCTACCGCCACCGGACGGAGGTACACGGCGTCGACGACACGGGTCGAGTCCTTGCCGCGCGCGGCGGCCGGCTGCTCGCGTCTGCGGGGCGGCGCGCGGTGGCCAGGGGAGACGCTCCGGCTGCTGTCAACCTCCTCGAGCGCGCGGGTGCGCTGCTGCCCGAGGACGCCCCTGAACGGCTCGAGCTCCGTCTCGAGCTCGCGGATGCGCTGCACGGAGCCGGCGATCTCCAGCGCGTCGGCGAGCTGCTGGAGGGTGCGCTCGCACAGGCCGAAGCAGTCCGGAAACGCGGGCGTCGAGGCGCGGGCTCGCCTCGAGCTGGCGTGCCTGCGGCCCTCACGTCGATCCCGACGCTGCTTCGCTCGACGAGATCCTCCACGCAGCCGAGCACGCAGCCGAGGTCTTCGAGCGTATCGGCGACGACGCGGGCGTAGCGAGGTCGCTCCGTCGTATCGCTGACGTGCACTGGCTCAGCTGCCGGGTCGCGCCCGGCGAGCCACTGCTCGAGCGGGCGCTCGAGCACGCCCGCCGTGCGGCCGACGCCGCAGAGCTGTCCGAGATTCGCCAGGCGCTGATCCGTGCCGCCGCCATCGGGCCGATGCCCGTGGACGACGCCACTGCACGGTGCGAGGCGATCATCGCCGAGTCGCGGGCGACCCGCTCACGGAGGCGGTGGCAGCAAACGCTCTCGGCTATCTGAGCGCCATGGCCGGCCGGTTTGCCGAGGCCCGTGAGCTCAGTGCGCGGAGCCGGGCGATTCTCGAGGATCTTGGACTCACGCTGATGCTGCCGACGCTCGACGGCTGGACGGGTCAGGCTGGAGATGCTCGCCGGCGATCCCGAAGCCGCCGAGAGGCTCTGGCGTCGCGCGTACCAGGCGCTCGAGGGACTCGGCGAGAAGGGGAACTTGTCGACGATCGCCGCGTACCTCGCCGAAGCCGTGTATGTGCAGGGGCGAGACGACGAGGCAGCCGAGCTGACGGAGATCTCGGAGTCGCTCACGTCAAGCGACGATGTCACGTCGTATATCTCGTGGCGTTCGGTGCGCGCGAAGGTGGAGGCGCGCCGGGGTGAAGGCGATCGCGGCGAGGCGCTTGCTCGCGAGGCCGTGTCAGCAGCGGGGGAGACGGACTGGCCGCATCTGCGCGGCGGCGCGTTCGAGGCGCTGGCCGCGGTGATTGCAGCAACGGGACGAGACAAGGACGCCAGGAAGGCGGCCAAGCAGGCCCTCGCGCTCTATGAGGCGAAAGGGAGCGTGGCCGCGGCGGACCGCCTACGCGCCCGCGTCGATCTGTAGCCGTCGCAGCGGGCTTTCCTGGTGGCTGGCGTGTCCCAAGCGGCCGACCGACACCACTCGCGCTATTGCATATCGCGCGCGACCATGCCATACCTTGCAGGCGATGTCTGCCTGCCCCCGGTGCGGCGAGGAGAACCCGTTACCGAGCCGGTTCTGCTCGGCCTGCGGTCTCCGCCTCTATGACTCGCAAGCCGGCATGGCGACGGAGCGCAGGGTCGTCACGGTGCTCTTCGTCGACCTCGTTGGGTACACGAGCCTGGCCGAGCAGCTCGACCCGGAGGACGTCAGCCGCCTCCTCACGTCCTACTACAGCGGGGTTCGCGCCGAGCTCGAGCGATTCGGAGGCACGGTCGAGAAGTTCATAGGCGACGCGATCCTCGGAGTCTTCGGCGCCCCGGTCGCGCACGAGGACGACGCAGAGCGGGCGTTGCGGGCGGCGTTCGCGGCGCGGCAGGTCGTCCAGGAGATGAACGACCCGGAACGCGGCTTCGAGCTGGGAGTACGGGTCGGCATCACGACCGGTGAGGTGCTCCTCGACCTCGCCGCCGACCCGGCGCGTGGGGAGATCGCGGTTGCCGGCGACGTCGTCAACTCGGCCGCACGGCTGCAGCAGCTTGCCCGGCCCGGCGCGATCGTCGTCGGCGCAGCGACCCGGCGTGCGACCGCGCATGTGGTGGAGTACGCAGCCCTCGCCCCAGTCGTCGCGAAGGGGAAGCGGGAGCCCGTCGACGCGTGGGAAGCGCTGTTGCTCGTGCCCGCGCCGGAGCGCGAGCTTCGTACCCGGGTCGAAACGCCGCTGTTCGGTCGCGTGCGCGAGATGGAGTACCTGCGGACGAGGATCGAGAGCGCACGGTCGAGCGGGACGCTCCAGTCGGTGACGCTCGTGGGAGATCCGGGCGTCGGCAAGTCCCGCCTGCTCGTCGAGCTCCAGCGTTCCTTGACGAGCGCCGGCAGGCCGCTCGTCTGGAGGGGCGGAAGATGTCTCCCGTACGGCGCCGGGCTCACGTTCTGGGCGTTTGCCGAGATCGTCAAGGCTCAGGCGGGCATCCTCGAGACGGATAGCGCGGATGTTGCCGCCGAGCGGCTCCAGGCGGCGGTGCAGGCCGTCGTACGTGATGAAAAGGAGGCGGGCTGGGTCGAACGTCACCTCCGCCCGCTCGTGGGCCTGGAGGGCGAGCCCGGCGATCGTCGTGAGTCGTTCGCCGCCTGGCGTCGGTTCGTCGAGGGGGTCGCCGGCCTGACCGGCCTCTTCGTGCTCGCCGTGGAAGATCTCCAATGGGCTGACGACGGGCTGCTCGACCTCCTGGAGCACATTGTCGAACGCGTCGGCGACGCACCCGTCGCAGTGCTGTGCACGGCGAGACCCGAGTTCCTCGAGCGGCGCGCGAACTGGCCGGCAGTCCAGCGCGTAGAGCCGCTGTCGCCGGAAGCGACGATCGAGCTCCTGGGGGCGTTGCTGACGGACAGGCCCGTGACCGGCGAGGTCTGGTCGCGGCTGCTCTCCCAGACGGGCGGCAACCCTCTCTACGCGGAGGAGTACGCGCGGATGCTCGTCGAAGGCGCCCCGGAGGGGGAGTTGCCACTTCCCGAGTCGGTCCACGCGCTCATTGCCGCCAGGCTCGACGTCCTCGGCCGCGAAGCGAAGGCCGTGCTTCAGGACGCAGCCGTCGTCGGCAAGGAGTTCTGGGTGAGCCCGCTCGAGCAGCTCGCGGGCCTGCCCCGCGAGGCGGTCGAGGCGCGGGTCGCCGAGCTCGAGCGCAAGGGCTTCGTCAGCGCTCAGTCCCACTCGGCCGTGGCAGACGAGGCCCAGTACGCCTTCTCGCATGTACTCATCCGCGACATCGCCTACGGGCAGATCCCGCGCTCGCGTCGCACGCCGAAACACCGAATCGCCGGCGACTGGATCGCCGCTCTCGCTCCGGATCGCGCGTCGAACCTCGCGGAGATGACCGCGCACCACTACGCGAGCGCGCTGGAGTACGCACGGCTGTCCGGGCAGCCCTCCGACGAGCTGGCTCGTCACGCATGGGTCGCGCTTCAGGCAGCGGGCGACCACGCGTCCCAGCTCTCCGCGTTCGGGTCGGCCGAGAAGTTCTACGCAGATGCGCTCGAGCTCATGCCGCCCGCCGATCCCGGCGAGGCGGTCCTGCGGCTGAGGCTCGGCAGGGCCCGCTTCCGGGCGGAGGCGGGCGGCGCCGATGATCTCGAGCGGGCTCACGAGCTTCTGATCGCTGGTGGCGACCTCAGGCGCGCGGCCTCGGCCGATGTGATGCTGGCGGAGCTGCGCTTCCGCCAGGCGACGTCGACGGCGCGTTCGCCCGGCTGGAGGCTGCTGCTGCCCTGCTCGAAGACGATCCGCCGTCGCGGTAGAAAGCGCTCGTGCTCAGCAGCCTCTCGCGGTTTCGAGCCGCATTGGGGCATGTCCGACGAGGCATCCGGCTCGGGAGGAAGCGCTCGCGATGGCCGAGCAGCTCGAGCTCGACGAGATCCGCGCGCACGCCCTGAACAACATCGGCAATGCACGGGTGACCCGGAGACGCCGGCGGCGTCGCCGTATCGAGCGCAGCGCGGAGATCTCGGCAGCCGTCGGCTCGGTCGAAAGCGTATGCGGCTACTTGAATCTCGTCACGATCCTCGACCACCTCGGCCACCTGAGCCGGCGTTCGCCCTGCACGCCGAGGGAAGGCGGCTCGCCGAGAGGCTGCGGCGACGCCACCGGTATCCGCTGGTTCGCCATCGAGCGACTGTTCGAGTGCTACTGGACTGGGTGCTGGGATGACGCGGCCGCGGACGCCGAGGCGCTTCTTTCTGCAGTCGAGGGTACTGCGGACTACTACACCGAGCTCGGAGTCCGGCAGGTACGGGGCTGGATCCGTCTTGGGCGTGGCGATCTCGACGGCGCGCTCGAAGATGCCCAGCGGTACATCGCGCTCGGCAGAGAGGCCGGCTACCCGCAGGCGCTCTACCCGGCGCTCGCGCTCGCGGCACGGACGAACAACGCGGCCGGCGACGAGCCGCAGCTCGGGAGCTGACCCGCGAGCTGCTCGAGTCCTGGGGGAAGAGCACCGTCGAGACGGCGGGCTTCTGGACTGCCGACCTCGTCGTTCGCGCTCGCCGGCCTCGGCCTGGCGACGAGCTCGTGGAGGTCGCCCGTCGAGTTACCAGTCCAACGCCGTGGCCCGAAGCGCGTGCGCGTTCGCCGCGGGCGACGCCGCCAAGGCCGCCGACCGCTACGCAGCGATCGGCAGCCAGCCTGACGAGGCATTCGCGCGGATTCGCTCAACGACCAGCCGGGGACGACTTCGTCCGACGAGTGGGCGCCGTCGGCTACGCCTGAGCCGCTGCTCCGGTCTGATGCGCGGCTTCCGCTGCTTGGCGTCGAGCATCTGATGTAGCTGACGCCTCCGACCTCTCAGGCTCTAGCCTTGTGCGCCTCATCACCGAGATCCTTGACAGCGCGTCACGCGTCGTCGGTTGCCGTCGTCGAATTTGAGCTCGAGCAACTTTCCCTCCGGAGAGCCCTCGATCTCTGGATGTCCTTCTTGAAAGCCGAGAGAGTCGTCTTTCCCGCGACGGGTGCTTGGTCGCCGTCGAGAAGCCAACCATGTGTAGGGCACCTCGAACCTCCTTCCTGGTTCAGGCGATCATCGAGCACGCGCCGCCGCGATGAGGTGGGCTCAGCCGTAGCAGCTCGAAGCGACGCCTTGTAGGCGCGCTTCGCCGCCTGGAAGCGCTCGAGCGCCTCGGGTGAGTCCACGTCGCCCAGTGTGGGGAAGCCCGGGACCAGCTCCTGCGCCTGCGGGAGGTCGAAGCGCTTCGCGAGCACCGATCCGAGGGCGGTGATCTTCATCTTCCCGAAGCCGGGGAGGTCGCCGATCCGCCGGCGCAGGTCGTCCGCGTCCTTCGCCTCCGTCCACACGCGCGCCGCGTCGCCACCGTAGTCGGAGACGACGGCGCGGCAGAGCTCCTGCACGCGGCCGGCCATCGAGCCAGGAAAGCGGTGGATCGCCGGCTTCTCTCGGAACGCCGCCTCGAGCGTCGACGGCTCGAGCCCGGCGATCGTCTCGGCGTCGAGCGTCCCCAGCCGCTGCTTCATCTTCAGCGGCCCGGAGAAGGCGACGGGCACCGACACCTGCTGGTCGAGCGCGAAGCCGATCAGCAGCGCAAGCGGCTCCTCTGCCAGCAGCCGGTCGGCCTCGTCGTCACCGGTGAAGTACAGCGCGTCGGGCACGCTGTGATCCTACGTCAGCTCTCCGGGCAGCTCGTATCGTCCATGAGCGCGACGTCCGCGTTATAGATGTTCGGGCTCCAGGTTCCTCCAGCCGCTGTCAGCGCTGTGAACGACACTCGGACCTGCCGCTGCTGCGGGAGAAGCCGGAGAGAGATCGTCGCTCCGGAGCTCAGGGTGAAGCTGGCCGTGACATCCTCGCGGAGGGTGAACCCGACGATGAAGGGCACCACTGCGCCGCCACCGGCCTGGGTGATCTCGAGCCTCAAGGCGAGGCGTACGGGTCGTCTCCGCAGACATTGGCGGCGAACACATAGCTGAAAGGCGTGACCGTCCCGTCCGGCGCCGTGTGAGTCATGTTGTAGGAGCCCGAGAACTTGAATCCCCTCGGCCCGTGGTAGCTGACCGTCCAGGGCTGCTCGATTTGGACGGTGCTGCCCGTGCCGGGCGTCACCGCAGCGAACACCGAGCCTGTCTTCGTCACAAGCGGGCCGAAGCCGGGGAGTCGCTCGGACTTCGGTGACCACGTTCGATCGTTACAGAGCCTGCGTCGTTTCGCCAGACGCCAAGCGCCCGCGGGTGCGCACAGCCGCGCGCACTACGAAACACTTGTTCGATCGAACGTGCGGCGCTAGTCTGAGATCGTGAGCGTCCTCGAGCTGTTCGGAGAGAAGACGAGGGCCTGGTTCGAGGGTGTCTTCGCCGAGCCGACTCCGGCCCAGACGCTGGGCTGGCCGGCGATCGCGAAGGGCGGAAACGTCCTCATCCAGGCGCCGACCGGGTCGGGCAAGACGCTGGCCGCCTTCCTCTACGGCATCGATCGCCTCGATACGAGCCCGGGCGACGGCCTGCGGCTGCTCTACGTGTCGCCGCTGAAGGCGCTCAACTACGACGTCGAGCGCAACCTTCGCGGTCCGCTGGCCGGGCCTGCGCTCGGACCTCCGGGTGGCAGTGCGCACCGGTGACACGCCGCAGAAGGAACGCCAGCAAATGGCGCGCAAGCCTCCGGACATCCTCATCACGACGCCCGAGTCGCTTTTCCTCATCCTCACGTCACAGGCCCGGGAGATGCTCCGCACCGTCGAGACGCTGATCCTCGACGAGGTGCACGCGGTCGCAGGGACGAAACGCGGGGCGCACCTCGCGCTCAGCGTGGAGCGTCTCGACCGGCTCGTCCGAAAGCCCGTGCAGCGGATCGGCCTCTCGGCGACGCAGCGGCCTCTGGAGGAGATCGGCCGCTTCGTCTCGGGCGGCCGCCCGATCGAGCTCGTCGACGCGGGGCGCGCGAAGGAGCTCGATCTCGAGGTCGTCGTGCCCGTGGAGGACATGCGCGAGCTGCCGTCCAACGCCACGCTGTCCTACCCGGCGCCCGCCGACGGGCAGGAGATGGATGCGGGCACGGAGCTCGGCGCCCGGTCGATCTGGCCGTCGATCTATCCGGAGATCCTGCGCCTCGTCGAGCAGCATCGCTCGACGATCGTCTTCGTCAACAACCGGCGTCTCGCGGAACGGCTGGCGCTGCGCCTGAACGAGCTGGCCGAGCGCGAGCTCGCGCGTGCCCATCATGGCTCGCTCGCCCGCGAGCAGCGCCTCGAGGTGGAGGAGCTGCTGAAGAAGGGCGAGATTCCCTGCCTCGTGGCCACGTCGTCGCTCGAGCTGGGCATCGACATGGGCGCCGTCGACCTCGTGATCCAGGTGGAGTCGCCGAAGTCCGTCGCGCGCGGCTTGCAGCGCGTCGGCCGGGCAGGGCACGAGCTGGGCGCCGTCTCGAAGGGACGGATCTTCCCGAAGTTCCGCGGCGGATCTCCTCGAGTCAGCGGTCGTCTCCCGCCGCATGCGGGACGGCGCGATCGAGGAGACCGTCATCCCGCGCAACCCGCTCGACGTCCTCGCGCAGCACGTCGTCGCGATCTGCGCGGAGGAGGAGGTGGCGGTGGACGATCTCCACGAGCTCGTCCGCGGCGCCTATCCGTTCTCCGACCTCTCGCGCGTCCAGCTCGAGAACGTGCTCGACATGCTTGCCGGCCGCTATCCGTCCGACGAGTTCGCCGAGCTGCGACCCCGCATCACGTGGGATCGCACGGGCGGGACGATCCGCGGCCTGGCAGGCGCCCGCCGGCTGGCGGTAACGAACGCCGGCACGATTCCCGACCGCGGGCTCTTCACGGTTCAGCTCGCCGACTCGGGCAGCAAGGTCGGCGAGCTCGACGAGGAGATGGTGTACGAGGCGCGGGCGGGGCAGACGTTCCTGCTCGGCGCGTCGAGCTGGCGGATCGAGGAGATCACGCGCGACCGCGTGCTCGTGTCTCCGGCGCCCGGCGTGCCCGGCGCGGTGCCGTTCTGGAAAGGCGAGGGCGTGGGGCGGCCCTTCGAGCTCGGCCAGGCGATCGGCAGGGCGACGCGCGAGCTCGTGGCGCTGTCCGATCAGGAAGCCCTTGGGCGGCTGGGGACGGACTACCACCTCGACCCGCTGGCGGCCCGGAACCTCCTCACGTTCCTCCGCGAGCAGGAGGCGGCAACGGGTGCCGTGCCCTCGGATCGCACCGTGGTCATCGAGCGCTTCCGCGACGAGATCGGCGACTGGCGCGTCTGCGCGCTGACGCCGTTCGGCGGCCGCGTGCACGCTCCCTGGGCGCTCGCGCTCTCCGCGCGGCTGCACGAGTCGCTCGGGCTCGACGCGCAGTCGATCTGGTCGGACGACGGCATCGCGGTGCACCTGCCGGATGCCGACGTGGTGCCCGCGGTCGACGAGCTGTTGCTCGATCCAGCGGGCGTCGAGGAGCTCGTGCTGGCGGCGGTTGGGGAGAGCGCGCTCTTCGGCTCTCGCTTCCGCGAGAACGCCGCGCGGGCGCTGCTCATCCGCGGAGGCGGCCGGGTGAGCGGACGCCCCTCTGGCAGCAACGCCTGAAGGCGCAGTCCTTGCTCCAGGTCGCGCGTCGCTTCCCCGCCTTCCCGATCGTCCTCGAGACCTACCGTGAGTGCCTGCAGGACGTCTTCGATCTCCAGGCGTTGCGTCGATCTGCTGGCGGCCATTGCGTCGCGCGAGGTGGATGTCGTTGATGTAGAGACCGCATCGGCGTCGCCGTTCTCGTCGTCGCTGCTCTTCGACTACGTCGCGACGTACATGTACGAGGACGACACGCCTCCGGCCGAGCGGCGCGCGCAGGCGCTGTCTCTCGACCGCGACCTCCTGCGGGAGCTGCTGGGCCAGGAGGAGCTGCGCGACCTGCTGGACGCCGACGCCGTGGTGGACGTCGAACGCCAGTTGCGAGGAGAGCCGCGTAACGCAGATGATTTGCACTATGTGCTTTTGCGTAGGGGAGATTTGCGATCTGATGAATATGATGCGATGCTGGCCGGGCCGCTCCTGGCAGCGCGGCGCGCGTTCGTGTCCAGGTCGCGGGCGAAGAGCGCCTGATCGCGGCCGAGGATGCGGGCCGCTATCGCGACGCACTCGGCGTCATGCCACCGTCGGGGCTCCCCGACGCCTTCCTCGAGGCGACGGACCCCGAGACGGCTTGCGCCAGCTTGTCCACAGGTGGGCACGCGGGCGAGGGCCTTTCACGACGGTCGAGGCGACTGCGCGCTTCGGGCGCGACGTCGAGCATGTCCTCCGCGCAGCTGGAAGGGGAGGAGCTGCTTGTCCGCGGCGAGCTGCGGCCGGGAGGCACCGAACGCGAGTGGTGCGATCCGGACGTGCTGCGCCGGCTGCGGCGAGCATCGCTGGCGGCGCTGCGCAAGGAGGTGGAACCGGCGGAGCAGGCCGCGTTCGCGAAGTTCCTCGCCTCGTGGCACGGCATCGATCGGCGTTCGAGCCTGCGGGAAGCGCTCGTGCCGTTGCAGGCGCTTGCACTGCCGGTCTCGCTGTGGGAGTCGGATCTTCCGCCCAGGCGCGTCCCGGACTACCGTCCGGAGCAGCTCGACCAGCTCTGCGCGACCGGCGAGATCGTCTGGATCGGCGCGGGTCTCGATCGCGTCGCCGTGTATTTCCGCGAGGACGCCGGCGTGCTGGGGGCCGATCGCCGGCGCGCCGCCTCCCGAGGGCGCGGTCCACGATGCGATCCGCACGGCGCTCGCCCGCTCGGCCGAGTTCTGGTCCGACCTCCTCGCGTCGCCACGGGCGTCGAGGCGGAGCAGGCGTTGCCCGCGCTCTGGGATCTCGTGTGGGCGGGCGAGGTGACGAACGACGCCTGGCAACCGCTGCGCGCGCCGCGCCGCTATGGTACGCCGAAGACCGAGCGGCGCCCGCGCCGCTTCGCGCGACGCCGGGCAACGGTGCCGACGGCACCCAGGGACGGTGGTCCAGCCGGACCGCTCTTCGAGACACGTCCGGGTCTGACACCGATCAGACCCTTTACCGACGTGCGCTCGCAGAGCTACTGCTCGAGCGCCAGGGCATCGTCACGCGCGACGGCGTGCGCGCCGAGGGGATCCCAGGGGGCTACGGCGCCGTGTACGGCGAGCTGCGAGCGCTCGAGACGCTCGGCCTCTGCCGCCGCGGCTACTTCGTCGAAGGCCTCGGTGGGGCGCAGTTCGCACTCGGCGGCGCCGTCGAGCGGCTGCGCGAGCTGCGCCCGCGAGACGGGGAGACACTCGAGCCACTCGTCCTCGCTGCTGCCGACCCGGCTCAGCCCTACGGCGCTGCGCTTCCCTGGCCGAAGAGGGCCGCGGGCCGGGCCGCGCGTGTCGCGGGCGGGACGGTCGTGCTGCTCGGCGGGGAGGCAGCGCTCTTCGTCGAGCGCGGAGGGAAGACGCTGCTGCCGCTGCGAGAGCCCGAGGAGGAGTGGCTTCGCATCGCGCTCGACGCCCTTGTGGCGCACACGCGGCGAGGGGGTCGCAGCAAACGGCTCGCGGTCGAGCGGTCGACGGTGAGCCGGTCGCCGAGTCGGCAGTGATGCCGGTCCTCCTCGAGGCCGGGTTCGTCGCCGGGCCGCGGCGGGCCGTGCTGCGAACCTGACCCGTGCCCGAGGGCGACGCCGTCCACCGCGCGCGGAGCGGCTACGAGGCCTCGTGGGCCAGCGGCTGTCGGTCGAGGCCGTCCACCCGCGTGCGCGGGCGACGGAGGTCGCCCCGCGTCTCGACGGCCGCCTTCTCGAAGCCGTGGAGGCGCACGGAAAGAACCTCCTGCTCCGCTTCGAAGGCGGCCGGGTGCTCCGTAGCCACCTCGGCATGTCCGGGCGTGGCGAACGATGGCTGCAGACGGACCCGTCCCGGGCACGCCGTGGCTCGTGCTGACCGGCGAGACCACCAGGGCGGTGCTGAGAGGCGGCGCGGTGCTCGAATTATCCGCTCGCCGGGTGTCAGGGCTCGGCCCCGACATCCTCGCTCCAGAGCTCGACCGCGAGGCGATCGTGTCGACCTCCGCCGCGTCGATCAGCAGAGCACGATCGGCGAAGCCCTCCTCGACCAGCGGGTCGTCGCGGGCATCGGGAACATCTGGCGCAGCGAGTCGCTCTGGCAGGCTCGGGTCTCGCCCTGGTCACGGCTCTCCGATCTCGTGGACGATGACCTGCTCACGATCGTCGGTCAGGCGGCGGCGTTGATGGCGGACGCGCGGGACGGTAACCCGCCTCGGCGTGAGGTCTATCGGCGTACGGGACGCCCGTGCCGGCGCTGCGCCGCGGTCATCCAGTCGGGCAAGCAGGGGGAATCCGCCCGCACCGTCTACTGGTGCCACTCGTGCCAACAAGGAAAGGAGCCCGGCGGGGCGTAAGCAACCACGTGGGAGTGCGCTCGCCGAACCTCTATGCCGCCGTGCGCCGGTTCTGTCTCGGCGCGTTTGCGCAGCTTCATCGCGAGTCGGCGAACGACGTGCCCCTCTCGTTCTCGTTCGAGGAGCACGCGACGCCCGGCGATCCGTCGTTCTACTCAGCTCAGGCCGTTGGCCCGCACGTACGTCGATGCTCGTGCGGACCGGCTCTTCAAGCTTCCGGATACCGCGGCGGCCATCGAGGA
>CAWHNJ010000005.1:0-86328 GCA_963830835.1 uncultured Actinomycetes bacterium | reverse complement strand
AGCCGAGGGTCAAAGCTCGCGCATGAAGTCGGGGCTAGCTGGGAGGGTGGTGCTCGCCATCGCCCTCCCACTACTTCTGCTTGCGGCATGCGGCGAGTCGGACCAGGCGCTCGAGCCGGAGGAGAAGGCCTCCCTGGACGGGAAGCTCATCGCCGCCGCCTGGGAGAACGACCTCTCGGAGGCACGGCGGCTCATCGAGGAAGGCGCGGACGTCAACGCGAAGGACGACTCCGTGCAGAGCGCCTACCTCATCTCCACATCCGAGGGCTACCTGGAGCTCCTCGAGCTCACGCTCGAGCACGGCGCAGATGTCACCAGCCTCGACAGCTTCAACGGCACCGGGTTGATCCGCGCCGCCGATCGAGGTCACGTCGAAATCGTCCGCGAGCTGCTCGAGACCGAGATCGACGTGACCACGTCAACAACCTCGGCTGGACGGCGCTGCTCGAGGCGATCATCCTCGGCGACGACGGCCCTCGCCACACAGAGGTCGTCAGGCTGCTCGTCGATGCCGGCGCCGACGTCAATCTCGCGGACGGGAGTGGCGTCACACCGCTTACCCACGCACGGGATCGGCGTTTCACCGAGATGGTCGAGATCCTGAGCGCCGCCGGCGCCCGCTGACTGCACTCGCGCCGTCGGGCGGGCATAGCGGTTCCCCGCAGCGAACGGAGCGTTTGTGCAAAATGTCGCGCCGCGATGACTACAGTCGGCTGGCCGACGCAGGCACATACGTTCGTCGGCCGGGCCGACGAGCTCATGCAGCTAGAACAGCTCATCCGTGAGGGTGAGCATGCGGTCGTCTACGTGCACGGCATCCCAGGCATCGGGAAGTCGTCCCTTGTCCGACACCTGCTCGAGCAGCTGGCGGAGCATGCCGTCGTGCAGCTCGACTGCCGAACGGTCGAGCCAACGGAGCGCGGCCTCTTCGCAGCGCTCGGCACGGACAGCCTGGAGACGTTCGTCGAAAGGCTGAACACGACACCCACAGTCATCGCACTCGACCACTACGAGGTGTTCCGGCTCATGGACACGTGGCTGCGCCAGGTGTTCGTTCCTGCCCTGCCGCGCGGCGCGTGCGTGCTCCTGTCAGGTCGCGAGCAACCCGTCGCGGCGTGGTTCTCGATCGGCGGCTTCCGGTCGTCCCGCTGGGACCGATGACCGCAGAGGACGCCGCGCTGCTGCTCCAGGCGTTCGACGTCGGGGCAAGTGAGGCGCAGCGGATCAACCGGATCGCCCACGGCCATCCTCTCGCTCTGACACTCGCGGGCGCGGGAATCCTCGAACAGCCTCAGCGGGAGCTCGAAGATGCGGCGACCGGGCCCGTGATCGACACGCTGGCGCGGCTCTATCTCGAGGATGTCGACGACCCTCTGGCGCGAAAAGCCCTGGAAGCATCCTCAGTAGTGAGACGCACGACTGAGCCGCTTCTCGACGCCATGCTCGACGAAGACGACGCTGCCGACGCCCTCGAGCGCCTGCTGCAGCTGCCATTCGTGGAGGCGGGTCGTGACGGCCTCGTCGTGCACGACGCCGTCCGCGGGGCGATCGGCGGGTTCTTGCGAGGCGCGAACCCGGTCCACCATCGCTCCTACCGGCGTGCGGCGTGGCGCGAGCTGCGCGACGAGGTCCGCGACGCCGCGCCGAGCGAGCTGTGGCGCTACACGGCCGACATGCTCTACCTGATCGAGAACCCGGTCGTGCGCGAGGCGTTCTTTCCGAGTGATGCCCAACCGCTTGCCGTCGAGCCGGCAAGAGCCGACGATGCAGCGTCGGTCAAGGCGATCGCCGAACGGCACGAGCCCGCCTCCGCCGCGGGGATGCTCACCGCGTGGTGGGACGAGGCGCCCGAGACGTTCTCGGTCGTCCGCGACCGCGACTCCGTCGTCGCCGGCTTCTTCAACCTGCTGGAGGACGAGCACTTTCTCAGGGCCATGAACCCGCGCGATCCAGTCGTGGAGCAGTGGTCCGGTCACCTGCGCGACAACCCTGTGCCGAAGGGCCAGCGCGTTCTCGGCCTTCGCCGCTGGCTCGACGCTGCGAAGGGCGAGCAGCCGTGCGCCGTCCAGGCAGCCAGCTGGCTCGACGTCAAGCGCACGTACATGGCGCTCCGCCCCGCGCTCCGGCGCATCTACGTCGTCGTCAACGACGTGCCGACGTACTGGCCCGTCGTCGAGAAGCTCGGCTTCCGTCCCATCGCCGAACAAGGGATCGAGGTAGACAGCGTCGTGTACACGAGCGTCATGCTCGACTTCGGGCCGGGATCGGTGGACGGATGGCTCGCCGGCCTCGTCGGCGCCGAGCTCGGCATCGGCGACGACACGAGCGACGACGACACCGCTCGCGAGCTCGTCGTGCGTGGTGAGCGCGTCGCGCTGACGCCGCTCGAGTTCGGCCTCTTCAGCCACCTCCGCCAGTGCGAGGGCAAGGCTGTGTCGCGAGAGGAGCTGCTCTGGGAGGTGTGGGGCACCGACTACACGGGCGGCAGCAACGTCGTCGACGCGGTCGTTCGCTCGCTTCGGGGCAAGCTCGGTGCCGCTGCATCGGTCGTGGAGACGGTCCGCGGGAGCGGGTATCGCCTGCGCGCCGATTGGCGCGCCGACCTGCGCTGAGCGGCCTTTCATCGAAGTCTCATCGAAGTTTCATCGACCCCGATCTGAGCCGCCTAACCTCGCGATAGTGTTTAACCATGGGGAGGCATCAAATGAGAGTCACGAATAGGCGTGCTGCCAGTTGTCGTGGCCGGGGTACTGCCGTCCTCGTCAGCGGGGTTGCCTCCGCGAGCATCCTGGCAGAGGACGGGAGCATCTACGCCTGCGTCAACAACAATACCAGTGTCTTTCGCTTGATCGATGTCGACGAGGGGTAGACCTGCAACCGGTACTCAGGGCTGGTAACCGCTGAGATGGAATGTTAGAGGCCCCGAAGGTGAGCCTGGACCTCAGGGGATTCAAGGGGTTCAGGTCCCTCGGGACCGTCCGGGTGTGCAGGGGCTGCAAGGGGTCGGAGGTGACAAGGGCGACATGGGCCTGCAGGGCCTGCAGGGATTGCAGGGAGCATCGGGATTGCAGGGAGCATCGGGTCTACAGGGAGCATTGGGTCTGCAGGGAGAGAAGGGCTAACAGTGTCCTTCCGGGGCCGAGGGTCTCGAAGGGCGACTCGGGCGATCAAGGACCGTCGGGTCCGCAAAGGCCTGCGGGTGCCGATGTGACGAGCATCTGGGCAGACGTGAGCGCTGCTGGAGTGCTTCTCGACAGCGAAGGTGTGCTCGAGACCTACCGAGTTCACCCGGCCTTCGATGGACATACGAAGTCATCAACGAATCGTGACGTGACCGAGTGTGCCATCGTCGGGACAGCACACGGAGACGCTCCGAACGGAACGCACTTCGTGGAGGTCCGTTGAACCTTTTCTGAACGGCGACCCAACCGGTTTCGCCGTCCGGACGACGCTCGTGGAGTTCGGCGCAGGTGGCAGCCACACGCCGGCGGACTCCGCTTTTTCGATCGCCGTCTTCTGCTAACCGCGGGGAGGTGGACATGTGTCAGTGAACGTCGAGAAGAGTCATCGAGCGATACTCTCGAGGAAGCCCTCGGAGGCGGCGAACACGCCGCCGTCTCCGACCTCGTCTCCAACCCTGAGCTCTAGCAACGGACGATGCACCTCCGCGACGCGTTTCACGACCTGGAAGTCGACACTATGGAGCTGATCGCCGAAGGCGATCGCGTGGCGGCCCACTTCGTCGCCCGCGGGACACACGGAGGAGTCTTTCAAGGCGTGCCACCGACGGGGCGGGAGTTGGAAGCCAAGCTGCACAGCAATCTTCCACGTCTCCGACGACCGCATCGTCGAGGCGTGGATGACATGGGACTCGCTGTCGCACCTCGAGCAGCTGGGAGCGATCGCGCGGGTCGAGACCGTCAGCGCATGAGGGGAGAACCAATGAGACAGTCATTCGCACTGCTCGTCATCGCGATCACGGTGGGGCTCATCGCGAGCACCGCATCGGGATCCGCGGGGCGAGCGTCGGGAACCTTGGAGCTGAATACCCTGATCAGCTCGTACTACAAGTTCGACAGGGCGTACTGCCCGGCGGGCGTCTCGGCTCCTGCCGACTGCGTCCGTTTCACCGGTGAGGGAACAATTCGCGGCCTCGGTGCCGTGACGACGACCTACACGAAGATCCTTCCCGGCGTCGATCCGGCTTGTGTGGTCGTCCAGAACACCACCGCGGTCATCACGGTCGCCGGGAAGGGCACGCTCGAGGTCTCACGTCCCGGCACGATCTGCACTGCGCCGGCTCCGCTCACGACAGGGCCGTACACCTTCACCGTCACCGGCGGCACGGGCGCCTACACGGGAGCCTCGGGCACGCTGACATTCCGCACCTCGGTCGGCTCTCTGGACGGAGCGTGCCAGTGCGGCTCGTCACAGGACACCTGGGCCGGCACGATCGTCGTACCCGACCGCGAGTTCGATCTCACCGCACCGACGATCGCGGGAGCGGTCTCGAAGAGCGTCAAGGCGCCCAAGAAGGCCAAGAGCATGCGTGTCCGCTACACCGTCAAGGGGACCGACGCCGTCGACGGGACCGTTGCCACCCAGTGCACGCCGCGTTCCGGCAGCGCTTTCAAGGTGGGTCGCACGAGGGTGACCTGCTCGGCGGCAGATTCAAGCGGCAACACGGCGAAGGCGCAGTTCACGATCACCGTCAAGCGCTCCTAGAAGTCAGAGGCGAACGGCGCTGCTAACTAGACTCGGAGGCCGATGGGCCTCCGAGTCTGCCTCGTGACGCCGTTCGCCTGGTCGCAGCCGCACGACGTGAACGACCACGTCGCGGGCGTGGCCGCGGAGCTGCGCGAGCTCGGTCACACGGTGACCGTGCTGGCACCGTCGAACCGAGCCGCAGACCTCCGCGAAGGGCGCCGCGCGCTCCAACGCGGAGAGCTCGGCGAGGCAGTCGCGATCGGCCCAGCGCTGCCCGTTTCACGCCGGAGCACCATGGCCGCGCCTGTCGGCATGCGCGCGAACCTCGCGCTCGCTCTGGCGCTCGGCCGCTTCGACGTCGTGCACGGATTCGAACCGGGCCTGCCGAGCCTCTCGTACCTGGCCCTCCGCGACACGCGCGCACTCGCCGTGGCGACGTTCTTCTCGCCAGATCGGCTCTTCTATCCACCCGGGAAGGCGCAGCGGGCGCGGATGCTGGGACGGATCGACGCGCTGCTTGCGACGTCGGAGGAGACCGCAGCCGCGGCTGCCCAGCGCTTCCCCGGCGACTACCGGGTCATCGCTCCCGGTGTCGACGTCGAGCTCTTCCGCCCGAGGCGGAAGCGGCACAAGGTCGTGGTCGAGCTCATCCCCGGCGAGCGAGTGACCGCGCGCAAAGCAATCCGCAATCTCGAAGACGACTGGGAGCTGACCCTTGTCAGGCGCAGCGCGCTCGCGGGCAAGCCGTACGTGCCCTTGCGCCTGCGCTCACGCGTCCACGTCCGCACCCACCCGACCGCGAGCCAGCGCGCCGAGCTCCTGAACGACGCGGCCCAGTACGTCGCCGCTCCGGAGGGAAGCGAGCGGCTCGCGCTCGAAGCAGCCGCCGCCGGAGCTGCGCCCGGCCCCAGTCCCACGAGCTTCGCCGACGTTGCGGCCGAGCTGGACCGCCTCTACCGCGGGCTAGCGGCGCGCCGCCGAGCCACACACGTGGACGAGGACCCGCTCTCCGACCGCGAGTGGATCGTCTGCGACCTCCACACCCACACGTCGTGGTCGCACGACTGCAGCGTCCCTGCGGAGGAGCTGCTCGACGCAGCCGAGGAAATCGGGCTCGGCGGCATCGCCGTCACCGACCACAACGTTTTCGGAGGCGCTCTCGAGGCTGTCGAGCTCGCGCGCGACCGCCGCCTGATCGTCATCCCCGGCGAGGAGATGAAGACGAAGGGCCAGGGCGAGGTGATCGGGCTCTTCCTGCGCGAGGAGATCCCGCGCGGGCTGAGCTTCGAGGACACGATCGCCGCCGTCCGCGCTCAAGGCGGGCTCGTCTTCCTCCCCCATCCCTTCGACCGCCGCCATGCGATCCCCGACCCTGTCACGCTCCACCGCCACCTGGCGGAGATCGACATGCTCGAGGTGTACAACGCCCGCCTGCTCAAAGAGACATACAACGACGAGGCGCTTCGCTTCGCGCGGAAGTACAACCTCCTCCAGGGCGCCGGGTCGGATGCGCACGTCCTCCCCGGCCTCGGTACCGGAGCCGTGCGCATGCGCGAGTTCCGCACGCCCGAGGAGTTCCTCATTAGCCTGCGTTCGGCGGAGATCCTCCGGCGTCCCAAGTCACTGACGTACCTCCAGTCCCTCAAGTGGGTGGCCCAAGTCAAGGAAAAGGTGCGCTAGACGAGAAGGACCATGCTCTACGTGGCGGTGCCGACCGACGAGATCTACGAGAAGTACCTGCAGAAGGCGATCCGCGAGATCAACGATCTCGGTGACGAGATCGCCCGCGCCGCCGGTGAGAGCGCCGTGCCCGTGCTCGGCTCGGGGCATCCCCTCGCCGACATCATGCTCCTGAAGTACGGGCCGCAGGGGTCGGAGATCGAGGAAGGCGTCGCGTACTACGGCCGCGCTGGACAGGCCGTGCTCCGCTCGCTCCAGCGGCTGCGCGTCGATCCGATGGCCGTGTACGGCACGAACTGCCTGAAGTTCGAGGGTGCGGAGCCTGACGACCGGTCGCGCGAATGGCTTGCCCGCGAGCTGCACATCGTCGAGCCCAAGCTTATGGTCTGTATGGGCGAGGACGCGCTCGCGTTCCTCAACGATCTCGCCTTCCCCCTCGCACAGGTGCTGGACGCGAAGACGGGCGAGCTTCAGTCGTTCACGCCCACGATCGACGCGCTCATCTGTCCCGACATCGACGCATCGCTCGACGACGAAGCCCTCAAGAAGGCGTTCTGGACGGCATTCAAGCCCGTCGGCGCCTGGTGGGCCGAGCTACCGCCCTACTAGCACCCAAGTGACAACTTGTAACTTGGCTACGGCGTCAGGCGATAAAAGCGCCAGAAGTCGTTCTCGATCGGCAGCACCTCGAAATCGCCGAAGCCGGCTTCCTCGGCATAGCGACGGACCGTGTCGGTGCGCATCACCGTGCCGGTGCCAGCAGGCTTCTCGCCTACCATGCCGACCGGCAGGCAGTGGAGGATGCTGAAGCCGTAGTAGAAGCGCTCGAGATCGCCCGCCGGCGCCTGAAAGCTGTCCTCGGTGAGCTCGTCACCGACGATGACCGAGCCGCCGTCGTCAAGCATGCCCCTGAGCGCACGCAGCACGTCGACGGGATACGACATGTCGTGGAGCGCCTCGAAGATCGTTACAAGGTCGTACTTGCCCGCGAGCTCCTCATCGGCCGCGTCGCGCTCATGGAACGTGACGCGGCCGGCTACTTCCGTGCCTTCAAGATTCCCGCGCGCCTTCGCGATCGACGCGGCGTCGAGGTCGATCCCATCCACGGTGACGAGCGGATACGCCCGAGCGATCCCGATGCTCGACCACCCGCAGCCGCACGCGACGTCGGCCACCCGCGCCCCCGGCTGCGCGAGCAGGCGCTCGTGCACGTCAGGCACAGCTGGTAGCCACTCCACACCGAGCAGATGGGTGAACATCGGACGCGTGAACGCCTCCTGGCCCTCGTAGAGATCAGCTCCGTAGTGCTCGTAGGGAACACCATCGCCGCTGCGGAATGCCGCCAACAACTCGTCGAGTGGCCGTACGGCTCCGGCAAACACCATCCCAAAGGGCGCGGCGTAGTTGAGGCTCGTCTCCTCCAGCAGCACCTCGTCGTGGCCGGCGGGGATGCTGAAGCGACGTTGATGCGCGTCCGCTTCCGCATCGTCGACCTCGAGGATGCCGGTCGCCGCCTGCTGCTCGAGCCACTCGCGAGCATAGCGTTCGTGAATGCCGGCGGCTTGGGCGAGACCGCTCGAGGTGAGCGGCCCCGCGTCAGCAAGTGCGCGGTACAGGGCCAGCCGATCGCCGACGTAGACACCGAACAGGTCCATCGCGCCGAGGGTCGCCTCGAAGAGGCGACCCACGAGCGCGTCACGTTGTTCCTCGGCGGTGGCGACGGCGTGCTCCTAGCAGTTCTCCTGCGCCCAAGTGGAGATGTTCGTCGATGCCTGCGTGAGCTTCGCCTGGTCCAGCTCCTGGCTGGCCTGCGCCAGCTTCGCCAGCGCCTGGGGATCCGGGTTCGTCGATGACAGGTCGACGCCCTGGAGTGCGTCCGCGAGCTTGTTGTAGGCGTCGGCGATCACCTGGAAGTCGTCCTTGATCTCCGCGGGAGCTGACGCCGTGAGCTCGGCGAAGGCGTCACTGGCCTCGTCGAGGTCAGTGGATCCAGCGCCCGTGAACGCCTCGGAGAGCCTCGAGCCGACCTCGGCGAACTCCCGGCAGTTCTCGGACGTCGCGAAGTCGTCGCCGAGCGCACTCGTCTCGGTCGTGTCGGTGTCTTCGTCCTCGGTCGTCGTCGTTTCGGTCTCCGTTTCGGTGGTCTCCGTATCGGTAGTGGTGTCCTCCGTCGTCGTCGTCTCCGTCGTCGTCGTCTCCGTCGTCGTGGTGTCCCCCGACGCACCGTTGTCGTCGCCACCGCAACCCGCGAACGCGAAGACGAGCAACGCGAAGCTGGCGATGACGAGCAGCGGAACGAGCCTCCGTGCCATTCCTGCCCTCCTCATTTTGACTCACGCGACCCTACGGCACGCCCGAGGCGCGTGCAAGCACGGCGACGGTCTCGACATGCGGCGTATGGGGGAACATGTCGACCGGCTGCGCTCGCACGAGCGAGTACCCCCAATCGGAGGTGAGCTGCTTGAGATTGCCGGCGAGCGTCGTCGGGTTGCACGAGACATAGACAAGGCGAGGTGCCTCGAGACGACCGATCTGTCGGAGCGCCTTGCCGGAAAGCCCTGCCCTCGGCGGATCCACGACCACGACGTCGGGTGGCCCGGAGCGCTCCCGGAGCTCCTCGAGGGATCGGCCGACCTCCCCCGCGAAGAAGGCGGCGTTGCCGATCCCGTTCAGCTCTGCGTTCTCGATCGCGCAGGCGATGGACTCCTCGGACGCGTCGATGCCCCACACGGTCATCGCGCTTCGTGCCATGGCGAGGCCGATCGTGCCCGTACCGCAGTAGAGGTCATAGACGGTCTCGCTACCCGAGAGGTCTGCGTACGCGATCGCGAGCTCGTAGAGCCGCTCGGCCATCGCAGTGTTCGTCTGGAGGAATGCATTCGGCCGCACCCGGAAGCGGAGGCCGCAGAGCCGCTCCTCGATCGCCTCCTCGCCCCACAGCAGCCGCGACGGCACGGAAGTGACTTCGGCGGGCCGATCGTTCACGCCCCAGTAGACGGACTTCACCTGGGGAAAGCGCGTCATCGTGCGGACGAAGGTTTCCTCCGGCAGATCGCCGGGGGCGGTGACGAGGACGGCGAGCGCCTGCCCCGTGTTCCGCCCCTCCCGCACGACGAGGTGGCGGAGGAAACCCCGCTGGGTTCTCTGGTCGTATGCTTCGAGACCCTCCTCGCGAGCCCAGGAACGGGTCGCGTCGCGCAGGCCGTTGCCCAGGTCGGTCGTCAGCCAGCACTCGCGGATGTCGAGCACCTCGTCCCAGCGACCGGCCCGATGAAAGCCGAGCACCGGGCCATCCTGACCTGGAGCGAAGGAGTACTCGAGCTTGTTGCGGTAGTGGAACTGCGACTCCGCCGGCAGCACCGGCTCGAGCGGAGGATCCGGCACGCCGCCGAGCCGCACGAGGGCATCGCGCACCTGGGCGGCCTTTTCGGCGACCTGGACCTCGTACGCGAGGTCCTGGAAGCGGCAGCCGCCGCAGGCCGGGTAGTGGTCGCACGGCGCCTCCACGCGGTTGGCGCCGGGCTCCAGCACGGTGACCGCGGTCGCCTCCGCGTGGCTCCTCCGCACCTTCGTCACGCGGGCGCGCACGACGTCCCCGGGCAGACCACGCCGGACGAAGACCACGAAACCGTCGAGCCGCCCCACGCCGTTGCCGCCGTACGCGAGCGCGTCGATCTTCAGGTCGACCTCGTCACCGAAGGCGACGGGGGCCGAGGGCACTACTGGAGCGGCGTCACGTAGACCTTGCGGTCGCGCGGCCCGTCGAACTCGCAGAAGAAGACGCCCTGCCACGTGCCGAGCGCGAGCTGTCCGTCATCGAGCGGCACGAGCACCTGCGGGCTCATGAGCGACGCACGGATGTGCGAAGGCGCGTTCTCCTCGCCCAGCTCGATGTGCTTCCACGTCCAGCCGTCGTCGACGATCTTCTCCAAGGCTGTCTCGAAGTCGCGGGCGACCATGGGGTCGGCTCGCTCGTTCACGGTCACCCCGGCGGTCGTGTGCGGCACGTAGACGAGCACGGCCGATGCGCCGTTCACGCCCTCGACGGCGCTCTGGACGTCCTCCGTGATCTCCACCAGCTGCGTCCGCCGTGCGGTGCGGATGGCGATCTCCCTCACGTCGTTATCCTACGCCCAATGCCGACCGAGCCGCTCACCACCGCCGACCTCACGACTATCCGCGACCGGGCCGACCGCTTCCTCGCGGAGCTGCTGAACGAGTGGTACCTGCACTACGCCGGTCACAAGGACTCACTCGACATCGCGGAGATCTACGACCGTTATCCGGAGCTGACGTCACTCGAGAACGCGACCGCTCTTGGCGCCTCCGTCGACGGCGACCGGACCGTCCGCGAGCTCTGGCACTTCGCATGCTCCGAGTACCTCGCCAACCTCACGAAGAGCCATGCCGAGCGGATCGCCGCTCTCGAAGCGTCCGTCGAGGCCGACGTCAACGGCGAGAAGATCGGCTTCCGCATGCTGCGGCCGGCGATGGCGAACGAGCCGGACCGCGACAAGCGCCGCGCGCTCGAGCAGGCGCGGAACGAGCTGACTGAGGAGCACATGAACCCGGTCTACCGCGAGTCGGCGGCCGTCACGTTGCAGGCGGTCAAGGATCTCGGCGCGCCCGACGCAGTCGAGCTGCACCGCCGCTTCGGGTTCAAGCTCGACGAGCTCGCGGACCAATGCCGCGCCGTCCTCGCCGACACGGAGAGCCTCTTCGAGGAGACGATCGAGCCGCTGCTGCGAGAACGTCTCGGGATCTCGCTGGACGAAGCTGAGCGCTGGGATATCCCACGGCTCTTCCGGGCGGCCGAGTGGGACGAGCAGTTCGCTGCCGATGCGATGCTGCCGGCGCTCGAGTCGACGCTCTCCGACCTCGGCGTCGACATCCGCTCGCAGCCGAACGTCGAGCTCGACGTCGAGGCGCGCGAGAAGAAGTCGCCGCGCGCGTTCTGCGCGCCCATCGAGGTGCCCGACCGCGTCGTGCTCGTGATCCAGCCGATCGGCGGCGTGGACGACTGGCGTGCGCTCTTCCACGAGGCGGGCCACACGGAGCACTTCGCGCTCACGTCGGCGGACCTGTCGATGGAGGCACGGCGCCTCGGCGACAACGCCGTCACCGAGGGCTGGGCGTCGCTCTTCGACCACCTCGTCAGCGATCCGACATGGCTCGGTCGGCGGCTGTCGTTCCCCGACCCGAAGGCGTTCGGTGGCGAGAGCGCCGCGCAGGAGCTCTGGTTCCTGCGGCGCTACTCGGCGAAGCTCCTCTACGAGCTCGAGCTCTACCTCACCGACGACGTCGAGTCGATGCGCTCGCGGTACATCGAGATCCTCGGCAGCGCGCTCAAGGTCGAGCCCAGTCCGAACGATTGGCTCTTCGACGTCGACCCGGGCTTCTACTGCACGGAGTACCTGCGCTCGTGGGCGTTCGAGGCGCAGATGCGCTTCCACCTCTGCTCGAAGTTCGGCTATGACTGGTTCTCGACGCCGAAGGCCGGCTCGCTGCTCAGGGAGCTCTGGTCGCAAGGCCAGGAGCCGACGGCCGACGAGATGCTCGCCGACGTCACCGGTGCCGGCATCGAGATGGCCGCGGTCACCGAGCGCGCTCGCGAGATGCTCTAGCCGCCAAAAGTCCAGTTCGCTTACGCGTTGGACTTTCGGCGGGTGGAACTGACTTCTCGACGCCGACGCGGTAGCTAGACGAGCAGCGCGCGGAGCGCCGCGAGCGGCTCCGGAAGGACGCGAAAGTACGCCCACCTGCCCCGTTGCTCGCGTTCGACGAGACCTGCCTCGACGAGAACTTTGAGGTGATGGCTGATCGTCGGCTGCGAAAGGCCGACGGGCTCAGTGAGGTGGCAGACACACGCCTCTCCATCTTGTCCGGCTTGGATGAGGCTGATCAGCCGGAGCCGTGTCGGATCGGCGAGCACCTTGAGGGCGGCGGCGAGACTTTCCGCATCGTCGGCCGAGAGGGCGGCATCCGAGATGGGCGGGCAGCAGGCGGCGATTCTCTCGATCGTTAGCACTTCGCACATATTGACAGACGTCTATGTGTTGTGGCAAGGTTGACCCATGAGCACTGACACTCTCCGGGAACAAGTGCGGCTCCGGTACGCGCTGGCCGCGGACGCGGCGACCAGCGGGTATGCGTGCGGATGCGATCCGAGGCAACCCGATACCCAAGGCGGGTGTGGCTGCTGCGACGAGCTGTGCTCAGAGGGCGCGCACGAGCGCTTCGGGCAGCTCCTGTATTCCGACGATGACCGCCGCGAGGTGCCCGAGGGTGCCGCTCACGCAAGCCTCGGCTGCGGGAATCCGACAGCGGTCGCGGAGCTCCGAGAGGGCGAGGTCGTGCTCGACCTCGGGTCCGGAGGCGGCATCGACGTCATCCTCTCGGCGAAGCGGATCGGGCCGAGCGGCATCGCCTACGGGCTCGACATGACCGACGAGATGCTCGCGCTCGCCAGGCGCAATGCCCAGGAGGCAGGCGTTGGGAATGCGATCATCCTGAAGGGCGAGATCGAGAACGTGCCGCTGCCGTCGGAGAGCGTCGACGTCGTCATCTCCAACTGCGTCGTCAACCTCTCGACCGACAAGCCTGCGGTGCTCGCGGAGATGGCGCGCGTGCTCAGGCCGGGCGGCCGCATCGGCATCTCGGACGTCGTCGCCGAGGACTCCCTGACTGCGCAGGAGCGCGCCGACCGCGGGAGCTACGTCGGCTGCATCGCGGGCGCGCTCTCGCGTGGTGAGTACGAGGCGGGGCTCGCGGCCGCCGGCTTCAGTGACGTGAGCGTGACGTTCACGCACGAGGTGGCCGACCGCATGCACGCCGCCATCGTCCAGGCCACCAAGCCTGCTGCGTGAGCGGCACGCCACGCGCGGTTGCAGCCGAGGCGATCGGCACGTTCGCGCTCGTCTTCGCCGGCTGCGGAGCGATCATGGTCGACGCGAAGACCGGCGAACTCGGCCAAGTGGGCATCGCGATCAGCTTCGGGCTCGTGATCATGGTGATGATCTACGCAGTCGGACACGTCTCCGGTGCCCACTTCAACCCGGCGGTGACACTGGCGTTCGCCGCAACTCGGCACGCACCCTGGTCGAGGGCCGCCGCCTATTGGGTGGCTCAATGCGTCGGCGCGATCATGGCCGCCGTCTTCCTTCGCGTGTCACTCGGGAATGTGGCGAACGTCGGCACCACGCAGCCGTCCGGATCGCTCGCGCAGTCGTTCGCCTGGGAGATGGTGATGACTGCGCTCCTGATGTTCGTGATCATGGCCGTCGCCACGGATACGCGCGCGGTGGGCGAAGCGGCGGCAATCGCCGTCGGCGGCACGATCGGACTCTGCGCGATGTTCGGGGGGCCGATCTCGGGGGCGTCGCTGAACCCAGCGCGTTCGCTCGGCCCGGCGCTCGTCTCCGGTGAGCTGAACGCGCTCTGGCTCTACATCGTCGCGCCGGCCGCGGGCGCGCTCATCGGTGCCCTTGCGTACAAGCTCGTCAGCGGAGGGACGGCCCCGGCGGCCGACTAGAGCGCGCCGCCGGCGGCGGGCGGGGCGCCGGTCTCGAGCGGGTTCTCTTCGCCACTCTGGCGCGAGAGGTACTCCTCCACGAGCAGAAGGTTGTCCTTGCCGCGCTCGACGACAGCCAGTAGGTCGGACATGCTCGCCACCTCCTCGCGCTGCTCCTGGAGGAACCAATGCAGGAACTGCTCGCCCACGAGCTGGCCCTCCTCGCGCGCGAGGGCGACAAGCGCGGCGATCTGCTCCGTGACCTTCTTCTCCTGATCGAGCGCCAGCTGCACCGGAGCGACGGCGTCAGGGAACGACGTCTGTGGCGCCTCGACGCCCGGCACGACGACGTCCTCATCCGCGTCGAGCAGGTACTGAACGAGCATCATCGCGTGGTTCCGCTCCTCGACGGCCTGCCGGTAGAAGTGCGCGGCGAGCTGAGGCAGCGTCTCGGAGTCGTAGTAGACGGCGATTGCGACGTACTGCTGGGATGCCGCGAACTCGTGCCCGATCTGCTCGTTGACTGACGCCGGAAACGCGCTCACGTGGCGACTCTACCGACTGCGAACAGCCGCCACTCTCCCGGCACACCCGGACATCCGACGGTGCTGCTGCTCGAGGGCGAGGCCGGGACACTGTCCTCGTCGAGCCGGATGCGGCGGCGGCGGCGGAGATCATCGAGTTGGAGCAGGATCGGGTTGGCAGGCGACGCGAGTGTGCGCTTCCGGTGGCCGGCCGGGTCAAAGTTCACGTATTCGCGTGTTTCCGCGCGGGCTGCCGCCAACTAGGCTCGAACGCAGGTCTCGTACTCGCAAGGAGGTCACGATGCGAAAGCTCCCAGCTCAAGCGGGAACCGTCAACCACGAGGAGGAGGGGAACGGGATGAGACGAATCACCGCTCTCGCACTCGGTGCAGCGATGCTCGCACTCGCCGGGGCCGCACCGAGCCTGGCCGACGAAACCGTGTCTTTCCATGCTCAGGTCAGCAGGACCAGCCTGGTCTCGCAGTCGTGCGTGGCTGGGGTATGCGATCTCGAGTTCGAAGGATCGGGCGCCGCCAACATCATGGGGCCATTCACCTTGACGAATCACATCGTCCAGGACTTCACCGTCACCCCGTGTAACCCCATCACGGGGGAGCACACGCTCGTCGGCGCGACCGGATCGATCACGATCGCTGACGCCGGCACCGTCTGCCGGAACTCCGCCAGCCAGTCCGGCTTCTCGTTCAAGATCACCAGCACCTGGGAGATCACAGGTGGTACCGGGGAGTTCAGCGGGATCACTGGGAGCGGAACGAGCCAAGGGACGATCGGGGGCAACGGGCCGGTCGTGCACTTCAGCGGGTCCGTCTCGTTCTGAGCCTGACATCTGGCTCAACGCAGACTGCTCGGCACCGGATCTGTTCCGACCGGCTTTCCGGGGCGACCGTGGATCACCACCGCGGTCGCCCCGGCCTCGCGATGCGACGAGCGCTCGTCCCTGGCGGACGTGTGTGCGCGAAGAACGCCAAGCGCAGCCGCTGCCCGCGGGACACCGCTTGGTGGGCGCGGTGCAGGGAGTTAGAGTGGCTGTGAGCGCGAAGGAGGGCCGTGGGGGACCAGCTCGTCGGTCGTCGGCAGGAGCTTGCGGCAATCGAGGACTTCCTCGAGGGGGAGGTTGAGGGCCCGGCCGCGCTGCTGGTCGAGGGTGAGGCGGGGATCGGCAAGACACATCTCTGGCGCGAGGGCGTGGAGCGGGCGGCTGCGCAGGGCTTCCGAGTGCTGGCGGCCCGCCCGGTTGGGACGGAGGTTCGGATTTCCTTCGCCGGGCTGGGTGACCTCTTGGGCGACGTCGCCGGCGAAGTGCTGCCACGCCTGCCCGAGCCACAGCGGCGCGCCCTGGAGGCGGCGCTGCTGCTGGCCGAGACCGAGGAGCCGCCCGACCCGCGCGCGATCGGGGTTGCGCTGGTCGAGGTGCTGCGAGCGGTTGCCGGCAAAGAGCGGGTGCTGGTCGCGGTCGACGATCTGCAGTGGCTGGATGCGCCTTCGGGCGAGCTGATCACGTTCGCGTTGCGTCGCCTGGATGCGCCCGTGCGGCTGCTCGGGGCCGTGCGCACCCAGCCGGGCGCGGGTGTCCCGTTCGAGCTCGACCGCGCACTGGGCGTCGAGCGGCTCCGAAGGCTGCCGCTTCAGCCGCTTAGCCTGGGCGGGCTGCACGAGCTGCTGCGGACGAGGCTCGGCCTGACGGTCCAGCGGGCGACGCTGCTGCGCCTGCACGAGGCCTCCGCCGGGAACCCGTTCTTCGCACTCGAGATCGGCCGCGAGCTTCGTCGCCGCGGGATCGAGCCCCTGGACGATCAGCCGCTCCCGGTTCCAGGTGATGTCCGCGCGCTGCTGCGCGAGCGCCTCGCCCGGCTTCCCGAACGGACGCGCTCTCTCCTCGTCACGGCCGCCGCGCTGGCGCAGCCGAGCGTTGGCTTGCTCGAGGCGACGACCGGCAGCCCCGATCAGGTGGCCGCCGACCTGGAGCGAGCGCTGCGGGCCGGCGTGATCGAGGTGGACGCAGACCGGGTGCGCTTCACCCATCCGTTGCTCGCGTCGGTTTGCGTAGCCGGCGTCTCGGCTCGGCGGTTGCGGCGGACGCACGCCAGGCTCGCGGACGTTGTCGGCGACCCGGAGGCGCGCGCCCGTCACCTTGCCTTGGCCGCGGAAGGTCCCGACCTGCGCGTTGCTAACGCGCTCCATGAGGCAGCGCGCCATGCGTCAGGCCGCGGGGCGCCGCAGGCTGCCGCGCAGCTCTGGGACACGGCAGCGGACTTCACCCCTGCTGACCGTGGCGATGATCAGCGGGCCTACAGGCACGCGGCGGCTTACGCCCATCACCAGGCAGGCGATCTCGCAGGGGCGCGCCCGCTGCTCGAGCGCCTCGTTGACGAAACCCCCCGCGGCTCAGAGCGCGCCGAGCTTCTGCTGCTGCTCGCGAGGACGCGGGACGACGACGTCGCGACCGCGATCGCCTTCTGCAACAAAGGCCTGTCCGAGGCGGAAGAGGACGACGCGCTCAGGTCGCGCATCCATCGCTACCTCAGCCTCATCTGCGACAACGAGGGCGGCCCGCGGCCGGCTCTACTGCACGCGCGGCGTGCGCTCGAGCTTGCCGAGCGCGTTGGCGATACCGACCTGCTGGCTCCGGCGCTGGCCCGAACCGCGTGGCTCGAGATCACGACGGGGGAGCTGACCGACGGTTTGCTGGAACGCACACTGGCGCTCGAGGACGCCGTCGGGTTACTGCCAACCTTCGAGAGTCCCGGCGCGGTGCACGCCTACTGGCTCGTGACGCGCGACCGTCTCGATGAAGCACGGGAGCTGCTCAATAGGGAGCTCGCGACAGCTGCGGCCGAGGGCGACGAGATCGTCATGACGAACGTGCTCCACCGTCTGACCCCGCTGGAGTTGCGGGCAGGAAGGTGGGCGCGAGCGGACGAGATCGCCGCCGAGTGCTGCGAGCTCTACGAACGGCGGGGCCTCGAGCTCCAGGGCTCGATCGCGCTCTTCTGCAGGGCTTTCGTCGACGGACACCTCGGTCGCGTCGACGAGAGCCGCAGCGCATCCGAGCAGGGCGCCGCGATCGCCGAGGCCGCCGGGGACGAAGGCATGCGGCTGAGGAACCTGAGCGTGCTCGGCTTCCTCGACCTGTCGGTGGGTGATCTCGACGCGGCTGCGGAGCGACTGGCAGAGGTGACCGCTCGCTACACATCCCTTGGCATGAACGCCTTGACCGTGGTCTACTCGACTTGGGCCGACGCGATCGAGGCCCTGATCGGCGTCGGCCGGCCCGACGAGGCACATACATGCCTTCTGCACTACGAGGAGCGCTCGCGCCCCTTCGAGAGCCCCTGGGCCGCCGCGGAGGCGACCCGCTGCCGCGGCTTGCTCGCAGCCGCCTCCGGCGAGCTCGACCTCGCGCGCGCGACGATCCGACGTGCCCTCGCCGGTCACGCTGGCATGCACCGGCCGTTCGACCGTGGGCGGACGCTGCTCGCGCTCGGCCAGGTCGAACGGCGCGCCAGGCAGAAGCGGGCAGCTCGGGAAGCTCTGGAGGCTGCGCTGGCGATCTTCCAGGAGCTGGGCGCGCGCTTGTGGGCCGCGCAGGCGCAGGCCGAGCTGGCCCGGATCGGGGGGCGCCCGCCGGCGGACGGCGGCCTCACCCCAGCGGAGCGCCGGGTGGCGGAGTTGGTGGCCGAGGGGCGAACGAATCGCGAGACGGCTTCTCTGTTGATGGTGAGCGAGCACACAGTCGACTCGCACCTCCGCCGCGTCTACCGCAAGCTCGGTGTTCGCTCCCGCACCGAGCTCGCTCGCCGCTTCGCCGAGCTGGCCGACGAGGCGAGCGTGCGCTCCAGGTAGCTCGCCGGGTCAAAGTTCATGGATTCGCGTGTTTCCGCGCGACCTGCTGCCTCATAGGCTCGAGGCCGACCCCGCTTCGAGGAGGTGGAAGATGCGAACGGCAATCCTGTTGGCCATCGTGATCGCGACGGCCAGCCTTCGCTTCCAGGGATCGATCCGGCTGCTGCCGGCAACGGCCGGATAGCGACCGGCCGTGGCGACGTATCTGGTCGAGCGCTATCTGCCCGACTTCACCGTCGACGACCTACAGGCCGCCATCCAGCGGGTCGCCCCGGCTACCGAGGAGATGACCGCCGAGGGCACACCCGTCCGCTACCTCGGCTCCGCCTTCGTCCCCGACGACGAGGCCTGCTTCTGCCAGTTCGAGGCGCCCTCTGCCGAGGCTGTGGCGGAGGCCAACCGTCGGGCCCGCTTCCCGTTCGCACGCATCGTCGTGATCGAATCGGTCCGGGCTCAGGCCAGCGGCAGGGCAAAGCCGTGAGCCCGCGCGGCGCGCCCCGGAGGTTCCCGGGGTCGAGTCCGGTCAATTCCCCGATCGCGCCACCCGCGCGCCACGATGGCACGCCGCGAGACGTTGCCGTTGCGTGCGTAGAAGGTCTCCGGACGCCCGAGCGGCAGTCTCATGCGTTCCGTCCTCCCTCGCTGCGTATGCTCCCGCGCGATGGAACCGAGGCGAGTGGTCATCGTCGGCGCAGCCGGCCGGGACTTCCACAACTTCAACGTCCTCTTCCGCGACTCGGACGACCACGAGGTGGTCGCCTTCACCGCCACGCAGATCCCGAACATCGAGGATCGCGTGTACCCGTACGAGCTCGCCGGCCACAGGTACCCGGTCGGCATCCCGATTCGCCCGGAAGCCGAGCTCGAGGCGATCATCCGCGAGCACGAGGCGAACGAGGTCGTGTTCTCGTACTCCGACGTCTCGCACGAGCACGTGATGCACATCGCTTCTAGGGTGCTCGCGGCGGGCGCCGACTTCCGGCTCGTCGCGCCGCGGGAGACCGAGCTCGTCTCGAGGAAGCCATGCGTCGCGGTCTGCGCCGTGCGCACCGGCGCAGGCAAGAGCCAGACGAGCCGGCGCGCAACTGAGATCCTCCGCGCGGGCGGGCATCGCGTAGCCGTCCTCCGTCACCCGATGCCGTACGGCGACCTCTCGAAGCAGATCGCGCAGCGGTTCGCGCGCTACGAGGACCTCGAGGACGCCGACTGCACGCTCGAGGAGCGAGAGGAGTTCGAGCCGCACATCGCTGCCGGCAACCTCGTCTTCGCCGGCGTCGACTATGCGCAGATCCTCGATCTCGCCGAGGACGAGGCCGACGTGATCGTCTGGGAGGGCGGCAACAACGACACGCCGTTCATCCGTCCCGATGTCCATCTCGTGCTGCTCGATCCACACCGGCCCGGTCACGAGCTCCGCTTCCATCCCGGTGAGACAAACCTCCGCATGGCCGACATCTGCATCGTGAACAAGGTGGACAGCGCCCCCGAGGACGCTGTCGAAGCGGTGCTCGCATCCGTTCGTGCCCACAACCCGACGGCCCAGGTGGTGCTCGCCGCATCGCCCATCGAGGTCGAGGGCGGCGGAGACGAGATTCACGGCAGGCGCGTGCTCTGCATCGAAGACGGGCCGACGCTCACGCACGGCGACATGACCTTCGGCGCTGCTGTCCTCGCGGCGCAGGAGTACGGCGCCTCGGAGATCGTGGACCCGCGGCCGTTCGCGGTCGGCTCGATCGCCGAGACATTCGTGAAATACCCGAACACAGGTGCGCTCCTGCCCGCCATGGGCTACGGCGACGAGCAGACGGAAGACCTGCGGGAGACGATCGCTCGCTCCGACGCCGATCTGGTGCTGATCGGGACGCCGATCGACCTGCGACGGCTGATCGATTTCGACCGCCCGGCACTCCGCGTCACGTATCGCCTCCAAGAGATCGGCGAGCCCACGCTCGCGTCGATCTTCGCCGAACGCGGTCTCATACCACTGCAAGCGCTCGTCTAAGCATCGACGGTCCATCGCAGCCGCGGCCGACATGGCGGCCGCGGCTCACTCCCGCTACTCGGAGACCACCCCCGGACGGAAATCGTGAGATTTCCGTCCGCCTGGACCGAACCGGTCCAGGCACCTCGTCGAATAGCCGTCGACTACGGCCGCACACACCCGACCCGGACGGCCGTCGACGAAAGGAGCAAGGCAATGCGCAAGTACGCACTGGCCGCCCTGGGAATCACCGCGGCGGCCCTGGCAGCGGTGCTGGTCGGGCCCAACCTCACGAGCAAGGGGACGGCCTCCAGTCACCGCGAGGCGCCGCTGATCGCGGAGGATCCGTCGGGGGACAACACGGATCTCTACGCGTTCCGCAGCCCCGACAAGCCGAACACCCTGACGATCGTGTCCAACTGGATCCCGGGCGAAGACCCTGCCGCGGGACCCAACTGGTACACGTTCTCGCCCAGCGCCCGCTACAACATCAAGATCGACCGCACCGGAGACGGACGGGCCGACACCACGTACGCGTTCCGCTTCCGGACACCGACGGGCCCGCTGTTCCTCGGCAACACCTCGCAGCCGTTCACCGTCACGAGGAACGGCAAGGTCTGGGCTAAGGGCACGACGCCGCCGAACAACATCGGTCCTCGCCTGCTCGGCTTCCTCGGCGTCAAGAACTACAACGCCGCGGTCGCGAAGTCGATCGTCTCGAAGGGCGGCGTGAAGGTGTTCGCCGGCCAGCGTGACGACGCGTTCTTCGGCGACATCGGCGCGATCTTCGACCTGCTCGGCTTCCGCAAGGCGGGCACGACGGGCGACAAGGGCGGCGGCAAGGACTTCTTCGCCGGCTACAACGTCCACGCGATCGCGCTGCAGATCCCGATCGGCCAGCTCGACAACAGACGGCACACGATCGGCATCTGGGCGTCCACCGACCGCCAGAACGTGACGGTCGGCGGCAAGCTCGTCCGTGGCTGGACGCAGGTGTCCCGCCTCGGCAACCCGCTGATCAACGAGGTCGTCATCCCGACCTCGCTCAAGGACCAGTGGAACCGCGGCGAGCCCGCACGGGACGCGCGGTACATGAAGTACTACACCGACCCGCTCCTCGCGGCGACGATCAACACCGTCTACAAGCTCGACGTGCCGGCTACGAAGCGCGACGACCTCGTGGCGGTGCTGCTGACGGGCATCCCCAACGTCACGTTCACGGGCTCGAGGCCCGCGGACATGCTCCGGATCAACCTCGCCGTTCCGGTGACGCCGGCCGGCAAGGTCAGCCGGCTGGGCGTGCTCGGCGGCGACAACCAGGGCTGGCCGAACGGGCGCCGGCTCGGTGATGACGTGATCGACATCGCGGAGCAGGCCGTGGCCGGCTTCCTCAAGGGCACGAAGCTGCCGCTCGGCGACGGCGTCAACTCCGGGGACGTTGCGAATCTCGGGGCGTTCCCGTACGAGGCGCACCCCGCCCAGGGCTTCGCCAACTCGAAGGGACAGCAGAAGCCATAGGGCTCTCACAGGGGGAGGCCTCGCGCCTCCCCCGCCCTCCCCTCATGCAAAAGACCATCGCCATAGCCACCACCACCATCGTCGCCGGAGCGGCCCTCGTGCTCTTCGGCGGCGTGCTGCGGGAGTCGCCGTCTGCCGACGCTTCCGCTATCCCGGCGGAGCGCGTCGCCGCCGCCTTCGATCCGGCGTTCTCGTCGGCTCAGAACGCCGCGGCCACTCGCGCTCCGCCTCCAGCAACAGATCCGCCAGAGCCCTGACGATGCTGCGTCGCACGCGCTGCTCGGGCTCGCGTACCAGCAGCGCGCACGAGAGACCGGAGACGCGTCCTACTACCCGCGCGCGCAGACTGTGCTCGAGCGCGCGCTCGAGCTCGACGACTGCGAACGCGATCGCGCTCTCGGGGCTCACCTCGCTCGCCCTCACGCGACACCGCTTCGACGAGGCGCTCGTCCTCGCACGTCGCGCGCGCGAGCGCTCGCGCCGACCGAGGCGCGCACGCTCGGCGCAATCGGCGACGCGCTCGTCGAGCTCGGCCGCTATCGGCGAGGCGTTCGCGACCTTCGACGAGCTCGCGCGCCTCAAGCCGGGCCTCGCCGCCTACGCCCGCGTCTCGTACGCGCGCGAGCTGCGGGGTGACCGCGCTGGCGCGATCGCCGCCATGCGGCTCGCCGCCGATACCGCCGTGCCCGGCTCGGAAGCGGCGGCCTGGACCGCACGTCCACCTCGGAAAGCTTTTCTTCTTGGGAGGCGACCACAAGCGCGCCGAGCAGCAGTACCAGCTCGCGCTCGCCCATGTCCCGGGATATGCAGCCGCTTTCGACGGCCTCGCCTTGATCGAGGCCGCGCGGAAGCGGCTGCCCCGGGCAATCGCCCTCGAAAGACGGGCGGCCGCGGCCGTGCCCCTGCCCCAGTACGTCGCCACGCTCGGCGACCTCCTGCAGCGAGCAGGCCGGCCAAGGCCGGCCGCCCGCCAGTACGACGTCGTGACGGCCATCGATCGGTCCGAGCGCGCTAACGGCGTCCGCACGGACCTCGAGCTGGCGCTCTTCCGCATCGACCACGGTCGCGGGCTGCGGGCGGCGACGGAGCAGGCGCTTGCAGACTTCCGCTCTAGGCCGTCGGTCGACGCCGCCGACGTCGTCGCCTGGGGCCTCGCCCGCAACGGCCGTTGTGCGGAGGCGAAGCGCTATTCGAAGCTCGCGCTTCGCCTGGGCACGCGAGGACGCGCTGAAGCTCTTCCACCGCGGGATGATCGAGCGCTGCCTCGGCAACGACATCGCGGCCACGCGGTGGCTGCGGCGCGCGTTCGACCTCAACGCAGGCTTCTCGCCGCTCTGGTCTCCGGTCGCCGCGAGGTACGCCAGATGAGGAGGCTCGTCGTCTCGCTCGTGGCCCTGGCCGCCATGGCACTGCCCGCGGTGGCGCTCGCTCACCCGCTCGGGAACTTCACGATCAACCACTCGAGCACGGTCGTCGTGTCGGGTGACCGGGTGTACGTCCACTACGTCCTCGACATGGCGGAGATCCCGACGCTCCAGCGGGGCCCCATTCAAGCGTCCGCCCTGACCCGGAAGCTCGTGCTGACGGTGGACGGTCGGCAGTCTCCGCTGCGGCCCATTCGGCAGCGGGTCCAGTCGCCGAACGGCGCAGGCGGCCTCGAGACGACCCGGTACGAGCTCGTCCTCGAGGGACCGCGACTCGTCGAGAGCTCGCGGATCACCGTGAGAGACGAAACGTACGCGGGCCGGCTGGGCTGGAAGGAGGTCGTCGTCTCCGCATCGGGCAGCGCGCGCGTCGTCTCCTCGACTGCCCCTGCAACGAGCTCATCGCAGCAGCTGCGCGCATACCCGTCGGATGGGCTCTCCAGCCCGCTCGACGTGACGGACGCACAAGCCCGGGTCGTGCCAGGCGACGCGCCGGGAGTGCCGCCGAAGCTCACAACGCCGCGGGCCGAGCGGCACGCGTCCGGCTTCGAGTCGCTCGTCACCCGCGATCTCGGCGCCGCGGGCATCGCAGTCGCCCTCGCGCTGGCGCTCTTCTGGGGCGCTGCCCACGCGCTCGGCCCCGGCCATGGGAAGTCGATCGTCGCCGCGTACCTCATCGGGCAGCGCGGAACCGTTCGCCACGCCGCCTACCTCGGCGGCATCGTTACCGTCACCCACACGGCGGGTGTCTTCGCGCTCGGCGCGGTCACGCTCGGACTGTCCGAGCTGATCGTCCCCGAGGACCTCTACCCATGGATCAACCTCGTCGCCGCGCTCATGGTCGTGGCAGTCGGCCTCGCGGTGCTACGCGCACGTGTCGCGCACCGACGCGGCCACGCGCATGGACACCACCACCATCACCATGACCATCCCCATCAGCACGACCTCTCGCCGCGCTCGCTGCTGGCGGTGGGCGTCTCCGGCGGCCTCCTGCCATGCCCGTCCGCACTCGTAGTCCTACTGGCTGCCATCTCGCTGCACCGGACGGCCTTCGGCCTGGCGCTCGTGCTCGCGTTCAGCGTCGGCCTCGCGATCACGATCACCGCCATCGGGCTGGTGGCCGTCCTGGCCAGAGGCGTCTTTCGCCGCAAGAGCTTCGACGGCCGGCTCGTCCGGGCGCTGCCTGCGGTAAGCGCCGTCGCCATCCTCCTCGCCGGTCTGGTGATGACCGTGCGCGCCCTCCCGACCGTGAGCTGAAAGGAGCACCGATGTTCGGACTCGACGACATGATCGCCAACCTCTCCGACGGGACGACGTTCGGAATCGTCATGGCCGTTGCGGTGCTGCTCGGCCTGCGGCACGCAACCGACCCCGACCACCTCGCCGCCGTGACGACAGTCACCGCCGGCGGCGGCGGGCATGGTGGCGCACGACAGTCGGCGCGGCTCGGCCTCGCGTGGGGCGGCGGCCACGCGCTGACGCTGTTCGCGTTCGGCCTTCCAATCGTCCTGTTCGCTGCGTTCCTTCCCGGCACGATCCAGCAGGGGGCCGAGACCCTCGTGGGCGTAGTCATCATCGCGCTCGCAATCTGGCTGCTTGCACGCTGGCGGCGCGGCCACTTCGATGTCGCGAACGGGGAGGCCGGCAACGACGCGCGAACGCCGCGCCAGGCTTTCGGCGTCGGTCTGCTGCACGGAGTCGGCGGCAGCGCCGGCGTCGGCGCGATCCTGCTCGCGACGATCGACAACCGCGCTCTCGCGGTGGCCGGCCTCGTCGTGCTCGCCGCGTTCACCGCACTCTCGATGACCCTCCTGACGACGGGCTTCGGCGCGACGCTTGCGCGGCAGCCGATCCGGCGATCGCTGACACGCGTGATCCCCGTGCTCGGCGTGACCAGCCTCGCATTCGGCGCTTGGTACGCTCTCGGCGCTCTGGAGCTGGCGCCGTACTACTTCTGAGCCGATGGCGGACGGACGCTCTCACGATCAGCTCGCGGCGTACGCGCTAGGCGCGCTCGACGACGACGAGCGCGGCGCGTTCGAGGCGCACCTCGCGGATTGCGAGGAGTGCCGCTCCGAGCTCCAGAGCTTCCGTGAGACGGCGACCCTGCTTGCGTATGCGGCCGAGGGGCCCTCGCCGCCCGACTCGCTGCGAGAGCGCGTGCTCGAAGACGCGAGGCGGGAGCGCCCGACTCAGAGCGTCGTCGTCTTGCGTCCCAGGCGGGCACTACGGCTGACCGCGGTCGTCGCGGCAGCGGCCGCCGCCGTCGCCATCGGGTCTCGGCATCTGGGCGGCAACACTCGCCAACTCGCTCGACGCGGAGCGCGATGCCCGGGCGAACGATGCCCGGGCGGCCGCGATCCTCGCCGACCCGGCGTCTCGACGCATCGCTCTTGGAGACTCGGGCGTCGTCGTCCGCGGGCCGGCCGGCGAGTCCGTCATGGTCGTCCGCGACCTGCCTGCCGCACCAGAGGGACAGACGTACGAAGCCTGGGTGATCGACGCGGGCGGGCCGGTGAAAGCGGGGCTCTTCGAGGGCGGTGGCCGACAGATCGTCTTGCTGGAGCAGCCGGTGGGCGAAGGCGCAATGGTGGCGGTGACGCTCGAGCCCGACGGCGGCTCGGAACAGCCGACCGGCGACATCCTCTTCGGGAGCAGCGAGGCCTGAGCATGGTCGGGCGCCGTCCACCGCTGGAGGTGCTGCCCGGCGGCAAGGCGGCAGGCGCCCGCGCGCTCGCGCCGCTGTCGGACGAGGCCCTGCTCGCCCTGACGGCGACGCCCGAAGGCGACCTCGCCCTCGCGGAGCTCTACGACCGCTACGGGCGCATCGCATACGGCCTCGCCTATCGAGTGCTTCGGGACTCGTCGCTCGCCGAGGACGCAGTTCAGGAGGCGTTCCTCACGGTCTGGCGGACGGCCGGCACGTACGTCCGTGAGCGCGGCAAGCCCAGCACGTGGCTGCTCACGCTCGTTCACAGGCGGGCGGTGGACCTCGTTCGCCGCGAGCAGCGTCGCCGCCAGCCGGTGCCCGTCGAGGAACCGCCGCAACCCACTCCCGCAGCCGAGGAGGAGGCGACGCTTCGCGATCGGCGCCGCACCGTGCAGGCGGCGCTCCAGCAGCTGCCCCCCGACCAGCGGGAAGCGATCGAGCTCGCGTACTACGGCGGGCTGACGCAGGCAGAGCTCGCCGAGCAGCTGAGCGTGCCGCTCGGCACCGTCAAGAGCCGGATGTTCGCCGGCCTGCGCAAGCTCGGAGACCTGCTGCGAGAAGCAGGTCTCGAGCCGGAGCCGGAGCTGTAGCGTCTACCACCAGAAGCGCCGAGAGGCGGCCTCGCGGCCGCCTCTCGTGGTCGAACGGAGCTGGGCTATGCCTCTTCGGCCGTGCCCTCGATCGTTCGGGAATCGGAATCGGAGCCAGACTGAAGTCTGGCACCGATGCTCTTGCCGTTTACGCCGATCTCGATCCGGCGCGGCTTCGCCTCTTCGGGCTTTCGCACGCGCACCTCGAGCACCCCGTTCGTGTGCGTCGCCTTGATGCCTTCCTCGGTCACGCCCTGCGGGAGCGAGATCGCTCGCGCAAAGCTGCCGACACGGCGCTCGAAGCGGTAGAAGCCGTCCTGCTTCAACTCATCGTCGCGCTGACGCTCGGCGCTCACGGTGAGTACACCATCCTCGAACTCGACGTCGATCTTGTCCTCCCGGATGCCCGGAAGGTCGAACGCGTAAACGAGCTCGTCCTCGGTCTCCCAGACGTCGAGCGCCGGCACCCAGGTGCGGTCGCTACCGCCGCCGTTGCCGCCGCTCTCCCGCAAGGCGCCCAGAAAGCGCGACATTCGTTCTGCAGCGCCGCGATCTCGCGGAACGGGTCCCATCGCACGAGTGTTGCCATCGTTCTGCCTCCTTCGATACTTGATTCCAGCTGATAATAAAATCTTAGTCGCTCTATATCAAGCTCGTCAAACGATAGGATCGATGCGTGATTGCCGTCTCCGACGCGCTGCGTGGAAGGAGCTTCACCCGCGTCGCCGACTGGTCGCGGGACGAGTGGCTGATGGCGCTCGACCTCGCGGACGAGCTGAAGGCGACGCACGCGGCCGGCGAGGAGACGCGTCTCCTGCCCGGTCGGACGCTCGGCATGATCTTCCAGAAGCCGTCGACGAGGACCCGTGTCTCGTTCGAGGTCGGCATCACGCAGCTCGGCGGCACCGGCCTCTACCTGGCCGCCTCCGACCTCCAGCTGGGCCGGGGCGAGACGATCCGCGACACGGCGGTCGTGCTGTCCCGCTACCTCGACGCGATCATGATCCGGACGTTCGCCCAGGCGGACGTCGATGAGCTCGCCCGTCACGCGTCGATCCCCGTCGTGAACGGGCTAACCGACGACGAGCATCCCTGCCAGGCGCTCGCGGACGTCATGACGATCCGGGAGCGCCTCGGAAGGCTCGAGGGCGTGCGACTCGCCTACGTTGGAGACGGCAACAACGTCTGCGTGTCGCTCGCCGAGGCCGCGCGCCTGCTCGGGATGAGCTTCGTCGCAGCCACCCCTCCCGGCTACGAGCCGCCGCTCGACTGGGTCGAGGTCACGAACGACCCGCGGGAGGCAGCTGCCGGCGCAGACGTCCTCTACACCGATGTCTGGACGAGCATGGGCCAGGACGAGGAGCGGGCGGAGCGGCTCGAGGCGTTTCGCGGCTTCACGATCGACGCGGACCTCGTCGAGCTCGCGGGCCCGTCGGCGATCGTCCTCCACTGTCTCCCTGCCCACTACGGCGAGGAGATCACGGAAGACGTGCTCTACGGCCCGCAGTCGGCCGTCTGGGACGAGGCCGAGAACCGCCTGCACGCGCAGAAGGCGCTGCTCGCGCTCATCATTCGTTGATGCCCTCCTTCGAGGAGATCGTCAGCCGCGCCCTCGACTCGCTGCCGGCGGAGATCGCCGGCTACATGGAGAACGTCGCGGTCGTCGTCGAGGACGAGAACCCCGAGGACCCGGACATCTTCGGGCTCTTCTCGGAGGACCCGTACATGCCGGCCCAGATCACGATCTACCGGCTACCGCTCGAGGAGACGTTTCCCGATCCCGTCGCGCTCGAGGACGAGATCCGCATCACCGTCCTGCACGAGATCGGCCACTACTTCGGCATGGACGAGCGGCAGATCGCCGAGCTCGGCTACGAGTGAGGCCGCAGGACATCGTCGCCGCCGGCTACGACGCGATCAGCGAGCGCTACGCGGTCTGGCAGTCGGCGATCGAGGACGATCCCCGCGCGGCGTACGTGGAGCGGCTCCTGGCGCTGCTGCCGACGGAGCCGGACATCCTCGAGATCGGAAGCGGCGCGGGCGTGGAGCCGACATCTACCTTCGCCCGGATCGGCCGCCTGACGGGTGTCGACATCTCGCGAGCCCAGATCGAGCGGGCGCGCGCGGCTGTGCCGGACGCCACCCTCATCCACGGCGACGTCACCACGGTCGCGTTCCCGGCGCAGCGCGTTCGACGCCGTGGTCGCGCTCTACGTGCTCACCCACATCCCGCTTTCGGATCTCAACGGCTTGCTGGGGCGGATCGCGTCTTGGCTCAAGCCCAGCGGACACTTCCTGGCGACGTTCGGCACCGGCCGCACCCACGAGGACTTCGTTGACGACTTCCTCGGTGCGCCGATGTTCTTCGCGGGACACGACGAGGCGACGAACGAGCGGCTGGTGCGAGACGCCGGTCTGACCGTCGTCGAGTCACGCACGGAGCAGATTCACGAACCCGAGAGCGAGCCAGGGACCGGCCCCGCCACCGCGAGCTTCCACTGGCTGTTGGCCCGAAAGCGCGCGGACTAGGCCTGCTCGCCGTCGTCCGAGGCCGCTTCGGTAACCCCGGCTACGACGGTCTCCTGCGAGCGCTCGTGGAGCCGCTCGCGCCCTCGGCGGATGGCCGTGAGGAACTTCTCGAGGTTCACCTCGAGCGTGGAGAGGATGTTGTCGGCCCAGTCCTCCATCTCGAGCTTCGTCTCGCGCGCCTGGCGGCGTGAGTCGTCGATGATGTCCTGAGCCTGGCGCTCGGCGAGCTTCACGATCTCCGTCTGGGATGCCTCGCGGACCGCCTGCTCGCGCGCCTCGCCGAGCATCCGATCGCACTCCCGCTTGGCCTCGGCCAGCATCTCCTGGCGCTCCTTGACGATCCAGCGCGCCTGCTTGATCTCCTCGGGGATCGTCGCGCGCATCTGGTCGAGGATGTCGTAGATCTCCTCGCGGTCGATCCGCACCTGGTCGGTGAGCGGCACCGTGCGCGCGTTGTGCACGACGTCGTCCAGCTTGTCGATGAGTACGAGTACGTCCATGGGGCGCCAGTCTACTCGGAGGGGCTCACCGGTGCGCCGGGCCTACCCTCGGGGAAAAGATCCCGAAACCGCCGCGCTACAGCCGGCGGAACGAGCTCGTCGACCGCGCCGCCGAACGACGCGATCTCCTTGACGCCGCTCGACGAGACGAAGCTGTACTGGGGGCTCGCCATGACGTACAGCGTCTCCACCTCGGGCGCGAGCGTCCGGTTGAGATGGTTCATCTGGAACTCCCACTCGAAGTCCGAGATCACGCGCAGCCCTTTGACCATCGTCTTCGCACCGTGCCTCCGTGCGAACTCGACCACGAGCTCCGCGAACACGTCGACCTCGACGTTCGTCACGCCCGTCTCGGCGAGCGCCTCCTCGAGGAACGCGACGCGCTCCTCGACCGTGAACATCGTGGCCTTGTGGGCGGGGTCTCGGACGACGCCGACAACGACATGGTCGAAGATCTCGGCGGCGCGGCGGATGACGTCGACGTGGCCCAACGTCACCGGGTCGTAGCTGCCCGGGCAGATGGCGACGACAGGGTGTCCGTCGCTCATCCGGCCTCGTACACCGTCAGCTGCGTGGAACCGTGGCGCCGGGTCGAGTGCACGGGGAGCGGCAGAGCCGGCTGGATGCCCACGGCCGTCTCGAAGACGACGAGGCCGCCGTCAGCGAGCGCGCGCGGCAGGTGTTCGGCGAGCACCATGCGGAGGGATTCAACCATCTCGTAGGGCGGGTCGAGGAAGACGACGTCGTACCGCTCGGGCGTCCTCGCGAGGTATTTGACGGCATCGGCGCGCACGACGCGCGCTCCCTCGAGACCGAGCTTCTCGAGGTTGCGCTCGATCGCCTCGAGTGCGGCTGGATCGGACTCGACGAAGGTGGCGCTCACCGCGCCGCGCGACAGCGCCTCCAGCCCCAGCGCCCCCGAGCCTGCGAAGAGATCGAGAACGTTCAGGCCTTCGACCGATGCGAGGATGGCGAACACGGCCTCGCGGACGCGATCGGACGTCGGGCGCGTAGCACGCCCTTTGGGCGCGTAGATCCGCGCACCCTTCGCGGAGCCGGCGACGATGCGCACGTCGAGAGGCTACGCCGTCGACGGATCGTCGCCGAAGAGACGCTCGATCTCGTCGTCGAGCGGGCCCTCGTAGCCCACGAGGCTGGTCGCCTCGAGCCGGGCCAGCTCGAGCAGCGGCCGGTCGGCGACGAGCCGCGCATAGCGGAAGTCGGTCAGGCCGGACTGGCGCTTCCCGAGCAGCTCGCCCGCGCCGCGCAGCTCGAGATCGACCTCCGCGAGCTCGAAGCCGTCCACGGTGTCGACGAGCGCCTGGAGGCGTGCGACGGCGGTCTCCGTCAGTTCCTCCTTCTGCCGGGACACGAGCAGGCAGTACGACTGCTCGCCTCCACGACCCACCCGTCCTCGGAGCTGGTGCAGCTGCGCGAGGCCGAAGCGGTCAGCCTCCTGCACGATCATGATCGTCGCGTTGGGGACGTCGACGCCGACCTCGATTACCGTCGTCGCGACGAGCACATCGAGCTCGCCCGCCTTGAAGCGGGCCATCAGCTCGCGCCGTTCTCCAGGACGCAGCTGGCCGTGCATGCAGCCGACGCGCAGCCCTCGCAGCTCGGCGCGCTGCAGGCGTTCGGCCTCCTGCTCGGCAGCCCGCGCCTCGATCGTCTACGGACTCCGAGATCGAGCGGGCAGACGACG
Organism: uncultured Actinomycetes bacterium; assembly: GCA_963830835.1. Classification (GTDB taxonomy): domain Bacteria; phylum Actinomycetota; class Thermoleophilia; order Gaiellales; family Gaiellaceae; genus PALSA-612. The sequence goes on along the minus strand of CAWHNJ010000005.1, from coordinate 55,086 downwards.
TACGCCTGCCGGCCGGCCTCGAGATGCCTGCGCAGTCGCCGGTACGCCTCGGAGCTGCGCTCGGCAGTCACCCAGCTCGTGACGATCGGCCGGCGGCCCGCCGGCAGCTCGGCGATCTCGGACACGGCCAGGTCGCCGTAGACGGTAAGCGCCAGCGTCCGCGGGATCGGGGTCGCCGTCATGTGCAGCGTATGTGGCCTCGTGGCCGCCGAGAGCGCCTTTCGCTGCTCGACGCCGAAGCGGTGCTGCTCGTCGACGACGGCCACGGCGAGCTCTCCCAGGTCGACGCCGGCCTGGATGAGCGCGTGCGTTCCGACGACGACGGACGCTGCGGCTGCCTGCTCTCGGTCGCCTTTCGCAACCGAGCTCGTGAGCAATCCGCAGGTGACGCCCAGCTGCGAGCAGAGCGCCTCCACCGTGAGGAAGTGCTGCTCGGCGAGCGTCTCCGTGGGCGCCATGAGCGCGCCGCGGTAGCCTGCCTCGACCGCCCGCAGCAGGGCGTAGACGGCGACGACCGTCTTCCCCGATCCGACGTCCCCTTGGAGCAGCCGCTCCATCGGCACGGCCCGGCCGAGGTCTGCGTCGAGCTCACGGATCGCACCCTCCTGGCCCGCAGTCAGGCTGAACGGCAGCACGTCACGGAGTGCAGCGACGAGCTCGCCCGGGGGCAGGAGTGCGCGTGCCGTGTCGTCCTCGCGCTCCTGACGACGACGCGCGAGGCCGGCCTGGAGGACGAGCAGCTCTTCGAACGCCAGTCGCCGCCGCGCGGACTCCGCCTCGTCGAGCGAGCGCGGGCGGTGCAGTGCGTGGAGGGCGTCGCCCTTCAGCGGCAGCTCGAGACGAGGGCCGAGCTCGGCGGGCAGCGGATCGGGCACGCCACGGGTGGCGGGCAGCGCCTGGTCGACGAGCGCCCGGAGCCGCTGAGGCGTCAGCTCCTCACCGGCGGGGTAGACGGGCGCAAAGTCGGCGGTCGCCAGCGCCTCGCCGAGGTCGTACGCCCGCACCTGGAACTCCCCGCGTTGCAGGCGCCCCCGCAGCCGGATCGGCGTCCCGGGGACGAGCTTCGTCGCCAGCCATTCCTGGTTGAACCAGATCGCCGGGACCTCCCCGGAATCGTCGTGGACGCGGGCACGGACGATCGCCAGCCGACGACGGGGGCGGCGCACGGTCACGTCGCGCACGACACCCGCAATCGCCACCTCCTCCTCGGCCAGGAGATCGGCGATCCGGCGTTCCGGCGCTGCCGACTCGTAGCGGCGCGGGGCATGGCCGAGCAAGATCGTCCACGGTGTGGAGGCCGAGCTTGCCCAGTCGGCGGCCGACCGTGGGCCCGACGCCGCGCAACGTCTCGAGCGAGCGTGACAGCGCTTCGGGCCGGCAGGAGGCCTTCGGCCTCCCCCATCTCGCCGGCTGGTCCGGCGCGGCAAAGCCGGTCGGCAGCCGAGTCACGAAGGTGAGTCTAGGAGTGCACTCGGAGGGCGAGCGCTACGCGTCGTCCCAGAAGAAGAACCCTACGGCTCCCGGGCCCGCGTGCGTGCCGACGACGGGCCCGAGCATGCCCGCGGCGTCGATCTGCGCGCTCGGCCGTACGTCGCGAACCATGCTGCGGAGCGCCTGCTCACGGGCCGGTGCATCCGCATGCGCGATCGCGACACGCAGCGACGGCCGGTCGACAGTCCCCTCCTCGAACGTCCTCTGGAACTCCGCGAACGCCTTCTTGTTCCCGCGGACGCGCTTCACCGGGACGATCTCGCCGTCCGCGATCGTGAGGATGGGCTTGATCGAGAGCAGCTCGCCTGCCCAAGCCGCCGCACGTCCGATGCGTCCGCCGCGCGCGAGGAACTCGAGCGTCTCCACGGTGAAGACGAGCCCTGCGTCTCGCTTGAACGACTCGACGAGCGCCTCGATCTCCTCGTCGGTCGCGCCGCGCTCGAGGCGGCGCTGGACGCCCAGGCCGAGCAGGGTGATTCCGAGCGAAGCGGACTCGGTGTCGACAACACGGATGCGGTCGCCCGCTTGCTCGCCGGCGCCCAGCTTCGCGCTCTCCCAGGTCCCCGAGAACTTCGCGGAGAGGTGGAAGGAATAGATCCGGTCGTAGCCCGAAAGCTCCTCGTACACGGTCGAGAAGTCGCCCGGCGTCGGCTGTGAGGTCGTCGGCATGACCGGCGAGGTACGGAGTCGCGCGTAGAAGTCTGCCGCCGGGAGCTCGACGTAGTCGCGAAAGCTCTCGTCGCCGAAGAGGACGTAGAGCGGAACGACGCGCCAGTTCGGAAAGCGGGCGGGCGCGTCCGGGAAGTCGGCCGTCGAGTCGACGACGACCGCGGTGTTCTCGGCCGTGAGCTCCATCGCTCAGCGGACTCTATTCAGCCGCGATCAGCAGATGGTAATGAGGCTGGCCGCCGGGCTGCACGTCCACCTCCACGTCGGGGTGCCGCACCGCCACCGCGTCCACGAGCTCGTCGATCTCGGGCGCATCTGCCCCCGTGAGCACGGTGATCGTGTCGTGCGGAGCGGACAGAAGCGCATCGATGACCGCGGACGCCACCTCGTCGAAGCTCTCGCCGCCGACGAGCGGCTCGTCTTCGAGCAACCCGAGGTACTGGCCCTCGCGAACCTCGAGGCCGTCGAGCTCGACGTCGCGGGAAGCGGTCGTCACCGCACCGGTCGCCACCGATCCGATCGCCGCCCGCATCGACTCCTCGTTCTCGCTCGCGGCCGCTCCCGGGTCGAAGGCGAGTAGCGCGGACAGGCCGGCCTGGATGGACCGCGTCGGCACGACGCGAGCCGGCTTTCGCGCAAGCCCGACCGCCTGCTCGGCGCTCATGACCACGTTGCCGTTGTTCGGCAGCACGACCACCTCGGAGGCAGGCGCACGCTCGATCGCGTCCACGATGTCGGCCGTCGACGGGTTCATCGACTGACCCCCCTCGACGACGTGCGTGACGCCGAGACTCTCGTAGAGGCGCCGGTTCCCATCGCCGGCGACGACGGCGACGACGTCCGAGACACGATCCGGCGAAGCCGCGACCGCAGGGGCGGTGAGCCGTTCCTCCCTTTGCGTCGTCTGCACGTGCATGTCGGCGATCTCGACGCCCGAGATCGTCCCGCGGGCAGTGCCGAGGCTCAAAGCGGCCCCCGGATCGTCCGTGTGCACGTGCACCTTGAGCGCCGACTCGTCCCCGACGACGAGCAGCGAGTCTCCGAGCGCCCCGAGCTCGTGCTCGAGCGCAAGGCCGTCAAGGGCGTCCCCTTCGACGAGAAACGCGGTGCAGTAGCGGAACTCCGAGAGCTCTCGATGAATTGCCTCGAGACCGAGCGCCGCCACCGGGGCCGGAGCGGGAAGCTCCTCTCCGGTAACCGCGGCCGCAAGTCCGCGAGCGATCTCGACAAGCCCGGCGCCGCCCGCATCGACGACGTCGGCCTCGCGGAGGACCTCGAGCAGCTCCGGCGTGCGGGCGAGCGCGGACTCCCCGCGCACCAGCACGAGCTTCAGCAGATCACCGACGGACGTAGCCGAGTCCGCGTGTGTCTCGGCCTCCTCCGCCATCTCGCGGATGACCGTGAGGATCGTGCCTTCGACCGGGTGCCGGACGCCCCGGTACGCGGCGTCGCTGGCCGCCCTGAGCGCCCTGACAGCGACGTGCGGATCGACGGTGTCCGCGTCGCCGAGAACCTCCGCCGCGCCGCGGACGATCTGCGAGAGGATGACGCCGGAGTTACCGCGAGCGCCCATGAGCGTCGCGCGGGTGACCGTGTGCGCGAGTGCCGGCCGCGGCGCGTCCTCGGCCGCGTCGAGCGCCTCCACGAGTGCGCGCACCGTCAGCGCCATGTTCGTGCCGGTGTCGCCGTCGGGAACCGGGTAGACGTTGAGATCGTCGATCCGCGTCCGCCCTGCTTCGAGGGAGGCCGCTGCCGCCGCCACGAGCCTCCGCAGCTCGGCGAGATCGCTCACGCCGACGTCCGGACGTCGGCGATGACGACGTCGACCGAAGCCGTCGGGATACCTGTGAGCCGCGTGACCTCGTAGCCGACGTGAGATCGCACCGTCGACGCCACCTCGGCGAGGTTGAGCCCGTGCTCGATGACCACGCGCAGCGTGATGACGAGGCCCTCCGGTGTGCGGACGACCTCGACGCCGCGCTCCGGCTTGTCCCGCGACACGAGGCGACCCAGCCGTCCGCCCTTCGCCTGGGCGCCGACGACGCCGTAGCACTCGGCGGCGGTCAGGCCCGCGAGCTGCGCGATGGCATCCGTCGTGATCGTGATCTCGCCCGGAACGGCGTCGGCCACGCGCGGAGGTTACAGTCCAGTCGTCGTAAGTCCAGGTCGCTTACGCGGTGGACTCTCGACGAGTAACGATGCTGCCGACCGCGGTTAGCGCCTAGACAGCCTTGGCGACCTTGCCGGTACGCAGACAGCGGGTGCAGACGTACGCGCGCTTTGCGGTGCCGTCGATGAGGACGCGGACGCGCTGGAGATTGGGGTCGAAGCGCCGCTTTGTCGCCACCATCGAGTGGCTCCGGCTGTGGCCGAACGACGGTTTCTTCCCGCAGACTGCACAGATCTTCGCCATGAGCGACTGAGAAGTGTAGCTACGTCGCCGCTGCGCGCGTCCGTACGTGCGAGAAGAGGTCGGCCATCTCCAGCGCCGTCCTCGCCGCCTCGCCGCCCCGCTCCAGCCGCTGCTCGGCCTGCTCGCGCGTCTCGGTCGTGACCACGCCGAATGCGACGGGGATGCCGGTCTCGATCGCCGCCAGTTGCAGGCCGCTCGCGGCTTCGCTGGCGATGAGATCGAAGTGGGGCGTCTCGCCGCGGATGATGCAGCCGAGGGCCACGACACACGAGAAGCGACGTGTCTTCGCGAGGGCGAGCGCGCTGAGGGGCAACTCGAAGGCGCCGGGAACCGGGACCACCGTGATGGCGTCCTCGGCGACGTTACAGTCGCGGAGCGCAGCGAGGGCGCTCTCGAGCAGTCCCGTCGTGATGTCGCCGTTGAAGCGGCTGACGACGACGGCGACGTTGCGTCGGAAGCCGTGCGGCCCGCCTGCAAGGACGTCGACCCCGGGCGGGATCGTGAGGGTGCCCGGCGCGTGCTGGACGGGCGGCGCGGGGAGCACCTCCTGTGCTTCCTCCTGCTCGATCCCGGGCTCCTCCTCGACGACGATCTCGGCGTCTGTGATCTCCTCGACGACCGGGGTCGCCGCGAGCATCGGGCTCGGTTCTGGTTCCGGCTCTGGCTCTGGCTCCGCCGGATCGGGCTCCAGCTCCGGAAGCGGATCCGCCTCCGAGTGCATCTCGAGCGCCGCCGGCAGCTCGTCGTAGGTCGATTCGCTCACGGGCGGCGTCTCCTCCGCCTCGATCGCGACATCGAGCTCGGTGTCCTCGACGGAGCGGTGCTCGACCTCTGGAATGTCGGTCGCCGGTGCACGCTCCTCCGGCTTCGGAGGTGCGTCGCGGAACGGCCAGTCGCCCGTGTCCTCGAACGGGTCGTACCTGCCGATGTCGGGTCCGCTCGTCAACGCTCGAACTTCAGATCCTGATGGTGAAGCACATGGCCAAGCTTGTCACGCTTGGCCGCAAGATAGCGGCGGTTCTCGGCGTTCGGCGGCACCTCGATCGGCAACTGGCGCGTGACGGTCAAGCCGTAGGACTCGATGCCCTCCATCTTGCGCGGGTTGTTCGTCAGCAGCTGGATCGACGAGAGCCCGAGGTCGGCAAGGATCTGATAGCCGATCCCGTACTCCCGCGAGTCGGCGGGGAAGCCGAGCTCCGCGTTCGCCTCCACCGTGTCGAGGCCCTGCTCCTGGAGCTCGTATGCGAGCAGCTTGTTGAGCAGGCCGATGCCCCGGCCCTCCTGGCCCATGTAGAGGAGGACGCCACGCTCCTCGGCGCCGATCTGGGTCAGCGCGAGCTCGAGCTGCTCGCCGCAGTCGCAGCGCAGCGAGTGAAACACGTCTCCGGTGAGGCACTCGGAGTGGACGCGGACGAGCACGTCGGCACTGCCCGCGACGTCGCCCTTGACGAGTGCGACGTGGTGCTTTCCCGTCAGCGTCTCGCGAAAGGCGACGGCCGTGAAGTCGCCGTGCTCGGTCGGGAGCCGCACCGAGCTGACTCGCTCGACGAGCTTCTCCGTCCGCCGCCGGTACTCGATGAGATCGGCGACGGTGACGAGCTTCAGGCCGTGGCGCGCGCAGTACTCGACGAGATCGGGGACGCGGGCCATCGTCCCGTCGTCTTTCATGATCTCGCAGACGACGCCGGCGGGCGCCAGGCCGGCGAGCCGCGCGAGGTCGACAGCCGCCTCCGTCTGCCCGGCGCGCTGCAGGACGCCACCCGCTCGGGAGCGGAGCGGCTGAACATGGCCGCCCTCGATGAAGTCGTGCGGGCCCGCGGACGGGTCGATCGCGCGGAGTATCGTGTGCGAACGGTCGGCTGCGGAGACGCCGGTCGTGATGCCGTCGCGTGCGTCGATGGGGTTCGTGTACGCCGTGCCGTGGCGCGACTCGCGGCTGGAGGCGAGCACGTGGAGGCCGAGCTCGTCGCAACGATCCTCCGTGAGGCAGAGACAAATGAGGCCGCGGCCGTGCGTCGCCATGAAGTTCACGGCGTCCGGCGTGGCGTGCTCGGCGGCGATCGTCAGATCGCCCTCGTTCTCGCGGTCCGGCGCGTCGACCACGACCACGAACTTCCCGGAGCGGATCTCCTCGATCGCCTCCTCGATCGTGGCGAACGGTGCCGCGCGGGTCTCAGCCAGGGCCGACATCCCGCGAAGGGTAGCCGGGCTGCCCGAGGAGACGTTCGACATATTTCCCGATCACGTCGACCTCGATGTTCACCTCGTCGGCGGGTTCGAGCCCGCCGAGCGTCGTCACGCCAAGCGTGTGCGGGACGAGCGCGACGGCAAACGCGTCCTCCGCCAGCCCGGCGACCGTGAGCGACACGCCGGAGACGGCCACCGAGCCCTTCTCGACGCAGTACCGAAGCACGTCCTGCGGCGCCTCGATCCAGATCCGCTTGCCCTCGCCCTCCGCCTCGACGGCGCGCACGCGGCCCACGCCGTCGACGTGGCCCTGAACGAGGTGGCCACCGAGCTCGTCTCCAGCGCGTACGGCCGGCTCGAGGTTCGCGATGGCGCCGTTCCCCAGCCTGCCGAGCGTCGAGCGCGAGAGCGTCTCCGGCACCACGTCGAACGCGAGCGTCGCGTCGTCGCCGGCGACGACCGTGAGGCAGACGCCGTCGACGGCGATCGAGTCGCCGACGGCCGCCTGCAAAGACGTCTCGAGCACGAGCCGCCCGCTCTCGAACGACACGACCCGCCCGCGCTCACGGACGATGCCGGTGAACATGCGGAGAAGGCTACTGCTCAGGGTTCGCGGACATAGGCGCTGACGAGCACGTCCTCACCCACTTGCCGTGCGTCCACTCTCGTCAGTGTGAGCGGTTGCGAAAGATCACCGAGGATGGCAGGGCCGGCGCCGGAGAGCCGGGGAGCGACGAAGAGCATCACCTTGTCCACGAGCCCGTGCTCGAAGAAGGCCGTGGCCAGCGTCGGGCCGCCCTCCAGCAGGAGCGACTGCACACCCTCCGCGGCCAGAGCGCGCAGCTCGTCCGCAAGAGGGCCACTGCGCAGCTCGAGTGTCGAGCCTTCCGGCAACGGGCCCCGGCCGAAGGCGAGGCGTCGCGGCTGTCGCGGGGCATCCACACCACGGGCATCGAGCTGCGGATTGTCCGACCGGGCCGTGCCCATGCCGACGGCGACGGCATCGACGCGTCCGCGGAGCTCATGCACGAGATGGCGGCTGGCTTCACCGCTCACCCAGCGTGAGCCGGGCACGGTCACACGCCCGTCGAGCGTCGCGGCGACCTTGTAGATCACGAATGGGCGCTGCTCGGTGATCCAGGTCCGCCACGCCTCGTTCTGCGCCCGCGCCTCGAAGGCGTCGACGAGCTCGACCTCGAGCCCTGCTGCGCGAAGCGTCTCCAGCCCTCCCCCGGAGTCCGCCCCGGGATCGAGGCAACCTGCGACGACCTTCGCCGACGCCGGCGGCGAGCACGGCATCGACGCAAGGCGGTGTTCGCCCATGGTGTGCGCACGGCTCCATCGTCACGTGGAGGGTGGAACCGCGGGCGCGTTCGCCTGCTGCGCCGAGGGCGACGACCTCGGCGTGCGGCCCGCCGGCGTACTCGTGCCAGCCCTCCCCCACGACCTCGCCGTCGCGTACGACCACGGCGCCGACGACCGGGTTCGGATGCGTCGTCCGGCGGCCGCGCTCGGCAAGCTCCAGCGCGCGCTGCATGTGCTCGTTCATCGCCGAAATCCTAGGTTCGGAGCCGCGAGATGAAGAAACCCGACGTGCCGTGGACGTGCGGCAGCGTGAGCAGGAAGGCGGACCGCTTCGGGTGGCTGAACGCCGGCCACTCCGCCCCCAGGTCCTCGACGGCGAGGCCCGATGCGTCGACGACCGCTTCGTTCTCGTCCGCGTTCATCGTGCAGACGGCGTAGAGGACCGTGCCGCCCGGCCGCACGCGTTCGGCTGCGGCGCGAAGCAGGGCGAGCTGAAGATCCGGCAGCGGCTCCGCCCGCCAGCGGAGGTCGGGCCGCTGGTTGAGCACTCCGAGGCCGGAGCACGGCGCGTCGACGAGCGCACGGTCGAAGCCCGTCAGCTCGGGAGGCAAGTCGAGCCCATCGGCACAGACGACGCGCACGTTCGTCGCTCCGAGTCTGGCGACGTTCTCCTCGAGCTCGCGTGCGCGGCCCGGATGCTTCTCGACGGCGACCACCTCGCCCGAGAGCTGTGTCGCCTTGCCACCCGGCGCAGCGCAGAGGTCGAGCGTCCGATCGCCTTCCCGGGCGCCCACGGCGAGCCCGGCCAGCGCGGAGCCCCGGCTCTGCGGCCAGATCCGGCCCTTGGCAAGCGCCTCCGCGTCGACGCGGTCCACGCGAACGATGCCCGGTACGTCCGTTGGCTCTCCGTCGATCTCGCCGCGCACCGCGCGCACTGTTGTCTCGGGTGGCTCGTTCTGCGCACGCATGAGCGCGAGCGTCTCTTTCCGGCCGAGATCGCGCTCCCACACCTCGCCGATCCAGTCGGGGTACGAATGCTTCAGCGGACCCTCGGGCAACGAGTCGACGAGGGCGCGCAACCCCTCCGACAGACGGCGCAGGACGGCGTTCGTGAACGGCACCGCGCGTTCCAGCCGGGCGCGGCGCACGAGCTCGACGCTCTCGTTCACAGCTGCGTGTGTGGGGATATGGTCGAGATACGCGAGCTGGTAGGCGCCGATGCGCAGGGCCGCGAGCACCGGCGGATCGAGCTTGCGAACGGGACGACGGCCGAGCGTCTCGATCCCGTGGTCGAGCGTTCGCACGCGCTGCACGGTGCCGTACGCGATGCGCTGGGCGAGCGCGCGGTCCCGCTCGTCCAGCCCCTCGGCGGCCGTGGCGAAGGCTCTGTCGGCGTACGCGTCCTGCTCGAACACGCGACGGACGACCTCGTACGCAGCGCGGCGAGCCGCCGTCACCCCGCTCATGTCCTCAGGCCGCGGAGGTAGTCCTCGTACGCCATTGGCCGCCTGCCCTCCGCCTGCACGACCTCCGGCACGAGGCGTCCATCCTCCACCCTCGCCCGCCAGATCGTCACCCGTCGACCGTCGAGCTCGGCCTTTGCCCCGATGTGAGGCGACAGCGCGCGGATGCGGCGCAGGCTCTCCTCCGGATCCGAAGCGAGATCGAGGTTGCGGTCCGTCGCCGTGAGCTTCTCGGCATACGTCGTTCCGTCGTCGGGCTGCGGCCGGAACGTCGGCGCAGCCAGAACGTCGTAGAGCAGGTCGACGGCGACGACGGTGGCACGCTGATAGACGTGTCCGGCGTCATCTTGGGGGCCGATGGGAAATGCCCGCTGAGCTGCGATCGGGCCCGCGTCGAGCTCCTCCGTGAGCCGGATGATCGTGACACCTGTCTCGTCGTCACCCGCGAGGATTGCCCGCTCGACAGGTGCCGCGCCGCGCCAGCGCGGCAGCAGCGAGGGGTGAACGTTGAGCCAGAGATGACGGTCGAGCAACGCGACGGGCACGATGGCGCCGTAGGCAGCGGTGACGATCACCTCCGCCGGGAGCTCAACGCTCTCGTCGAGCCGCTCCGGCTGCAGAACGGGGATGCCGAGCCGCTCTGCCGCGATCTTCGCGGGCGGCGGCTCGACCTTTCGTCCTCGACCGGCGGGCCGGTCGGGTCTCGTCAGACAGAACGCGATGTCTTGCCGTTCGGCGAGCCGCTCGAGGACGTCGGCGCCGAACGGTGCCGTCGCCGCGAACCCGATCGGGTCCACGTCAGAGCCGGGCGCCTGCGGTACTTCGGGGCGCGGATCGTTGGCGCAGCCTGGCCATGGCCTCCCGCCGTGCCTCCTCCGTCGTCCGGTCGAGGATGAGCATGCCGTCGAGGTGGTCGAGCTCGTGCTGGCACGCGCGAGCGGCGAATCCCTCCAGCTCCAGCGTGATGTCAGCTCCTTCCGGATCCTTTGCCGCGACCGTCAACGACACGGGCCGCTCGACGGGCAGGAGCAGCCCCTGGAGGGACAGGCAACCTTCATCGTCCGCCTCCAGCTCCTCGGCTTGCTCGACGATCTCCGGATTGACGAGCGCGATAGTCGCGCCGTTCTCACCCGTGCGCATGACGAAGACACGCCGGAGCACGCCAACCTGCGTGGCCGCGAGCCCTGCGCCGTCTGCGCCGTCCATGAGCTCCGTCATGCGCCTGACCAGCTGGGCCAGCTCCTCGTCGAAGGACTCGACCTCTCTGGCGCGCATTCGCAGAACCGGGTCCGGGTACTGGCGGATCTGCGCCAGCGCGACGAGCCGCCGCGCCTCACGCTCAGGATCCGGCGGTGCCTGCTCCTCGTCGTCAGTCAGGGCGGTGTCTGGCTCGCTCGCCACGGCGCCAGTGTACTCCGGCGTTTGGGGCCACCCCGTGCCTCCTCCCGGTTTTCAGCCTAGCGAGGAAGTTCGTACTCGTGTGTGCCGAGACTGCGACAAGTCTGCGACGAGGCCGTGGCTAGAAGCTCTGCGGATCGACGTCGACGGACGCGGTCAGCCCCGCCTTCCGCATCGACGTGGCGGCGGCCGCGAGCCAGCGGCCGGCTGCCCCGCCAATGGCCCGCGGCACGTCGGTCTTGGCGATCAGCTGCGCCCGATAACGACCGCGAAGTCGCGGCAGCGGTGCCGGGCCGATGGCATCGATCCCCGTTAGCCGCGACTTGAGCTCCGCGAGCGCGCGCACGGGGTCGTCGGCCGAGCGGCCGGAGACGAGCACGCGCACGATGTGGTGGAACGGCGGGTAACCCAGCGCCTTCCTGCGCTCGAGCTCCGTCCCGAGAAACCCGACCACGTCGTGGCGGGCGGCGAACACGAGCGCCTCGGCGTCGGGTTGAAACGTCTGCACGATCACGCGCCCCGGCGCCTCGCGCCCGCTGCGGCCTGCGAGCTGCGTGACGAGCTGGAACGTCCGCTCCTCCGCGCGGAAGTCAGGTTGAGCCAGGCCGAGATCGGCGTCGACCACAGCTGCCAGCTCGACACCCTCGAAGTGATGACCCTTCGCCACCATCTGCGTGCCGAGCAGCACCGTGCCCTTCGCCCGCCGGAAGCGTTCGAGCGCCGCAGCCAGGGCGGCCGGCTTGGCGGCGGTGTCAGCGTCGAGGCGGACGAGCTCGAGGGCGGGCACGTGGCGCGCGATCTCGCTCTCGAGCCGTTGCGTGCCCGCGCCGATCCTCATCAGCTCGGGCGACGCGCAGACGTCACAACGCTCGGGCGCCGTTCGCGAGTACCCGCAGTGGTGACAGCGCAGGTCGCCGCCGGCGTGCAGGACGAGCGCGACGTCGCACGCAACGCAACGGATCGTCGTGCCGCACGCGCGGCAGTGCACGGCCGGCGCGACACCGCGTCGGTTGAGGAGGATGATCGCCCGTCCGCGGCGCTCGGCGACGCCCTCCAGCTCGCCCAGCAGGACCGACGACAGCGGATAGCCCGCCTCGCGGCGCATGTCGACGATACGGACGCCGGGCAGCGACGCCGCCAGGCGACCTCCGAGCTCCAGCCGTTCGAGACTGGCCCAGCTCTCGGGACGCGGCGTGGCACTCCCGTAGACGGCGACCGCTCCTTCGATCGCTGCGCGCTTCGCCGCGACGGTGCGGGCGTCGTAGCGCGGATCAGACTCCTGCTTGTACGACGAATCGTGCTCCTCGTCCACGCAGATCACGCCCAGTCGGGGCACGGGTGCGAACACCGCCGAGCGGGCGCCGATGACGATCCGTGCTTCACCCGCGGTGATCCGCTCCCGCTCGTCGCGCCGCTCGGCATCGGTGAGCCCGGAGTGGAGCACCGCCACGAGGCCTCCGAACCGGGCGATGAAGCGCCCTACGGTCTGGGGTGTGAGAGCGATCTCGGGCACGAGCACGATGGCGTCGAGGCCGCGTTCCAGCGCCGCTGCGCATGCCCGCAGGTAGACCTCCGTCTTGCCGCTTCCCGTCTCACCCCAGAGCAGGAAATGGCCACCACCCGAGCCCATGGCCGACTCCAAGCGCTGGAGCACCTGCTCCTGGGCCGGGCTCAAGGTCACGGGTGCAGGTTCGGCCGCCAGGGCATAGGAACCGGCGGGCGCCTGCCGCTCACCCCGACGCGCGCGCAGCGGTGGAGCGACGAGCGCCAGCGCCCGTGCAGGCGTCGAGCCGTAGTACTCCGCGAGCCACAGCGCGAGGTCGACGAGCGGCGCGGGGACCTCGTCGACGACACGCGTCACGGGTACCGGGCGAATGCCTTCGGGTGCCGCCTGCTCCTCCCCGACGACGACGCCGCGAACACGTGATCGCCCGAGTGGCATCGAGACGACAGCGCCCTTCCTCACGTCCTCGTCCACCTCGTACGTGAACGGCCTCGCGAGCACGCGGGTCGTCACGAGCGCATAGACGGAGGCGTAGGGCACGGAGCCACATTAGTGCGCACCTCGGAGGTGCTATACGTCCCACGGTGCTCGTGTAAGGTCTGCCTTACATGGAGTGCACGATGATCAAGGCCGCAGGCGTCTCGAAGCGGTTCGGGTCGACGCCGGCGGTCGTCGACGCGACGCTCTGTGCCGACCGCGGCGAGATCGTGGCGTTGCTCGGCCCGTCGGGATGCGGCAAGACGACCCTGCTCCGGCTGATCGCCGGCTTCGAGAGGCCGGACGCGGGCAATGTGCACGTCGCCGGGCGCCCCGTAGCCGGCGCGGGCACGTGGGTGCCGCCCGAGAAGCGGCGCGTCGGCATGGTGTTCCAGGACTACGCGCTCTTCCCCCACCTGACCGTGGCCGAGAACGTCGGCTTCGGCGTGTCGAACGGTCTCCGCCGCACGAGAGTGCACGAGCTGCTCCGGCAAGTCGGGCTCGAGGGGCTTCAGCACCGCTACCCGCACGAGCTCTCCGGAGGTCAGCAGCAGCGAGTCGCTCTCGCGCGCGCATTGGCCCCGGCGCCCGAGCTCATCCTCCTCGACGAGCCGTGGTCGAACGTCGATCCGTCACTGCGGGCGTCGCTGCGCGACGAGGTGGTGACGTTGCTGCGAAGGCTCGACGTGACCGTCGTCCTCGTCACGCACGACCGCGAGGAGGCGTTTTCGCTTGCAGACCGCATCGCGCTCATGCGCGACGGGACGGTCGTCCAGGAGGGCTCACCCGAGAGCCTCTATCTCTCGCCGGCCACTCGCTGGGCTGCGGAGTTCGTCGGCGCGGGCAACTTCCTCCACGGGCTCGTGCGCGACGGCCTCGTGGACACGCCGCTCGGCGCCTTCCCCGCGAACGGCGCGTCGGCGGCGCACGAGGTCGAGGTGCTGATCCGTCCCGAGCTCGTCGAATTGGTGCCCGATCCCGCGGGCCGCGGAGAGGTCGTCGGCCGAGAGTTCCGGGGCCATGACGTCTTCTACCGTGTGCGGCTCGGCGATCTGGAGCTCCTGTCGCACCGACCCTCCACGGAGGTCGTCGCACTCGGCAGCCGCGTCGACGTGAAGCTCCACGACAGGTATGCCGCGGTCTTTGCGAATTCTCTGTAAGGTTGCCCTTACATAGCTCGTAAGGCATCCCTTACTAGAGGAGGCGCTTCGTGGTGAGACGTACCTTGGCCGTCGTGGCCGGAGCAGTGGCCGCCGTGGTGCTCGCCGGTTGCGGCGGTGGCGGCAGCGACACGTTGACGATCTACTCGGGACGCGAGGAGGAGCTCGTCGCTCCGCTCATCGAGCAGTTCGAGGAAGAGTCCGGCATCGACGTCCAGGTGCGCTACGGCGACAGCGCCGAGCTGGCAGCGACGATCGCCGAGGAAGGAGACGGCTCGCCGGCCGATGTGTTCTTTGCCCAGGATCCGGGCTCGCTCGGGGCCGTCGCCCGCGAGGGACTGCTGGCCGAGCTCCCGGCCGCGGCGCTCGATCGCGTGCCGGCGCACTTCAGGGATTCGGACGGACGCTGGGTCGGCACGTCGGGCCGCTCGCGGGTCATTGCGTACAACACCGATGAGCTCTCGGAGGACGAGGTGCCCGGTTCGGTGTTCGATCTCACCGATCCTCGCTGGAACGGCCGTGTGGGCGTTGCGCCGACGAACGCGTCGTTCCAGGCCTTCGTCACCGTCATGCGACTGACGCAGGGCGAGGAGAAGACGCGCGCGTGGCTCGAGGCGATGAAGGACAACGGCGTGCGCTTCTACGAGAGCAACACGCCCATCGTGCAGGCCGTGGCGTCGGGCGAGATCGACCTCGGCCTCGTGAACCACTACTACCTCTATCTGGTCAGGGAGGAACAGCCCGACGCGCCGGTCGAAAATCACTTCCTTTCCGGCGACGATCCGGGAGCGTTCGTGAGCACCGCGGGCGTCGGCGTGCTCGAGAGCTCGGACAGCAGCGAAGACGCGGAGCGCTTCGTCGAGTTTCTCCTCTCCGACGACGGGCAGCGCTTCTACACCGAGACCGCGGAGGAGGCAGAGTACCCGCTCGTCGCCGGCATTCCGGCGAGGGAAGGCCTGCCGCCGCTCGACTCGCTCGGCGGCCCGGAGGTCGACTACTCCTCGCTCGGTGACGAGCTCGAGGCAACGCTCGAGCTGCTCAGCGAGACCGGCTACACGTCGTGAACGCAGGGGCGGGCACGCGTCCGCCCCTCTCGCTCGTCCTTCCGGCGGGCATCGTCATCGCCCTGCTGCAGCTGCCACTCGTCTACCTCGCGCTGCGCACGCTTCGCAGCGGCGAGATCTGGGATGTCTTGTGGCGGGAGCGGACGCTGGACCTCGTCGCGTCCACCGGCCTGCTCGTGCTCGGCGTGACAGCGGCGGCGGTCGTGATCGGCGTGACGCTCGCGTGGCTCGTCACGCGTACCGACCTGCCCGCCCGCCGCGCCTGGGGAATCGCAGCCGCGTTGCCGCTCGTCATCCCGAGCTACGTTGCCGCGCTGGTGCTGCTGGGGGCCCTGGGCCCGCGCGGCCTCGCTCAGCAGGCGCTCGGTGTCGACGAGCTCCCGGACATCCGCGGCTACTGGGGGGCGCTGCTGGCATTGACGCTGACGACGTACCCGTACGTCTATCTCCTCTGCGCGTCGGCGCTGCGCAGCCAGGATCCGGCGCTCGAGGACGCCGCGCGCGGGCTCGGCCACTCGCCGTGGCGCTCGTTCTTCTCGATCACGCTCCCCGGCTTGCGGCCGACGATCGGCGTCGGCGCCGTGCTCGTCGCGCTCTACGTCCTCTCGGACTTCGGCGTCGTGTCGCTCATGAACTACGACGCGCTCACGCGGGCGATCTACCTCCAGTACCGCGCGCTGTTCGACCGCACGCCCGCAGCCGTCCTCGCGTTGCTGCTCGTAGTGCTCACTGCGGTCGTCCTGGTGATCGAGGGGCGGACTCGGCGGCGTGCTCGCTATCACCGGTCGTCTCCGGGAGCGGCTCGTCAGCTGCCGACTGTGCCGCTGGGCCGCTGGCGCTACCCGGCGCTCGCCTTCTGCAGCGCCAGCGTCGGCGTGTTCCTCGCGCTGCCTGCGGCCGTGCTCGGCTACTGGCTCGTTCAGGGCATCGAGAACGAGCGCGAGCTCGGCTTCCCCTGGGCCGAGACATTCGACTCGCTTACCGCATCGCTCCTTGCCGCCGGCGTCGCCGCGCTCGTCGCCCTGCCCGTGGCCGTGCTCGCGGCGCGGTTCCCGTCACGCCGGACGAGCCTGCTCGAGCGTCTCGGCTACTCCGGCAATGCCCTGCCGGGCATCGTCATCGCGCTCTCGCTCGTCTTCTTCGCCGCGCGGTACGCATCGCCCGTGTACCAGACGCTGGGGCTGCTCGTCTTCGCGTACGTCGTCCGCTTCTTCCCGCAGGCGCTCTCCGGCTCGAGCTCGGCGCTCCGGACGGTGAGCCCGCGTGTCGAGGATGCGGCAAGAGGGCTCGGTCGTGGGCCGCTCGCGACGCTGAGAACCGTGACGATGCCGCTCGCGAGGCCGGGCGTCCTCGCGGGCGCAGCGCTCGTGTTCCTGTCCGCGATGAAGGAGCTGCCCGCGACGCTCCTCCTGCGGCCCATCGGCTTCGACACGCTGGCGACGGAAATCTGGACGCTCACGACGGTCGGCGCCTACTCGCGGGCCGCCCTGCCGGCGCTCGTGCTGATCGTCGTCTCCGCACCGGTGCTCTACCTCCTCTCCGCGGATCGGCGGCCCCAGAGCGGAGCCGGGGTAGAGTGAGCCCGCATGGCCGGCCACTCCGTCGACGACTACCTCGAGACGATCTACTTCCTCGCCTTCCCCATCGGCGAGTACCACCCGGCGACCGGTACCTCCGCCATCGCGGCTCGCGTCGCGGAGATGCTCGGCGTCTCGCGCGCGTCCGCCGGCGAGATGCTGAAACGGCTGGAGGCGGACGGTCTCGTCGAGCGCGGCGAACAGAAGGAGGCGATCCTCACCGACGCGGGCATCGAGCGCGCCGAGAAGGTCGTCCGCAAGCACCGCATCATCGAGCGCTTCCTCACCGACTTCATGGGCTACACGCCGGGGAGTCGCACGTCCAGGCCGACGAGCTCGGCGATACGTTCACGGACGACATGATCGAGCGCATCAACGAGCGGCTCGGCCACCCGGAGCGCTGCCCTCACGGCTGGCCGGTCGACACTGCGCTCGAGCACGCCGAGAACGCGGAGCTCGTGTCCCTCTCCGAGCTACGAAAGGGTGAGCGCGCGACGGTCGTGCGGCTCGCAGAGCACGACGGCGAGCTCCTGCACTGGTTCTACTCCGAAGGGCTTGTGCCCGGCTCGGCGGTCGAGGTGCGCGACGTCCATGCGTCCTCGGGTCACATTGCCGTGACCGTTGACGGCACGGAGCGGGCGGTCGGCGAGACGGCCGCCGATGGCCTGTTCGTGCGTAAAGGCTAAGCCGTAGCTGCGGCCTCGAGGCCGGCGGCCACGCGCAGCGCGTCGACCCTGTCGGTGCGCTCCCACGTGAAGTCCTCATCGACGCGACCGAAGTGCCCGTACGCTGCGGTCTTCGCATAGATCGGGCGCGTGAGGTCGAGGTCGCGGATGATCGCCGCCGGACGGAGGTCGAAGTGCTCCGCGACGAGCTCCTCGATGCGCTCGACGGCGATGGACTCCGTGCCGAAGCACTCGACTGTCACCGAGACGGGGTGCGCGACCCCGATTGCATAGGCAACCTCGAGCTCACATCGGTCGGCGAGACCCGCGGCGACGAGGTTCTTTGCGACGTACCGCGTCGCGTACGCAGCCGAGCGGTCGACCTTCGTCGGATCCTTGCCCGAGAAGCAGCCACCTCCTTGCCGCGCCGCCCCGCCGTACGAGTCGACGATGATCTTGCGGCCGGTGAGCCCCGTGTCCGCTTTGGGACCGCCAACGACGAACTTCCCCGTGGGATTCACGAGCACGAACCCGTCCTCGCCGAGCCGAGCCTCGTCGTAGAGATCGGGCGGCAGCACCGGGCCGATCACGTGCTCGATGATGTCCGCCTTCATCTGGCCGTTGATGTCCACGCCGTCGACGTGCTGGGAGACGACGAGGACGCGCTCGATCTCCGCGACGGTCGTGCGGCCGTGCTCGTCCACTTCGTAGCGCACCGTGACCATGGACTTGCCGTCCGGACGGAGGTACGGCAGCGTGCCCGCCTTCCGCACCTCGGCCAGCCGCCGGCACAGCCGGTGGGCGAGCATGATGGGCAGTGGCATCAGCTCCGGCGTCTCGCGGCAGGCGTAGCCGAACATCATGCCCTGGTCGCCGGCGCCGATCTGGTCGAGCGGATCGCCGTCGGACGAGTCGTGCTGCACCTCGTACGCCTCGTCGACGCCACGCGCGATGTCGGGTGACTGCTCCTGGATGGACGTGATCACGCCGCATGTCTCGGCGTCGAGCCCGAGTTCGTGGTGCGTGTAGCCGATCTCCGCGACGCGGTCGCGAGCGAGACGCGGGACGTCGACGTAGCACGCGGTGGAGATCTCGCCAGCCACGAGGACGAGGCCGGTCGTCACGAGCGTCTCGCAGGCGACGCGTCCCTGCGGATCCTCGGCGAGCACCGCGTCGAGGACGGAGTCGGAGATCTGGTCGGCGATCTTGTCCGGGTGGCCTTCCGTAACCGACTCGGATGTGAAGAGGTACGAGCGTGGTGACATCGGTGGCGAAGGCTACCCGAGAGCGTTATTCGGCTCTTGGCCTACGACCCATGATCGAGGCAACAAGGTCGGTGAGGCTCTGACCCTCGAGGACAGCGCAGACGCCGTTCGTGATGGGAAGCTCGATGTCGAGGCTGTGCGCCAGATCACGCAGCACCGGAGCTGTCGTGATGCCCTCTACCACCTGCCCGATCTCGGCGCGGGCTTCCTCGGCCGTCGCCCCGCGGGCGATGAGCTCGCCGGCCCGCCTGTTGCGGCCGAGCTTGCTCCAGCACGTGACCATGAGGTCGCCCATGCCTGCCAGGCCTGCGAATGTCTCCACACGCGCGCCCGCTGCCTCACCGAGCCGCGCCATCTCGGCGACACCGCGCGTGATGACCCCCGCCTTCGCGTTGTCACCGAGACCGAGGCCGTCCACGCCACCGGCGGCGAGGGCGATGACGTTCTTCGCCGCTCCGCAGAACTCGACGCCGGCGATGTCGGTGTTCACGTAGACGCGGAACGTCGGGGAGTTGATCGCCTCCTGAAGCCGCAGCGCGAGCGCCTCGTCTTCGCTTGCGATCACCGTCGCCGCCGGCAGACCCGCAGCGATCTCCTCCGCGAAGTTCGGCCCTGACAGACACGCCACGGCGCGTCCTTCGACGAGCGTCGAGAGACGGCGGCCGGTAGCCGGGTCGAGGCCCTTCGTCAGGCTGAGCACGGGGCAGTCTCCCGGCAGCGCGCGCACGACCCCGGTGAAGGCGCTGCTGGGCACGGCGACGACGACGAGGTCGGCGTCGGCCACCGGCGCGTCCGCGATCGTCGTCGCGGTGATGCGGTCGAGGCGGGCGTGCTGAACGTAGCGCGGGTTGTGCCCGGTGGCGGCGATCGCCTCCGCCTGCACGGGATCCCGGCACGCGAGCGTCGTCTCGTGGCCGTGCTCGGCGAGGAGCCACGCGAACGCCGTTCCCCAGGAGCCCCCCCGACGACGCATCGTACCGACCACGGTCGTCCGCACTTGCAAGTCCTGCAGTCACCTCCCCGTCTCGCGCCTAGCTCCGCGCGACGAAATCGATCGAGACGGGCACGCCCTCGAGCGAGAAGCGGTCGCGCATCCGGTTCTCGACCCAATAGGCGTAGTCGCGGGTGACGAGGCTCGGATCGTTGACGAAGAACCGGTAGCGCGGCGGGCGGACGCTCGTCTGAGTGCCGTAGAGGAGGTTGAGCCGCTTGCGGCGCCGCGACGGCGGCTGGCGGTCTTCGCGCAGCTCGGCGAGGAATCTGTTGAGCTCCGGCGTTCCGAGGCGCGAGGCGTGCTTGTCGAAGAGCGTCGCGATCCGCTCGAGCAGGCGCGCGATGCCGCGTCCGCTCTTCGCGGAGGTCGTGACGATGGGCGGCCGCTGGCGCAGACGGCTCTCCAGCCGCGCGCGCACGTCCTCGATCTCGACAGTGGTCTGGTCCCACTTCGAGAGCACGACGAGCGTGGAGCACTGCGCCTTGCGGGCCACGTCGGCGACAGTCAGGTCCTGCTCGACGACGCCCTCGGAAGCATCGACGAGGACGAGTGCGACGTCCGCCTGGTTCGCGGCCTCGAGTGCCCGCAGCTCGGAGTAGTACTCGATGCCCTGCCGGTGCTTGCGCTTCCGCCGCATGCCGGCCGTGTCCACGAGCACGAACGTGCGGTCGTCCGTCTCGAGCACCGTGTCGATCGCGTCGCGCGTCGTTCCCGGGACGTCCGAGACGATCAGCCGCTCCTGCCCCAGCAAGGCGTTGAGCAGGCTCGACTTGCCGACGTTCGGCCTGCCGAGCACCGCCACGCGGATCGCCTCGTCCGACACCGGCTGGCCCCGCCCACCGGGCAGCCGCTCGAGCACGGCGTCGAGCAGGTCTCCCGTGCCGTGGCCATGGAGCGCGGAGATCTCCACGGGCTCGCCGAAGCCGAGCGTCGCGAACTCGTGGCTGAGCTCAGGCCGCGCTGGATCGTCGAGCTTGTTCGCGACGAGCAGCACGGGCCGGCGGGCCCTGCGCAGGATGTCCGTCAGCTCGGCGTCGCCCGGCGTCAACCCCGCGCGCGCATCGACGAGGAACAGCACGAGGTCGGCTTCCTCGATCGCGGCCCGCGCCTGGGCGACCGCCCCGCGTGTGATCGGCGACTCGTCGGTGATGTCGACGCCGCCCGTGTCCACGAGCAGGAACCGCTCGCCCGCCCATTCGCAGAGAAGCTCCTTGCGGTCGCGCGTCACGCCCGGTGTCTCGTGGACGACCGCCGCGCGGGTCGCGGTCAGCCGGTTGACGAGCGTCGACTTCCCGACGTTCGGGTAGCCGACGATCGCGACGGTGCCCTTGAGCTCGTCGGAAGCGGCGGCCTCAGACACTGGGATGAGCTGCTCGATGAGATCGACAACGCCGTCCACGTCGAGCTCGGAGGTGTCGATGAAGATCGCGTCCTCCGCCGGCTCCATCCGCGCAGCATCGCTCTCGTCGCGCAGCTTGAGGTCGGTCGCGAGCGCGTCGGCGCCGATCTCGGGCCGCTCGGAGATGCGCCGCCGGGCCCGAACGCCCTGATCGGCCGTGAGATAGACCTTCACGTCGGCGCCCGGTGCGACGACGGTGCCGATGTCGCGCCCCTCCATGACCGCATCGGCCTCGGCGGCGAGCTGCCGCTGGCGCTCGCGCATCACCTCGCGGACCTGCGGATGGCGCGCGACGACGGGCACGGCGCGGTCGATGCGCGGATCCCTGATCGCCGACGTGACGTCCTCGCCGGCGATCGCGACGTGACCGGCCTCGTCCAGCCCGACGGGGTGGTCGGCGGCGAGCTCGCCGAGCGCCTCGCCGTCCTCGAGCTCCAGCTCCTCGCGCAGCGCGAGCCACGTCACCGCCCGGTACATCGCGCCGGTGTCGAGATACCGCACGCCGAGGCGCTCGGCGAGCCGCCGCGCCACAGTGCTCTTGCCGGCGCCGGCCGGCCCGTCGATGGCAATGATCATCGCTGCGAAAGAGAATCGAGAAGCTCGTAGAAGCCGGGGAACGATACCGCGGCCGCATCAGCGCCCTCGATGCGCACGCCCTCTTGCGACACGAGGCCGGCGACAGCGGCGAGCATCGCGAGGCGGTGGTCGCCTGCGGCATCGACTGCGCCTCCCCTGGGCCGCGTCGGGACGCCGCGCACGGTGAAACCGCCCGCGGTCGGGCGCACTCGCGCGCCGAGCGAGCGCAGAGCCGAGGCGACCAGCTCGATGCGATCCGACTCCTTCGCGCGCAGCTCAGCGGCGCCGCGCACACGGCTCGTGCCCCGCGCCATGGACGCCGCGAGCACGAACAGCGGCAGCTCGTCGATCATCCGCGGCACCTCGGACGGGACGATCTCGGTGGCGACGAGCTCGGCGTGGGTCACCCCGACGTCGGCCACGGGCTCGCCGGACTGCGCCCGCCGGTTGAAGATCGAGATCCGGGCTCCCATCCGCTCGAGCGCGTCGAGCAGGCCCGTCCGCGTGGGGTTGACGCCGACGCCCTGGAGGATGAGCTCCGAGCCGGGGAGCAGCGTGGCGGCGACGATGAACGGCGCCGCCGCGGAGAAGTCGCCGGGTACGTCGATCTCGCCCGAGGTCGAGCCGCTCGGCCGCGCTCGATCGTGATGCGGTTGCCCTTCAGGTCAGCCTCGCTCCCGCGGAGCGCAGCATGCGCTCCGTGTGATCCCTCGTCGCAACGGGCTCCACGACCGTCGTCCGCCCAGCCGCGTTGAGGCCGGCCAGAAGGACGCACGATTTCACCTGTGCGCTGGCGATCGGTGGCTCGTGCTCGATGCCGGTGAGCGCGGCGCCCTCGATCCGCATCGGCAGTCGACCGTCGTTCGTCTCGACGATGGCTCCCATCTCGGAGAGCGGGGCGGCGACGCGCTCCATGGGTCGCGATCGGAGCGACTCGTCGCCGGTTAGCTCGAACCGGCGGCCGTCCTGCCCGGCCAGCAACCCGGGCAGCAGCCTGGCCAGTGTGCCGGCGTTCCCGCAGTCGATGGGCACGGCCGGCGCTTGCAGCCCGGCGAGGCCCATTCCGCCGACACGGAGGACGTCGGGCGCCTCTTCGGCTACCGAGGACCCGAGCGAGCGGACGGCGGCGAGCGTGGACTCGGTGTCGAGCGAGCGGCCGAAGCCCCTGACGATCGTCTCGCCCTCGCCGACCGCCCCGAGGAGCAGCGCGCGGTGCGAGATCGACTTGTCACCAGGAACCGCAACGGCGCCGCGCAGGCTGACGGCCGGCGCGATCTCCATCAGCGTCTGCCGGGAAAGACCGGCCCCAGCGGGCCTTCCGCCCACGGCTCGGCGGGCCACGGCGTCGCATCGACATAGGAGACGTCGTCTCCCCTGAGCAGCCCGTGACGCCGAGCGCCGTCGGGCAACGCCTCCGGGAGCCCGTCGACGACGGCCTGGGCGGCCTGCCGCCAGAGCACGAGAATCGCCTCGTCGACGATGGCCGCGCCCTCCTTGTAGCCGCGCCCCGACCTCCGCAACCCGGAGACGTCGATGGGGTCTCCCCACACGAGTGCGCAGCGACGCGGGTTGCGCATTGACCACTGAAAGGTGTCGAGCCCGCACGGCACGATGGGCACGCCCTCCTGAATGGCGATCATCGCCGCCCCGGCGTGGCCCGGGCCCGGATAGCCGAGCTTCCGACGCGTCCCTTCGACGAAGAAGCCGACAGCGTGCCCCTCGGCAACGACCCAGCGCGCGACGCGCAGCGCGTCCCGATCGCCTTCGCCACGGCGAACGCCGAAGGAGCCGAGCCACCGCAGCACCTCGCCGGCGATGGGAATCTCGAGCAGCTCGCTCTTCGCCATCAGGTAGATCGTGCGCGGGCACGAGATCGGCAGGAGCAGCGGGTCGATGGCGCTCACGTGGTTCGACGCCACGACGAGCCCACCGGAAGCCGGGACCCGCTCCACGCCGTATGTCGCGTTCGGTGCCAGAAACTGCGTCATCGGCGCCATGAACGTCCGCGCGAAGCGCTGCGTCTTCTCGGGATCCTCGCCGAAGAGCTTGTAGAGGCCTAGCTCGGTGAGCACCCGCGCCTAGCCGATCTCGCGGCCCATCAGCGAGACGACCTCGCCGACGGCGCGCGCGAAGTCGGCGAACTCGTGAGCGGGCAGCAACTGCGGCCCGTCGCAGAGCGCCTCCTCGGGGCGCGGGTGCACCTCCACGATGATCCCGTCGGCGCCGACCGCAGCAGCAGCCCTCGACAGCGGCAGCACAAGGTCGTGACGTCCCGCGGCGTGGGATGGGTCGACGATCACCGGCAGATGCGTCTCGTTCTTCAGCACCGCGACCGATCCGAGGTCGAGCGTGTATCGGGTGGAACGCTCGAAGGTGCGAATGCCGCGCTCGCAGAGGATGATGCGCTCGTTCCCCTCCTTGGCGACGTACTCAGCGGCCATCAGCAGCTCCTCCACGGACGCCGACGGGCCGCGCTTCAGCAGCACGGGGAGGTCGACGCGCCCCAGCTCTGAGAGAAGCAGGAAGTTCTGCATGTTCCGGGCGCCGATCTGGATCACGTCCGCGACGTCCGCGACCTCGTCCAACTGGCGCGGGTCGAGCAGCTCGGTGACGATCGGAAGGCCGGTCTCCTCCCGCGCCTCGCGGAGGATGGCGAGCCCTTCCACGCCCAGGCCCTGGAAGGCGTACGGGGACGTCCGCGGCTTGAACGCACCGCCGCGGAGCATGGAGGCGCCGGCGGCGGCCACGACCCGCGCCGTCTCGAGCGTTTGCTCCTTGGTCTCGACCGTGCAGGGGCCCGCGATCAGCCCGAACCAGCCGTCGCCGATCTTGCGCCCTCGCGCTTCGATCACGGTCGGATCGGAAGCGATCTCCCGCGAGACGAGCTTGTAGGGCTTGAGGATCGGCAACACCTGCTCCACGCCCGGATACGCCTCGAGCGGCAGCGACGTCAGCAGCTCGCGCTCGCCGATTGCGCCGATGACGGTTGCCTCACGCCCGGTGGAGACGCGCGCGTCGGCCCCGACCTCCTGCAGCCGCGCGACGACGTGCTCCGTCTGCTCGGTGGTCGCGCCGCCCTTCATGACGATGAGCAGCTCGGGTGAGACGTTCGTAGCCACTGGGATAATCCTGCCATGCGCATCTTCTCCGGCATACGGGCATCCGGCGACAAGACGCTCGGCAACTACTCGGGCGGCTACCGGCAGTACCGCGCAACCCAGGAGCAGGGCGATGCCGTGTTCTGCATCGTCGACCTCCACTCCATCACGACTGCCTTCGAGCCCGAGGCGCTCCATGAAGCGACGCTGGCCGGCGCGGCGATGCTTTTTGCGACGGGCATCGACCCGGAGCGGTCGATCGTCTTCGCCCAGAGCCACGTGCCCGCGCACGCGGAGGCGGCGTGGCTGTTGAGCAGCGCGGCGGCGTTCGGCGAGCTGCGGCGCATGACGCAGTTCAAGGACAAGTCCGCGGAGCAGGAATTCGTGTCCGCCGGCCTCTTCAACTACCCCGTGCTCATGGCCGGCGACATCCTCCTCTACCAGACGAACATCGTCCCGGTGGGCGACGACCAGCGCCAGCACATCGAGCTTGCGCGGGACATCGCGCAGCGCTTCAACCAGCGTTACGGGGAGACGTTCACCGTGCCGGAAGGCGTTTTCCCTGACGAGGGCGCTCGTATCAAGAACCTCCAGGAGCCGGAACGGCTCATGTCCACCTCGGCCGGGGCGCCACAGGGCGTCGTGCGGATGATCGACGACCCGGACACGATCAGGCGGAAGTTCAAGACGGCCGTCACGGACTCCGGACGCGACGTCCTGCACGAACCCGAGTCGAAGCCCGGCGTCTCCAATCTCATCGAGATCATGTCCGTCGCCACCGGCGAGGCGATACCGGAGATCGAGGCACGCTACGACGGACAGGGCTACGGCCAGTTCAAAGAAGACGTGGCAGAGGCGGTCGTGGGACTCCTGGCGCCGATCCAGGAGCGCTACCGAGAGCTACGGGCGGCCGACGCCGAGTTGCGGCGCCTGCTTGCGCTGGGCGCGGAGAAGGCGGCAGCAGAGGCAGAGCCGACGCTGGCTCAGATGTACGAGCGAATGGGCTTCGTCAGGCTGACGTAGGGCGTCGCAGCATCTCGACCTCGTCCCGTGTCAGCTCTCGCCACTCGCCCGGCGCCAGCCCGTCGAGCGTGAGGTTCGCGTAGCGCGAGCGATGCAGTCGCCGCACCGGGTGCCCGGCCGCCTCGCACATCCGCTTCACCTGGTGCTTGCGGCCCTCGTGCAGCGTCAGCTCGATGCGGGAGGGGCCGAGGCGGCGAACGCCCGCCGGTGCCGTGAGCCCGTCCTCTAGCTCGACGCCCTCGGCGAGGCAGCGTAGTGCGTCGTTCGGCGGCTGGCCTTCGACCTCCACCTCGTACACCTTGTCCACCTCGTAGCGGGGGTGTGCGAGGCGGTGCGCGAGCGGACCGTCGTTCGTGAGCAGCAGCGCGCCCGTCGTGTCGGCGTCGAGCCGGCCGACCGGCACGACGCGCGCCTCGTGGTCGACGAGCGCGACCACGGTCGGCCGTCCGCGAGGGTCGCGCGCGGTCGTGACGACACCGGCGGGCTTGTGCAAGAGCACGTACGTGAGCGGTTGCTTCCTCACGACCTGCCCATCGACTTCGACGACGTCGTCGCCGGAGACGAACGTGTTGAGCTGTCCGGGCTCGCCGTTGACCGTCACCCGCCCGGCGACGATGAGCTCGTCCGCCTTGCGGCGCGATGCGAAACCGGTGCGTGCGAGATACGCATTGAGCCGCATCGCGTTATTGTCGCGACCGCATGAAGTGGTGGCTGGTTGCCGGCATAGCCGTCCTCGCCGTAGCTGCGGCAGGGACGTTCGCAGGCTTGTACTTCACGAAGGACTCGGGCTCCGATTCAGTAGCCGGCCAGGCGTGCGAGGACAAGGTCTTCGGGCACATCAGATCGCTCGCCCGCGAGGGCGATCACTACGAGCTCCGCTTCGATCCCGCGTTCTGGCTCAGCGGAGAGACGGCCAACACGGCCGCCGCCGAGGACGGCGCCATCGAGCCGGGCCAGCCCGTGGAGAACGACTACTACATCGTCGACGAGAGTCGCCGAACGCTCCTGTACCTCGTCCGTCCGGGCGCACACGTCACGGTGCTTACGAACGAGCCGGCGACGGGCATCCTGTCGACGCCGATCACGGTCGAGGAGCTCGCAGAGATCGTTCGCACCGGCAAGAGCAGTCAGCGCGAGCTCTTCGAGACACTCGAGAGCGGCGTGTGGCTCCGCTATCGGATCGACACCGCCTGCGCTCTAGACCAGCAGTACAGGCCCTAGGCGCCCAGGAGGACCAGAGCGGTCGCCAGCTGGCGGCGGTAGCGAGTGGAGAGCTCGTGCTCCTGGCCGAGCTCCTCGAACACCGCCACCATCAGCTCGCGAATGCGATCGCGTGCCTCCCCTTCAGCCTCGCGAGCCTGGTCGAGCAACAGCTCGAGCGCGCGCTCGTGGTCTCCCGCCTCGAGCGCGGCGAGGACGTCCGGCTGCTCGCCCGAATCGCGGAGCTCCTCGAGGAGGCGCTCGCCGGCGGTCGGCCCGAACAGCGCGTCGAGGAAGTCCGCGACCGCCTGCGCCGAGCGTACGCCGGTGAACTCCGAGACGACCTGGCCGTTGCGGAAGGCCTTCACCGCGGGGATCCCGCTGACGCCGTAATGGGTCGCCAGCTCGGGGTTCGCGTCGACGTCGACCTTCGCGAGCATCAGTGCGTCCGAGCGGGCCTCGACCTCGCGTTCGAGCACCGGTCCGAGCGCCTTGCACGGCCCGCACCATTCCGCCCAGAAGTCGACGACGACCGGCTGCTCGTGCGAGCGCTCGAGCACGTCGCGGTAGAAGGTCTCGTGGGTGACGTCCACGGCCGCAAACTACCGATCGGGCACGCCTACGCGGGACGTCGCTCGGCGACCGCCTCCAGCCGCGCCCTGATCTCGACGGCATCCTGGCCGAGATCGTCGAGCCGCGGCAGCTCCGAGAGGGCTTCGAGCCCGAAGACGCGCTCGAACAGCTCTGTCGTGCGATAGCGAATCGCCCCGCCGAGACCCGACTCGCGCCCCGCCTCGACCACGAGCCCCCGTTCGACGAGCCCGGCGACGACGGTGTCGGCAGCGACGCCACGGATACGCGCGATGTCGGGGCGCGTGCAGGGGCCGAGATACGCCACGATCGCGAGCGTCTCGAGTGCTGCCTGGGAGAGCCCCCGTTCCACCGGCCGCTCGACGAGCCGCGAGCACGCCTCGGCCTCAGACCGCGACGCTCGGAAGGCGAAGCCGCCCGCGACATGCTCGAGCACGATGCCGCTGCGCCCTTCGGAGTACCGCTCGGCGAGGGTGTGCAACGCCGCCTCCACGCGATGCTCGTCCTCTTCGACCGCCGCGGCGAGCTCGGGAGACGAGAGCGGCGCAGAGGCGATGACGAGCAGCGCCTCGAGCGTCCGGCAGAGGCGCTCGAGTGGATCGGCTTCGACGAGGCGTAGCGTTGCGACTTCAGGCGTCATACGCCACTCCTTTCGACGTCTGGACGGAGGACTCCTATCGACCCGAACGGCTCCCGTTGCTCGATGTGCAGCTCGTCGAGCTTGCGCAGCTCGAGCAGCGCCAGGAACGCAGACGCCTGCTCGAGGCGCGAGAGGCCTTCGAGCTCGTCCTCGAGCGCGAAGCGGCGGCGGCGCCTGAGCACGGCACGAAAACGCTCGAGGAAACGCGTGACAGGAGGGAACGTGAGCTGCATGTGCGCGAGCGAGACCTGCGGCGGCTCCGTGGCGAGTTGCCGCATGACGCCGGCGAGACCGTGTGGATCCTGGGGCGCGAGACGGACGTCGGGCGCAGGTGCGAGCGGCGCCGGGCCGAGCCGGAAGTAACGATCCGACTCGGCATCGAGCCGCTCGGAAAGCCACGCCGCTGCGGACTTCATTCGCCGGTACGCGGCCAGCCGCTCGGCGAGCTCCTCGGCCGCCTCCTCGGGGCTCAGCTCGGCAAGGTCGGAGGCAAGCTCGGGGAACAGCTCGCGAGCCTTGATCTCGAGCATGGCGCCCACGAGCACGAGGAACTCGCCGCAGGCCTCGAGGTCGAGCCTGCGCTCGTCCTCGAGCTGCTCTGCGAACGAGGTGACAATGTCGGCGACGTCCACTTCGGCCAGCCGCAGCTCCTCCTTCAGGATCAGCGTCAGCAGCAGGTCGAACGGACCCTCGAACGTCTCGAGGTCGAGGTCCAGCGCGGGTGTCGTCACCCGGGTGAGGCTAACGAGGCGGGCGGACGCGTCCCTTGGGGACGGCCATGGCCGGGCCGCCAGGCGGTGCCGCTGCCGGCCCGACGACCCTCGGCCCCGGGCCACGGTGCTTGCGAACGAACTGCCACCAGATGAAGAACGCCATCGAGACGACGAAGAGGACAGCCGCCACCCAGAAGTTCAGCCGCTGGCCGAGGAACTCGTGCGAGGGGTCGATCCGCAGCTGCTCCTCGAACACCCGTCCGAGCGTGTACCACGCGATGTACAGCGCGAACAGGCCGGGCGGGCGCACGCGGATCAGCCGCTCGACGAGCAGCAGCACACCGACTCCGACGAGGTCGTAGATGAACTCGTAGAGGAAGATCGGGTGGAAGTTCTCGGTGCAGCCCGTACCGAGGTCGAGGTACTCGACGGGGCAGTGCTCGGCGTCGATGTCGAGCCCCCACGGCAGGCCTGTGGGCTCGCCGAAGAGCTCCTGGTTCCACCAGTTCCCCCAGCGTCCGATCCCCTGGGCGAGCAGGAGGGCGGGTGCGAGGCAGTCGGCAAACAGCACGACGCTCTCCCCCGAACGCCAGACGACGATGCCGCCGGCGATGACCCCGAAGAGGATGCCGCCCCAGATGCCGAGCCCTCCTTCCCACACCGCGACCGGTCCCCACCACTCGTCCGGCAGCTGGTCGTAGCTCGTGACGACGTGGTAGAGGCGAGCGCCGACGATGCCCGCCGCGACGCCCCAGACGGCGGCCCGGAGCACGAGATCCCAGTCGCCGCCGCGCCTCGTCCACCGGAGGCCGGTGAGGCCGATCGCGCAGACGATCGCCACGAGCAGCGTGATCCCGTACATGTGGATCGACAGCGGCCCAATGTCGATCGTCCCGTCCGACGGCGAGGGGAACGTGGCGAGCAGGCTCGGCATGCGAGCCGCATTCTGCCGCCAACCGTCAACCTTTGCACCGCCAAGCGGCGGGCGGGCGAACGTTTAGAGAAGAATCTGTGCCGCGAGCTCGGGCGGACAGCCGCGCTCGACGAGCTCGAGTGCGACGTGCAGGTCGATCTCGCAGTGCTCTGCCAGCTCGGCGGCCGTCATGGGCTCGTAGCCGGCGCGCATCAGCTCGCACGCGCGCCAGGCGGTGACGCGCTCTGACTCGGTATCGAGTGCCAGCTCGGTGTTGGCCGCGTTCGTCACAGAGGGTTCGGTTCTCCCTCCTCGTTCGGATTCCCCCTTCGAGGGAGCCGTCAGCGAACGGTGCGCGCGATCTCGAACGCTTGCTCCTTCGTCAGGTCGCCCTCGAGGCGCAGGGTGAGGCCTTGCTGCTCCCAGAGCAGGACGCTCCCGGCCTGCCGCGGCGGACCGATGGGCTCGGCCACGACGTGCTCGCCCTCGATCCAGATGCCCGGATTCCCGTCCACCCGCACGCGCTCGACACGCTGCTCTACGCTCGCGTACTTCTCGACCGCGCCTCCGACGAGCTCGGACAACCGGAACTTCACCTGCGGACGCCCGTAGACGAGCATGACGTAGTACGGCTCGAGGCGGTCGACCCACACCTCGTCCGGCGGACCGAGGTCCGGCAGGAGCAGGTCGATGCCGGCGACTCGCTCGGCCTCTGCCAGCGTGACCTGCTCGCCGAAGAACACCTGTGACGGCGGAGGCGCCGGTGGCAGCTCCTCGACGCGGATCACGGTCACGCCCTTCAGCCCGAAGAAGCGCAGCACGGCCGTGCGCGCGTCCGGCACCGCCATCGTCGCCGCGAAGCCGATCACGAGCACGAGCACAGCCACGCCTGCGAGCTTCCGCCAGGGGATGTCCCTGCGTCCGCGGCGCCGTTCGAGCCGCGCCCGGACACCGGGAACGAGATCGCGTTCACCCGGCCAGTCGAGAGCGACAGCTAGCGCTCGCAGCTCGCGCTCGAGATCAGGCAACGTGCACCTCCAGCTCGGCGCGCAGACGCTCGAGCGCGCGCGACAGTCGCGACTTCACGGTGCCGCGCTTCCAGCCCAGCGCCGCTGCGGTGTCCTCCTCCGAGAGATCGAGGAAGTACCGGCAGGCGATCACCTCTCGGTCTTCGCTGCGCAGCCGGTCGAGCGCGGCCATGAGCTCCGCGCGCCGCTCGGCGGAGAGGAGGGCTGCCTCGGGGGACGGAGCCGCGTCCTCCGAGCCTTCGCTCGCGGCACGCACGGCGAGCGCCTCCCTCCTCCCCGCCGCGCGGCGGCGGTTTCTCGCCTCGTTGGCGACGATCTTCAGGAGCCACGGCCTGAAGGGCGCACCCGGCCGGAAGCGGTCGAGCGCACGGAAGGCCTTGACGAACGCGTCTTGTGCCGCCTCCTGCGCATCCTCCGCGCTGCCGGTGAAGACGTACGCGGTACG
Source organism: uncultured Actinomycetes bacterium (assembly GCA_963830835.1). Classification (GTDB taxonomy): domain Bacteria; phylum Actinomycetota; class Thermoleophilia; order Gaiellales; family Gaiellaceae; genus PALSA-612. The sequence goes on along the minus strand of CAWHNJ010000005.1, from coordinate 23,828 downwards.
GAACGCGATTCCCTGGTGCATGCGCACGAGCTCCTCGTAGGCGTTGACGTCTCCGCGTTTCGCGCGGGCGGTCAGTTCCGTCTCGTCGAGTGGCCGGCCCACCACTGTCCGCTAGTACACCGCACGGTGAGGGCCGGTTCCACTGTCAGCGAGGCCGTCAGCTCGGCTTCAACTCCGCGGGACGACTCCACTGTCGCACGAAAACGGCCGCTGGGCCCACGCCAAGCGCGATTCCCACTCTGCGCATAGCTCCTCCTCTCGAGAGATGCCGTGTCTACACCGCGACGGCTACGCTGGTTCCGTGCCTCGGCCGGTGGGCATCAACCACGTCGCCGTCGAGGTCGGCTCGATCGACGAGGCACTCGCGTTCTTCGAGCGGATCTTCGGCGAGCTCACGCTTCGCGGGCGCGGCCGGCACATGGCGTTCATCGACCTCGGCGACCAGTTCATCGCCCTTTCGAGTCCGGGGGACAGTCCCTGCAACAGATGTCCACGGCACATCGGACTCGTCGTCGACGACCAGAAGGCGACCGTGGAGCGGGCGCGTGCGGCCGGCGCGCAGATGATCGGCGGCCACGACTTCCTCGACCCCTGGGGTAACCACTGGCAGGTCGTGGACTACCGCGACGTCCAGTTCACGAAGGACCGGCGCGTCCTCGAGGGAATGGGCCTGGCCGGTGTCGAGAAGTCGGACAAGGCACTCGCGGAGCTCCGCGACAAGGGCCTCGCCGACTAACCCCTGTTCTGGGGCGCCGCTGGCAAAGGAGGCGAGCGAGCGGCGCGCAGGACAGTACACACCAGTACGGCCAAGCGCCGCGAGCGAAGCATCCTGCCGCCAGCGGCGTCAGGCTCGGCGGAGCCGGGCTTCGCCCGGCACGAGCCGAGCCGCCCAGGACTCGCGGCTACTGCACGGCCGCCTCGCCGAGGAGAGCCTTCACCTCGGCGAAGAAGTCGGCCTCGGGACGCACGCGGTAGTCCGGACCGAGCTCGAGCGTCCGCGGGCCTTCCGACGTCTCGAGCGCAACGACGACGCGGGCCTCGCCCGGGAAGTCGCGAACGACAAGACCGAGCTCGCGCACGATGCCCGCGGGCGCCGCCCGCGCGTCGACCTTCAGCCGCACCTCGGTCGGCACGCGCGCCGCCTCGAAGGCCGTCACCTCGAGCGCGATGAGCTTCGTCTCGCCCTCCTGCTTGTGGTCGACCCGTCCCTTGACGACGAGCACCGTGTCGGCGGCGCAGAGCTCGCGCGCCGAGAGTAGACGCTGTTGAAGACGACGACCTCGGCCTCGCCCGAGAGGTCGCCCAGCGAGAGGAAGACCATCGGATCGCCCTTCTTCGTCGTCAGCTGCTTGACCGCCGACACGATCCCCCCGATCGTCACGACTTCGCCGTCGCGGCGGCGCTCCAGGTCGGAGACGCTCGAGTCGACCTTGCGGCGCAGCTGGTCGCGAATCGCGTCGAGCGGGTGCTCGGAGACGTAGAGCCCGAGCGCCTCCTTCTCCAGCCGTAGCAGCTCGCTCCTTTCGAACTCGCCCGACGGAATCTCCGGATGCGGCGTCACCCGCGGCACGTCCTCCGTGTCCGGCAGGTGGTCGAAGATCGATGCCTGACCGGCTGCCCGGTCGGCCTGCTTCGTCTGGCCGTACGAAAGCGCATGCTCGAGCACGGCGAGCATGCCCTTGCGCGAGCCGCCCGTCGAGTCGAGGGCCCCCGCCTTCACGAGCGACTCCAGCGCGCGCTTGTTCACGAGCTGCGGATCGACGCGCTCGGTGAAGTCCCAGAGCGACAGGAACGCGCCCTCCGACTCCCGCGCGGCGACGATTGCCTGCGCGGCCGCCTCACCGACGTTCTTCACCGCGTTCAGCCCGAAGCGGATCTTCCCCTCCACGACCGCGAAGTCCACCTGCGACGCGTTCACGTCGGGCGGCAGCACCTCGATTCCCATCTCGTCGCACGCGTTCACGTAATAGGGGACGCGGTCCTTCGTGTTCATGACCGACGAGATGAGGGCGGCCATGTACTGCGCCGTGTGGTGCGCCTTGAGGTACGCGGTGCGGTACGCGATGAGCGCGTAGCAGGCGGCGTGCGACTTGTTGAACGAGTAGTCCTGCGCCTTCTCCATGTCGCTCCACAGGCCGCGCGCGACGTCCGTCGCCACGCCGCTCGCGGCCGTGCCTTCGAGGAACTTCCCCTCGAGGGACGCCATGAGCTTGTGGTCTTTCTTGCCGATCGCCTTCCGGAGATCGTCCGCTTCCGCAGGAGTGAAGCCGGCCAGCTGCTTCGCGATCTCCATGTACTGCTCCTGGTAGATGCAGATGCCGTACGTGCCGCCGGTGATCTCCTTCAGCCGCTCGTCGGCGTACGCGACGGCCTCCTGGCCGGCCTTACGGCGTGCATAGACGGGGATGTACGACATCGGTCCGGGGCGGTAGAGGGCGACGAGCGCGATGAGGTCCTCGAACTCCGTCGGCTTCACCTGCCGCAGCGCCTCACGCATGCCCGACGACTCGAACTGGAAGACGCCGGCCGTGTCGCCGCGCTGGAGCATCGCGTACGTCGGCCCGTCGTCCAGGGAGATGGCCGCGATGTCGACATCGCCGACGAGCCGAACCGCCTCGTCGATGACGTCGAGGTTGCGGAGGCCGAGGAAGTCGATCTTCAGGAGGCCCAGCGCCTCGACGTCGCCCATCGCGAGCTGCGTCACGACCTCCTGGTCGGCGCCCTTCTGCTGGAGCGGGACGATGTCGGTCAGCGGCCGGTCGGCGATGACGACGCCGGCTGCGTGGATCGAGTCCTGGCGGACGAGCCCTTCGAGCGGCTTCGCGAGATCGATGATCTCGCGTACGAGCGGGTCGGCGTCGTACTGGGCTCGCAGCTCCTGGCCGGGCTTCAGCGACTCGTCGAGGTAGACCTTCGGCCCCTCCGGCACGAGCTTCGCGATCCGATCGACGGTGCCGTAGGGAATGTCGAGCACGCGCCCTGCATCGCGGATCGCTGCTCGCGCCATCATCGTCCCGAACGTGATGATCTGCGCGACGCGATCGCGCCCGTACTTCTCGGCGGCGTAGTTGATGACGCGGTCGCGGCCGGCCACGGCGAAGTCGATGTCGATGTCGGGCATCGACTTCCGCCCCGGGTTCAGCATGCGCTCGAAGAGCAGGTCGTACTTCATCGGATCGACCTCGGTGATGCCAAGGCAGTAGGCGACGAGCGACCCGGCGGTCGAGCCTCGGCCCGGCCCGACGCTGATCCCGTGCTCGCGGGCGAACGAGATGAGATCCCAGACGATGAGGAAGTAGTCGGCGAAGCCCATCTCCCGGATCGTCCTGAGCTCGAAGGCGAGGCGCTCGTCGAGCTCCGGCGTCCGCTGCGGATAACGACGCGCAAGCCCCGACTCCGCCAGCTCGACGAGGTACTCGAACGCGTCCCGGGCCTCCGGCGTCGGATACGACGGCAGCAGGATCTGTCCGAGCTCGAGCGTGACCGTGCAGCGCTCGGCGATCTCGAGGGTTCTGCGAAGCCAGTCCTCCGATCCGGGGAAGTCCGCCGCCATCTCGGCAGGCGACTTGAAGAAGAACTGGTCGGAGTCGAACTTCCAGTGGTCGGGGTTCTTCAGCGAATCTCCCGACTGGATGCAGAGCAGCGCCTCGTGAGGAAGCGCGTCCTCGTGCCGGAGGTAGTGGACGTCTCCCGTGGCGACGAGCGGCAGGCCGACCGACCCGGCGAGCTTCACGAGCTCGGGATTGATCCGCTGTTGCTCGGCGAGGCCGGCGTTCTGGATCTCGACGTACGTCGAGTCACGGCCGAAGACCTGCGCGAGGCGGTCGAGGTCGGCTGCCGCGTCCTGCGGACGGCTCTCCTCGAGCGCCTTGCAGACGCGGCCCGAGAGACAGCCCGACAGCGCGACGATGCCCTTCGCGTGACGCTCGAGCAGCTCCCAGTCGACGCGGGGCTTGTAGTAGTAACCCTCGAGATAGCCGAGCGACGAGAGCTTGATGAGGTTGCCGTACCCCTCGTTCGTCTCGGCCAGCAGCGTCAAGTGCGCGTAACCCTTCGCTTGCCGCCTGCGGTCGTCGGCGACGTACACCTCACAGCCGAGCAGCGGCTTGACGCCGTGCTTGCCGCACTCGCGATAGAGCTCGACTGCGCCGGCGAGCGATCCGTGATCGGTGAGCGCGACCGCCGGCATCTCGAGCTCGGCGGCGCGGGCGGCGAGCGCCGGGACGCGGCACGCGCCGTCGAGGATCGAGTACTCGGAGTGGACGTGGAGGTGAACGAAGGACGCCTCGGGCACTGCACCCGATCATAGAAACGGGAGCGGCTACCAGCTAGGCCAGCGCTGGAACGCAACGGCGCGGACTGACCTGACCACCGGTGTCACGTCTTGCAATCACTGACCACCGGTGTCACAGACCACCGGTGTCACAGACCACCGGTGTCAGGTCTTGCAATCACGCGCCGCTCTCCGCTGCTCAATTGCTCGCAGGCGGCGACTGACTGTTGACGGATGAACTCCGAGCTCGTCGGCGATCTCGCGGAGCCGATAGCTGTGCTGGTATGCGATGAGGATCGCTTCGTCATCGTCCGTCGTCAAGATCTCCGTGAGCGTCGGCCGCAGCGGCACGCGCTGCTCGAAAGGGATCTCGGGCGACAACTGTTCGGGCGGGGCATGCCTGGCGACGAAATCCTCGCTGGCGAGATAGAGTCCGGCGCGCAAGTCGCTCCAGGGATCGTCGACGGCTGGAGCGTCTACGAACGCACGATAAGCCGCGACAGCCTGATGCCGCGAGCTGCCGAACTGCGCCAGCAGCCAATCGGTGGTGAGAAAGGCGGGGTGCTCCTCCTCACCGATGGTCGCTCTAAAGCTTGACCAGGGCCAGTCGCTCGGCCGCGCGCAGAGACCTGCGCGCACGGGATTGAGGACGATGTAGCGGGAGAGCGCGAGCAGATGCCGCTCCTTCTCGACGAGGATCGCTCCATAACGCGCCTGGAAGAGGTGGCCGGACCGACCATGGACACGATTGAAGCGGCGGCAGTAGAGCCCGTTGAGCTGCCGCATGCCAAGCGACAGGTTGGCGCGCAGCGTTTCGACGAGCAGGTGGTAGTGATTGCCCATCAAGCAGTAGCCGTGGCAGAGGAAGGCGTAGCGCTCGATGACCTCCCCGAGAACAGACAAGAAGCGTCGATAGTCATCGGCACCGAAAAAGACGACCTGACGGTTGTTGCCCCGGGCTGTCACGTGGTACGCGGCGCCGGGAAACTCGAGCCGAAGCGGGCGACCGATCTCGCCAGCGTAGGCTCACGTGAGGCGTCCCGCAATCCGCTCATTCGGCAGCGGCCGAATGGGCCGGGGCCGACATTGGTCGCACGTTTGCAAGACCTGACACCGCTCCTGACCGTTTGCAAGACCTGACACCGCTCCTGACCTGACACCGCTCCTGACCGCTCCTAGAAACGGCGGTGGATGCCGCTCGGCTGGCTAGGTCGTCGTGTAGACGCGTGCGCCCAGCGGCGGGAGGCGTTCGCGGAAGATATCGCCGTCCGGCGTCACACGGCGACCGGTGCCGACCACCTCGAGTGTGCGTCCGCCGAGGCCAGGCACGGTGATCTCGGCGCTCGCGGGCTCGTAGCCGGCGTTCGCGACGACGATCGTGAGCCCGCCGCCGTGTCTCCGCGCGCCTGCCTTGACGAGCCCGTCCGCCGGGTCGACCCGCACTTCGGCCTCAGGCGCCGTGAGCGCCGGCCCGAGCTCACGCACGGTCGACGTCACGTCGGCGATCGCCTCTCCCACATCACCTGTCCAGGCGGCAGGCGGAAAGAACCCGAGCCCCTTCGCCCCGCCCGCGATCGCGAGCCATGACTCCGCGCGCACCGTAGCGGGCGTGACCGCAGTCGGGCCGTCGTGCGGGCACGTCATGCCCGCTGCCTCGATCCACTGGAAGGTCGGCTTCCCCTGCGCGAGATCGACGAGCTCCCGCTGCGAGAAGTACACGTCGACGAGGCGCTCTGGGCGACACCAGTTCTGGAGCGGATAGAGGTCGAAGCCGATCATGTCCGCCTTCGCGATCAGGCCCGGGTAGATGCCGCGCCCCTGGGCAAGCGGCGCAGCGCCCGAGTAGAAGTGGCTCGTGAGGGTGAGGAAGCGAACGCCTGCGCTCCGGGTCGATCGTTGCCATCGACTCCGCCGTCAGGGCGCGCCCGTCGGGCTCGTCCGGGTAGAAGACGCCGATGACGGGCCCGGGTCGGGGACGACCTCGCCCTGCACCGCAGCCGACAGGGCGTGGTCGGCGAGCGCCGGCAGCTGCGCCTCGAGGCCGCCGCACCGGTTCGCGGCATAGAGGTTCGTCCCGACCGGCAGGCTCGTCTCGAACCCGTCGACGCACTCGCCCCAGGAGAAGATCGGAAAGAACGGCCGGCCGTCGACGACGAGCCTGCCGCCGCGGACCTCGGCGCGGTGCCCAGGCGACGGCGGAGGTGGCGGCGGCGACGCTGTGGTCGGCGGCGGCGGGTGCGCACTCGGCGGCTGCTCCTCATCGTTCCCGCCGACGAGCAGCACAACACCGGCGACGACGGCCAGCACGAGGCCGACGCCGATGGCGACGTAGCTCGCCCCGCAGCCGCTTCATACCAGTGGGAGCGGCTGCCGACCGCGCAGCCGGCGGGCGGCCGCTCGGGCTCGGCGCAGGGGCTCCGGCGTGCGAGCCCGTTCCGTCGCCGACAGCACGACCTCTACTGCCACTTCGGGTCCGGTGCGCCACGCGGCGTGCGCGGCGAGCGGCCGCGTTCCGCGCTTCGTCCGCACCCAGTAGCCGACCCGCTCCCCATCGAGGACGAGTGGGCTCGTGGCACCGCGCTCGTCGGCAGGCCACGCGCCCTCGGCGCGCAGTGGCCGGTGAGTCACACCCACGGTCGGTATCCCGAGCACGGCTCCCAGATGCAGTGCGAGCCCGCAGCGCCGGGGATGGTCACGCCCGGTCGCGTCGACGATGAGCACGTCGGGCAGGCATCTGAGGCCTCGCACGGCGCGCTCGAGCAACGCGCCCTGCCGCAGGGCGAGCCGTCCCGGCGAGTAGCCGGCCGGAGCCTCTCCCGTGACGACGGCGACTTCATCGCCGCATGCCGCAGCTGCGAACCCGCGGTCACCGGCGGAACCGTTCCCCGGGCCGCCCTGGTCGAAACACACGAACACCGCTCCGACCGTGTAGCGGCCGTGTGGCCGCCACGCGGTCCAGATCTCAGCCGCCAGCCGATCCTGCTCGGTGGCGAGCCGCCCGGGCGATTGCGGCCAGGCCATGCCCGTTCATAGTGCCTGGGCCGCAGTGGCGGGTGACTACGACGTGGCGTCGTCCACGGCGTCGGCTGCGGAATGCGCGGTGTCGCCCACGGCGTCGGCGGCGCCTTTCGCCGCATCCTCGGTCGCGTCGGCGGCATCTTGCGCCGTGTCCGAGGCGGTGTCACCCCACGAGGATGCGGTGTCCGAGGCCGAGTCCCAGCTGGATGTGTCGTCGTCCTGGTGCTTCTTCCGCCAGAAGAAGACGACGGCGCCGATGGCGGCGAGCAGTGCGAGGAGCTTCTTCACGAGTCTCTCCTTTCGTCAGGTCGAGGCTAGCGCGTTTCAGGATCCCGGTGCGGGAGCCGCGGCCCTCCGCTTCCGCGCCACGTGGATCGGCCGGCCGAGTGCTACGAGGCCCGCCTCCTTGAGTGCCTCGGAAAGTGTCGGGTGGGCTGCCATGCCGTCGGCGATCGTCTCCACCGTCGCCTCGGCATCGAGCGCGACGACAGCGGCCTCGATGAGGTCCGTCACGTGCGGGCCGACCATGACGACGCCGAGCAGCTCGCCGTATCGGCTCTCGTGTATCGACTTCACCCAGCCCGTGGACGCGTTCTGCATGACGGCACGAGCGTTCGCGGCCCAGGGAACATGCCGACGGCGACATCGTCGCCGTGCTGCTCTCGGGCTTCGGCCTCGGTGAGACCGACGCCGGCGATCTCGGGATCCGTGTAGATGGGACGCGGCACGGCGCGGTTGCCGACGGTCGCCTCGTGCCCCATCGCGTTCTCGGCGGCGACCTCGCCTTCGCGGAACGCCGTGTGGGCGAGCTGCCAGTAGCCTGCGCAGTCGCCGACGGCGTAGATATGCGGCACCGACGTGCGCCGGTGGTCGTCCGAGTCGATGCCCTGGCGCGGATCGAATTGCACACCTGCCGCTTCGAGGCCGATACCCTCGACGAGCGGCGCGCGCCCGACGGAGACGAGCATGAGGTCGGCCTGGACCGACTCGCCTTCGCCGAAGTGCACGATGAGCTGCGAGCCGTCGTCGTCCACCTGCGTGCATTGCTTGCCGAGGTGGAGCGCGATGCCCCGCTTGCCGAACTGCTTTGCGAGCTCCTTCGTCGCGTCGGCGTCCTCCTGCGGGATGAGCGTGTCGAGCATCTCGACGATCGTCACTTCGGAGCCGAACCGCTCGAAGATCGACGCGAACTCGCAGCCGATGATCCCGCCGCCGAGCACGACGAGCCGGCGAGGCACTTCCGTCTGGGCGAGCAGCCCCGTCGAGTCGACGCAGCGCGGCGAGTCGAGGCCGGGGATCGGCGGACGGATGGGAAAGGAGCCGGTGGCGACGATCGCCGAGCGGAACGTCACGTCCTCCCCGCCGTCGACGGCGATCGTGTTTGCGTCCTTGAAGCGGCCGGTCCCGCGCACCCACTCCACGCCGTTCGCCTTGAAGAGGATGGCCACGCCACCCGTCATCTGCTTCGAGACGCCGTTCTTCCACTCGTTCGCGGCCGCGAAGTCGAGCTGTGGCGCGCCGACGCGAACGCCGAGCTTGTCGAAAGTCTCCCCCGCTTCCGTCAACGCATGCGCCGTCTCCACCCATGCTTTCGTCGGAATGCAGCCGACGCGAAGGCACGTCCCTCCGAGCTCCTCCTCCTGCTCGACGCACACCGTCTTCGCCCCCAGCTGGGCCGCTCGGATGGCGGCCGTGTAGCCACCCGGCCCGCCCCCGAGCACGGCGACGTCGCAGTCCATGCTTCGATCCTATCGACTAGGCTTGTTGCTCGCCGTGCTGAGCGAGATCGCGCTGTTCACGGACGATGTGGAGGCTCTCGTCGACTTCTACCGGCGTGTGCTCGGGGCGCGAGCCGACGGCGTCCTGGCCGGGCGGAGCGACGTTCGACGTCGACGGTGTCACGCTGCTCGTCCACGTACGGGGAGAGGCTGCGGAGGGCATGCCGCCGAACACCGACCACTTCGCGATTCGCGTCGGCGACGTGGACGCCGAGGCCGCCCGGCTCGGGACGGAGGCGAAGGACTACGACTGGGGCCGCTCGGCGTACCTCCGCGATCCCGACGGCCGCCTCGTCGAGCTTCAGTAGTCAGCGCCCGGCGAGACGGTTCTGTAGCCGAGAGCACGCGTGGCGTCTGATCAGCCTCCGATCGTAGACGACGACTTCGTCTGGATCGACGAGCTGAAGCGTGGCAAGGTGAATCGCGTCGAGCGTCCGGAGCGCTCTGTGAGGCAATGTGCAGCTGCCGCATTGAGCAATACACGCGCTGACTTCGACGAGCAGCGCCGCTGTCGAACAGCTCACGCGCCCTCGCCTGCCCTTCGATCGACGGGTTGGCGATGCGTACGGCGCGGGCCACCTCGACAACGGCCACTCGGCTCGTGGCGAGGCGTCGCCCGCCGTGCAGACGTGCTCCCTCAGCGCCTCGGTCTCCGGCTCCGCGATGACGAGCTTCACGAGCGCCGACGCATCGGCGTACGAGAGCCCTCAGCGGCGAGCGCGATCCTCTTCGAGCGCCTCGCTCGCCTCATCGGCCCGGTGATTGGGAGTGGCTCCGGCAGCTCGAGCGGCCGTGCAAGGGAGCCGTTACGAGCCCGGCCGCGATGAGCCAGTGGATCCGGTCTTGGACGACGGGTGTCAACAGCGCGACGGGCTCACCGTCGTGCGTGATCTCGATCGACTCGCCGGCGCGGCCTCGCGGATCGTCTTCGTGAGCGTGTCGCGCAGCTCCCGGATTCCCATTCGTCGCATGTGACCACATGATACCACACGCGTGGGTTGGGCTATAGCGCGGCGCGCATGACGAGCGCGCCGCCGCGCTCGCCGACCTTCTCGAAGCCGTGCCGCTCGTAGAGCGCGAGCGCCGGATTGTCGGGCTCGACGCTGAGGCTGACACCCGCGTAGCCGTCCTCCCTCGCCTGGGCGAGCAGCGACTCGAGGAGCTCGGCTCCATACCCACGACCGCGGCGGCTCGGCACGACGGCGATCGTGAGCTCGGGCGTGCGCTCGTCAACGAACCCGTAGCCCGGCTGGGCCTCGGTGAACAGCCGGTACCAGGCCGCGCCGACGGGCTGAAAGCCCTCGATGAGGACGAGCGCCCGGTCGCCGGGCCGTCCCCAGCCCTCGACGTACCGCGACACCGGCAGGTCGCGAAGCTCGGGCTCCTCCCAGCGCCAGTAGTACGCGTGCCGCAGCATGTCGCGCAGGAACGCCGTGTCGTTCGCGTCGCCTCGCCGGATCACGGCGCGGCCTTCACAACGCCAGGGACAGATCCTCGAGCATCGCCTTCACGGTCTCGAGGAACTCCGCCGCAGGCGCCCCGTCGACCGCGCGGTGGTCGCACGTGAGCGTCATCGTCATCGTCGGGCGGGCGATGATCTGCCCCTCCCAGACGACGGGCCGTTCCTGGCTCGCACCGACGGCGAGGATCGCCGCCTGCGGCGGGTTGAGCATGGCCGTGAATTGGTCGAGGCCGAACATGCCGAGGTTGGAGATCGTGAAGGTTCCGCCCTCGAGATCCTCCTGGCGGAGCCCTCCCTCCCGCGCTCTCTTCACGACGTCGGCGCGCGCAGCGGCGACCTCGGCGAGCGAGAGATGCTCGGCGCCGTGCACGACCGGCACGACCAGCCCCCGCTCGGTGGCCACGGCGATGCCGATGTTCGCGTAGGGGAAGACGAGCAGCTCCTCGTCCGTGAACTGGACGTTGACGGCGCGGTGCCGCATGAGGGCGGCGGCGCAGACCTTCACCAGCACGTCCGTGACGGTGACGCGTTCATCGGGGTCGAGAGCCCGTCGCCGCTCGACGAAGTGGTTGACCGCGTCCATGTCAGCCGACAGGACGAGCTGGTAGACGGGCACCTGCCAGGCCTCCGTCAGCCGTCTGGCGATCGTCTTCCGGATGGAGGTCAGCGGCACGCGCTCGACGTCGGCGGGCACCTCGGCTGCCCGCGCCGGCTCGGGCTCCCGCTCCGGCTCCGGCTCGGGCTGCGCCGCAGGTGCGGCCTCGGCAGGCGGTGCCGTCGTCGCGCGCGCTCGACGTCCTCGGCCACGATCCGTCCGTCCGGACCCGTGCCGGAGAGAGCGGCGAGGTCGATGCCCTGTTCGCGGGCCAGCCGGCGGGCAAGCGGCGACGCCTTGATGCGCTCGCCTCCATCGCCGTTCGACAGGCGCCGCCGCCGCGGTCGCCGGGGGGACGTCGGGCTCGCGCTCGGCCGGCTCGGCGGCTCCGCAGCCGGCGGCTCCACAGCCCGCGCCTCGTCCCTGGGCGGCTCCGCCTTCTACCTCCACCTGCTCGCCCGCCTCGCCGATGAGCGCAAGCGTCGTGCCGACGGGTACCTCGCCCTCGGGGACGGCGATCTTCAGGAGGACACCCGAGGCTTCCGCCTCCACCTCCTGCGTCACCTTGTCCGTGTCGAGCTCGTAGAGCGGCTCGCCCTTCTCGACGGCGTCGCCCTCGGACTTGAGCCACTTGACGACCGTGCCCGCCTCCATGCCCTGCCCGAGCCGGGGGAGCTTGACCTCGCTAGCCATGCTGAGTCGTGCGGCGGATCGCGTTCAGGACGTCGTCGGCATGCGGCACGACGTACTGCTCCATCACGGGCGCAAACGGCAGCGGCGTGAACTTCGCGCCGACCCTCTCGACAGGCGCGTCGAGCCAGTCGAACGCCTGCTGCTGGACGATCGAGCCGCGATCTCGGCGCCGAAGCCCATGCGGGTGACGGCCTCGTGCGCGACGACGCAGCGGTTCGTCTTCTTCACGGATCCGACGATCGCGTCCTCGTCGAGCGGCTGCAGCGTGCGCGGGTCGAGCACCTCGACGGAGATGCCCTCGGACTCGGCCTCTTCGGCTGCCTTCAGCGACTCGTGCACGAGCCGTCCGGTGGCGACGACGGTCACATCGTCTCCTTCGCGGTGGACTCGTGCCAGGCCGAGCGGAATCGGCTCCAGCTCGTCCGGCACGTCCTCCTTCAGCGGGTAGAGCGTCCGGTGCTCGAAGAACACGACCGGGTTGTCGTCATAGATCGCCGACCAGAGCAGGCCCCGGACGTCCGCTGCCGTCGACGCGAAGACGACCTTGACGCCGGGGACGTGGCAAAACCACGCCTCGACCTGCTGCGCGTGTTGCGCGCCCGGCGACCATCCCGCACCGCCTTGCGTCCGAACCGTGAGCGGCACCTTGATCTGCCCTCCGGACATGTAGCGGTGCTTCGCGGCCTGATTCACGAGCTGCTCCATCGAGAGCGTCAGGAAGTCCTCGTACATGACCTCCACGATCGGTCGCATTCCCATGATCGCGGCCCCCATGCCCGCCCCGACGATGGCCATCTCCGAGATCGGCGTGTTCCGCACGCGCTCGGGCCCGAACTCGGCAAGCATGCCCTGTGTCACGCCCATCGAGCCGCCCATCTCGGCGATGTCCTCGCCCATGATGAAGATGTCCTCGTCGCGGCGCATCGCCTGCGACATCGCATCGCGAACGGCTTCGCGATAAGAGAGCTCAGGCATACACGTTCTCGAGGGCATCCTCGGGCTTGTGCTCGGTCGCGTTGCGGGCGAACTCGACCGAGCTATCGACCATGCGGACGACCTCGGCGTCGATCGCCGCGAGCTCATCGTCCGACAGGCCCAGCCGCGGCCGCAGCTTCTCGAGCGGATCCTGCGTCTCGCGGAGCTCCTGCACCTCCTCCTTCGGCCGGTAAACCTGCGGATCGCCGACGTAGTGGCCCACGAGCCGGTACGTCTCTGCCAGCAGGAACACGGGGCCCTTGCCCTTGCGGGCGTGTGCCAGCGCCCTCGTCGCAGTCGAGTGCACGGCCTCGACGTCCTGACCGTCAACCGTCATCGAGCGCATGCCGAAGGCGACAGCGCGCTTCGTGAGATCGGTGATCGGCAGCTGCTGGTGCGTCGGCGTCGACTCGGCGTAATGGTTGTTCTCGCAGACGAACACCGCCGGCACCTGCCACAGCTGCGCGAGGTTGAGCGCCTCGTGGAAGGTCCCGATGTTCGTCGCGCCGTCCCCGAAATACGCGAGCGCGACGCGTGGCTCGCCGCGAAGCTTGAACGCGAGCGCGGCGCCCGCGATCATCGGCAGGCCGCCGCCGACGACGGCATTGGCGCCGAGGTTCCCGCGCTCGACGTCGTAGAGGTGCATCGAGCCGCCGTAGCCTCGCGACACGCCCTCCACCTTCCCGTAGAGCTCGGCCATCACCGCATCGGGGTGCGAGCCGCGCGCGAGCGCGTGCCCGTGTGCGCGGTGCGTCGACGCGAAGACGTCCCCCTCGGCCATCGCGCTCGACACGCCGACGGCGACGGCTTCCTGACCGATGGCCACGTGGAGGAACCCGGGCAGCTCGCCGGCCCGGAACTGCTCCTCGACCTTCTCCTCGAAGCGCCGGATGAGCAGCATCTCGCGATAGAAGTCCCGCAGGCGCTCCTGCGAGAGCCCGCGTTTCCTGGCTGCCCGTGCCTCGGCCACGAGCCTGAGTTTATGCTGCGTGCTGTGAGGCTAGTTGCGCAGTGGGACGGGATGGTTGTTCAGCTCTCCGGGGACTGGCGGGAGACCGGCGTGCGGCTTCGCCTGGCGCGTGCCGAGGACGCGTCGCGCGCAGCGGCCCTGCTCGGCGCGATGAGCCCGGGCCTCGCCGGCGACGAGCTGCACCTGCGGGTCACATCACGAGGAGAGGCCACCCCCAGCCTCGTCCGTCGGCTCCTCGTGAGGCTCGACGAGCACGACATCCGGGGCACGCTCGAGCTCGTTGCCAGCACCGAGGAGGCCGGCGCCGGTCAGCCCTCCGCCGCCGCCGAGGAGGCACCCACCGCGTCGCTCGCGGCGGCCTGGGACGACCTCGTCGCGGGCCTCCCAGACGAGTGGACCGACCTGCTCTGCCTCGTGGAGCTGCGCTCGAGCGACGACCTGGCTCCGGCCGCGCTCGCGCTCGCGCCGCTCAATCCCTCGCGCCACGACAAGTCACTCGCGTTCCGCTTCCGCGTGGCAAGCCAATTCGGCTACGGGGCGGCGCCAGCGATGGCGCGCCGCTGCTTCGAGCGGCTCGACGAGCAGGACATACACGGATCCCTCATGCTGCTCGAGGTGCTCTCTGACACGCAACCAGTGCTCACCCAGGGCCCGACGTTCGTCGTCGCGGACAGGGCTGTCTGATGCTTGCCATCGCCGATCGCGTCCGGAAGATCCAGGAGCGGGCGCGCTCGCTCGCCCTCCTGCAGCTCGAGCTGGCGACGATCGAGCTCAAGCGCAAGGCGAAGTGGATCGGCATCGCCGCTGCGCTCGCGGTTGTCGCCCTCGTCGTAGTCCTCTATTCGGTCGGATTCGCGTTCGCCGCGATTGCAGCCGGGCTCACGGAAGTCGTTCCGCTCTGGGGAGCACTGCTCATCGTGTCGGGGCTGCTCCTGCTCACAGCCGCCATTCTCGTCTTCCTCGCCATGCGTTTTGCCCGCAAGGCGGCGCCGGCACGGCCCGCGGAGGCCGTCCAGGAGGCGCAGACAACCGCTCAGGAGCTACGCGATGCCTAAGCGCACGACGGAGCAGGTGCGTGCGGAGATCGCCGCCGAGCGCGAGGCGCTAGTCGGCGAGATTCATGGGCTGCGCCAGGACGCAGCCAGCTGTTCTTCCTTTCGCCATCGGCACCGCGCTCGCGGTCGCGGTGCTGACGAAGAGCAAGACAGCCAGGAGCGCCCTCAAGGTGCTCTGGTGGCTTCGCTAGCGCTTCGCGATCTGCGCTAGCGCCTCACCTCGGGCGGCTTGACGTTGAAGCTCCGGCGGAGCTTCACGTGCGCGTCCGAGCGGTACGCATACGTCCCCTTCTTCAGACGGACAGTCCAGCGCACGGTGACCTTCGCGGCCACACCGGTCTTCCGGTTGATGCCCGGGCCCGTAAGGTGGAAGTTGTCGATCCCCGACCGGTCGGAGACGACAAGGAGGTAGACGCCAGGGAGCAGCGCGCGGACGCGCTTCTTCCGCGGCGTCAATAGGTCGATCTTCGCTCCGGGCCCGACCGAGGCCAGCAGCCTCGCCGGCCTGGCCGCGCGGCGGTGGCGCAGGCGGTGGCGGGCCTGGAGACGGCGGTGGTGCGGGTGGTGGCGGCTGCCCCGGTGGTGGCGGCTGCCCCGGTGGTGGCGGCTGCCCCGGTGGTGGTGGCGGTCCCGGAGGCGGGGGCGGCGCTGGAGGTGGCGGCGGTCCCGGAGGTGGCGCTGGCGGCGGTGGCGGCCCCGGAGGCGGTGGCGGCGGAGGCGGCCCCGGAGGCGGTGGCGGCGGCGGAGGCGGCGGAGGCGCTCCGGGGACATTGAACGAGCCGTTCAAGCCGGGGTGCGGGTCGCACTGATACGCGTACGTGCCCGCGGAGAGCGTCACAGACCAGGTCACGCTGCCTGTCCCGGTTACGTCGGTCGACTCGTTCACGCCGGGGCCGGAGAGGTGGAAGTTGTGGATCGTCGACGAGTCGCTCACCTCGAAGTCGTACGGCCCGGCCGCAACGTCTCCCGTGGGGCCGCTGATGCAGCACCCGACCGTGGCCCCCGACACTGAGCCGCTGAGCGTGTCCGCTACGGCCCCGGGGACGATCAGGAGCGCAGCGGCCGCAACACCCGCAGCCGCGGTGATGAGCAGACGCCCTCTGCGCATCAGCCGCTCACTGCCTTGACGGCGAAGCCACGACGCAGCTTCGCGTGCGCATCGGAGCGGTACACATGGAGCCCCTTCTTCAGCTGCAGGGTCCAGCGCACGGTGCCCTTGGCTGCGACCCCCGTCTTGCGGTTGACGCCCGGCCCGGTGAGGTGGAAGTTGTCAAGCGCCGACCGGTCGGACACGACAAGGAGATAGCGGCCGACCGCAAGAGACGTAACCCGCTTGGCGCCGCGCTTGAGGTCGATCTTCGCGCCAGGCCCGACCGTTCCGTTGAGCCTCACAGGCTTGGCGGCAGGTGGTGGAGATGTGCCCACCGTGAACGTGCCGCGCATCGTGCTCGGGTGCGGGTCGCAGAGGTACGTGTACTGGCCGGCCGGCAGCGTCACCTGGAACGTCGACGTCCCCGTTCCCACGATGTCCGTGCTGACGGACGTTCCGAGGAGGTGGAAGTTGTGCTCCGTCCCCTGATCGTTGACGACGATGGTGTGCGTCTCGTCCGGAACGAGGCCGGCTGTCCCCGTCAGGGAGATCGTGAAGCCCGGCCCAACAGAGCCGTTCATCGTGTGACTCGCCACCGCCCCGGGGAGGAAGATCGCCGCAACGGTGAGCGCTGCGAGCGCCGTCGCCGTGAGCACCCTCACACCTGGTTGCTACGCGGCGCTCGCGAAACTGGATTTGCGGCTTTACATCTAGGCGCGCAGCTCGGCGTCGAACTGCGCCGAGAGCGCGGACACGATGCGCTCGCGAAGCGTCGCCGCGTCCTCGTCCGAGAGCGTCCTCTCCGCGCTCTGGAACGTGACGCGGAACGCGATCGACTTGCGTCCTTCGCCCGCCTGCTCTCCCCGGTAGACGTCGAACGTCTCCATTTCCCGTAGCTCCGGGCCGGCAGCAGCTCGTGCGGCAGCGATGAGCTCGGCCGCCGTCACCGTCTCGGCCACCGAGAACGCGAGATCCTGCTTGACGGCGGGAAACGTGATGACGTCCTCGTACGTCACGAGGTCCGGCACGCGTTCGACGAGCGCGTCGACGTCGAGCTCGAAGAGGCCCCACTCGCCCGGCAGCCGCTCGTCGGCGAGCTCGAGCACCCAGCCCTCCGACGTCGTTGCTCCGGCGCCGGGGTACCGCAGGTAGGCGGCCCGCTCGAACGACGCAGACACGTGCAACGCCTCGTATAGACGCTCGACGACTCCTTTCGCCCTCGCGAAGCCGCCCTCGACGATGCCGGCAACGTGCCAACGCTCGTCAGGAAGCTCACCGCCGCTTGGGAGATAGACGTGCGCCAGCTCGAACAGTGCGATGTCGTCGTTGCCCGCGTCGATGTTCCGCACTGCCGATGCGACGAGACCGTCCGCGAGGGCCGTACGCAGGACGGCCTGCTCGCTCGACAGCGGCTCGGGCAGCCGGATCGCGCCGGGGACCGGGTCCTCGGGCAGCAGGCTCCACGTGTACGCCTCGGCGAAGCCGGAGCCGACGAGCGTGTCCTGGATCCGTCTACGGATGCGCTGCGCCTTCGTGAGCCGGCCCTGGAGCTCCCGACGAACAGGCAACGTGGCCGGCACGCGCTCGAGATCGAACCGCGCGACCTCCTCGACGACGTCGATCTCGCGCGTGACATCGCCCGCCCGCCACGTGGGGACAACCACCGTCCAGTCCTTGCCGACCTCGAATCCAAGACGACCCAGGCGGCGCCGCTGCTCCTCCTCGGCGATCTCGAGGCCCGTTACCTCGTTCGCCCGCTCCGGCCGATACCTGATCGCCGCCGGCCTCTGGGGCTCCGCGCGGACGTCCGCGTGTCCCGTCCATCGTGCCCCGGAGAGCTCCACCAGCAGCTGCGTGGCGAAGGTGGCAGCCTGGAGCGCGACTTCTGGATCGACGCCCTTCTCCCAGCGGTTCGATGCCTCCGAGCGCAGGCGCAGCCGCTCGGATGAGCGCATGATGCCCACCGGCTCGAAGTTCGCGGCCTCGAGCAGGACGGACGTCGTCGACTCCGACACCTCGGTCTCCTCGCCGCCCATGATCCCGGCGATGGCGATCGGCCGCTCGCCGTCCGTGATCAGGAGATCCTCCGGCTCGAGCGCACGGTCCTGGCCGTCGAGCGTCCTCAGCCGCTCTCGCTTCGTCGCACGCCGGACACCGATGCGCCCGCCGACGAGCGTGTCGAAGTCGAACGCGTGCAGCGGGCTGCCGAGCGCGTGCATGACGTAGTTCGTGACGTCGACGACGTTCGAGATCGGGCGCATTCCCGCGGCGACGAGTCGCCCCTTCAGCCAGCGCCGGCGACGGGCCGACCGTGACGTCCCCGAACAGGCGGCCGATGTAGCGCGGGCAGCCGTCGAGGTCGTCGATCTCGATCGTCACCGGCCCGTCGCCCGCAGGCTCAGGATCGACCCCCGGCGGCGGGCGCCAGCTCGGTGTCGAAGATCGCCGACACCTCGCGCGCGATGCCGTAGACGCCGAGGAGATCCGGCCGGTTGTGCGTCGTCTCGAGCTCGAGCACGACGTCCGAGAGCGGCAGCGCGTCGCTGAGCGGCGTGCCCGGCTCCCACTCGTCCGGCAGGACGATGATGCCCGCGTGGTCGTCGCCGAGCTCGAGCTCCTGCTCGGAGAGGATCATCCCGTCGGACACGGAGCCGCGCAGCGTCGCCTGCTCGAGCACGCGCCCGTCGGGAAGCACTGCGCCGGGCAGCGCGACTGCGACGGTGGCGCCGGCCGAGAAGTTCCACGCGCCGCAGACGATCTGGCGCGGATCGCCCTCCCCCACGTCCACCGAGCACAGCTGGAGCCGGTCGGCGTTCGGGTGCTTGCCCGCCTCGAGCACCCGCCCGACGCGGTAGAACCCGAGGTTGCCATCGGTGTCGGCGACGCCGCGCGTCTCGATCGGCCCCACCTCGCAGCTCGTGAACAGCAACCGCTGCGCGAGCTCGGCCGCAGTCACGTCGAAGTCGACGAAGTCGCGGAGCCAGGAGAGCGGGACCCGCATCAGAACTGCCTCAGCACGCGGAGGTCGTTCTCCCAGAACATCCGGATGTCCGGGATGCCGTGGCGCTGCGCGGCGATGCGGTCGAGCCCGAAGCCCCAGGCGAAGCCGCTCCACTCGTTCGGGTCGTAGCCGACGTTCTCGAACACGGCCGGATCGACGACGCCCGCGCCGCCCATCTCGTACCAGCCCGTGTGCTTGCAGAACGCGCAACCCCGGCCTTCACAGAGGAAGCACGTCATGTCGAACTCGACCGAGGGCTCGGTGAAGGGGAAGAAGTTCGTCCGCATGCGGAACTCGCGGTCCTCGCCGAACATCGCGCGGCAGAAGTGCAGGCAGGTCCCCTTGAGGTCGGCGAGCGTGATGTTGCGGTCGACGGCCAGCGCCTCGATCTGGTGGAAGACGGGCGTGTTCTTCGGGCTCGGCGTGTCGCGCCGGTACGTCGCGCCCGGGCACGGCGATGTAGACCGGCGGCTGACGCGACTCCATGACGCGGATCTGCCCCGTCGACGTGTGCGTGCGCAGCAGCGTGTTGTCGTCGACGTAGAACGTGTCCCGTGGCGACCGTGACGGGTGCGTCAGCGGCTGATTGAGCGCGTCGAAGTTGTGCCAGACGGTCTCCACCTCGCGGCTGTCGATGATCTCGTAGCCGAGCCCGAGGAAAATGTCCTCGGCCTCCCGCATGATCTGCGTCAGAGGATGGAGATGGCCGAGCGGCGGCCGGTCTCCGGGCAGCGTGACGTCGATGCTCTCGGTCGCTACGAGCCGGGTGGCCCGTTCGAGAGCACTGCGGCGCTCCTCGAGGGCCGCCTCCAGGCGCTCCCGTGCGGCGTTGAGCGTCATGCCGGTCTCGCGGTCGCGCACCTCCCGCAGGGCGAGCTTGAGCTCGCTCTTTCGCCCGAGATAGTGGACGCGGGCCTCCTCCAGCGCCTCGAGGGAGTCGGCCTGCTCAATGGCGCTCAGCGCCTTGCTTTCCAGCGCCTGGGCGTCCATCCGCCGACTGTACCATCGGCCCCCGTGAGCTATTACGACCCCTTCGCGGCGGACTACGACGTCTGGTCCGCCGACATGACCGAAGACGTGCCGTTCTACGTCGAGCTGGCGCGCGAAGCCGAAGGCCCAGTCGTGGAGCTCGCTGTCGGCAACGGCCGGGTCGCGATCCCCGTCGCGCTCGAGACGGGGCGGCCGGTGATCGGCGTCGACACGTCGCCCGCCATGCTCGCGCAGGCGCGCGTGCGGGCGGAGCAGGCGGGAGCCGAGCTCGTCGTGCGCGAGGAGGACATGCGCAACCTCACGCTCGACGAGCGGGCTGCGCTCGTCTACTGCCCGTTCCGAGGGCTCCTGCACCTGCCGACGTGGCACGACAAACGTCGCCTCTTCGAGCGTGTCGCGGCGAGCCTCATGCCAGGCGGACGCTTTGCGTGGAACGTCTTCTGCTTCGATCACGCGATCGCGGCGAGGCTCGACGGGGAGCACCAACAGGAGCCGATCCCGCACACGCTTCGCTATGCGCCGAACGACAACCGCATCGACATCACGCTGGACGCGGGCGGGCAGATCTCGCTCTGGTGGGCGACGAAGTCGGAATGGGAGGGCCTGATCGACGTCGCCGGCCTACAGGTGGAGGCCCTCTACGGCTGGTTCGACCGGCGACCGTTCGACGAGGAGAGCAGGGAGTTCGTATGGGTGACGCGCAAGCCCGCGTAGCGTCCTCGTACGATGCCATTGCCCGGCTCTACGACCCGTGGAGCCGCAGTGTCGTCGAAGACGTCGCCTTCTACGTCGAGGAGGCGAAGCGCGCTGCGCCTGGACCCGTCGTCGAGCTCGGAGTGGGCACGGGTCGCATCGCCGTGCCGGTGGCAGCCGCCGGCATCGACGTCATCGGGATCGACTCGTCGGAGGGCATGCTCGAGATCTGCCGGGAGCAGGGAGAGCTCGCGGGCGTGGCGGGCCGGCTCGACCTGCGGCTAGGCGACTATCGGCAGCCGCCCGTCTCCGGGCAGGTCGAGCTCGTGCTCTGTCCCTTCCGCGCGTACCTGCACCTCAAGGACGACGACGAGCGGCTCCACGCGCTTCGTGCCGTCTACGACGTTCTCCTGCCGGGCGGCCGGCTCGTCTTCGACGTGTTCACCCCCAGCCGCGAGGACATCGAGGAGACGCACGCGCGCTGGCTGGAACGGGAGCCAGGGATCTACGAGTGCGCCGAGTGGGACACGCAGCGCCGAGTACTCACGCTGTCCCTGCGCGGGCCCGAGTCGGAGACGACGATGGACCTGGCCTGGGTGTCGCAAGCGGAGTGGCGCGGCCTTCTCCACGAGGCCGGCTTCAACGTCGAGGCCTGCTACGGCTGGTTCGACCGGCGACCCTGGACGGGCGAGGAGGACTCCATTTGGATCGCCAGCCGTCCTGCTCTAGGCTAGCCCCATGAGCTGGTGGGTCTGGGTCATCATCCTCGCGGCGATCGTCCTGCTCGTGGTGATCGTCATCGGGATGTACAACAAGCTTGTCACCCTGCGCAACCGCGCGGAGAACGCGTGGGCCCAGGTCGACGTTCAGCTCCGGAAGCGTTACGACCTCATCCCGAACCTCGTCGCGGCAGTGAAGGGCTACGCCGCCCACGAGCGT
Organism: uncultured Actinomycetes bacterium; assembly: GCA_963830835.1. Lineage (GTDB taxonomy): Bacteria > Actinomycetota > Thermoleophilia > Gaiellales > Gaiellaceae > PALSA-612. The sequence goes on along the minus strand of CAWHNJ010000005.1, from coordinate 2,296 downwards.
GCGGTCTTCGAGGAGGTGACGCAGGCGCGGACAGCGGCGCAGCAAGCGCAAGGCGTGCAGGAGCAGGCCCAGGCGGAGAACGCGCTGACGGCCGCCATCGGCCGTCTGTTCGCGGTCGCCGAGGCCTACCCGGAGCTGCGCGCGACGGAGAACTTCCAGCAGCTCCAGGCTCAGCTCACGGAGGTCGAGGGTGACATCGCGGTCTCGCGTCAGGTCTACAACGACACCGTGCTGACGTACGACACCGCTCTCGAGACGGTGCCCACGAGCGTCATTGCGGGCATCTTCAACTTCCGGCCGCGCGAGTACTTCGAGGTAGAGGAGGCCGCCATCCGCGAGGCTCCTCAGGTCAGCTTCCCCTAGTCCGTCGATGACGCGAGCCCGGGGGGTGGCTGCGCTCGTCGCGATTGCGGCGCTGACGCTCGTGGTGCCCGGCGCGGCCCAGTCGAAGTCGTACGTGCTGCCGCAGGCGGTCGTCCAGGTCAAGATCGCGCCCGACGGCTCGCTGCTCGTCCGCGAGGACATCACGTTCTCGTTCGCGGGCTCGTTCTCGGGCGCCTACCGAGACATCCCCCTACGAGAGGGGGAGCGGATCGACCTCGTCTCCGTGAGCGAGGGCGACCGTCGCTACAGGCCGGGCGGCAACACGGAGCTGGGCAGCATCGACAGGCCGGACACGTATGGAGTCGAGCGGACCGACAAACGCGTGCGCGTCGTATGGCACTACCGCGCTCTCGGCGGCATTCGGACGTTCAGGATCTCGTACCGGTTCCGTGGCATCGCGGTCGCGTACGACGACGTCGTCGACGTGAATCTCCAAGTGTGGGGTGACGAGTGGCCGACGACGCTCTACGACCTGCGATCGAGCATGGAGCTGCCGCGGCCGATCCCGCTCCAGGGGACGCGCTACCGGGTGTGGGGCGCGCCGGCCTGGGTGAACGGCGTCGTCGAGCGGGAGCGGACAGGGACGTCGCTGCGGGCAGTGAACATCCCTGCCGGCCAGTTCGTCGAGATGCGGACGGTGTTCCCGCGCAGGCTGCTCACGTCGACGCGAGGCGCGCGCGTCGTGGACGGCAACGGCTTCGGACGCATCGTCGCCGAGCAGGAGCAACGAGCGGCGGATTACGAGGAGGACCGTGAGAAGATCCAGGAAGCGGTCGACCACCTTGGCCGGACGATGCTCACGCTCTCGGCCATCGCCCTGCTGCCGGCGATCGCCACCATGTTCGGCATCTGGCTCGTCTTCGGTCGTGAGCGGCGCACGGGCTACGACCGCGAGTACGAGCAGGAGCCGCCCTCGGAGGAAACGCCGGCGATCGTGCCGCCCTTGCTTCGTCAGGCCACATACCCGGGGTCGCTCGAGTTCACGGCCACGCTCTTCGACCTCATCCGCCGCGGCTACTACATGGCCAAGCCGGTCACCACGGAGAAGTCCACCTGGGCGGGCATGCGCAAAGAGCAGGTGGCAGATCTCGAGCTGTCGCTCGGTGACACGTCGCTCGAGCTCACGTCGTGGGAGGAGCCCGTGACGACGGTGTTCGACAACATCCTCGACGACGGGCCCGAGGCGCTGTCGAAGATGCGTGATCAAATCGAGAAGACGCGGACGTCGAACAGCAAGCGCTTCGGACGCTTCAAGGAGGAAGTGTCCGAGGAGATCGGCAAGCGGGGTTGGTACGTCGGCGTCGGAGCCAAGGCGCTCGGCCTCGTCATCTTCGCCCTCGCTGTCGCGGCCGCGATCTTCTTCTGGCAGGGCGCGGCCGGCTTCAGGACGCAGGCGCCGCGCTGGAACGACATCGTCCTCCTCGCGCTCGGCGTCTGCGCCGTGTTGAACGCCGTCGTGCTCGTCATCGGCATCGGCAACACGAAGCTCTGGCGCCGCCGCAGCAAGGCGGGACAGCTCGAAGCGGAGCGTTGGGAGGCGTTCCGCCGGTACCTCTCCGATTTCCCCCGGCTCGACATCGCACCGCCTGCCACGCTCGCCCTCTGGGAGCGGTTCCTCGTCTACGGGATCGCGTTCGGCATCGCGGAGCGGGTGCTCCAGGGTGCGCAGCTCCACATGCCCGAGGAGCTGCACGACGCGAGCTCGATCTACTGGATCAGCCCGCACGGAGACCTCGGCTCGGGAGCCAGCGCACTCGCCATCGGCGACTTGTCGGCCGGGTTCGGATCGGCGCTCGCCCCTCCCGCCTCGAGCGGCTCGAGCGGCTCCGGCGGCGGCTTCTCCGGCGGCGGTGGAGGCGGCGGCGGCGGAGGTGGCGGCGGAGCCTGGTGATGGCCGATCTGGCCACCTTGC
>CAWHNJ010000004.1:0-99794 GCA_963830835.1 uncultured Actinomycetes bacterium | reverse complement strand
CCGAGCAGCGGGACGAGGCAGAGCGACGACGACTCGGCCTCGACTCCGACGACCCGATCTTCGTCTGCCATCCGCGTTAGGAGGGGGCCTACCGTCGCCGGGTGCGACCGGCCGCTGAGACGGCCTTCGCGACGGGACGGCGTAGCCAGGAGGACCGCACGCTGCGCACCGTTCGCGAGCACTTGACGCGAAACACGCCGAGGCTGTCGTCACCGCGAATGCCAACTCGCGGCCACGCGAGCGGGCCAGGCGGGATGTCCGTAGCGCCCTCCAGAGCGGCGCCCGCCACGTAGCCGGCCGCACCTGCTGCCGCGACGACGCGTGCGTCGCAGCGTCCGGTCGGATAGGAGACTGCCGTGCACGGCGCGCCGGTGAGCCGCTCGAGCTCCCGCTTCGACGTCGCGAGCTCCTCGTGGAGCACCGCATCGTCGACGTTCGTGAGCACCGGATGGGTCATCGTGTGCGAGCCGATCTCCCACCCGCGCTCTTTCAGCTGCGAGGCCGCTACCGCGTCGAGCCTGCCGCCCCACCCCAGCATCGTGAGCGTGAGAAACATCGTTCCCGGCGCCCCCACCTCCTCGAGTACGGGAAGACCGTGCTCGACCGCCGAGGCGATGCCGTCGTCGAAGGTGACCGAAGCAACGCGCCCTGGCTCGTCTCTCGTAACCGCGTCCGTGAACGTCGCCCAGCGATAGCCACGCTCGGCGACCAGGCTCAGCTGCGCACGCAGAGCGTCCGGTGTGACCTCTCCGTGAAGCGAGCCTGGAGCGACGCCGTGGTAGCAAAGAACGAGAACGTCACGGCGCGCCATGAGCGCGCAGCCTAGCGCCGGCTCGGCGGCGAGCCGCCGGCCGGACGGGCAGCCGAACGGTGAAGGCCGTGCCCTCCCCCAGCGTGCTCTCGAGCTCAACGGAGCCGCCCATCCGATCGCACAGCTCCTTGACGATGGCGAGCCCGAGCCCCGAGCTCCAGCGACGTCCGTCGGGCATGCCAACCCGGTCGTGGAGGTAGAACCGCTCGAATGCGTGCGGGAGATCCTCGGCGGCGAGCCCCACGCCGGTGTCCACGACCTCGATCACGCCGGGCCCCGAGCGAACGTGCACGGCGCCCCCCGGAGGCGTCGAGCGCAACGCGTTCTCGACGAGATTGGAGACGACCTGCAACACGCGATCCGGGTCGGCAATGGCGCCGGCGTCCTCGGACGCGACGGCGTCGAGCTCGACGCCGCTCGCTCGAGCCTCGCCTTCGTAGCGGCGGACGGCCTCACGACCCACCTCGGCCAGGTCGATCTGCTCGCGGTTGATGGCGAACTCGCGGCGGTTCATCCGTGCCAGGTCGAGCAGGTCGCGGACGAGCCGCTCGAGCCGCCGGCCCTCCTCGCGAATGGTCTCCGCCGCCTCCTCGGGGGACACGGCCCCGTCCTCCAACGCCTCCGCATAGCCGCGGATGGCGGTCAGCGGCGTCTTCAGCTCGTGGCTGACGGAGAGCAGGAAGTTCCGTTCTGCCTCCTTCGCCGTATGGAGCTGCTCGGCCATCTCGTTGAAGGACGTCGCGAGCAACGCGAGCTCGGCCGATCCTTCGACCGGCACCGGATCCGGGGAGACGCCCTCGGCGAGGCTGCGGCTTGCCTCGGCGACGCGTCGCACCGGCCTCGCGATGGCGCGCGCGGTCAGGAACGACCCGATGGCCGCCAGGACGGCGGCGATCGCACCGGCGATGAGCAACGCGAGCAGGAACGGCTGCCAGTCTGCGAAGCTCGGGTCCTTCGGTCGCAGGAGGACGAAGCCACGGCCCTGGACGTTGCGGGCCGCGAAGAGGTAGCTCTCGCCGTCGACAGAGACCGACCCCTCGACCGGCCGCCGCGCCCGGACGTCGGCGAGCTCGTTTCCAGCGAGGTACGGCGACGGCTTGTCGAGCTTCACGATCTTTATCTGCTGCTTCTGCCTCTGAAGGAACGGCTGCAGCTGTTCGAGACGCGTCAGCGGCAACAGCACGTCCGACTGGCTCTCACGCCCTGCGATGAGGTCGGCCTGGTGGGCGAGGTCGTCGAGGTTCGCCCGCTCCACCGCTTGCCGCGAGAGCACGACGCCGATGGCGAACGTGACGCCGATCGAGACGAGCACGATGACGACGATCGCGAGGAAGAGACGCCTGCGGAGCGGCGGGAACCGCCGCGCGTTCACGGCGCGACGGCCTTGTACCCGGCCCCGCGAACGGTTCTGATCAGCGAAGGCCGGCCGAGCTTGCGACGCAGCTGGCCGACGTGCACGTCCACGGTGCGCGTGCCGCCGGGGTAGCTCATTCCCCACACGCGATCGAGCAGCCGGTCACGAGAATGCACGACGCCGGGGCTCTCGAGGAAGTACGCGAGCAGATCGAACTCCTTCGCCGTCAGCTCGACCGCCTCGCCGCCGACCATGACCTCGCGGCCCTCGACGTCGACGACGACGTCGGCGAGCTCGATGCGCTGATCGCGAGGCGAAGGCTCCGACCGGCGAAGGATCGCCTTCACCCTGGCGACGAGCTCGCGGGGCGAGAACGGCTTCGGAACGTAGTCGTCGGCGCCGATCTCGAGGCCGGCGACACGATCGGGCTCTTCGTCGCGGGCGGTGAGCATGAGAATCGGCACCGCGGACTGGGCGCGCAGCCGCCGGCAGACCTCGAAACCGTCCACTCCCGGCAGGCCGATGTCGAGCACGACGAGCCGGATCGGATGCCTCGTGAACTCCGCCAAAGCCTCCTCGCCGGTACGCACCCAGACCACGCGATAGCCGTCGCGCCCGAGGTACGTCCTCACGATGGAGCCGATCGCCTCCTCGTCTTCCACGAGCAGCACAGTGCCGCCGGGCTGCCCGGCCAGCGCCTGAGAAGCGTTGCTCTGCATGGTCACTGCCTGCGCAACCCCGTCACGCGGACAGTGTGCGCAGCCAGGTCACCGTCGCGGACGGTGATGGCGTTCAGCCGCAGCGGCACGGATGCGAGCGTCGCGAACCGGCCGTTGACGAGAATCTGCGCTGTCGGCGAAACGGGGATGAGCTGGCGTGTGCCGTCTCGTTCGAGCAGCTCGATCGATCCCTGCCGGACGCCAACGATCTTGCCCTGGTCGATGCGGTAGTCGTGCACGACGCCGCGCGTCACCATGACCACCTCCGCGCGCGCCATGTTCTTGCTGAAGAACAGCTCGCCGAGTGCCCGCGCTTCCGAGGGCGGAGCCGAGGCTGCGGCAAAGCTCGTCACCCCGACGACGAGCGCGGCCACCGCCGCTGCTGCGATCGTCCAGGGCTTCGACACGCGCGTTGTCGTACGAGGGCGTTCCACGCCATCTCCATCCTTGCGCCTGCGCATCAACGCTCCATATTGCCAGCGTAATGCGTTTGTAAAGCAGGCTGCATTTGCGGGGATTCGCGCCTCGGACGGACGAGCTCCGCGGCATGCACGAGCTCGGCCACCGTCTCGGCGACGTCGAGACGCTGCTCGAGACGGACGATCTGCTCCGGCGCCGCACGCGTCTCCGCGAGCGGGCTGGCGAACAGCGTGCAGCAGTCCTCCGCGGGAAGGTTGGCGATCTCGTACGTGCCGATGTCCTGTGCCTCCCGCACGATCTCGGACTTGTCCCAGGCAACGAGGGGTCGCACGACGGGCAGCTCGGCGGCGTCCTCGACGACGGAGAGGTTCCGCAGAGTCTGGGACGACACCTGCCCGAGCGAGTCGCCGGTGACGAGCGCCTCCGCACCCTCGCGCTCACCGAGCGCAGACGCCGTTCGCATCATCAACCGCCGTTGGGCGATCACCTGCAGGCGAGCGGCGCCGGCCGTCGCCAGCTCCCGCTGCACGGCGCCGAACGGCACGACGAACAGGCGCGACCCACCCTGGAAGGCGTCGAGCCTTGCCACCTGCGCGTACGCCTTGTAGATCGACTCGGGTCCCGTGAACGGCCGCCCGGAGAAGTGGACGAAGTCGCAGCGCAGGCCCCGCTTCATGGCCCGGTACGCGGCGACGGGCGAGTCGATGCCGCCGGAGAGGAGACACATGGCGCGGCCGCTGACTCCCACCGGCAGGCCGCCGCGCCCCGGGATGCGCTGGGAGAACGCGAAGAGCTCTTGCTTGTCGACCTCGAGGTGCACTTCGAGGTCCGGGTTCGAGAGATCGACCCCGAGGCCGAGCTCGTCCTGGACGGCCCGCCCTACGACGGTCGCCAGCTCGTGCGATGTGAGCCTCCAGCCCTTGTCGCGGCGGCGCGCGCGGATCGCGAACGTCGTACCCTCGCGACCTCGCAGCAGGTCGACGGCGGCTGCGCACGCGGCCTCCGGCGTCTTCTCCAGAACGAGCGAGGGGTGCAGGAGGTTGACGCCCAGCACGTTGCGTGCTCGCTCGACGAGCTCGTCGACTGGGGCCGGAGAGAGCACTGCGAGGACACCGCCGCGCTGGCGCAGCTCGAGCGGGCCGAGATCGCGCAGCAGCCGCTGAACGTTGCGTCGCAGCTGCGCGTAGAAGAGCACGCGATTTCGTCCCTTGAGGACGATCTCGCCGAACTTCATCAACACACAGGACTGCAGATCCACGCCCCTAAGGGTAGGTCACTGGGATGTCCGTGATCACTGTCTGGACGGGTGTTCGTACGCGGGCGGCGGGGATCGACTCGTCGCCGGCGAGCAGCTGCTCCAGCGCCTCCCGCTTGTCGGCGCCCGTCACGACCCACAACACCTCCCGAGCTCGATCGAGCGCAGGGTAGGTGAGCGTCATGCGGCGCCTGCCCTCGTACTCGCGGGAGATGGCGATGTCGCGGTCCCTGACCTTGAGGGCGCCGCAGTCCGGAACGAGCGAGGCCGTGTGGCCGTCCGGGCCGAGGCCGAGATGCACGAGGTCGAGACGCTCGGGCAAGGTGGCTTCGTAGCGCGCCACGGCGGCGGTGAGATCGTCTTCCTCCACCGGCATCGGGTGGATACGCGCCTGCGGAAGGGCGTTCTCGAGCAGTGTGAGGTTGCGCTCCGGATCGTCACGCGGCGCGATGCGCTCGTCGGCCTGGTAGACGTCGACGGCCTCCCACGGCACGTGGTCTTCCTCGCCGAACAGCTCGAGCATGCGCGCGGGCGTCCTGCCGCCGGAAAGCGCCAGCGAGAACGTTCCTCGCTCCGCGACGCCTTCGCGCACCCGTTCGCAGATGAAGTGGGCGGCCCGGCGGGCGACCTCCTCCTCCGTCGGGAGCTCGACGACCTCGCGTGTCGTTCGTATTGCCACGCTTCCAATGTACTCGGCACCCCTATTGTGGCTGCTACAGTTTTTGTAGCTGCTAGCGAAATATGTACAAGGAGTTGAGCTCGTTGAGCGATCTGCTGCTCGTACCCGTGGAAGACGCCGTCGTCTTCCCCGACATGAACATCACCATCACCGCCGACGTCGGTGACGACGACCGCGTGCTGCTCGTGCCCAAGCACGGCTCGGACTACGCGAAGGTCGGCACCGTCGCGGACGTCGTCGAGCGCGTCCGCTTGCCGGGCGGCGCCTGGGCAGTGGTCCTGAACGGGCTGCATCGCGCAATCGTCGGCGCCGCGTCTACCGACCCCGAGGGCCGTCTGCGGGCGGAGATCGAGGAAGCGCCCGACGTCATTCCTCCGGGGGTGAAGACGCACGACCTCGAAGTCGAGTACCGCGCCGTCGTCGAGGAGATCCTCGAGTTGCGCGGTGCCGACGAGCGTGTGTCTGCCTTCGTGCGCGCGGTGCGAGAGCCCGGCGCACTGGCCGATACGGCCGGCTACTCGCCTGACCTCACGTTCGAGCAGAAGGTAGAGCTGCTCGAGACGGTGGACGTCGTTGAGCGGCTCGAGCTCGCAGTACGACTGCAGCGGGAGCGACTCGCCGAGTTGCAGGTGCGGCGGCGGATTCGCGACGACGTCGAGTCCGGCGCCCAGAAGCAGCAGCGCGATTACTTCCTGCGCAAGCAGCTCGAATCAATCCAGAAGGAGCTCGGCGAGGACGGCGGCTCCGTCGTCGAGGAGTACAGGCAGAAGATCGCCGAGTGCGGGATGCCCGAGGACGTCCGCGAGCAGGCGGAGCGGGAGCTCGGGCGCCTGGAGAGGATGGGCGACGCGAGCGGTGAGGCGTCGATGATCCGTACGTACCTCGACTGGCTGCTCGCCGTCCCGTGGGGCAAGCGTTCAGAAGAGCGCCTCGATCCCGTCAACGCGCGGGAGGTGCTCGACGCCGACCACGCTGGGCTCGAGGATGTCAAGGACCGCATCGTCGAGTACCTCGCGGTTCGCAAGCTCCGCCAGGAGCGCGGTGTCGCCGAGGACAAGCGGTCCGGCGCGATCCTGACGCTGATCGGTCCCCCCGGCACGGGCAAGACGTCCGTCGGGGAATCGATCGCGCGCGCGCTCAACCGCGAGTTCGTCCGCATGTCGCTGGGCGGCGTGCACGACGAGGCCGAGATCCGCGGCCACCGCCGAACGTACATCGGCGCGATGCCGGGACGGCTCGTGCGCGCGCTACGCGACGCCGGGACGATGAACCCGGTGATCATGCTCGACGAGGTCGACAAGGTCGGCGCAGACTGGCGCGGTGACCCGTCGGCGGCGCTGCTGGAAGTGCTCGACCCGGCGCAGAACCACGCGTTCCGCGACCACTATCTCGACGTCGAGCTCGATCTGTCCGAGGTCGTCTTCATCGCCACCGCCAACATCGCCGACACGATCCCCGGCCCTTTGCTCGACCGAATGGAGGTCATCCGCTTCGATGGCTACACGGTCGACGAGAAGGTCGCGATCGCGCGCGGCTACCTCTGGCCGCGGCAGCGGGAGCGGAACGGCCTGCTCGAAGACGAGGTCCATATCTCCGATGAGCTGCTCGAGCTCGTCACGTCCGACTACACCCGCGAGGCGGGCGTCCGCCAGCTCGAGCGCGAGCTCGGCAAGTTGCTCCGGAAGACCGCGACGAAGATCGCCGCCGGCGAGGCGGGAACGCCGTTCGTCATCGACGAGTCCGTCGTGCGCGACGCGCTCGGGCGGCAGCGGTTCTTCCGCGAGACCGCGGAGCGGACGGCAGTGCCGGGCGTTGCCACAGGCCTCGCCGTCACCGGTACCGGCGGCGACGTGCTCTTCGTCGAGGCGACGTCCATACCGACCGGCGACCCGCTCGTCCTGACGGGACAGCTCGGAGACGTGATGAAGGAGTCGGCCCGGATTGCCCTCTCGTGGGTGCGCTCGCACGCGGACGAGCTGGCCATCGATGCCGACGCGTTTGACGGCCACTCGTTCCACGTGCATGTGCCCGCGGGCGCGATCCCGAAGGACGGCCCCAGCGCAGGCATCACGATGACGACCGCACTCGCGTCGCTCCTCACCGGCCGGCCCGTGAAGCACACGGTCGGGATGACAGGTGAGATCACACTCCAGGGCCGCGTGCTGCCGATCGGTGGCCTGAAGCAGAAGGCGCTCGCTGCGCACGCCGCCGGCATCACCGACGTGATCATCCCCGAGCGAAACCGGGCCGATCTCGACGACGTCCCCGAGGACGTGCGGGAGGAGATCACCTTTCATCCCGTGATGTCGATCGGCGAGGTGCTCGACCTCGCGCTCGAGCCCGCCCTGGCCGAAACGGCGCCGCTCGCTGCCTGACGTCGCGATGCGGTGTCGCGACTGCCAGCCGCTGCCCGAGCAGGTTCGCCGCGCGGCCGACCTGCTCGGGCGGCGCTACGCGCTCGCGGTCGTGTACGCCTCCCGCTCGGGTGCGACGCGGTTCAACGAGTTTCGACAGGTGCTGGGTCCGGTGCCGCCGAACACGCTTTCCGCACGGCTCGACGAGCTGGCAGAAGCAGGCATCCTCGAACGCGTCGTCGTCGACTCGCGGCCGCCGCGGACCGAGTACGCGCTGACCGCCAAGGGACGCCATCTCTCGGCCGTCCTCGACGCGCTGGCGACGCTCGAGTCTCACCGCTGACCCAGCGGAACGAAGCGTCACAGGCGCCCGCGGCGCAGGCGAGGGACACATCCGAAGGCGACCGCTCGGCGTATGCATCGAGGACCGATCGGCAACGCGGAGAGGAGCACACCATGTCTAGCCGCATGACTGTCCTGGCCACTCTGTCCGTCGTAGTACTCGCCTGGGCGATGCCAGCGGCGGCTGTTCCGCCCAATCCCGTTCAGGACAACAGCGGCAAGCAGTGGCGGCAGCTCTACGAGACGATGCCCGCAAGCTGGAGCCAGGTCGCTGAGGTGTGTCCACGCGACGGGGTGACTCCTTGCTCGGGCTCGATCGGCTCGACGGTACTAACGGGCTGGGTGTGGGCGACCGCCGATCAGGTCGTCGAGCTCATGGGCGCGTACGAGCCCGCGATCCTGACCGCGAATCCTCCATCCGTGAGTGGTGGGGCCTATTTCGGATCGGCGCAGACGTTCCTCGGCGACATGCGCCTCACCGGGTACATCTCGACCTACACCGGCTACACGGAGTGGACCGTCGGCTGGACGTCGTCCACCGACGAGGCCGGGCTCCCGATAGACGGACGCGTCGGCTTCGGGTGGTGGCCGCCCGGCGGCGGCTTCCTCGTCAGCGGCGTCGCCGACCAGACCACCGTCGCTCGTGGCGTCTGGCTCTGGCGCCCCAGCGCCGACGACCTCACGGCGCCGGTGATCACGCCGAGCGTCAGCGGCACACTCGGGAGCAACGGCTGGTACGTCTCCGACGTCTCTGTCACGTGGAACGTGACGGATCCCGAATCGGAGATCTCCTCCCGGACCGGCTGCGACCCGTCAACCGTCGTCTCCGACACGGCCGGCTCGACATTCACGTGCTCGGCGACGTCGGCCGGCGGTACTTCGAGCACATCGGCGCTCGTTCCGCGCGACACGACGCCGCCGACGGTGACCTGCCCCTCGCCAGCGCCCGAGTTCGAGATCTACCGGCTCGGCGCCTGGGTGACCGCATCCGTGACCGACGCGACGTCCGGGCGAGCGTCGGCGCCCGCGCAGGGTGCCGCGAACACCAGCCAGGCCGGGACCTTCACGACACCCGTGACCGGCGCGGATCGCGCGGGCCACCGCACGACGTCGGTGTGCTCGTACCGCGTGTTCATCCCTAGCTGCAACGGGCTGACGCCGACACGGGTCGGCACCGCCGTGAATGAAACGATCAACGGCACGAGCGGCCGCGACGTCATCATCGGCCTCGGCGGCGCCGACACGATCAACGGCCTCGGCGGCGACGACGTGATCTGCGGAGGCGACGGGCCGGACCTGGTCTACGGCGGCGCCGGCAAGGACTGGATCAACGGCGAGGCCAGTCCCGACGACCTCAACGGCGACGACGGCGACGACTTCCTGGACGGCGGTTTGCACAACGACAGCCTCCGCGGCGGGGACGGTCGCGACACGTGCAGGAGCGGCGAGGTGCGGATGAGCAGCTGCGAGCTGTAACTACCCTCGGACACCCGTCCCACGCTGCGTCCGGCCCCCGTCTAGTCTGGCTGGACCGAGCGATTCTCCCTGCGCAGGGGTGGTGCCTTCGCGGCCCTGCCGTACGAACTGAACCTGGGTTCTACGCATTGCCGCTCCCGACATGCGCGGGAGCGGCTCGTCACGGCTCTCGGAGATCGCCACCCGCTCGGAAATCGTGAGATTTCCGAGCGCCGATGGAGCCGAGGGGGATCGAACCCCTGACCTCATGGCTGCCAGCCATGCGCTCTCCCAGCTGAGCTACGGCCCCGTCCACCCCAGTTTAGCGGCGAGACGTCTTCGTTACGCCGTTGCGGCGAGCTCGACGGACGGCACGTCCGACCACAGGTCTTCGAGCTTGTAGAAGCCGCGGGTATCGGGTGTGAAGACGTGCAGCACGACGTCGAGGTAGTCCGCGACGATCCACGTCCCGTCGCGCTCACCGTCCACGGAGCGCGGCAGCACACGGCCGTCTTGCTTCAGTGAGAACGCGACCTCGTCGTAGATCGCCTTCGTCTGCCGCGGGTTGCCGCCCGAGCAGATGACGAAGTAGTCGGTGTACGTGCACACCGGCCGCATATCGAGGATGACGACGTCGCGCGCCAGCTTCTCCTGGGCGATGCCGGCGATGCGGCGGGCTTGTTCGAGCGATGTCAGTTCGGTTCGTTCTCCTGAGCGGGTCGTCGTCAGTCTAGTCCCGATAGAGGCCCAGCCGCTCGATCTCGGCGACCACGGCGGGCGGCACGAGACCCTCGATCGGCCGACCGGCGGCAACCCGCCTGCGAACCTCCGTCGAGCTCACATCGACGGGCTCCATCTCGAACGTCGTGGCGACGTCGTAGCCCGGGCGTGACGCGACGGCGAGCTTCGCCAGCTCGAGCACAGCCTCGGGCTCCTTCCAGTTGGGGAAGTCCGCGAGCTCGTCTGCGCCGAGAATCAGCATGGGGTCGTCGAGCTTCCTCGCGCGCAGCATGTCGATCGTTCGCGGATGCTCGTCGAGCTCGACGGTGTCGTCGGCGAACGCGAGCCGCGCAAGCGCGAGGCGAACGTCCGCAGGCGAGCGCACCTGTCGATGACCGGGCTCGGCGACGACCAGCACGAGCACATGCTCGGCTCCGAAGTGCCGCTTCGCAGCCTCGAGTAGCGCCACGTGCCCGTTGTGCGGTGGGTCGAACGTCCCGCCGAGTACGAGAATCATTGGTGGTATTCCAGGGTCTCGTCCCCAACCACGACCTCGTCGCCCGAGCGGGCGCCTGCCTGGCGCAGCGCCTCCTCCAGCGCTGCCTGGCTCGGCGCGGTGCCCGTGACGCGGTAGCCGCGGTCGGTGCGGAGGATGCGGAACGACGGCCGCTTCGGCTTCGGCCGGTACACGAGGTACTCGGCCATCTCCGGCTCGGAGGGCTCCTCCTCCGGCAGGGGCGGCACGAGCGAGAAGAGCGCGCGGCGAAACGCCTCCACTCCCTCGCCGGTCGCGCAGCTGAGTCTGAACACGGCCAGCACGCCGGGTGGTTCAAAGGACGGAGGTTCGGGCAAAAGGTCGATCTTGTTGAGCACGACCACCTCGGGCAGCTCGTCGAGTCCGGCGCCGTAGGACGACAGCTCGGCGCGGATGGTCGCGTAGTGCTCGTCGAGCTCTCCGGTGGCCGCATCGATGACGTGTACGAGCATGCGCGCGCGCTCGAGGTGTGCCAGGAACTCGTGGCCTAGCCCGGCGCCTTCGGCGGCGCCTTCGATCAGCCCGGGGACGTCCGCGACGACGAGCTGGCTGCCGTCCGGTGCGTCGAGCGTCCCCAGCACCGGCTCGAGCGTCGTGAACGGGTAGTCGGCGATCTTCGGCTTCGCGTTCGAGATTCGCGCAAGGAGCGACGACTTGCCCGCGTTCGGAAGACCCACGAGCGCAGCATCGGCTAGCAGCTTCAGATGCAGCTCGAGCTCCGCCTCTTCGCCGGGCAGCCCTGTCTCGGCGAAGCGCGGCGTCTGGTGTGTCGAGGTCGCGAACCGCCGGTTGCCTCGTCCGCCGGCGCCACCCCGGCCGACGACGGCACGCGCGCCGGGATGCGCAAGGTCGGCTATGAGGTTCCCGTCCGCGTCGAAGACCTGCGTTCCGACGGCGACCCGGAGGATCGCGTCCTCGCCGTCGGCGCCGTGCTTTCCGGCCCCGCGGCCCGGCTTGCCGTGACCGGCTGTGTACTTCCGCCTGGAGCGGAACGCCGACAGGTCGCGGAGGTCGGGGTCGGCAACGAGCACGACATCGCCCCCTTCGCCGCCGTCACCGCCGTCGGGGCCGCCGCGCGGAACGTGCTTCTCGCGCCGGAAGCTCAGCGCGCCGTGTCCCCCACGCCCGGCGACCGCGGTGATGCGGGCGCGGTCGTGGAACATCAGTGGTCCGGCCGGTTAGGTTGGTGGATGCCCGGCGCGCGAAGAGCGAGCATCGCAAGGACGCAGGGAGCGGCCGTATTGGCAATACGGGCGCGACTGAGGACGCCGCGAGGCGACGCTCTGCAGCCGCTGGGCGCCGCCGGACCTGGCCGGGCGGACCACCGTGCTTAGCTGACGGAGACCGTCCGGCGGTCGCCGCTCGTGCGGAACGCGACCGTACCGTCGCGGAGCGCGAAGATCGTGTCGTCTCGGCCAAGGCTTGCTCCCGGGCCGGGCTTGAATCGCGTGCCGCGCTGGCGGACGATGATCATCCCGGCCTTCACGTCCTGGCCCGAGAAGAGCTTCACGCCGAGCATCTTCGGGTTCGAGTCGCGGCCGTTCCGCGAGGAGCCGAGTCCCTTCTTGTGTGCCATTACGCGTCCTCTTTCGTCGTCTTCGCCGGCGTCTTGCGAGCCGGTGCCTTCTTCGGTGCCGCGGCCTTCGGCTTCGCCGGGGGCTTCTTCTCCGTCGCCGGCTTCTCCGCCGCGGGCTTGGGCTTCTCGGCAGCCTTCTTCGGCGCTGCCTTGAGGCCGATGGCGGTGATCTCGATCTCCGTGAGCTTGCTGCGGTGGCCCGTGTGCCGCCGGATACCGGACTTCGGCTTGTACTTGCCGATTCGGATCTTGTCGCCGAGCACGTCCTGAACGACCTTCGCGGTCACCTGGGCGCCCTTCGGCGAGAACTCCGCCTTGCCGTCGCCGCCGACGAAGAGCACCGGCGGGTGGAACGGCTTGTCGGCAGGCTGCGCAAGGCGATCGACGATGAGCCGCTGGCCCTCTTCGACGCGGTACTGCTTGCCCTGTAGGGAGATGATCGCGTACATGCGTGTCTACGTGGAAAACGCGGGCACCGCCCGGCCCGCGACGCCTCAGTGTAGCGGCTCCTTAAGGAGCCGGCTCGGTTTCCGCGGTCACCGCGGCCGGCTTGCGGCGCCGCCGACCCCCGCGAGAGCCGCGGCGCGTGCGCTTCTTCTTTGGCGTGGCTGCCTCGGCGGTCGCCTCGCCGCCGTTGGCGCCGTCCGCCGACGGCTCCGCTTCGAGATCGGCCGCGGGCAAATGGATCTTCGGCGTGACGGGCTCTTCGGTCGGCGCGTCGTCCTCGGTGCCTGCGGTCACCGGCTTCTTGCGGCGGTTTCGGCCTCCACGGGAGCCCCGCCGCGTGCGCTTCTTCTTCGGCGCGGCCGGCTCGTCTGCGGTGTCCTCCGGCGTTGCCTCCTGGGGCTCCTCCGCGGCGGGCAGCTCCTTGGGCAGCTCCTTCGGCTGCTCCGCGACCTTTCGGGAGCGCGACGTTCTCGTCGGCTTCTCGGCCAGGCCTTCGGCGGTGATCGGCGCCAGAGCGCGCTGAGGCTCGCCGGACAGCGTCGCGAACGCCGTCCCGTCGAGCACGCGCTCCACGCGAACGCGGACCTTCTTGCCGACGAGCTTCGCTGCACCACCGACGGCGACGTCGACGCCGTCGAGCTTGCCGACGCCGGCGTCGACGTCGTAGAGCCCGACCTCCACAAGCTTGAGCTCGAGCTCCTGGCCCTCCTCGACGGCGGTCTCCGGCTGGAGCTTCGCGAGCGGCCCCTTACCGAGCACCGTGAAGTGATCGAGCGGCGCGTCATGGTTGGGCTCGAGGAAGAAGCGGCGTTTCGTCACTTCCTCGATCGCCTGAAGCTGGGAAGCGCCCGGCCCAACCAGCAAGTCACGCACCCTTGCGTTCAGCTCGACGCGGAACGCCTTCGTGCGCGGGCTCTGACCGGCGAGCGCGCGCAGGCGGCGCTCCGTGTCCACGACCGCGGACGCGTCGGAGAGCACGGTGCCGTCGCCCTCGCACGTGGGGCAGCGTCGCGTGAGGATCTCGCGCGGCCCCTCGGTGACGTTCTGACGCGTCATCTCGACGAGGCCGAGCGGCGAGATCTCGACGACGTACGTCTTCGTCCGGTCGCGCTCGAGCTCCCGCTTCAGCGCCTCCTCGACCGTGGCTCGGTTCTTCGGGTTCGCCATGTCGACGAAGTCGATGACGATGATGCCGCCGATGTCCCGTAGCCGCAGTTGGCGGACGACCTCCTTCGCGGCCTCGACGTTGTTCTTCGTCACCGTCTCTTCCAGGCGGGCGGTCGACGTTCGCGAGCGCGAGCCGACGAAGCGCCCGGTGTTGACGTCGATGACCGTGAACGCCTCCGCGTAGTCGAAGATCAGGTAGCCGCCGGAAGGGAGATCGACGCGCTTGTGGAGCGTCGAGCGAATCTCGGCATCGACTCCGTGCGCCTCGAACAGCGGGGCCTTGTCTCTGTGGCGGACGACGCGCTCCGCCATGTGCGGCGAGGTCTTCTTCAGATAGCCGGTGATCCGCCGCAGCGTTCGGTCGTCGTCCACGACCGCGCGCTCGAAGTCCTCGGTGAACAGGTCGCGCACGACGCGCAGCGGCAGCTCCGCCTCGCTGTAGACAAGGCTCGGAGCCGGCGTCTTCTTCGCGCTCCCCTGGATCTCCTTCCAGAGCTTCTCGAGGAAGCGGATATCGCGCTCGACGTCCTCCGGAGACGCGCCTTCGGCGGCGGTGCGCACGATGAGGCCGCCCTTCGGCAGCTCGATGTCGCGGAGGATGTCCTTCAGCCGCATGCGCTCGTCGTCCTCGAGCCGCCGTGAGACGCCGATGCCGTCGCCTTGCGGCACGTAGACGACGAAGCGGCCGGGCAGCGAGATCTCCGTTGTCAGCCGGGCGCCCTTCGACTTCATGGGATCCTTCACGGCCTGCACGAGGATCTCTTGGCCGCGCGCGAGCAGGTCCTGGATGCGCCGGCCGTGGCGCTTTCCTTCCAGCTCAGGGCCGACGATCTCGTCGACGTAGAGAAAGCCGTTCTTCTCGAGGCCGATCTCGACGAACGCCGCTTCCATCCCGGGGAGAACATTGTCGACGACGCCCTTGTAGATATTGCCGGCGATCGAGCGCCGACCGGGGCGCTCGAGATAGACCTCGGCCACGCGGTCGTCCTCGAGCACGGCCACCGCCTGCTCGGTGACGTCGACGGACACGAGCAGCTCGCGTTTGGCCGCCGGCAGCGGCGCTCTACGCGTCGGCTGCTTCCGCCGTGAATCGGTGCGCGACCCGGAACGCTTACGGGGCCGGGGCTTCTCCTCGGACGGCTGCTCTGCCTTCTGCTCGGCCGCCTCGGCCTGGGTAGCCGGCTTCTTCCTCTTGCCGCGCCCACCGCGAGAGCCGCGTTTGCGGCGAGGGCGGGGCTGCTCGGCTCCCGCCTCGGGCGGGGCCTCTACTACTGGCTGGGCCTCAGGTTGTGGATCGGGTGTTGCGGGTGCTGCATCTGCTGGCGCCTGCTCTTGGCGAGCGCGCCGTCGGAACCAACGTAGAGCCAAGAATTTCTCCTTCGAAAGAGCGCGCGCGACCGGCGGCCGCCAATGGGCGCGGGTCGTGCAGCGCGTTGTCTGTGAGGGTCACTGTGAAAACCTCTGCGGCCAGCGTAGCAGCAGGGTCGGGACGGCCTGGCGGAACGGTGCTCGTCGCCAGGGCGCTCCGGGCGTCGCCCTGCAAGGACGCAGGGAGCCCGCGTACTGAATGAAGTACGTGGGCGACCGAGGACACAGCAGGGCGGCGATCCGGTGCGTTCTGGCGGCACAGTCCCTGTTTCGCCAGGTCGTCCCTAGGCGGCTTTCAGCTTCGATCGCCTCGTCCGGACCGTCCGCAGCCGCACGGCAAGGCGTGCCCACGCCCACGGCTCCACCTCGGCGTAGCGCGGCTCGTGACTGGAGAGGTTGCGGATGCTGTCGAGGTACTCGAACCATGCGTCCGCCTCCTCGATCTCGAGCAGCTCCTCGGCCTCGGACTTGGGCTGCGGAACGTTCTCGACCTTCGCCACGCCTCGGCATGCTAGGACCTCGCCCGGACGACACAGGGAGCAGGGATCGCCGATGAGTGACGACAGGTACGAGCGAGGGCGGGAGCGGCTGCTCCAGCTGGCGGGCGAGCGCGGCGAGTCGGTGATGGCGGCACTCGAGGAGGTCTCGCCCGATCTCGCCCGCTACGTGATCGAGTTCGGCTACGGCGACATCTACTCGCGCCCGGCCCTCGACGACCACGCACGCCAGCTGGCGGCCATCTCCGCGCTGTCTGCCATGGGCGGGGCCGAGCCGCAACTCGAGTATCACCTCGGCATTGCCCTCAACATCGGCGTGCCGCCCGAGCAGATCGTGGAGACGATCGTCTTCCTGTCGCCGTTCATCGGGTTCGCGCGAACGCTGAACGCCGTGCGCTGCGTGAAGCGCGTGTTCGCGAGCCGCGGGCTGCTGGACTCTAGGGGACGGATTAATCCTGTCCCCTATCCCGAATTCATGGACGTCGTCGCCCGCGCACCGCGATCGCCTCGAGCACGCCGATCGCGACGAGGTTCGCGACCAGTGACGACCCGCCGACGCTCACGAAGGGAAGGGTGATCCCCGTTACGGGCGCCACGCCGGTGGCCATGCCGATGTTGACGAAGATCTGGAAGAGGAGTGCGAAGACGATCCCTGTCGCGACGATGGCGGAGAACGCATCCCGGGCTACGGTGACGATCTTCAGGCCCCGCCAGACCACGATCAGATAGAGCAGCAGGAGGACGGCAGCGCCCACGAACCCGCGCTGCTCGGACAGTGAGGCGAACGCGAAGTCGGTCGCATGCTCGGGCAGGTAGTCGAGCCTCGTCTGTGTCGCCTCGTCCACGCCGCGACCGGAGAACCCACCGGAGCCGACGGCCGTGATCGACTGACGCTGGTTCCAGGTCGTGCCCTGCGGGTCTTCTTCGGGATCCAGGAAGCCCGTCAGGCGGTCCGCCTGGTACTCCTTCAACACCTGGACGCCCGCCGCCGGTAACAGCCAAAGCGCAGCCGCCAACGCGAGCACGGTCAGCGCTGCGAGCACGCCCAGGTGCAGCCAGCGCGTGCCGGCGACGAACAGACAGGCGCCGAGGGCCGCGACGTACACGAGCCCGCTGCCGAGGTCGGGCTGAAGGAACACGAGCAATACCGGCGGCGCCGCAAGCGCGATGGCGAGCAGCGGCGTCCGCACGTCGTCGACGCGGCGGATGCGATCTGCGAGGAAGCCGGCGATGACGAGAACGAACAGAATCTTCCCGAACTCCGAGGGTTGGAACCGGAAGAACGAGACGTCGATCCAGCGCCTCGAGCCGCGGGCAACGGTGCCGACGAGCGCGACGAGCACCATCAGGCCGATCATCACGCCATACAGCGCCGGCTTCCAGCGCTGGTAGAGCGCGGGATCGACGAAGATCGCGCAGACCATCAGCACGATGCCGACCGCGGCGAAGACGAGCTGCCGCGTGAGGTAGAAGTCCGGGTCCCCGGGGACGTCGTGCGTGGTAATCCCGGCGATCGCCCAAAGGCCGAACGCGACGAGCCCTGCTGCGGCGGCGAGCAACACCCAATCGAGCCTGGCGACCAACGGCCGGTCCTCCGAGCGCGTGAACTGCGCCGGCCTGCGGCGACGACGAGCGGTCTGGACGGTGTCGACGTACTCAGCCATTTGTCATCAGTCGGTGCTCGAGGCGCTGATGTCGCCGATCGCCGGGGCCTTCGTGCGGAAGTAATGCTCGAAGAGCTTGAGAACCGCTGGTGCAGCAGCAGTGCCACCGTGACCGCCGTTCTCGATCACCGCACAGGCCGTGATCGTTGGGCTGTCGGCCGGCGCGTAGGCGCAGAACCACGACTGGTCGAGCAACAGCGGGGTCGAGTAGCCCGGGAGGGTGACGACCTTCTCGGCCGTGCCCGTCTTGCCGGCGACCGGTACGGAGAAGCTGCCGAACACCGAGCTCGCCGTGCCGTACGACGCGTGCGTGGCGTCGTAGAGGGCGCTCTGGATCACCTCGATCGCGCTCGGGGAGGCGCCGCTGTCCGCCGCCGGCGGCGGCTGGAGCGACTTGACGACCGTGGGAGCGGCGTTCTGGCTACCCGTCTGCTCGATGGCCGACACGACGTGCGGGGTCACGAGCTTGCCGCCGTTACCGACCAGCGCGAAGAAGCGTGCCATCTGAAGCGGCGTGACGGCGACGTCTTTCTGTCCGATCGTCAGCTGGATCGAGTCACCGGGTTTCCAGAGCTTGTCGATCTCGTTCGTGTACGTCGCCTCGCGCCACTCGGGGGTCGGGAGGATTCCCTTCGCCTCCGGGCCGATGTCGACACCCGTGAGGGCGCCGATGCCGAAGCGGCTGGCCCAGGCCTGCAGCGGGTGCCCCCGCTCTGGCGGCAGGTCATAGAACATCGTCCCCAGGCGGTAGAAGTACGTGTCGCACGAGGCCGCGATCGCCTCCGACATACCCATCCCCCGGTTGACGTTGGGGTCCCAGTTGCGGAAGACCTGGTCCGCCCCGGTCACACCTTCGACGGTGTACGAGCCCGTGCACGGCAGGAGCGTGTACTGATCGACGAGGTGCTCCTGGAGCGCCGCGAGCGCCGTGACCGGCTTGAAGGTCGAGCCCGGCGGATAGATCGCGGCCGTCGCGCGGTTGAGGGCGGGGTAGTTCTCCCGGCGCGCGGTGTCGGCGTCGAGCAGGGGCCTCAGCTGCTTCTCGTCCCCCCTCGTGTAGACGCTGGGCCTGAATGTCGGGTACGACGCCATCGCGAGCACGTCGCCGTTGTTGGGATCAATCGCGACGATCGAGCCGCCGTTCGCCGCCCACGCGTCGGTCTCGTGCGCGCGCGCGATGCCATGCTGGATCGCGCGCTCAGCGGCCCTCTGGAGTGAGATGTCGATGGTCAGCCGGACGCTGTTGCCAGGCTCCGGCGCCTGCGTCAGCGTCAACTCGCTCTTCGGGCGGCCCAGCGAGTCGACGCGGAGCTCGGCGAGTCCCGCTTTCCCGCGCAGCACCTTGTCGAACGCCGCCTCGACGCCGGACTGCCCGATCCGGTCGCCCAGCACGTAGCCCTCCCTGCGCATGCGCTTGAGCTGCTCGGCGGAGATCTCGTTCACATAGCCGAGCACCTGGGCGAGCAGCTCTTCCGCCGGATAGGAGCGAAGGTAGGTCTGCTTGAGGTCCACGCCTGGAAACTCGCTCTGGTGCTCGTCCAGGTACGCCATCACTTCCGGCGAGACAGCCACTTTCAGCCTCACCGGCGTCAGCGGATCCTCCTGGTGCGACCGGATCTTCTGGCGGAGCTTCCAGAACGGGATGTCGAGGATCTTCGCCAGCTCGCGCACCTCGGTGTCTCGGCCGGAGCCTTTGAGCAGGCTCGCCGGCCAGACCACGACTGCCGTCGAGGCGACGTTGCGCACGATCACGTGGCCGTTCCGGTCGACGATGCTCCCCCGCGGCGCTTCGATCCGGTCGCGGCGGAGCTGGTTGTCGAGTGCTGCCGTCCGGTACTTGTCCGGGGAGAGGATCTGCAGCGACCATAGCCGCAGGAAGAGCACGGCGAAGACGATCAGCGCGACACCGCCGAGAATGGCGACGCGCATCGCCATCCGCGGTGTCAGCAGATACGGCTCCTCGACCTTCGGGTCGGGTGGGAGGAAGCTCGGCAGCGGCTGGTTCGTGCTACTAGCCAAGCGCACCCACCTCGGGCACCAGCCTCGCGGCGGTGGGGCGCGGGAGCAGCCGCCGCACCAGCGCGAAGATGGGCCACGTGAGCAGGACGTTGAGCGCCACCGACTGGAGCAGCGTGTCGACGAGCACCTCTCGGGCCGGCGCCGGCTCGGCGAGCATGAAGCGCAGCGCGAGCACGCCCACGAGATAGAGCACCGTCATCACGCCGACGGCGAGGTACGGGGCATACCGGCGCCTCGAGGCGTTGCTCTCGCCGTAACGGCCCGACCAGTACCCCGCGAGCGTGAGGAGCAGCGACGTCGTGCCGAGGGTGTCGAGCAGCGCAACGTCGATCACGAGACCGGCGAAGAAGCCGGCGACCGCACCCGTCGTCGCTCCGCGCATCAGCGCAACAACCACGAGCGTCACGAGCAGGACGTCGGGCGTCCCGCCGAGTACCGAGGCGCTGGAGAAGACAGACGACTGGAGCACGGCGGCGGCGAACATCAGCAAGCCGATCTTGAGCGCGTCGATCATCGTTGCGACCTCGACGCGACGACGGGCTTCTCGACGAGCACGAGCACCGAGTCGAGCTCCGAGAAGTCGACGAAGGGGTCGACCTCGATTCGCTTGTAGATGTCGGTGTCGAGCTGCCCGACGCTCGTGACGTTGCCGATCGGGATGCCGCGCGGGTAGATCGATGCGAGCTTCCCCGAGCGCCAACCCGCGGTGATGACGACGTCGCCGGCCTCGACAACGTCTTCCTTCGCTACGCGGTCGAGGACAAGCGCCTCGCCGCCGGCGACTCCGTGCCGGACGATCCCTGCGGCGTTCGTCTTGACGTCGAGAGCCGAGACCGCGCTCGTCTCGTCGGTCAGCAGGGTGACGCGAGCGCTGCGCCTCGAGACCTGCGTCACGCGGCCGACAAGACCAGCGGCCGTGACGACCGGGTCGTTCACGTGCACGCGGGCGTTCGACCCGGCGGCAATCAGCACCTGCTGCTCGAACTGGCCAGGCGTACGGCCGATGACGCTCGCGGCGACGCCATTGTAGTCGCGCGGGAAGGCGGGCCCCGCCCGGTAGCGGAGGAGCTTGCGCAGACGCTCGTTCTGAAGGAGCGCTGCCTGGCTCTGTACGAGCTGCTGGCGCAGGCGCTCGACCTCCTGCTTCAGCTTCTCGTTCTCGGACTCCGCACCGAGAACGTCACCGGCCCAGCCGAAGACGTCCTCGAAGGGTTGCGCGACGCGCTCGGCGGCGACCTGGAAGGGGTGGATGACCGAGGCGCCGGCGTCCTGCATCCCGTGCAAGGTGCCGCTCGAGGACTCGCGGAAGTACACGCTGAGCAGCGCGAGGGAGATGATGACGAGGCCGATGACCGTCGCTCGACGTACGAGAGGGCGCCCGGCTTTCGGGGTTCCTCCCGCGGGAGCCACAGGCCGCCGTCCGGTCGGTACGAGCGTCCCGACCCGTGCTGAGCGGTGGCGAGGCACGAGGGGTCCTTAGTGTAGGGAAGCCTGCGGAACGGCTACGAGGTTCAGGAGAGCCTGGCGGGACATTGCTCGCCGTCGGGACGCGATGGTCGTTCCGAGGCAAGGACGCAGGGAGCCCGCGTACTGGTCAAGTACGTGGGCGACCGAGGACGCCGCCTCGGGGCGACCAGCGCGTCATGGACGGCACAGTCGATGTCTCGCCAGGCTCTCCTATACCCGGCTGTTCGCCCGGCTCCGGTTGCGGCCCCGGTTCCTCTGGCTGCGGTGGATGACCTCGAACTCCTCGAGGCTCTTCCCCGAGCCGACCGCAACACAGGTGAGCGGGGAGTCGGCCACGTGCACGGGCATGTGCGTCTCGTGGCGCATCCGCTCGTCGAGGCCGGTCAAGAGCGCGCCGCCGCCGGCGAGCATCACGCCGCGGTCCATGATGTCCGCCGCGAGCTCGGGAGGCGTCTTGTCGAGCGTCTGCCGGATGGCATCGAGGATCTGACCGACCGGGTCCTCGAGGGCGTGACGCACCTCGTCGGACGACATGACCACCGTCTTCGGGAGACCGGTGAGCATGTCGCGGCCTCGCACCTCGGCTTTGAGCTCGTCCTTCATCGGATACGCGGAGCCGATCTCGAGCTTGATCTCTTCGGCCGTCTGCTGGCCGATTAGGAGCTTGTACTCCTTCTTCACGTGGTTGACGATCGACTCGTCCATCTCGTCACCGCCGACGCGCAGGCTCTGCGAGCAGACAATGCCGCCGAGCGAGATCACGGCCACCTCGCTCGTGCCGCCGCCGACGTCGACGATCATGTTCCCGGCCGGCTCGGCGATGGGCAGCCCCGCGCCGATCGCTGCGGCCATCGGCTCCTCGATGAGGTAAGCCTGGCGGGCACCAGCCGAGAGGGTCGCCTCCTCGACGGCGCGGCGCTCCACGCCGGTGACGCCCGAGGGGACGCAGACGACGACGCGCGGATGGGCGAAGCGGTGCTGGTGCACCTTCTGGATGAAGTGGCGCAGCATCTGCTCGGTCACGTCGAAGTCGGCGATGACGCCGTCCTTCAGCGGGCGGATGGCCGAGATCGAGCCGGGCGTGCGGCCGAGCATGCGCTTCGCCTCGACGCCGACTGCGTGCACCTCGCCCGAGCGCGTGTCGATGGCGACGACCGAAGGCTCGGAGAGAACGATGCCGCGTCCGCGGACGTACACGAGCGTATTCGCCGTGCCGAGGTCCACCGCCATGTCTCGGCTGCCGAAGCCCGTGAGGTTGTCGAAGATGCCCATCGAGAGGTGCGGAGTCTAGCCGTGCATCGTGCCGCGTCTGCGCATGACGTCTAGGAGCAGCGCCGCCGGGAGACCGACAACGTTGAGATAGTCGCCCTCGATTCGTTCCACGAGTGCCGCGCCGAGACCCTGGATCGCGTATGCGCCGGCCCGCCCCTGCCACTCCCCCGCGTCCCCGTACGCGGCGATCTCCTCCGGCGACAGTTCGCGGAACGTTACGGCAGTGACGGCAAGCCCGCTCTCTTCCCATTCCGCCGTCCGCAGACAGAGCCCGGAGACGACCTCGTGCGTTCGCCCGGAGAGCCGCTCGAGCATCGACCGCGCCTCGTCTGCGTCAGCCGGCTTGCCGAGGATCGCGCCGTCGAGCACGACGACCGTGTCGACGCCCAGCACGGGCGTGACGCCCCCGTCGACGGAGCGAGCCTTGCCGACCGCATGCTCGACCGGGTCGTCGCCGATCTCCTCATAGCTCGGCGTCTCGACACGGAACGGGATCCGCAGCTGCTCGAGTATCGCCCGCCGCTGCGGCGAGGTCGAGGCAAGGACGATCATCCGCTGAAGTTGCCGGTGAGCGTACGAACGCGACGCCCGCGGGCGAGCAGCTGCTCGGCGATGTACCGACCGGTGAACAAGAACGCGCCGGCGACGACATCGAGCTCGGACACGCTCACTCGGAGCGCTTGCGTGCGACCCAGATATCTTCCGCGGGCCACTTGTGTGCCCACTCTGTCGTGGCATAGTCGAACATCGGGTCGGGCGCTCCTTCGGGCGCCTGAAGCTCGACGAGGTCGAGCACGTCGAGGCCGTTCGTGCGCAGCAGGCGGATCCAATCGCCGTGCGGCAGGTGGAACTCAACGGAGTCCTCGAGGACCATTCGACGCGATGCATGCCGAAGTAGGGGCGGAGCAAATCCGTCCCGGCGGGACCTGGCTCGTCGGGGTAGCAGAGCATGGATAGCGCGCTGTTCACGAGAAACACGAGCCTGCCATCCGGCCGAAGCACGCGGCTCGCCTCGGGCACCCAGAGATCGGGATCGCACCAGATGCTCGCACCGAACTCGGAGACGACGAGATCGAAGCTCTCGTCGCGCAGTGGAATGGACTCCGCGCTCGCCTCCAACAGCTCGAACTCGATTCCGAACTCGGCCTGCTTCTTCCGCGCCGTCTCGAGCTGTGCCGGCGTCACGTCCAGGCCCACGACTCGTGCACCCCGCCGGGCGAGCCACGAGGAGATGTAGGCCGTGCCGCAGCCGAGCTCGAGCACGTCTCGGCCCGCGACGTCGCCGAAGAGGTCGAGATCGCTGTCAGGAATTCCCCAGCAGCCCCAGTTCGGCTCACGTGCCCAGCCGCTGGCCTCCGCGTACGAGGGCGCAAGCGCGGTCCAGTGTTCCCGATTGCGCCGAGCATGGTCCGTCAGGGTCACAGCTTCCGCGACCTCCAGATCTCCTCCGCCGGCCACTTCCGTCCCCACTCGGGCGTGACGTAGTCGTACTCGGGATGCTGTTCGGCGTCCTCAGGCGCCTGCAGCTCGACCAGGTCCTCGACGTCGAAACCGCTGCGGCGCAGGAGCCGCAGCAGCTCACCGTGCGGCGGGTGGAACTCCACCCCGCCGTCCGACCACTGCATGCGATTCATCCCGAACAGCGGCCGTTGCAGACGCGCCTCTGTCGGCGCGTCCTCGTCGTCCACGGGCGAGCACACCATGGCCAGCGTGGAGTTTCGTAGGAAGATGAGCAGCCCGCCAGAGCGGAGCAGGCGCGCCGCCTCGGGAATCCACTGCTCGGGGTCGGCCCAGATCGACGCTCCGTACTCCGAGAGCGCGAGATCGAAGGCGGCATCCGGCAGGGGCACGTCTTCGGCACGCGCCTGCACCAACGGGAATTCGAGCCCGAACTGCTCCTGCATCCGTCCCGCCGTATCGAGCTGCGCCGGCGTGGGGTCGACGCCCACCGGTAGTGCGCCTCGCCGTGCCAGCCACGCCGAGAAGTACGCGGTCCCGCAGCCGAGTTCGACGACGTCGAGACCCTGGACGTCGGGCAGGACGCCCACCTCGCTCTCGGGGATACGCCAGAGGCCCCACGTGATCCACTCCTGCGCCCAGTCGGCCGGGGCCGCGCCGTCCGTGTAACGGGCGTTGGCGCGCGTCCAGACCTCGACGTTCGCGTCCGGTCTAGGCGAGGTCATCGCCGAACCAGAGCGCGATCTCGCGTGCAGCCGTCTTGGGCGAGTCCGAACCGTGCACGAGGTTGTTCGGCATCGCGAGGGCCAGATCGCCGCGGATGGTGCCGGGGGCTGCGTCAACGGGATTCGTGGCGCCGATCGTCGCCCGCGTCACGCGAACCGCTTCCTCGCCTTCGAGCACGAGCGCCAGCGTCGATCCCGTGGTGATGAAGCCGACGAGCTCGCCGAAGAACGGCTTCTCCGAGTGCTCCGCGTAGTGCCGCTCCGCAAGCCCTTGGCTGACGCTCAGCAGCCTTGCCGCGCGGACCGTCAGTCCGCGCCGCTCGAAGCGGCCGAGGATCTCGCCGGCCAGTCCGCGTTCCATCGCGTCGGGCTTGATGAGGATGAGCGTGCGTTCCAGGGCCACCGAGGCGGAAATCTAGTCGGCGGTTCGACGACGTCGCCGTGCCTTCGCGCGCTCGGCAGCGTCGGACACTGGATCCGGCAGCTCGACGGGCTGAGCGCGGACGACGGGTGTCTCGCAGAACGGGCACACCTGCCACAACGGGTCGACCGGGGCCTTGCAGCCGGTGCACGACTCTCGAAGCCGTGTCGTGCAGACCGGACAGACGAGAAATCCGGTCTCGACCGGCGACCGGCAGACGGGACACCGCTCCTCGGACGGACGCAGCGCCTGCAGCGCCTTCATCTCGAGCTCCCGCTCGCGTACCTCCTCCAGGTACTCCGGCGGCCTGAACAGCATGTAAATGACGGCGCCGATGAACGGCGGCACGAGGCCGAGCACGGTGGCCATGGCCACGAGCCACCGATCCTGGATGCGGCGGCGTGCGTCCTTGAACGTCCAGTAGCCGACGGCGAGCCAGAAGACGACGAGGAAGAAGAACAGGAGGTTGCGGGTGACGAGCCACGCCTCGGAGTCGAAGAAGTCGGCGAGCGGGGCGATGCTCATATCAGCAGTTTGCCGACAAGGTAGCCAGTTGCAAACGCGGCGAGCACGAAGAGCACGAGAGCGAGGATCGCGAAGAGGATGACGCCGGCCACCCCGGAGCTCCGCCGCGGGGGTCGCCGACGACGAGCGGGAGGCGGCGCCGGGCCGGAGACCGACACGCTCACCGCTCCGCCGCGTGCAGATCGGCCAGCAGGTACAGGGACCCGGTCACGAGCACGCGAGGGCCGAGCTCGCGTGCCTGCTGCACTGCGGCCACGGGGTCTTCCACCGCCACAACGCTCGAAACGTATCGGCGCGCCCGGTCGGCGAGCTCGCTCGCCGGCATCGCTCGCGCGTTCGACGATTGCGTCGCGACGAACGTGCCGGCGACGCGCGCCAGCTGGTCGAGCATCGCGTCGGCGTCCTTGTCCCCGAGCACGGACGCCACCACGACCCAGTCGCTGCCCGGCAGGCGCTCGAGGAGCCACGAGACGCCCTCCGGCGTGTGCGCACCGTCCCACAGCTCGGTCGGTGACCGCCACTCGAACCGGCCCGGAAGCTCCACCGAGACGTCGTGCTCCACGGGCCGGCCGAGAAACGCTTCCGCTGTCTCACACGGGCCGCCGAGCCGGACCTCGCGCCCGGGAAGGAGGTATGCCCATGCAGGATCACCGAGAACGACGATGGCTCCGGGCCGCGCCACGGCGAGCTTCTCGCGAGCGATCGCCTCACGTGTGTCCCCGAGCACGTCGGTGTGCTCGAGCCCGACGTTCGTCAGGTGCACGACGGGTGCCCCTAGGACGTTCGTCGCATCGAGTCTGCCGCCAAGGCCCGCCTCCATGACGGCGACGTCGACGTGCTCGTCGGCGAACTCCGCGAGCGCCGCCGCCGTCAGGGCTTCGAACTGCGTGGCGCCCAGGGCTTCCGCGGCCGCGCGGATGCGCCCGATCGCACGTTCGAAGCCCTGCGGGTCGGTGTCGAGCCGCTCCTCCCAGCCCGACACGTGCGGGGACGTATACGCGCCGGCGCGCAGCCCCTCCGCAGTGAGCA
Organism: uncultured Actinomycetes bacterium; assembly: GCA_963830835.1. Taxonomy (GTDB): domain Bacteria; phylum Actinomycetota; class Thermoleophilia; order Gaiellales; family Gaiellaceae; genus PALSA-612. Next base: position 73,515 of record CAWHNJ010000004.1, on the reverse strand, counting down.
GGGCCGCGATCGTTCGCGTCGCTGTCGACTTCCCGTTCGTCCCCACGACGTGGATCGAGGGAAATGCCCGTTCCGGATGTCCGAGCTCGGCCAGCAGCGCGTGCATGCGCTCGAGGCCGAACTCTTCCGGCCAAGGAGACAGCGACGCGATCCACTCGGTGTTCGATTTCATCGCCGGAATGTTGACGGCAGCCGGTCGAGGCCGTACCGTGTGCTCGTTGTCGAGCGAAGGAGGTGGCCGAATGCTTGAGCTTGCTTGCACCACCTTCACCCGCGTAGCCGCGGGGCTTGACACGTAGCTCTTCGGCTGCGCTCCTTCCGACAAAGGAGTTCAGTTGACTGTGAACGACCTAGCCGCGCTCGGCTGGACCGACGAGCTGGAGGCGGCGATGACAACCCATGCGGAGCGAGGCTTCGAGCCCGCCCGGGTCGTCGCGGAGCACCGCGGCGGCTACTACGTCCGCGGCGAGCGCGACGACCGGCTCGCGTCGGCGCGCGGCAGGCTGCGCGATCACGAGCTCACCGGCGGCATGCCGGCGGTCGGCGACTGGGTGGCCGTATGCGACGCGCCCGGCGGCACAGCGGCAATCGAGGCCGTGCTGCCGCGGCGGACGAAGATCTCCCGCAAGACCCCGTGGCTCAAGGCCGAGGAGCACACCCTGGTCGCGAACGTCGACACGGTGTTCCTCGTGGCAGGGCTGGACGGCGACTTCAACGCCCGTCGCCTCGAGCGCTATCTCGTCACGGCGTGGGACTCCGGGGCGGATCCCGTCGTCGTGCTGACGAAGCTCGATATCTGCGAGGACGACGAGCAGATCACAGAAGCCGAGGCTGTGGCTATCGGCGTCCCCGTAGTGGCGGTGAGCAACGTCACCGGAGAGGGCCTCGACGACGTGCGGGCATACCTCGCGCCCGCCCGCACCGTGGCTCTTCTCGGGTCGTCGGGCGTCGGCAAGTCGACGCTCGTCAACAAGCTCGCCGGACGCGAGGTGATGCGCACGGGCGAGCTGCGGCGAGACGGCCGAGGCCGGCACATGACACGACACCGCCAGCTGCTCGTGCTGCGCGACGGCACGATCCTCGTCGACACGCCCGGGCTGCGGGAGCTGCAGCTCTGGGAGGGGGACGTGGACAGCGCGTTCTCGGACATCGCGGAGCTGGCCACGCAGTGCAAGTTCAACGACTGCAGCCACGAGACGGAGCCGGGTTGCGCCGTTGCCGAGGCGCTGGCGTCGGGAGAGCTCGGCTGGGAGCGGATGCGGAGCTACCGCAAGCTCGAGCGCGAGCTGCGCGCGATCGAAGCCCGCTCGAACAAACGGATCGGGCGAGAGCTGAAGCGGCGCTGGAAGACGAGGGCTCGCGAGACACGGCAGGAGCGGAAGTACGGCAAGCGGCTGTGAGAAGCGCATTACCGGCGTGTTAGCGCGCTGCTGCTCAATGGTGCTCAGCTAGCGGAGGCGTCATGAAGACTCATTTGCGCTGGATGACAGTGCTCGCAGCATCAGCAGCACTCGTGCTCGTCGGCGTCGGTGCGGCATCGCCCGTGCACTCGCCGCAGGCGGCGGACACCGCACAGGGGCGCTGGGTGATGCGCGCTCTACGAATCGGGTCCTCCAGCGAAGCGATCGCGATCAACGAACGGGGCCAGGTGATCTGCGACAGCTGGGAGGGCGGCTACGGGCTGATTGGCGACTACACCCCCGCGGTCTACACGGCAGTCCTATGGGAGAACGGGACGAGGATCAAGCTGACGCTGGGCGGAACGCAGAGCAGAGCCGCGGACATCAACGAGCGAGGCCAGGTCGTCGGGTGGGCGTACATCGAGACGGGCGATCAGCATGCCTTCCTCTGGGAGAACGGGAACACGCGCGACCTCGGCACGCTCGGCGGAAAGGCGAGCGAGGCCGTTGCGATCAACGAGTCGGGACAGGTCGTCGGCAGCAGCCTGAAGTCGGGCCGCAAACACGCCTTTCTGTGGGAGAACGGCACGATGCGCGATCTTGGCACGCTCGGCGGAGAGACGAGTGAGGCCATCGCCATCAACAATCGCGGTCAAGTCCTCGTGTCCGCGGACACCATCTTCCTGTGGCATAAGGGCAAGAGAACCAGGATTGGAACGCCGAAGGACAGGATCGCGCCGGTCGCGATCAACGGGCGCGGCCAGGTCGTGGGCACGATGAGTACGAAGGCGAAGGGAGTGCCACACGCCCGCGCCTTCCTCTGGCAGAACGGAAAGCTGCGCGATCTCGGCACGCTGGGCGGACCGGAAAGCGGCGCGGTCGACATCAACGAGAACGGCCAAGTCGTCGGAGTGGCAGAGACTAAGGCGAAGGATGAGTTTGGCCTGGGCGTTCACGATCGACACGCCTTCCTGTGGAAGCACGGCAAGATGCGCGACCTAGGCACGCTGCCTGGCGAGACTGACAGCGGTGCCAGCGCAATCAACGAGCGGGGCCAGATCGCCGGCGATTCCGGGTTTGGAGGTACAGCGTTCACCTGGCAGAAGGGCAAGACGACCCGCCTGCCCACACCACGCACACTTGAAGGCTTCGCCGTCGCGCTCAATGACGGCGGCCAGGTCGTCGGACACACGGAGAGCCGCGACTGTCAAAACGGCTGTCCCAGCGCAGTCCTGTGGACGTTCAAACCGTGAGGCACCGGCGCCGGCTCATCGCGCTCGCGGCTCCAGCTACGGCCGTGCTCCTCGCCGTGGGAGCCACCTCGCCCGTCGCCGCCTCGAGGAGCACGAGCGGCTCCGGCAAGTGGATTCCCAGAGAGCTCGGCTACGGCGCTCCAGCTGATCTCAATGAGCGCGCGCAAATCGTCGGCGAGGACACACCGAACCCCATCCTCTGGCAGAACGGGAAGGCGCGCACCCTCTCGACTTCCCGCATAGACGCAACCTCGCTGTACGCCGCGGCGATCAACGACGACGGAGAGATTGTTGGAGGCACGTGGGAAGGGGAGCCCGTCGACCGCGCCTTGCTTTGGCAACGCAACGGCGTGCTGCGGATTCTCCCTGCGGTGAGAAAGGGCAGCTCCACCGCGGACGACATCAACAACAGCGGTCAAATTGTGGGCTTCAGCGGAGGTCGTGGCTTCTACAGCGAAGAAGGTCGCCCGGTCGTATGGGAAAACGGGCGGCCGCACGCGCTGCCCGGTACCGGAGCAGGCGTGGCTCACGCGATCAACGACCGTGGCGTGATCGTCGGCAGAGTCGGCGCGCAGGCTGTGCTCTGGGAGAACGGGAAGCAGCGCAAGCTCGGCACTCTCGGTGGGAGGAAGAGCGAAGCGGTAGACATAAACCAGCTCGGCCAGGTGGTCGGCTGGATCCTCGCGAAAGGAGGAAACGCGCGTCGGGGCTTCCTTTGGCAGAACGGAAAGATGGTCGATCTCGGCGCGGGCTTCGAGCCGGCCGCGATCAACGATCGCGGCCAGGTAGTCGGCTCCTGCCGGAACGACGCGTGCGTATGGGAGAAGGGCAAGGTCACTCGGCTCGATGACCTTGGTTACTCCGACGCCGTGGCGACGGCGATCAACGAGCGGCAGCAGATCGTCGGATCCGGGATCGAAGGTGGCGGCGACATGCAACCTCTTCCCGTAGCTCTGCTCTGGACGTTCAAGCCTTGAAGATTCGCGCTATTCGCTGAGTGCTTGAAGCTCGCGCTGGTAGCGCTCGAGCTTCTCGCGTTCCGCCTCGACGACCTCCGGCGGCGCGTTCTGCGTGAAGCGCTTGTTCGCGAGCATGCCTTCCGCGCGGGCGATCTCCTTGCGCAACCGCTCCATCTCCTGCCCGGCCCCGCCGTCCTGCGTCACCTGGCCAGGCTTGACGACCGCCTCGAAGATGCGTCGTTCGTCCTCCGAGAGGTCAATCCGCACCTGGCTGCGCCGGTAGAGCGTCGCCGCCGTCTGGACACGCTCGAGCGCGTTGGCGTCGGCGCCGAATCGCGAGTCGCTCTCCGGCCAGGGCGCCACGATCAACCGGCTCGCCCGCGCCGGCAGATGCGTCCAGATCTCCTCGGTCACGTGCGGCATCACGGGATGGAGCAGCTGGAGCAGCCGCTCGAGCGCCGCGAGCGCCGTCGCCTGCGCGTCCGCGTCGCCGTCGTACAGCCGCGGCTTGATGGCCTCGGCGTACCAGTCGCAGAAGTCGTCGAAGGTCAGGTGGTAGAGGCTGTCGGCGACCTCGGAGAACGCGAAGCGCGGCAGAGCATCCTCGCTCAGCGCACGTGCCCGCTCGAGCCGCGCGAGGATCCAGCGCTCCTCCACCGCTTTTGGACACGTCCGGGGTCTGACCCCGGCCGTGGCCGAAACGATCAGTCGCGAGACGTTCCAGAGCTTGTTCGCGAGGCGGCGTCCTTCGTCCATGGCCGCGTACGAGAGCCGCGTGTCCTGCTGCGACGACATCTTCATCAGGCCGTAGCGCGTCGCGTCCGCCCCATACTCCGCGACGACCTCCAGCGGGTCGACGCCGTTGCCGAGCGACTTCGACATGCGCCGCCCGTCGGGTGCGAGCACCGTCGAGTGGATGATGACGTCGGAGAACGGGACTTGCTCGACGAGCTCGAGACCGGAGAAGATCATCCGGTTCTCCCAGAGGCGGATGATCTCGCGCGCCGTGATGTTGAGATCGCCGGGGTAGAAGCGCTGCAGGTCGGGAGTGTCGTCCGGCCAGCCGAGCGTCGCGAACGGCCAGAGCGCCGACGAGAACCACGTGTCGAGGACGTCCGGATCGCGCTCGAGCTCCGTCTTGCCGCACTCGGCGCAGGCGTCCGGCTCGGACTCGGCGACGGTGACGTGACCGTCCAGGCAATACCAGACGGGCAGCTGGTGGCCCCACCAGACCTGCCGCGAGATGTTCCAGTCCGGCGCGTGCTCGAGCGAGGTGATCGCAAAGCGATGCTGTGACTCCGGGTGGTAGCGGACGCGGCGGGTCTGCAGCGCCTCGATCGCCGGCGCGCCGAGCTCATCCATGCGGCACCACCACTGGAGCGATATCAGCGGCTCGATGCGGCTCTCGCAGCGCTCGCAGACGGCGATCGTGTGGCGGTACGGCTCACGGCGCTCGATGAAGCCGCGCTCCTCGCACCAGGCCAGCACGCGGCGGCCGGCTTCCTCCTGATCGAGTCCTGCGAGCTCGCCTGCCTCCTCCGACATGAGCCCGTCGGGGCCGATCACCATCGGCTCGGGGAGGCCGTGCGCGCGGCCGATCTCGAAGTCTGTCGGGTCGTGGCCCGGCGTCACCTTGAGCGCACCGGTGCCGAACTCGGGCTCGACGCGCTCGTCCGCGATCACGGGCACGCGGCGCTCGACGAAGGGGACGACGACCTCCTTGCCGACCAGGCCGGCGTAGCGGTCGTCCTCGGGGTGCACTGCGACCGCGACGTCTGCGAGGATCGTCGCCGGGCGCACGGTCGCGATCGTCACGTGACCGGAACCGTCGGCGAGCGGATAACGGACGTAGACGAGCTCGTCGTCGACCTCCACGTGGTCGAGCTCGAGATCCGAGAGCGCGCTCAGGTGGAACGGGCACCAGTTGACTATCCGGTAGTCGCGGTAGAGCCAGCCGCGCTGCCACAGGTGAACGAAGAACTTCAGCACAGCGCGGACGTAGCCGTCGTCCATCGTGAAGCGCTCGCGCCGGTAGTCCATCGAGGCGCCCATGCGCCGGTACTGCGTCATGATCGTCCGCCCGTAGAGCCGCAGCCACTCCCAGACGCGCGACTCGAACGCCTCGCGGCCGAGGTCGTGGCGGCTCTTCCCCTCCTTCTCCAGCTCCTTCTCGACGACGCTCTGCGTCGCGATGCCGGCGTGGTCGTACCCCGGTTGGAAGAGGCAGTTGAAGCCCTGCATGCGCCGCCAGCGGACGAGCGAGTCGGCGAGCGCGAGCTGGAGCGCGTGGCCCATGTGCAGCTCGCCGGTGACGTTCGGCGGCGGGAATGCGATGACGAACGTCGGGCGCGGATCGTCGGCCTCTGCCGCGTACAGGCCCTCCTCCTCCCAGGTGGCCTGCCAGCGCTCTTCGACGCCCTCGGGGCTGTATCGCGGCTCCATCAGCTGATTGTACGGCGGCGCTCCGTCCGACCCGCCGGGTCACTTCGGATCCGAAATGTGTTGCTTTTGGATCCGAAATACGTTTAAATCTCGCTCTACGCGAGCAGATTGGTCAAATAGGATCCAAGATCGCAGGTACGGGACCCCAAAGGAGGACGGCATGGAGATGAACGGTCGGGTGAACGGCATCACGAGGCCTTACACGAAGGAGGACGTCGAGCGGCTGCGCGGCTCCGTGCACATCGAGCACACGCTCGCTCGACTCGGCGCCGAGCGGCTGAGGGAGCTGCTCGCAGGCGACGAATTCGTCCGCTCGCTCGGAGCGCTCTCGGGCGGCCAGGCCGTCCAGATGGTGAAGGCAGGTCTCGAGTCGATCTACGTGTCCGGCTGGCAGGTGGCCGCAGACGCCAACCTCGCGGGACAGACGTACCCCGACCAGAGCCTCTACCCGGCTGACTCCGCGCCGTCTCTCGTCCGGCGTATCAACAACGCACTGCTACGCGCCGATCAGATCGCGACGGCCGAAGGCGATACGTCCACTCGGTGGCTCGTCCCCGTGCTTGCAGACGCCGAGGCCGGCTTCGGCGGTCCGCTCAACGCGTTCGAGCTCATGAAGGCGATGATCGAGGCCGGTGCCGCGGCGGTGCACTTCGAGGACCAGCTGGCGTCCGAGAAGAAGTGCGGCCACCTGGGCGGCAAGGTGCTCGTGCCGACGAGCCAGTTCATCCGCACGCTCGTCGCGGCGCGACTCGCGGCAGACGTGCTCGACGTCCCCACCGTCCTCGTCGCGCGAACCGACTCGCTCTCCGCGTCGCTCCTCACGAGCGATGTCGACGAGCGCGACGCGCCGTTCGTCACGGGCGAGCGAACCGGCGAGGGCTTCTTCCGTATCCGCGAGGGCTTGGACGCCGCGATCGCCCGCTCGCTCGCGTACGCGCCGTACGCCGACATGCTCTGGTTCGAGACGTCGACGCCCGATCTCGGCGAGGCGCGCGAGTTCGCCCAGGCGATCAACGAGCGCTTCCCCGGCAAGTGGCTCACGTACAACTGCTCGCCGTCGTTCAACTGGCGGCGCCACCTGGAGGAGTCCGACATCGCCTCGTTCCAGGAGCAGCTGGCAGGGATGGGCTACAAGTACCAGTTCGTCACCCTGGCCGGCTTCCACTCGCTGAACGCGGGCATGTTCGAGCTCGCCTCCGGGTATGCGGAAGAGGGCATGGCCGCCTACGTGAAGCTCCAGGAGCACGAGTTCGCGCTCGAGGAGCACGGCTACACGGCCACGCGCCACCAGCGCGAAGTCGGGGCCGGCTACTTCGACGCGGTCGTGGAGGCGGTCTCAGGCGGGCAGGCTTCGACGCTCGCGCTGAAGGGCTCGACGGAGGAAGGGCAGTTCGCGAAGGAGGTGGCCGGATGAAAGTTCATATCGAGCTGACGAGAAGCACGGACGCGGAGGATCTCGCGCAGTCGTTGACAGCGCAGGGCGTCCAGGCCGAGGTGCTCACCGATCCCGATCGCGTGACCGCGGTGGTCGACGACCTCGCCGTCGTGGAGCACGCGGTCGAGGACTGGACTGCCGAGCGTGGGCTGCCGTTCGTGCCGCTGGTCGTGGACGACAAGCACGTCGTGCTGTCGCCACCGGGCTCCTAGAGCTCGTGGAAGCGGAGGGCACGAAGGCCGACGAGATCGCCCTCGAGCTCGAGGACGACATCGTCTCGGGCCGGATCGAAGCGGGCAGCGTGCTTCGCCAGGAGCAGCTGTCCGAGCGGTTCGGCGTCAGCCGCACGCCGATTCGCGAGGCGCTGCGGCGGCTGGCGGCGCACGGCCTTGTCTCGTTCACGCCCAATCGCGGCGTGCGCGTGCGGACGCTGTCGCGCGACGAGCTGCGCGAGGCGTTTCTCGTCCGGGCAGAGCTCGAGAGCCTTGCGACGGAGCTCGCCGTCCCGCGGATGACGCCGGAGCGGCTGGCCGATCTGGACGCAGCCGAGCAAAGGTTCTCCGAGCTCACCGTCGCGCTGCGCAAGAAGGCGCGGAGCGGCGTCGAGGACAGTCCGCTGGCGGTCGAGTGGATGCACGCGAACTACGGCTTCCACGACGTCATCTACGCAGCCGCCGAGACGCCGTACCTCGAGCGGCTCGCGAAGAGCGCGCGGCGGACGTTCGTCGGCCAGATCACGTGGGTGGCGCGCGCCGAGCTGGACGAGCTGTACGAGCGGAACGATCGCGAGCATCGCGCGATCAGGGAGGCGATCGCCGCAGGCTCGGCAGGCGGCGCGCGATTGCTCGCGCGCGAGCACGTCTTGCATTCCTGGGAGCTGCTCGACGCGATCCTCGACCACGTCCGCGGCCGCGAGCCCGCCCTCCGCTCGGCCTAATCCAGCCATGTCCGGGGTCAGACCCCGGACGTGTCCATAATCGCCGGCGTGGCTCCGCGCTGGCCGAACCTCTTCATCGTCGGCGCGCCGAAAGGCGGCACGACGACCCTCTGGCGCTACCTCGACCAGCACCCCGACATCTACATGTCTCCCGCGAAGGAGCCGAACTTCTTCCTCGACCCCATCCCGCCGGTCAAGCCGCCGACCGAGCACGCATATCTCGAGCTCTTCGCGGGAGCTGCCGGAGAGCGGTGGCTCGGCGAGGCGAGCGGACGGTACTTCTCCGACCCGAAGACGCCCGGCCTCATCCGGGCCAAAGTGCCCGACGCGCGCATCATGGTCGCGTTGCGCGACCCCGTCGAGCGCGCGTACTCCTCGTACTGGCACGACGTGAAGTTCGGCGTCGAGCAGCGGCCGTTCGCGGAGGTGATCGACGAGGAGCTCGACGGCGCCGACCTGCCCGTGGGGTCGGACCCGGCGAAGAAGCACGTCTACCTGGGCTTCTACTCGCAGCACGTGGAGCGGTTCCTCGACGTGTTCGGCAGTGCTGTTCGCGTCGGCTTCCTCGAGGATCTTCACGCCGACCCGGCACACGAGGCCGCGTCGATCTTCGAGTTCCTCGGCGTCGATCCGGGCGTCGCTGCCCGGATCGCACCCGGCGCCCACAACGTCTTCGCCCAGCCACGGAACAGGGTCGCCGCACGGCTCATGGCGTCTCCGAGGGCGCGAGCCGGCGGGCGTGCGGTGTTCCGGGAGCCGATGCGCACGTGGGTGGAGAGCCTCGTGCTCAGGCGCGGCCAGAAGCCTCCACTCGACGACGTGCTTCGGGCCCGCCTGCGCGCCGCGTTCGACGCCGACCGCGATCCGGTCGAGCGGTTGGTCGGGCGTCCCGTGCCCTGGTGAGGGAGCCGCTCATCTAGGCTCGCGCCGTGGCCCTGATCAGAGCCCAGGCGCTGTCGAAGTCGTACGGATCGATTCGCGCCCTCGACGGCGCCTCGTTCGAGATCGGAGACGGGATCACCGGGCTGCTCGGCTCGAACGGCGCCGGGAAGACGACCTCGCTGAAGCTTTTCCTCGGCCTGCTGAAGCCGGACGGCGGATCCGTCGAGGTGCTGGGCGTCGACCCGGGCGGCTCGCCCGAGTACCGCTCGCGGATCGGCTACGCGCCGGAGCACGACTGCCTCCCGCGCACGGTCTCTGCGGCCGAGCTGCTCGCCTACCTGGGCGAGGTCAGCGGGCTGCCGGGTACAGCGGCGCGGTTGCGAGCCTCGGACGTCCTCCGGCACGTCGGCCTCTTCGAAGAGCGCTACCGCGCGATCGGCACGTACTCGACCGGGATGAAGCAGCGTGTCAAGCTCGCGCAGGCGCTCGTGCACGACCCGATCGTCGCGTTCCTCGACGAGCCGACCGCCGGCCTCGACCCGATGGGGCGACGGGACATGCTGGAGCTGATCAACCACGTCGGGCGCGAGTTCGGCATCAGCATCGTCATCTCCACGCACCTGATGGGAGACGTCGAGCGGACGTGCGACGCCGTCGTCGTCCTCGACGCCGGGAAGGTGCTGCGCACGGGCGCTGTGGCCGGGCTGACGGAGGAGACGGAGACGATTCTCGTCGACGTCGTCGAGGGGGTGGGAGAGCTGGCAGGCGCGCTCGCCCGCCGTGGGCTCGAGGCCCAGGTGGAAGGCAACCGGCTGACGCTGGCGCAGGTCTCCGGCGACGACTACGACGTACTGCGCGACGCGATCGTCGAGACGGACGCGCTGCTGTACCGGCTCGCACCGGAACGACACACCCTGGCCGACGTGTTCTCCCCCGTCCGGGGCACAGCCGACGGCGATGAGGAGACTCCGTGAGCACCGCGGAGATCTTCGACCTCGGCTACCAGCAGTACGAGGGCGAGCGCACCGGCCGCTGGGCGCGACGGCGAGCCATCTGGCGGGATGGATTGCGCATCTCACTTGGCCTGGGACGCGGCGCGGCCTCGAAGATCGCACCCTGGCTGCTGATCGGGCTCGCGCTCGTGCCCATGGCCGTCCTCGTCGTGCTGGCCGCGTTCCTGGGATCGGTGCCCACCGACGCCGAAGACTTCGAGCTCCCGTCGTACGCCGAGTACTTCGACTACGCGATCATCCCGCTCGGGCTGTTCGCAGCAGTCATCGCCCCGCTCCTGCTCTGCCCTGACCGCCGCGACGGCGTGCTGTCGCTCTACGCCGCGCGCCCCATCACGCCGCGGGACTACGTGGGCTCACGGTGGGCGGCGTTCTTCACCGTCTCGGCCGCCGTCGTCTGCGTGCCCGAGGCCGTGCTCTATATCTGGAACGCGCTCGATGCCCGCGAGACAGGGACGTTCTTCGAGGACAACTGGGACGTCGTGCCCCGCTTCTTGCTCGCAGGGATGCTCGTGGCCGCCGCGTTCACGACGCTCTCCCTCTTCACAGCGTCGTTCACATCGCGCAGGGCCTATTCGGCGATCGCCACGCTCGCGGTCCTCTTCATCGGATCAGCTATCGGAGGCATCGCCGAGGACAGCTTCGAGGGTGGCGTCGCGGATGTCCTTTCGCTCGCATCCCTTCCTCAGGTCATGACCGACACCGCCCACTGGATCCTCGCCGATCAGCTCGACGATCGGCCGGTGGCGGGCTGGGTCTCGGCCCTCTGGCTCGCGGGACTCACCCTCGTGCTCGGCACCTGGCTCCTCCGCCGCACCACGTCGGTGATGCGCGGATGACCGTGGAGAGCCAGTCCCAGGCGACGATCGCCGTCGACGGCGTCTCGAAGTGGTTCGGCGGGGTGGTCGCAGTCAGCGACGTCTCGCTCGTCGTAGAGCCGGGCGTCACCGCGCTGCTGGGCCCGAACGGCGCGGGCAAGACGACGCTCCTGCGCACGATCGCGGGTCTGATCGCCCCGTCAGAGGGGAACGTTCGCGTCTTCGGCGAGCCGGCCCGCGACAATCCTCCGCTCTATCGCCGCCTGGGCTACATGCCCGAGCACGAGTCGGTCTACGACTTCCTGACCGGACGCCAGTTCGTCGAGCTCGGCGCGCGCCTCCAGGGCATCTCCGATCCGGGCGCCGCAGCGGCACGTGCAATCGCGACCATCGAGCTCGAGGACGCAGCCGACCGGAAGCTGCGCGGCTACTCGCGCGGCATGCGGCAGCGGATGCGCCTGGCCGCGACGCTCGCGCACGACCCGCCGCTCCTGCTCCTCGACGAGCCGCTCTCGGGCACCGACCCGGTGCAACGGCTCCACCTGGGCGACGTCATCCGGAGACTTGCCGCCGAAGGCCGCACCATCCTCGTCTCGTCACACATCCTCGAGGAGGTCGAGCAGCTGGCCGACAGTATTCACCTGATGGTGGGCGGGAAGCTCGCCGCGAGCGGAGACTTCCGAGCCATCCGGCAGCAGCTGAACGACCGGCCGTTCGTCGTGCGCATCGACGCGACGGACCCGCGCTCTCTCGCGTCTGGGCTGCTGGGCGAAGCCGCGGTCGAGTCGGTCGAGATCGACGGCGAGGGACGACTACGCGTCCGGAGCCGAGACGTCTCGCTCCTGCAGCGCTCGGTGCCCCGGGTGGCGCAGCGGCTGGACATCCGCCTGTTGCGAGTCGAGCCGCTCGACGACTCGCTCGAGAGTGTCTTCGAATACCTGGCCCAGGGCTAGCGTGGCGGCCGTCTTCACACTCACCGTCCGCCAGCTCGCCGGCAGCCGACGGTGGTGGCTCGTGCTAGGGCTCGTGGCGCTGCCGCTGCTCGCGGCGGCGCTCTTTCACGCCGCGGAGAGCACGACCACTGCCGCGGAGTACGCCGACGACATCACGGCGGTGCTCGTCGCCTCTGCGATCCTCCCGCTCGTCGTCCTGCTGCTGGGTACGGCGGCGCTGGGCAACGAGGTCGGTGATCGGACGCTCGTGTACCTCACGGCGAAGCCCCTCCCGCGCTGGCGAATCGTCTTGCCGAAGCTTCTCGCGGCGCTGCTCGTGGGCGGCGTGCCGGTGGCTCTGAGCGGTGCGCTGGCGGTGGCCATCATCGCCGAGGGCGACGTGCACGGAGCGGTCGCCACCGGCGTGGGATTGCTGGCGGGAGCTGCGGCCTACGCGGCGGTCTTCACCTGGGCCGGCCTTGCCACTCGCCATGCGCTCGTCATCGGGCTCGTGTACGTGTTCGTGTGGGAAGCCACGCTCGCTGCCTACCTGGAGGGCGTGCGGTACCTCAGCGTGCGGCGCTTTGCGCTCGCGCTGACACACGCACTCGACGCGAACCGGCTCGCGACCACCGACATCACGCTGGGCGCCGGAGCGGGCATCGTCGGCGTCACGCTCGTCGTAGTCGGCTTCGCCGCCCTCGCGGTGCGGCGGTTGAGTCGTATGGACGTGCCCTAGGAGGGTTTGGCGGAACGGTGCTCGTCGCCGGGGCGCGCTGGGCGTCGCGCCGCAAGGACGCAGGGAGCCCGCGTACTGGCCTAAGTACGTGGGCGACCGAGGACACCGCGGCGCGGGGCTCCAGCGTGTTCCGGCGGCTCAGTCACTGTTTCGCCAGACCCTCCTGGGCCGGAACTCGTACACTCCAAGCGTGAGGCCAGCGCTTGTCGTGAGCGTCGTCCTGAGCGGCCTGGCTCTCTTCGCCGGCGCTGCGAGCTCCGCGCCAATCCAGACCTGCAAGGCGACTCCCGACGATGCGGCTGGGCCGTTCGGCCGCGTGTCGCCGCCGCTGCGCGCGAAGATCGGAACCGGCCATGTCCTGACAGGCGTCGTTCTTTCGGTCCTCGACTGCAAGCCGATCCGCGGCGCGCGGGTCGACTTCTGGCAGTCCAACCGGCGAGGGGTCTACACGAGGGCGACGAGCGGATCGGTGCTGACCAACGCCGCGGGCCGCTTTCGCTTCGAGGGGCCGCGTCCCGTGTCGTACGAAGGCCGTCCGGCGCACATCCACATCCGCGTCGTCGCGAAGGGCTACGAGATGCTGCTCACCCGCTACGAGCCGCGCGGCGCCCGGCGCGGATCGGTCCGCCTCGTGCTCGTGCCCACGCAGGTCTAGCGCGCGAGAAACTCGCCCACCGCGCGGATCGTGGGCTCCGGCGCATCGGCGAGCAGGTCGTGCCCGGAGTCGGCGACATGTACGACCTGGGCCTGCGGTACGGCGTCGCGGAACCGTTCCACCGCAGCCTGACCATCCTCGTCTCCGGCGCGATCGCCGGACGTGACGAGCAGCACCGGCAGGCCTGTGCTTCCGAGCGTGACGAGCTGCTCGGTCGGCGGCTCGGTGATGACGCCGTGCAGAGCGGCAGCAGCGGCTTCCGGCGAGGCAGCCACCACCAGCTGTCCTCCCTCCTCGCGCATGCCCGCCCGCAGGCGCTCCTCGCGCTCCAGGCTCCACCGTCCACCTGCCTCGCGTGCCGCGGCGAAGAATCCGTCCCAGTAGTCGAACCGAAACTCCGCCTGCGTGGTGCGGGCTTCCTCGGTGCGCTGCTCGAGGCTCTTGCCGTCCGCAGGCACGTCTTGGTAGCCAGCGTCGAGCAGCACGACCGCCAACAGACGTTCCGGAAAGAGCGCTCCGAGGTGGCAGCCGATCGACGCACCCCAGGAGAACCCGACGTACGCCGCCCGCTCCAGCTCGAGCACATCGAAGAGCCGCACGACGAGCTCCGCGAGCCGCGGCAGACGGTAATCCTCGGCCTGCAGCGCTTCCGTCTCCACGCCCGGCGGCGAGATCGAGATCACGCGCAGTCCGTATTCGTCGGCCCACACGGGGCCTGCCTCGTTCAGATGGAGAGCACCGAAGGGCGTGAGCCCAGGCCAGAAGACAAGGGGGCGATCGCCCTCCCCCCACTCGCGCACGACGAGCGGGAAGCCCATTTCGACGACGCGCCGTTTCACGCCGAGCACGCTAACGAGCGGCCGCACGTCAATCTGCTACTTTTATGTACATGCACACCGTCGGCGTGGCAGAGCTCCGCCAGAACCTCAGCCGTTTCCTGCGTCGTGTCGAGCGGGGGGAACGGCTGATCGTCACCGATCACAACCGCCCGGTCGCGGAGCTGGGACCCCCTCCCTCCACCGGCGGCGAGCTCGATCGGCTGATCGCGGAGGGACGCGTCGCCCGGCCGCGTCGCCGGGGTTTGCCCGAGCCCCTCGAGCTCGCAGGCGACCCTCGCGCTCTCAGCCACGCGCTCGACGAGATCCGCGGCGACCGCTGACGTGCCGCTGTTCTACGCCGACGCTTCGGCGTTGGTGAAGCTCGTCCGCGCGGAGCCCGAGACGGCCGCGCTCCGGACATTCCTGGAGGAGAGCGACCTCGTGTCCTGCGAGCTCGTGCTCACCGAGGTGCCGCGTGCGATCCGGCGCGCCGTCGGCGACGACCCTGCCCTGCCGCTCGACCGCCTGCTCGAGCAGGCGGCGGGAGTGCTCGAGGCGATGGCGCTGCTGCCCATCGATCGCGCTGTCCTCCTCGCGGCAGGCGCATTCACCGCGCCCGGCCTGCGAGCGCTCGACGCGATCCAGGTCGCCGCCGCGGTCGACGCGTCCCCGATCGACGCCTTCGTGAGCTACGACGAGCGGCAGGCCGCGGCGGCGCGGCTCGCCGGTCTACGTACGGTGACGCCTTAGGCCGACTCTTCGGCGAGCTCTTCGTACTCGTCCACGCCCGAGGTGACGAGCGTCGGCTTCAAGCCCTTGGAGATCGTCTCCTTCGTGATCACGCACTTGGAGACGTCCTTGCGCGAGGGGAGCTCGAACATCACGTCGAGCAGCGCGCCCTCGATTATCGAGCGGAGCCCGCGGGCGCCCGTCTCGCGCTCGAGCGCGTGGTCTGAGATCTCCCACAGCGCGTCGTCGGTGAAGACGAGCTCGATCGAGTCGTAGTTGAAGAACCGCTGGTACTGCTTGACGAGCGCGTTCTTCGGCTCCGTGAGGATCTGGACAAGGTCCTCGCGCTTCAGCTGGTGGACGTGGGAGACGACAGGTAGCCGGCCGATGAACTCGGGGATGAGGCCGTAGGCGAGGAGATCCTCCGGCATCACGTCGGACAGAAGCTCCGCAGACTCGGGCGAGTGCCTGGAGTGGATCTTCGCGCCGAAGCCGACGGCGTTCTTCCCTGCCCGCCGCGCGATGATCTTTTCGAGGCCGCCGAAGGAGCCTCCGCAGATGAAGAGCACGTTCGTCGTGTCGATGGAGAGGAACTCCTGGTGCGGGTGCTTGCGGCCGCCCTGCGGCGGCACCGAGGCGACCGTCCCCTCGAGGATCTTCAGGAGCGCCTGCTGCACGCCCTCCCCCGAGACATCGCGCGTGATCGACGGGTTGTCCGCCTTGCGCGCGATCTTGTCCACCTCGTCGATGTAGATGATCCCCGTCTCTGCCTTCTTGATGTCGAAGTCGGCGGCCTGGATGAGCTTCAGGAGGATGTTCTCGACGTCCTCGCCGACGTAGCCGGCCTCGGTCAGCGCCGTCGCGTCCGCGATGGCGAAGGGGACGTTGAGGATGCGTGCGAGGGTCTGGGCGAGGTGCGTCTTCCCGCAGCCGGTCGGACCGAGCAGGAGGATGTTCGACTTCTGGAGCTCGACGTCGTCGTCTCCCTGCTGACCCATCTGAACGCGCTTGTAGTGGTTGTAGACGGCGACGGAGAGGGTCCGCTTCGCCTCGTCCTGGGAGACGACGTAGTCGTTGAGGCTCGAGTAGATCTCCTTCGGGCGGGGGAGCGATTCGAGGTCGAGATGCGCGGGAGCCGTCAGCTCCTCGTCGATGATCTCGTTACAGAGATCGATGCACTCGTCGCAGATGTAGACGCCCGGGCCTGCGATGAGCTTCTTGACCTGGCGCTGGCTCTTCCCGCAGAAGGAGCAAAGAAGCTGCTCGTTGCCTTCCGTCGCCCGGGCCATCCCTGTCTCCTTTTACCTCGGATCGTCCGTTTGCGCCAGCGCTCGGCCTAGTGATGCTCGATAACCGTGTCGATGATGCCGTAGTCCTTGGCCTCTTGAGCGGTCATGTAGTAGTCCCGGTCCATGTCCTTGGAGATCTTCTCCAGGCCCTGGCCGGTGTGCTTGGCCATGATCTCCTCCATTAGCCGCTTGAGGCTGATTACCTCTTTGGCCTGGATCTCGATCTCCGTCGGCTGCCCCGAGAAGCCGGCCGACCCCTGGTGGATGAGGATCTTCGAGTGCGGCAGCGCCTGGCGCTTGCCGGGCGTGCCACCGGCGAGCACGACCGCTCCCATCGACATCGCCATACCGACACACGTTGTCTGCACGTCGGGCTTGATGAACTGGATCGTGTCGTAGATGGCGAGGCCCGCGTAGACGATGCCGCCCGGCGAGTTGATGTAGATCGAGATGTCCTTGTCCGGGTCCTCCGACTCCAGGTGGAGGAGTTGAGCGACGACGAGATTCGCGATCTGGTCGTCGATCGGCGTCCCGAGGAAGATGATCCGCTCGTTGAGGAGGCGCGAGTAGATGTCAAAGGCGCGCTCGCCGCGCGACGTCTGCTCGATGACCATCGGAATCAGTGGGCTCATGCGGTGTCCTTCCTCCCTGGGGTCCATAACGTTGTCTCTTCGGGCGTCTTCTCCTGCCCCGGCGTCCAGAGCTTCTCCCGCGCGGCGGCCAGGTCGAGCGGGATCGGCTTCACCTCGGCGGCGACGCGATCGAGGGCGAAGCGAAGCCTGAGGTCCTCGCGGATGGAGTCGCGGAGCGGTGAGCTCATCACTTCGGCCACCGTCTCGTCCGACTCTCCCTGGTCGCGCAGCGCGGCCTCGATCTCCTCGTCGGAGACCTCGATGCCGAGCTGCTCCGCCACGGCGTCCAGCACGAGCTCGCGGGCGACCGACAGGGCGGCCTCGGCCCGCAGCTGGTCGCGCAGCTGCTCGGGTGTCTGGTTGGAGGCGGCGAGATATGTCTCGGGGGAGATGCCGCGGCTCTCGAGCGTGCGGAGGAAGCCCCCGAGCAGCTCGTTCGCGCGCGTGTCGACGAGAGGGCCGGACGGCTTGACGCCGGAAGCCTGGACGAGGACGTCGGCCGTCGCAGCGCGGAAGCCGGACTCGATCTCGGCGGAGATCTGCTCCTGCAGACGGCCTTCGATGTCGGCGCGGAGCTCGGCGAGCGTGTCGAACTCGCTCGCGGCGCGCGCAAGGTCGTCGTCGGCTGGCGGCAGCACTTTCTCCTTGATCTCGTTGAGCGTCACGGTGAGGCTCGCCGTCGACTCGTCGGCGAGCTCGTGCTCGACCTCCTTCGTCTCCCCGGGCGACATGCCCGTGAGCGCCTCCTCCAGCTCGTCGACCATGCGGCCCGTGCCGAGCTCGACGACCATGTCACGGCGCGCTTCGCCTGAGGGGCTGACGACGTCGACCACGAGCACATCGCCGTCGCGCGCGGGGCGGCCTTCCACGGGCGCAAGCTCCGCGACGCTGTCTCGCAGCCCGTCGATCTCGGCCTCGACGAGCTCCGAGGGAACCTCCGTGTCGGGGCGAGGCACCTCGAGCGTCGTCCAGTCGGGCAGCTCGACCTTGGGCTGTACGGCAACGGTGGCCGTGAACGTGAACGGCTCGTCGGACGAGTCGGGCAGCTCGTACTCGTAGTCCGGCTGCGCGACGGGATGAATGCGTGCGCTCGTCGCGGCGGAGCGGAACCAGCCGCCGATGTGGCTGGAGATCGCCTCGCCCATGAGCCGCTCCTTGCCGACGCGTGCGATGAGCACCGGCATCGGCACCCTGCCCTTGCGGAAGCCGGGAATCTTCGCCGACTGGGCCAGGTCCGACGCAGCGTGGTCGACCGCATGCTCGACGTCGTGCTGCGGCACCTCGACGGAGAGGCGAACCTTGTCCTCGGGGAGCCGCTCGACCGTGGCCTGCACGCGGGCCATTCAACCAGAACGGTTGTTTGTGACCGCCTGCCTGGTTATGGGATCCTCGGCCGGTGCAGCGCGCCCTGAATCGGGCCGGAGAGCGTCTGTCCACTCTCGCGGACGTGTTCCGCAACCCTCAGCTGCGCCGGCTCGAGCTGTCCTGGGCCGGCTACTACCTCGGCGAGTGGACGCACTTCGTCGCGCTCTCCGTGTACGCGTTCGAGGTCGGCGGCGCGGCAGCGCTCGGCGCCCTCGGGCTCGTCCGGATGATCCCGGCGGCGATCGCGCTTCCGTTCGGCAGCATGCTGGCCGACCGCTACCCACGGCAGCGCGTCCTCCTGGGGATCTACGTCGTACGGGCGCTGCTGCTCGTCGCGATCGCGGCCGCGCTCGCGGCCGGCAGCTCGCGCGCGCTCGTCTTCGCGCTGGCGGCGCTCGCGGCGGTCGCCGGCGCGCCGGTACGGCCGGCCACGCTGTCGCTCGTGCCGATGCTGGCGCGCACCCCGCGCGAGCTCGTCGCGACGAACGTCTCCTCGAGCACGCTGGAGGGGTTGGGCACGCTCGTGGGGCCGGTCGTCGGCGGCGTGCTCGCGGCGACTGCCGGCGTGGACGTCGCCATGGCCGTCGCCGCCGCCGTTAACGTCGTCTGCGCACTGCTCGTCGGGCGCATCCGCCGGGAGGGAGACGTGGCAGGTGCGCGCCGGCGTGTCGACCGAAGCCTCCGCCACGAGCTGCTCGGAGGCGTACGGACGCTCGTCCACGAGCCGCACCCGCGGTTGGTCGTGCTCCTCTTCAACTCGCAGACGATGGTGCGCGGGCTGCTCAACGTGCTCCTCGTCGTCGCGTCGATCGAGCTGCTGGGCATGGGCGAGGCGGGCGTCGGCTGGCTGAATGCCGCGCTCGGCGCGGGCGCGCTTGCCGGGGGCCTGGCGTCCGTCGGCCTCGTCGCTCGCCGCCGCCTCGCCGGCGTGTTCGGTGCGGCGCTCGTGCTCTGGGGCGCTCCGATCGCCCTCGTCGGCGCGTGGCCTCGCGCCGGATGGGCCCTCGTGTGCCTCGGTGTGGTCGGCATCGGCAACGCCCTGCTCGACATCGCGGGCTTCACGCTGCTCCAGCGCACGGTCGACGAGCACGTGCTCGGGCGTGTGTTCGGCGTCTTCGAGATCGGCTGCGCGTTGGCCGTGGCGATCGGCTCGGTGCTCGGCTCGATCCTCGTCGAGCAGCTCGGCATCAGAGCGGCGCTCGTCGTCGCCGGCGCCATCCTCCCCACGCTCGCTCTGCTGTCCTACCACGGCCTGCGACGCATCGACGCCGCCGCCGACGTTCCAGAGCGCGAGCTCGAGCTCGTGTCGGCCGTGCCGCTGTTCTCGCCGCTGCCTGCGACGACGCTCGAACGGCTCGCCCACCGGCTCGATCCCGTGGAGGCAGCGGCCGGCACGTGCGTGCTGCAGGAGGGTGCCGCCGGAGACCGCTTCTACCTCATCGCCTCGGGAGAGATCGACGTCATACGCGGCGGGACGACCGTCAGCACGCTCGGTGCGGGTGAGTACTTCGGCGAGATCGCGTTGCTCCACGATGTCCCTCGCACGGCGACGTGCTCCGCGCGTACGGATGTGGAGATCTACTCCCTCGCCCGCGACGTGTTCGTCGCAGCGGTGAGCGGGGATGCGCGGACGTCGGCGGAGGCGGACGCCGTCGTCAGCCATCGGCTCAGCGAGCTCGAGGCGAAGACCGGGTCAGGCGTCGGAGACGGTTCGCCAGGCGAGTAGCCCCGCGAAACCGATGAGGATCGCGCCCGAGACGGCGTCCACGACGACGAGCAGCCGCGGGCCGACCCGACGCCGGGCGAGCGCGAGGCCGAGCGACAGCGCGAGGAACCAGCTGAACGTCCCCACCGCGACGCCCGCTATGAGCGCGGAGGCGGTGAACCCCGAGCCGACGAGCTCGGCCGTGGACGCGGCGGTGAAGATCGCGGCCCACGAGGCGATCGTCATCGGGTTGGACGCCGTGGCCGCCAGCGACGTCAGGAACGCGCGGCGCGGCGACGAGACCTCCTCCTCGGACTCGCCACCCAGCCGAACCCGGAACGCGCTCCAGAACGTCCGCGCGCCGAGGAAGGCGAGAAACGCCGCGCCCGCGAGCCCGAGCGCGATGCGCAGCGCGTCGATCTCGAGCAAGGCGCTCGCTCCCGCGACGCCGAGCCCCGCGTAGAGCGCGTCGATGATCGCTGCCCCAGCGCCGATCGCGATCCCGACCGCAGCGGTGCCGCGGAGCACCGAGCGGGCGCAGAAGACCCAGATCGGCCCGACCTGCATGGCAACGAGGAAGCCGAGCCCGAGACCGGCTGCGAACGCCGACGGCATCGCGCGAGTCTATGCGGGCGGAGGGAGTCGAACCCCCAAGGGCTTTCGCCCAATGGCTCCTAAGGCCATCGCGTTTGCCAGTTCCGCCACGCCCGCTCTCGCCGCCGAAAATCCAGTTCGCTTACGCGTTGGATTTTCGGCGGATGGGAGCAGCATAGCCCGGCGTACCTCGCGTTCCTGGGCTTCGCTCGCCAGGTCGGCGAGCCCGAGCCGCGAAGGAGACCGACCAGGGACGCGCGGCTACTTCTCCCAATCGCCGACCTCGAAAGCCTTGCCCGGCACGCCGCCGACGACGATCAGCGTCGTGGGCGACTCGGTCGCCTCGAACTTCCGCGCCACGGGTCCCTCCACCGCCACGGCGCCGCCGGCGGGGACGTCGACCTGCACGCCGTCGAGCGTCGCCGTCGCGGCTCCGCGCTGGACGATGTAGATCTCCTGTTCGCCCGTCGACGCGTGCCTGTGCTCCGGGATCAGCACGTTCCCCGCGTCCTTCGTGACCGCGTTGATGCCGAAGGCCGTGATGCCGAAGTGGTGCCGAATGGACTTCCACGTCGCAGGCCAGTCGGCATTGACGGGCGGGATCTCGTCGATGAGCG
This sequence comes from uncultured Actinomycetes bacterium, assembly GCA_963830835.1. Lineage (GTDB taxonomy): Bacteria > Actinomycetota > Thermoleophilia > Gaiellales > Gaiellaceae > PALSA-612. Next base: position 52,304 of record CAWHNJ010000004.1, on the reverse strand, counting down.
CCGTCTTCCATCCCTCGCCCTGGTCCGCCATGCATGCCTCCCGGTTCGACCGGGAAAGCATGTCACGGAAGCACGCGGACGAAAGGAGCAGCGATGATGGACCTCGAACCCGGGGAGCCGTTCCCCGACATCTCCCTCCCCGAGCACACCGGCACCGAGCTCTCGCTGAGCGCGATCGCGGACGAGCACCCGCTCGTGCTCTGCTTCGTGCGCGGCTGGTGGTGCCCCAAGGAGCAGGTGCGGCTGCGAGGGCTCGTGGAGATGCAGGAGGAGATCCAGCGCGAGTACGGCCGGCTTGCAGTCGTCACGGTCGACGAGCCGTACGTCAACGGCGCGCTGCGCGCCGGGCTGGGCGCGTCCTTTCCCTTCCTCTCGGACGAGGACCGGGCCGCGGCAGAAGAGCTCGACCTGCTCGAGCTGACGGACGAGTGGCACCGTCCGTACCTGCCGATGACGTACGTGCTCGACTCGCTGATGCGCATCCACGCCGTCTGGTGCGGGTTCTGGTACTGGGGGAACCCGACCCCGGACGAGCTCCGCTTGGCGCTCCGCGAGGTCACGCGACGAGAGCAGCCGAGCTTCGAGCCGCAGCGGCTGTGGCGTGAACGGGGCTCCGCGCCCGCCGACGCCGGTCTCCAGGCCGACGCGATCTGGATCAAGGAGTCGAGCGCCGGCCAGGAGCTCTGGCGCGGCGTCTGGCACGGCGATCCACCCGAGGAGGGCACGGAGCTCGAGCTGTCGAGCGTCGACGGCAGGCCGTGGCGCGTGCACACGGTCGAGCGTGAGAACGGCCGCGTGGTCATCCACGTCCGCAAGCAGGGCAAGACCGGCTCGCCGAAGCTCGTCGGGCATCACGTCACCGCGCCGCAGACCGTGCGCTAGCACGCAAACCCGTCGTAGGGTTTGGGGACATGACAGCGGAGTCCCGCAAGCGGCTTGTGCTCGTGGCCACCGTCCTCGGTTCGTCGATGGCGTTCCTCGACGCATTCGTCGTCAACGTCGCGTTGCCGACGATCGACGAGGAGCTCGGCCTGGGACTGACGGGCGAGCAGTGGATGTTCCTCAGCTACTCGTTGGCGCTCGCCGCCCTCTATCTGCCGGCGGGCGCTCTCGGCGACCGCTACGGCTACGCGAACACGTTCGTCGTCGGCGTGACCGGCTTTGCCTTCGCGTCGGTGCTCGCGGGCGCCGCCCCCACGAGCGAAGTGCTGATCGCGGCTCGCGCGATCCAGGGCGTCTTCGGCGCGCTGCTGACGCCGGGCAGCCTGGCGCTGCTCCGCGCGACGTACAAGGACGAGGCCGGGCGCGCCATCGGCGCCTGGACGGCGTGGACGAGCGCAGCGACCGTCGCCGGGCCGGTGGTGGGAGGAGTGATCGTCGAGGCGGTGTCGTGGCGGGGGATCTTCCTCCTCAACATCCCGGTCGCCGTCGTGACGGTGATCGCGACGCTCGTCTCCCGCGATACGTGCCGTACCCAGACCCGCCACCGGCATCTGGACATTCCTGGCATCGTGCTGGGGGCGGTCGGCGTCGGGGCGCTCGTCTGGGCGCTCGTGGAAGGGCCGGAGAGCGGCTTCGGGAGCCCGGCTGTCGTCGGAGGCTTCGTGCTCGCAGGCACGGCGCTTGCGGCCTTCATCTGGGTCGAGTCGCGCGTCGAGGAGCCGATGATGCCGCTGTCGCTCTTTCGCATCCGCGACCTGTCGGTCGCGAACCTCGCGACATTCTTCGTCTACGCCGCCCTCGGTAGCGCGCTCTTCTTCGTCGTTCTCTACGCGCAATCCGTGCTCGGCTACTCGCCGCCGAAGGCCGGCCTGGTGATGGTGCCGGTCAGCGTCGTGCTCTGGGCGCTCGCCAGTCGCTTCGGCAAGGCCGCCGATCGTCTCGGGCCGAGGCCGTTCCTCATCGCCGGGCCTGCCCTGATCGCCGTCGGTCTCGCCTGGCTCGGCTTCGTCGAGGCTGGCGCCAATTACTGGGTCGACGTGTTTCCGCCCCTGCTCGTCTTCTCCGTCGGCCTCGCGGCGACCGTTCCCGCGATCACCTCCACAGCGTTGAAGCCGGCTCCCGACGAGCTGACCGGCGTCGCCTCAGGCATCAACACCACGGTGTCGCGGCTGGGCCAGCTGATCGCGGTGGCTGCGCTCGGCGTTGTCGTCTCGCTCGTTTACACCGCGGCGGGCGACCCGTTCGAGCTCGGCGAGCGCAGCGCCGGAGCAGCTCGCCGAGGCAGCGGACGCATTCCAGGCGGCGATGTGGGTCGCTGCCGGGCTGGCCGTGGCGGGAGCGATCGTCAGCGGACTGGGGCTGCGAGCTCGAAGCGCAGCGACCGTGCCCGCTCCCGACTTGCCCGAACCGCATCCTCCCGTGTCTCCCCCCACTCGGTGAAGATCGCGAGGCGGTAGCTCGCCGTGTCGTTCGTTCCCTGCTCGGAGAGCAGGACGCCAGGGCGCACGAGCACCTCGAGCCCCTGCTGCGGCTCCGGCACGGACTCGACCAAGGCGTCTTCGAACACCCGCATGACGTACGAGATGGCGACCCCGTTCGGCGCGACGCCCTCCCAGCCGGGGTCCCGGCCGCAGGCGAGCGCAAAGAGCACGTCGTACGTCGAGCGGCCGTGAACGGCCTCGACGAGCGGCGAGAACTGCGACGCGATGCGTGCGTTCAGCTCGACGATCTTCGCCGGACCCTCGGCCGGAACGAAGAACTCGATGTTGAAGAAGCACGTGTCGAGGCCATGCGCTCGGACGAGCGTCTCCGCCAGTCGGCCGAGCTCGTGCAGCCGGTCGTCGGAAAGCGCCGACGGGTACTCGAACCGCTCGAACGAGTTCGTGCCCGGGTACTTCACCGAGTCGGTGACGCCGATCACCGTCACGCGGCCTTCGTGCACGTAACCCTCGAGCGTGACCTCGTCGCCAGTGACGAGCTCCTCGACGAGGAAGCCGCGGACGTCATCGGGGGCCAGCTCCGCCAGATCGGCGTACTCGTCCCGGTACTCGCGCTCCTCGGCGAGCCCGACGAGGTCGGCCACCGAGTCTGCACGACGGGCCTCCTGCGACAGCCGCCCGACGACCGGCTTCACCCACCACGGCGGCGGAAACGGCGGCTCGCCCTCGAGCAGGGCGAAGCGTGGCGTCGCCTCGGGTGCAACGCGCTGCTGGATCGCGCGCGAGGTCGGCTTGTGCTGGCTGGACACGATCGCCCGCGGGCTCGGCCCTGGCAGGCCTCGCCGCTCGGCGAGCAGCGCTGCAAGAAGCGCGGAGCGGTCCTTCGTGCCCGACGACGCCGTCCGCCGGCAGCGACGCGAGCTCGCCGAGCAGTGCCCGAGCATCGACGCCGCCCGCGTCGAGATCGGGCCCGGCGAACCGAACGGCGAAGTCGGTCGAACCCGCAGCGTGGCGGTCACGGTCCTGCGGGCAGATCACGAGCACCTCGGGCATTCCGGTGCATCATCGCCGGATGCCTAGACTTCGCGCTTCCATGCGCGGAACCGCCCAGGTGACGGTGCACGTGAAGGAGCGCATCGCGGCCGAGCTCGCCGCCGCCAGGGCGCGGACGACGGCGCTGCTTGCGCCCTTCTCCGACGAGGAGCTCACGAAGCAGGTCTCGCCGCTCATGTCGCCCCTCGTCTGGGACCTCGCGCACATCGGCCACTTCGAGGAGCTCTGGATCTCGCGACGACTCGGCGGAGCGCCTCCGATCTTCTCGGACGGAGACGACACGTACGACGCGTTCGCCCACGAGCGGGAGGAGCGTCCGTCGCTCGAGCTCCTCGACCCCGGCGCCGCGCGCCGCTATCTCGAGGACGTGCGCTCGCGGACACTGGCAGTCCTCGACGACGTGGAGCTCGACGAGGACGACCCGCTGCTCCGTGGAGGCTTCGCGTTCGGCCTCGTCATCCAGCACGAGCAGCAGCACGTCGAGACGATGCTGCAGACGATCCAGCTTTCGGGAGACGAGCACGAGGGCGGCAGGTGCCGGCGCCTGGCGGAGGCCCCGGACATCGTGGTCGAGGCAGGCTCGTTCGTGATGGGCACCGACGACGAGCCGTGGGCGTACGACAACGAGCGCCCCGCGCACACGGCCGAGACCGGTGCGTTCGTCATCGACGCGAACCCCGTATCGAACGCGGAGTACACGGCATTTCTCGCCGACGGCGGTTGGCCGGAGCCGCCGCTCTTCTGGGAGCGAGCGCCGACCGGATGGCTGCGCAAGCGGTTCGGCACCGTCGAGCCGGTACCGCCGGACGAGCCCGTGCAGCACGTCTCCTGGGACGAGGCAAAGGCGTACGCCGACTGGGCGGGGAAGCGGCTGCCCAGCGAGACGGAGTGGGAGCGGGCGGCCAAGCTCGGCGTGCTCCGGGGCGTCGGCTCGGTCTGGGAGTGGACGTCCTCCGATTTCCAGGGGTACCCCGGCTTCCACGCCTTCCCGTACGCCGAGTACTCCGAGGTCTTCTTCGGGCCCGAGTACAAGGTGCTGCGCGGCGCGTCCTGGGCAACGAGCCCGACGGTCGCCCGCGTGACGTTCCGCAACTGGGACTTTCCGATTCGCCGGCAGATCTTCGCCGGCTTCCGATGTGCGAGAGACGCATGAGCGACGGCGCGCCCGCAGCAACGCTCCAGGTCGACGTCTACCTCACGCCGGAGGACCGGGTGGAGGCGTTGCGCGAGGACGTCCGTGTCGGCCTGACCTCGACACCCAAGGAGCTTCCCCCCAAGTGGTTCTACGACGAGCGCGGCTCGGCGCTCTTCGAGGAGATCACCCGCCTGCCCGAGTACTACCTCACCGGGCGCGAGCGCGTCATCCTCGGCGAGCACGCCCGCGACGTCGCGCGGCTCACCGCCGCGAACACGCTCGTCGAGCCCGGCTCCGGGTCCTCCGAGAAGACGCGCCTGCTGCTCGACGCGATGGTCGAGGCGGGCTACCTGAAGCGCTTCGTGCCCTTCGACGTCTCCGAGCAGGCGCTGCGCGAGGCGGCGGCCGCGATCGCGGAGGACTACCCCGGGATCGAGGTCCACGGCGTCGTCGGCGACTTCGAGCACCATCTCGTATGGCTGCCCGAGGGGCGGCGGCGGCTGTTCGCGTTTCTCGGTTCCTCCCTCGGCAACTTGACCGGCGAGCAGCGCGCGCAGTTCCTCGACACGCTCCAAGGCCTGCTCGGGACCGGCGAGGCGCTGCTCCTCGGCGCCGATCTCGTGAAGGATCCTGCGCGGCTGGAGCGCGCGTACAACGACTCCCGAGGCATCACTGCCGAGTTCAACCGCAACGTCCTGAACGTCATCAACCGCGAGCTCGGCGGCGACTTCGACCCCCTCCGCTTCACGCACGTCGCGCGCTGGGACGCGGAGCATGAGTGGATCGAGATACTGCTTCGCTCCGACGTCGACCAGCGCGTGAGCGTCTCCGCCCTCGAGCTCGAGGTCGAGTTCGCCGCGGGCGAGGAGATGCGCACCGAGATCTCCGACAAGTTCCGGCGCTCCGGGCTCGAGGCGGAGCTCGGGAACGCCGGCTTCGAGCTCGCGAACTGGTGGGAGGATCCGGACGGGGACTTCGCCGTCTCTCTGTCGTTCTCGACGGGGAGCGAGTGACGCGGGTCGTCGTACTCGGGGGCGGCTCTGCGGGAGAGGCGTTCGTCGGGGCGGCGAGTCGCCTCGACGCGGGCCTCGAGGTGACCCTGGTCGAACGGGCGCTCGTGGGCGGCGAGTGCACGTTCTGGGCGTGCATGCCGTCGAAGACGCTGCTGCGCGCTCCGGAGCTGCTCGCGGCGGCGAGGCAGGCACCCGGCGCGGCCGAAGCGGTGGCGGGCGAGCTCGATCTCGACCGGGTCTTCTGGTGGCGAGACCAGGTCGTCGAGGGCTACGACGACGAGGGACACGGCAGCTGGCTCGAGGACCGTCACACCGCGCTGGTTCGCGGGGATGCGATCGTGAAAGCGGCAGGCGTGCTCGACGTCGGCGGACGCGAGGTTCTCTACGACAAGCTCGTCGTCGCTACGGGATCGCGGCCGGCGGTGCCGCCGATCGAGGGGATCGCCGACGTGCCGCACTGGACGACCGCCGATGCGACGTCGGCGAAGGAGGTGCCGGCGTCGCTCGTCGTCGTCGGCGGAGGGGCATCCGGCGTCGAGCTGGCGCAGCTGTATCACCGGCTGGGCGCTCGCGTCACGATCGTCCAGCGCAGCAGACTGCTGACGAAGATGGCGGAAGACGCAGCCAACTTGCTGCAGGACCGCCTCGAGGAGGAGGGTCTGACTGTGCGGTGCGGCGCGGGGGTGACGCGCGTCGACACGACGGATGCCGGCATGACGTTGTCACTTGACGACGGCGCGACCATCGCTGCCGAGCGGCTTCTCCTCGCGGTCGGGCGCACGCCGACGGTCCACGGGCTCGGGCTCGAGCAGATCGGCGTCGAGATCGCGGACCAGGGTATCGTCGTCGACGAGCACCTCGCGGCCGCGGAGAACGTCTGGGCGATCGGCGACGTGACCGGCGTCTCGCTGTTCACGCACGTCGCGAAGTACCAGGCGCGCGTGGCCGCGTCGAACGTCGCTGGGCTGCCCCGGGTCGCCGACTACCGCGCGGTGCCCGCCGTCGTCTTCACGGATCCCCAGGTTGCGCAGGTGGGCACGGTCGAGGGCGAGGAGCTCGTCAGCGCGTCGTGGGAGGTGAATCGCACCTCGCGCTCGTCGACGTACGAGCGGCCAAAGCGAAACGGCTTCGTGAAGCTCGTCGCCGACCCCGCACGGGGCGTCCTCGTCGGCGCTGTGGCCGTCGGCCCCGAGGCCGGCGAGTGGCTCCAGCAGGCGACGCTCGCCATCCGAGCCGAGGTGCCCATCGACGTGATCCGCGACACGATTCAGCCGTTCCCGACGTTCTCCGAGGCGATCTCCTTCGCCGCCCGCGACCTGCCGCTCTAGAAGTCGAGCAGCCGCCGCACCTCCTCGTCGTCGACCTCGCGAGAAGTCCTCGTAGGAGAGCCCGACGGCGTAGAACGGGTACGGCTGGCGCAGGCAGACGACCTCGTCGGCGACTTGCTCGAGCACCGAGCACGTCTGCGGCGGGGCCGTCGGCACCGCGACGACGATGCGCGCGGGAGCTCGAGAACGCAGCGCCTGCACCGCCGCGAGCATCGTCGACCCGGTCGCGAGCCCGTCGTCGACGACGATGACCGTCTTGCCGCTGACGTCCGGCGCAGGACGATCGCCGCGGTACAGCTCCTCGCGCCTGGCCAGCTCCTCGAGCTCACGCGCGACGACCGTCTCGACGCGGTCGTGCGGCAACCCCGTCTGGGCGAGGAGCTCCTCGTTGAGCACGCGCGCACCGCCGCTCGCGATCGCGCCCATCGCGAGCTCGTCCTGACCCGGGAAGCCGAGCTTTCTCACGACGAGGACGTCGAGCGGCGCACCGAGCAGGCGGGCAACCTCGCGGCCGACGACGACGCCGCCGCGCGGCAGCGCGAGCACCAGCACATCGTCGCGACCGGCATGGTCCTGCGCGAGCCGCTCGCCGAGCTCGACTCCGGCCTCTGCGCGGTCGCGGAACCGCTCCACGGCGCTACTCCGCGAGCGCGGGCAGGACTGCGTCGCCGACGAGCTCGACCATCGCCGTGTCCCCTGGGACGAGATGCTGAAGGTAGACGCGCTCTACCCCTGCCTCCGTGAGCGACCTCAGTCGCTCGACGACCTCGTCCGGAGTGCCCGCGATCCAGCGATGCAGACGGTCTGCCAGGACGACCTCCGGGTCGTCGTCCACGCCCCAGACCGCGAGCAGCGCTCGCACCCGCTCGAGCACCTGTCCGCGGTCCTCTCCGACGACGCACGTCGCCATGAGCGACAGCGGCAGGGTCGCCGGATCGCGGCCGGCGGACTCGCATGCCGCCGCCAGCGTCGCGCGCCGCTCGCTGCAGTCTTCGACCGAGGCGAGCAGCGTGTTGTACTCGTCCGCGAAGAGGACGGCGAGGGCGACCGACCGAGGGCCCGCGTTGCCGCCGAGGATGAGTGGCGGATGCGGCTCCTGGAGCGGTTTCGGGAGAGCCGGACACTCGTCGAGCCGGTAGTGGCGACCCTCGAACGTCACCGAGTCCTCCGTCCACTGCCGGTGGACGATCTCGGTCTGCTCTTCGAGCAGCTCCATCCGCGTCCCGAGCGGCGGGAACTCGAAGCCGTAGGCCGCGTGCTCCTCCTCGTTCCAGCCGGCGCCGAGCCCGAGCTCCACGCGGCCGCTCGAGACGTGGTCGATCGTGGCGACGGACTTCGCGAGCACGGACGGATGGCGGAACGTGACCGGAGAGACGAGCGTCCCTAGCCGGATCCGGCTCGGTGCTCGTCGCGAGAGCGGCAAGCGTCGCGATAGCGTCGAGCGACGACCGCTCCCGCTTGCCCACGACCGAGAGGTAGTGGTCGGATCGGAACAGGCCGTCGAGCCCCGCTCGCTCGCAGGCATCTGCAAGCGCCAGCCACTCGTCCCAGGACACGTCCTCCTGGCCTTCGATCATCAGGCAGAGCCGCATGCTCAGCTCATCATGACCCAGGCGGCTGCCCAGCCCCTTCAATCCTCCCGGATGTCGACCACGCGAACGTCGGCGACCCGACGGAGGTCCTCCCAACAGAGACGTATCGACTCGTCGTGATCACCTGCCTCGAACACGATCTCCTCGCGGTTCGCAACCGTCTCGTCGACGAGGACGGGGTCGCGGCGGCCACCGACGGGCGGCACTGCCCCGAGCTCGAACTCGGGGAAGTCTCGCGCAAGGTCGTCCTCAGACGCGAGGTGCACGGCTTTCTTCGAGCCCGCACCGATGACCTCGCGCACCTTGTGCAGGTCGAGGCGCTCGTTCGCCGGCAGCAGGGCCCGGACGTATCCCTCCGGCACCGTGAGCACGAGCGTCTTCGCCACTGACTCGGGTGGGATCCCGAGCGCAGCGGCCTCCTCGGCCGCCCGCTCGGTGTGGTCGTGAGGAAGCCGCTCGAACGCGACACCCTCGCCGTCGAGGAATGCCCTCAGCGCTTCGGCGGCCATCAGCGTTTCTCCTTCGCGCCACGGGCTTTGGGCCGTATCGTCGCGTCACTCGACGGGTAGAAGACCGTCTCGCGCCCGTCGTCCCACTGCACGCGGTAGTGCTCGTGCTCCGGCTCGCCGAGCACCTCGAGGATCTCGCCCTGGCGGCGAGCATCACCGACCTTGTGGCCTTCGACGGTGACGAGGTCACCGGGGTGGGCCTTGAATGCCTCAGTCGTTCCGGGCATGGTCACCCTCCTCTCTCGGGTGCTGAGAGCTTGCCGTACCTGGGCGTCAGCTGCCAACGGCGCCGCTACGATCGCGCTCGTGCGCCTCGCCTCCTCGCACTCGTTGTGCTTGCCCTTGCGGGCTGCGGCGGCGACGGTGGCGACGGCGGCAGCGAGCCGACGACGGCAGAAGGCTGCGCCGACGTCGAGGCGCCGGACGCGAAGGCCGACGGCGGCGCGACGAAGCCCTCGGCGCCGCTCGACGGGGCGACGACGTACGTGCTCGTCGTCGAGACGAGCTGCGGCGACTTCGAGATCACGCTCGACCAGGAGCTCGCGCCGAACACGGCTGCCTCGCTCGTGGCGCTCGCGAACGACGGCTTCTTCGACAACACCACCTTCCATCGCATCGTGCCGGGCTTCGTCATCCAGGGAGGCGATCCGACGGCCTCGGGGAGCGGCGGCCCGGGATATTCGACCGTCGATGCGCCGCCGTCCGATGCTGCGTACACGCGAGGGGTCGTCGCGATGGCGAAGACCGAGCTCGAAGCGCCCGGAACGAGCGGCAGCCAGTTCTTCGTCGTCACGGCCGAGGACGCCGGCCTGCCGCCCGAGTACGCGATCGTGGGCGAAGTGACCCAGGGCTACGACACGGTCGAGCGCATCGACGCGCTCGGCGACGCAAACGAGCAGCCGACGCAGCCGGTCGTCATCGAGCGCGTCACCGTTCGCGAGAGCTGACGGCCACATGGACGCGCGCGAGTGGGATCGGCGCTGGCTCGACAAGCGGCTGCACGCGCATGGCGAGCCGAGCACGGTCGTGCTGAACGTGCTCGAACGACTGCGACCCGGCCATGCGCTCGACCTCGGCTGTGGCTCCGGACGGCACGCCGTGTGGCTCGCCGAGCGTGGCTGGCGAGTGACCGCGGTCGATTTCGCCCCAGAGGCCCTCCGCCAGGCGCGCGAGCGCGCAGCGGAGGTGGGCGTCGAGGTCGACTGGATCGAGGCGGACCTCGTGGACTACGAGCCGCCCGAGGGCGCGTTCGATCTCGTGCTCCTCGCGTATCTCCACGTGCCCGCGCACGAGCGCAGGGCGATCCTCGCCAAGGCCGAAGCAGCCGTCGCCTCGGGGGGAACGCTGCTGCTCGTCGGCCACGACCTCACGAACATCGGCACCGGCGCACCGGGTCCGACCAGCCCCTCGGTGCTCTACACGCCCGCAGACATCGTGCCCGAGCTACCGGCGCTCGACGTCGGACGCGCCGAGCAGGTGCGCCGCCCTGTCGAGCTCGAGGACGGCTCGACGGTGGAGGCGGTCGACGCGCTCGTGCTCGCGACGCGCCGCTAGGCCTGCGGCGGTACCTCCTCCGGCTCGTCGCCCTTCACGATGAGGCCGTAGAGGATCGCCATGTACACGGCGATCATCACGAGGCCCCACGATGCGTTCGCGTTGATGAACATCAGCTGGACGACGATGCCGAGGCTCGCTAGCGCGATACCCAGCACGCGACCGATCTCTTGCCCAGAGAGGATCGCGTAGCCGGCGAAGATGCCGAGCCCGCCGACGATCAGCAGGACGACGCCCCAGAACTCGAGATTCGCGAAGAGCACCTGCGCGAGGAGGTACTTCGACTTCGAGAGGGCGGCGATGCCTTCGATGACCTGAAACGTGCCGGCGACCATGAAGAAGACCCCGGCGAACGTCGCCCAGCCGGTGCCGGTGGCCGCTCTCGCCGTTGCAGAAGCCTGATCCATCCTGCCTCCTCCGGGTTGGGGCACTTACCCTCCCACAGCACCCACGAGGTGGCAAGCAGCGTTTCGGCGGACTAACGGCTGCTGGCGCCAGCCGCGATGCGCGCGAGCGCGTCCGCGACCTCGTGGAGCGGGACACGGGTGTCGATCTCGGCCGTCGCCCCGGCCCGTAGCAGCGGCTCGACGAGGGCGAGATCGTCGAGGATGAAATCGCGCTCCGTTGCCGTCTTGCCGTAGTCGTTCGTCTTGCGCGTCGTCACTCGCTCGAGGATCACCTCCGCCGGCGCGCTCAGCAGCACGACCGCGTCGAAACGGGGATAGAACTTCCCCTGGTTCGGGACGCAGCCCGAGACGAAGAGCACGCCTTCGTCGTGCTGCTCCAGCAGGGCGTCGATTCGATCCTCGCGCCAAAGCTGTTCCACCCTCCCGTCGGGAGCGAAGAACTCCTCGGTGTAGCCGCCGTAGTCCGTGTCCACGACTCGGTAGCCCCGACGAGAGAGCTCGGCGAGAGCCGCCGACTTGCCCGTCCCCGACATCCCCGTCACGAGTACGACCGTCACCAGGCCACCGTAGCCGTCCGACGCGTCGGCCCGGCGTACACTGAGCCTACGGCCCCGTAGCTCAGTGGATAGAGCGGCGGACTTCGAATCCGCGTGCAGAGGTTCGACTCCTCTCGGGGCCATGAACCGTCGGAAGTCTCACGGCTTCCGACGGGGAGAGGGATCTCCGAGAGCGGTGGTGTGCCGCGCCCGCCATGTCGGTCGCGGCGGCGGCCAAGCCGAACTCGTCGGGCTGCGCCAGCACGCCGAGAACCGGCCTGTAGCCGACGAGAGCCCCGGTCGCCCGGGGCTCTCGCGTGGCGTGGAGGGTGAAGGGCGAAGCCGTTAGGCCTTGGGGGCGGCGGCGAAGATAACGGTCGCCGCGCCGCCCTGCGAGAACACGACAGCCTTGCCGCCGACGGCGAGCTTGCCGCGAACCTTCGTGTCCGCGGAGATGCTCTTCGTGACGCTCGGACCGTCGGCCCGCTTGAGCGTGACGGACGTCTCCGAGGCCGCGGTGACCTGGCCGCGGTCGAAGCTGAAGGCCTTCGTCGTGCCGTCCGCCTTGATGAACGACACGTCGGCGTGCACGGCGCCGAACTTCTTCGCCTTGAGCGTCGCCAGGCGCTGGCCCAAGCCCTTCCCATTGCTCAGGCGGAACAGGGAGCGCCTGCGACCCGCGCGGCGCAAGGACGGCAGACGCCGTGCCTCCGCGCGAGAGCACGATCGCGCCCTTGCCCACCTGGATGTCGCCGCGGACCTTTGTGTCCGCGTTCAGCCCGAGCGTGACGCTGACGCCGTCCTTGCGCTCGAGCGTGACGGAGCTCAGCGTCTCGGCCGTGACCTTGCCGCGGTCGACGACGAAGGCGTCCGTCGTGCCATCCGCCTTGATGAGGCTGATCTCGGCGTGAACGCCGCGCACCAGACCCTTTGCCTTCTTGCCGGGACCGGCCACGGCGACTGCCGAGCCGACGAGCAGCGCGACGGAGATGCCGAGCGCCGAGATCCCGAATGCCGTCCTTCTGAGTGTGCTCACGATTGAGTTCTCCCTAGTGGTTGATGTGGGAACCGCGAGAGCGTCTTGCTGCCAGGTAAAAAGCGTCCGCGCGTGATGTAAAGCGGCCGGCAATCGCCAGGTAAATTCCGCCGAAAGTCCAAGGCGTAAGCCAACTGGACTTTCGGCGAAGAGGTGACCGGTGGGATTCGAACCCACGACCACCGGGACCACAACCCGGGGCTCTACCTGCTGAGCTACGGCCACCGCGCTGCAACAAGCATAGCCGGGCGCCGTCTTGCTTCTAGGCTTCCGCCGTGCCGCGACGTCGGTCGTTCCTGTTCCGCGACCCCGCTCCGCTCTCGTGGGCGTTCTACGACTTCGCGTACTCCGTCTTCTCGTTCCTGCTCGTCGTCCGCTACTTCGGGACGTGGGTCATCGACGACCTCGGGCGACCGGACTGGTACGTCGCGTTGACCCAGTTTGTCGTCGTGCTCTTCCTGCTGCCCGCCATGCCGCTTGCCGGAGCGCTCGCCGACCAGCTCGGACGCCGGAAGCCGTTCCTCGTCGCGTTCACGCTCATCGCGGCGGCGGCGTGTGCGCTCATCGAGGCGATTCCGGCCGACGGGAACGTCCTGCCACTCCTGGTCGCCGGGGGTGTGGCAGTCGCCTTCGGACAGCTCGCGCTCGCGCAGTACGACCCGCTATTGGCCGACGTCGCGCCGCGCGGCCGGCGGGGCCGGGTCTCCGGCATCGCCGTGGCGCTCGGCTTTGTGGGGATCTTCTTCGCCCTCGCGGTCGTCGCCGAGGGCATCGTCGGCGACGGGTCGAAGCAGGATGCGTTCGTGCCCGCCGGGGCCTTCTTCGTCCTCTTCGCGCTGCCGGCGTTCTATTGGATCCGGGAGCGTCGTGACCTGGCTCCACCGCGGGGCGAGGGGAGCCTCGCCGGACAGGCGTTCCGCCAGGTCGCGCGTACGGCGCAGCAGGTACGAGCGAACCGCGACGCCTTCCAGTTTCTCGTCGGCCGCTTTTTCTACTCCGACGCGATCGCGACGCTGTCCGCGTTCCTCACCGTGTACATGACCCGGCTGGGCGGCTTCTCGGAGACGGAGAAGAACGCGGTACTGGCCGTGTCCGTCGTCGGCGCCGCGGTCGCTGCGCTCGCGACGGGCCGTGCACTCGGAGTGTTCGGCCCGCGCGCCGTGCTTCTGGCCGTGCTGCCCGTGTTCTCCGTGCTGACGTTGCTGTCAGCGGCGGTCGGCCAGCCCTGGACCGTCTGGCTCGCGGCCCCGGGGATGGGCGCCGCGCTCGGCTGCGTCTGGACTGCCGACCGGGTCTTCATGATCCGGCTCACGCCGCTCGAGCTGCGGGGCCAGATGTTCGGCTTCTTCAACCTCGCAAGCCGTGTGGCGTCGGCCTTCGGCCCGCTCGTCATCTGGAGCGCGACGATCTGGGTGCTGCATGACCACACCGAGACGCTGAGCCTCCTGGGAGCGACGCGCGTCGCCCTCGTGGGGCTCGCGCTGGCCGCCTTCGTCGGCTGGCTCGTCATCAGACCGCTGTCTGACGCGTACCGAAGCCAGCCGAGCATCGCGGCCGCAGCGCCGTGACAGGCGCTCAGACTCGACGCCGCTCCCGACACGCGCGGGAGCGGCTCACGGCGGCTCTCGGAGAGCGACACCTCGCTCGGAAGTCGTGAGACTTCCGAGCGCATATGCGCCTGGGAGGATTCGAACCGGCGCGCAGCGCCTGTCCGCGAAGCGGACCGGTGGAGGGGGCAGCAGAAGAGCCTGCCCTCCGTGAGGTAATCCGGGGGGAACCGGGAGGTTCCCCCCGCCGTTGCGCCTGGGAGGATTCGAACCCCCGACCGGCGGCTTAGAAGGCCGCTGCTCTTCCGCTGAGCTACAGGCGCGTGCTCGAAGGCTAGCGCCGCACTCAGCGGGCGGACTTCAGGCATCCGAAACCTGAGGCTCACTCTTCGCGTTCTTCGAGGCACCTCCTTTCCGGTGTCTAAGCCAGTCCAGGAAGACGACCTGTATGGCGCCGGCCAACGGGATCGCCCCCAGGGCACCGAGAACGCCGGCCAGTGACGCGCCGATGAGCACAGCGATGAGCACGACGAGCGGCGAGAGCTGCACGGTGCGGCCGTAGACGAGCGGTTGCAGCAAGTGGTTCTCGAGCTGCTGGTAGACGATGAAGAACGCGAGCACGATCAGGCCCGATGTGATGCCATCCGTGCTCAGGAACGTGACGGTGGTCACGACGGCCGCCGCGATGGTGGCGCCTACGAGCGGCACGAGGTCCAACAGGCCGACAAGCAAGCCCAGGGCAAGGGCGAACGGCACACCCACGGCCCACAGCACGAGTCCCGAGCTCACACCGGCGATGAGGCTTATGAAGAGGTTGCCGGTGACGTAGCCCCCGACCACCCTGCCGATCTCGCCGAAGATCCCGCGCAGCCGCTGCTCGGTCTTCGGCGCCAAGAGCGAGTAGAAGCGGTTGAGCCACGTGGGGCCTTCGAGCAGCATGAAGTACGTGAGCGCGATGATCGTGATCACCGCGGCCACCATCGTGAGCACGCTCTTCGTAATGGAGATCGCCGTGCCCGAGAGCCCGAACACCTTGCTCGCCCCACCTTCCGCGACCGCTTCCCGGATCCGCTCGACGATGTGGTACTTCGTCTCCAGGAATCCGAGTCGTCCCCGCCCCTCCGTGAGGTCGTCGATGTAGTCCGGCACCTTCTGCGCGAAGTCGTTCACCTGGCCGACGAGCGGCGGGATCACGAGCCAGCCGATGAGTGCGATCACGCCCGCCACGCCGAGCGACGTCAGGGCGACGGCGTAGCCGCGGCGGCGAACGCCTTTTTCCTGTAGCCAGTCCACCGCCGGGTTGAGCGCGATAGCGAAGAAGAGCGCGACGAGGATCCACGTCAGCACCTGCCGCGTGATGAAGAGCACGTTGAGCAGCGCCCAGATGGCGATCACGAGCCCGAGCACGGTGAGCACCGTCCGCACGGGAAACCGGATCGCCCGCTCGGGGATCACGCTGTCAAGGATCACGCCGACGTCGGACGGTCCGCCTGTAGGGTCCGTCGCGTGAGCGCGGCGATCCTCCATACGAATCACGGTCCGATCCACGTCGAGCTGCTCGACGAGCAGGCGCCCGAGACGGTCGGCAACTTCACGAAGCTCGCCGGTGAGGGCTTCTACGACGGCCTCACGTTCCACCGGGTGATCGAGGACTTCATGATCCAGGGTGGCTGCCCGCGCGGTGACGGGACGGGAGACCCCGGCTACAAGTTCCCGGACGAGCAGAGCGCGCTTCAGCTGCCGGTGCACCGCGGAGCCTTGGCGATGGCGAATGCCGGTCCCGACTCGAACGGCAGCCAGTTCTTCATCGTCACCGCCGACGAGTGCTCGTGGCTGAACGGCAAGCACGCCGTCTTCGGCCGCGTCACCGACGGGATGGACGTCGTCGACGCGATCTCGCGCGTCGACACGGACTCACGGGACGCGCCAGCCGATCCGGTGACGATCGAGCGCGTCGAGCTCCTCTAGCGACGTTTCGCATAATCGACGCCGGGGAACGGATCCTCCAAATCCCAAGGAGGCCGTGATGGCGAACACAACCGTGCGCGACTCGATGACTGCCAACCCGAAGACCGTCTCGCCCGAGACGACCGCCATGGAGGCGGCGAAGGTCATGGCGACGGAGGACGTCGGGTCGCTGCCCGTCGTCGTGGACGAGCAACTCGTCGGCATCGTCACCGACCGCGATCTCGTCATCCAGCTCGTCGCGCGAGGGCTCGACCCGAAGCAGGTCCGCGTCGCCGACGTCTACACGGAGCAGCCCGTCGTGGCGACCCCCGACGAGCAGCTCGGCGAGGCCCTGCAGCGGATGGCACAGGAGCAGGTGCGACGCCTACCCGTCGTGTCCGACGGCCAGCTCGTGGGCATGCTCGCGCAGGCGGACGTAGCCCGTGCGGCGAAGCCGGAGTCGACCGGCCAGATGGTGGAGGAGATCTCGGCCGGGTAGCCGAGCGGCGTTTCGCCAGGCCCCGGACACGGCTAGGAGAGGCTCGTGGGCATTCTCGGCTGGATACTCCTCGGTCTCCTGGCGGGTGTGATCGCCAAGGCGATCATGCCCGGCGCCGAGGACCTGGGAGTCATCGTCACGACGCTGATCGGCATCGCCGGGGCGCTGCTCGGCGGCTTTCTCGCCCTGGCGCTGGGCTTCGGCGATCCGATCGACGAGTTCTTCGACATCAGCACCTGGCTCGCCGCGATCATCGGCGCGCTCATCATCCTCTTCGCCTTGAACGCGATCACCAATCGCCGGGCGACATAGGTCCTTCACCGCCGAAAGTCCATCGCGTAAGCGAACTGGACTTTCGGCGGAAAGAGAGCGGGCGGCGGGAATCGACCTGACGCCCTCTCGCGCGTCTGGCGCGCCGCTGGCAAGTGCAGCGAGGGGTCACAGTGCGTGTGGCACGGGGGCGGCGCAGCCGTCTGTCCGCGAAGCGGACCGTGGAGCGTAGCCAGCGGCGCGAGCGGCCGCGGGCGGGCTTCGCCCGCCCGGAGGCCGCGGCCAGACGTGCGAGAGCGGGCGGCGGGAATCGAACCCGCATAGCCAGCTTGGAAGGCTGGAGCTTTACCACTAAGCTACGCCCGCCTGAGGTCGCGCTGCCACGATAGCCAGCGTGGACGCGATCCGGTGGGACTTCCTTCCCCATGAGCTCTTCGTCGCAGGGGCGCTGGTGGGCGTGTACGCGATCGGCGTGCGTGGAGAGTGGGTCCCGCGCTGGCGCCTCACGTGCTTTGCGGGCGGCCTCCTGCTCGTTGTCGCAGCTGCGGTGTCACCGCTGGACTCGCTCGCGACCACGTCGCTCCTGACCGCGCATCTGCTGCAGAACGTCGTCCTTGCGGAGTGGGCGCCGGCGCTCGTCGTCCTCGGCGTGCCGACCGGTCTGGCAGCGCGCCTCGGCCGCCGCTCGGTCGTGCGACTGCTCACTCACCCCGCCGTTGCACTCCCGTTGTGGCTCGCGACGTACGCCGGGTGGCACCTCCCCGCCGCGTACGACGCGGCGCTCGATCACCAGTCGAGCCTGCTCCACGTCGAGCACGCCACGTACTTCGTGACAGGGGTTCTCTTCTGGTGGCCGGTGTTCCAGGATGCGCCACGACGCCTTTCCTCGGGTGCGAAGGCGGCCTACGTCTTCGCCGCGTTCGTGCTCGCTAGCCCGCTCGGCATCGTCCTTTCGCTGTTGTCCGAGCCTGCGTACGGCTTCTACGTCGATGCCCCCGGCATGTGGGGCGTGTCCGATCTGTCCGACCAGCAGATCGCAGGGGTGACGATGTCGGTCGAGCAGGCAGTGGTCTTCTTCTGCGTGGCGGCCTACTTCGTCGTCCGCCAGCTCCGCGCGGACGAGGCGCGAGAGACACGGCTCGAAGAGTCCTCGCAAATTGCGTGAAGTTTCGTCGCGAGGGGTCTTGCGCCGGGAGCCGCCAACCCCTAGTGTCCTGCTTGCGCCGAGCACGGAGCGCGAGTAGGTCGAAGCTCAACCGGGTGGCCCTACGGGCAATCGGAAAGTCAGCCGGTCGAGTGGACGAAAGCGCAACCGGCTCGGCGAAACTTTGGTCCAATTCCGCCGAAGTCCAGTCGGCTTACGCCTTGAACTTTCGGCGGGTGATGTTGCTCAGGTCAACCACCGCGGGAGTAGCGTTGTCCAGGTCCGCCTTTTCTTCGCGGCTGAGCTGGCGGAGTGGTGCCCGCACGTCCTCGGAGATCGGCAAGCCTCGCCGGCCGAGCACGCGCTTGAGCGCGGCGTGGCGCGGGAAGCGCTCGATCGTCGCTCGCAGATCGGCGAGCCCGGCCGCCCGCTCCTCCGACGGCTCGCGAACACAGGCCGCCACGAGCTCGGGAAACGCCGTCGCGAGCGCCGAGACGGCGCCCACGGCGCCGGCGCCAATTCCGCGCGCGATGAGCGCTTCCGGCCCCACGAAGACGTCGAGCCCTTCGATGAGGTACGGCTCGAAGCGCTCCCACGGCGCGTCAGACACCTTGAGCCCGGCGAGGTTCGGCGCCCGGTCGCGCAGCTCCGAGATGACGTGCGGAGGCACCGCGTAGCCGCTCGTCGCTGCGAACTCGTAAACGTAGAACGGCGTCGGCGCGCAGGCCGAGGCCGCAGCTGCGAAATGCTCGATGAGGGCGTGGTCGTCGAGCGGAAAGTAGGGCGGAGCGATAACCGCGACGGCGTCGACGGAGAGATCGGCCGCGTGCTCGGCGAGCGCGACCGTGTCGGCTGTCGTTTGCGCGCCGCAGTGGACGGCAACCTGGAGCCGTCCGGCCGCAACCTCGACGAAGAACTCCGCGACCCGTTGCCGCTCGGGGACGGAGAGGAGGATGCCCTCCCCGGTCGTCCCGAGAGCAAGCAGCCCATCGAGGTCGGCGGCCGCCAGGAAGTCGACCAGCGCCGCGAACGCTGCCTCGTCCAGCGAGCGGCCCCCGTCCCGAAGCGGCGTCGCCGCCGCAGCGAGGGTGCCTCTGATCATCGTCCGCTCGACGAGAAGTGCTGATAGTCCTGGACAGAGCCGGCCCACCGTCCGCCCCATCCCCAGCCGATCGAGTCGAACGCGCGCACGAGCGCACCCCCGTCGACGGCCATGCCTCTGCGGGCCGGGCTGCGCGACACGTACGAGCGGCTTGCATCGTGGTACACGCGTCCGCCTTCGACGTACGGGTTCTCGATGGGATTGACGTCGATGGCGAGGCCGTACGCGTGCTGGGACCAGCTACTCGAGCCGGTCGCGCGACGGCAGTTGAAAGAGGAGGTGTTGTCCGCCTCGATCGACCGGAAGTCGCTGCCGCCGTACGCCTCGATGGGGACCATCTTGCGGATCGGGAAGCGGGAGGCGTAGAGGCGTCGGAAGACCGTGCGCAGTGGAGCGGCCGCCGTCTCGTGGACGACGAGCCGGCCGGTGCGCCGTCGGCCGTCGAATCCCCAATGCGAGACGGTCAGCAGTCGCAGGTCCCGGAGCGCGACCGGGCAGCCCGGGTGCCACGAGACGCCCGTCATGAGCTCGCGCTGCTTCGACGAGAGCGGCGAGATCTTGCCGCCGAACGGCGGCGCGGCCGCCTCGGAGCCCGTCACCGCCAGCCCCGCTACGACGACCGCCGAGGCCGTTGCTAGCCTAGACAACATGAAGCGGTGTGGTCGTTGCGGAGCCGATAAGCCTCTCACGGACTTCCATTTCGATCGAAAGCGTGGACGCCAAGCATGGTGCAAGACCTGTCGAAAAGCGTACGACGCCGAGTACTGGCGTCGCACCAGGCTACGCCGACTGGCGCTGCGAAGGGAGCGGCTAGCCGCGAACTTCGCCTGGAATCGAACCCTGAAGTCCCACGCTCCATGCGCCGACTGCGGCGGACGATTCCATCCGCAGGCAATGACGTGGGATCACCTTCCGGGCACTGCAAAGCGCGGCGACGTTAGTTCGCTCATCCGGGGCAACGCGAGCCGAACTCTGATCCTTAGAGAGATCGCCAAGTGTGAGCTGGTCTGCGCCAACTGTCATGCTGTACGGACATTCGAACGCCGGGGTGTAGCTCAGCCTGGCTAGAGCGCTGCGTTTGGGACGCAGAGGATCGCCGGTTCGAATCCGGCCACCCCGACCTGATGGCCCCGCCACGCGCGGGGCCAGGAGGGCTAAGGGATCGCGGTGCGAGCCGCGGTTCAGTCGCCCCCGTCGCGGCGGCGCGCGCGAATGGCGAGCTTGAGTTGTCCGAAGAGTCGCTCGATCTCGTGTAGCTCGATCTCGGCGGCAGCCGCGCCCTCGACATCGATGGACTCCCGCTTCCTGAGCTGACGCTCCAGCGCTTCATCGCCGACCAGGAGGTGAAAAGGCTCGGCGACTCGGGTGCCGGACGGCGTTGCGATCAGCCCGTCGAATAGGACGAAGTCGGCTGTCAACCACCGGTGGCCTGCCACGTCGCGGGGACCGGGAGGGCGGGGGTAGTCCCAGCAGACTGCATCTCGTGGATGGAGCCGATGGCGCTCGTCCCACGCACTCGCGAACGCCTCATCGGCAGCAAAGACGATGAAGTCCACGTCGCTCACGTCGTCGCCCTCTCCGCGGGCAAGCGAGCCAAGCAGTGTGAGACCGACGAACGGAGCGCTCGCCGCAGCGTCCGCGAGCTCCAGAACGCGAGGCCATTGGCGTAGACGGGCAGCCGCCTTCCCGCCCGGCCAGTCGTTGATCGCTGCTACCACACGGCCATCATCGCGCGTGCCCACGGCGGAGGCTAGGGTCGCCGCCATGGTCGACTCGCCGTATCTCCCGGCCGAAGGCGTGCGCACGGCGCGCGGGCCGGGAGTCGGCTACCTGATGGTCATGGGTGCCGCAACGTTGTTCGCGGTCAACGGCACCGTCTCCAAGGTCGTGCTCGAGTCCGGCGTCACGTCGCTACGGCTGACCCAGGTGCGTTGCGCCGGCGCACTCGTCGGCCTAGGGCTGCTCGTCCTCCTGACGCGCCCGACGAGCATGCGCACGACGCGCCGGGAGCTCGCCTTTCTCGCCGTCTTCGGCGTTTGCGGCGTGGCGCTCGTCCAGCTCTTCTACTTCGCCGCCATCGCGAGGCTCGAGATCGGTGTCTCGCTGCTTGATCCAGTACACGGCGCCGCTGCTTGTCGCGCTCTGGGCGCGGTTCGTCTTCAAGGAGCGGGTACGGCAGCGCGTGTGGGCAGCGCTCGCGCTCGCGCTCGTCGGCCTCTCGGTGATGGTGGACGTCTGGGGCGGCGTCCCTCTGAACACAGCGGGGGTCGTGCTCTCGTTCATCTCGGCTGTGACCTTCGCGGCCTACCTCCTGCTCGCCGAGCACGCAGTCGGTCGGCGCGACCCGGTCTCGCTCCTCGTCTACGGCTTCTTCTTCGCGACGCTCTTCTGGGCGGTCGTCCAGCCCTGGTGGAGCTTCCCGTTCGACGAGCTCGAGGAGACAGTCTCGTTGCTCGGCAACCTCGCGGCAACGGAGCTACCGGCATGGGCGCTCGTGCTCGTGATCGTAGTGCTGGGAACGATCGTCCCCTTCATCCTCATGGTCGGGTCGCTCCAGCATCTCCCGGCGACGACGGTCGGCATGGTCGCGATGCTGGAACCGGTGCTGGGAGCGATCGTCGCCTACCTCTGGCTCGACGAGACGCTCGCAGCCCAGCAGCTGCTGGGAGGGGCCATCGTGCTCGCTGCGATCTTCCTGGCGCAGACGTCGCGCTGACACGAAACTTCTTACAGCCCCTTTACAAAACAAAGCGACCGTTGTAGGGTCGCTTCACTGGGCGATGCACACCACGGTGCGGCGATAGCCAAATTCCGTGGTGAGCAGTCAGGGTACGGCCCGCCGCGAGCGACCCCCCGGAGCGGCGGGCTTTGCCCTGTTAGGGGTATAGAGGGCCCGGCGGGGAACGACCATCGCGTCGCGACGACGAGCCACGTCCCGCCAGACCCTCTAGGCCTTGTCGATCGTGAGCGACGAGTGGGCGCGCACCTCGACGGCCAGCGTCTCTTCCTTGATCCAGTCCTCGTACTCGAGCAGATCCGACTCCTCGGGCCCCAAGGTGACGACGATGCGGTCCGTCAGCTCGAGGCCCGCGTCCTTTCGCATCGCATTCAGCCGGTGGATCAGCTCCCGCGCACGGCCCTCGCGCACGAGCTCGTCGTCGAGCGCGACGTCGAGCGCGACCGAGAGCGAGCCTTCCTGGGCGAGCGCAAAGCCGTCCGCGGCCGCGCTCTCGCCGCGCAGCACCTCCTCTGCATTCAGCTCCTCCCCGGCGACGAGCACGCCGCCGCCCGGAAGCTCCTCGTAATCACCCGCGTCGAGCGCCGCCTTCACAGCCGGCAGGCCCGCACCGAGCCGCGGGCCGAGCAGCGGCAGGTTCGGCTTGAGCTGCGCGCGCACCACAGGGCCTTCGTCGAAGAGCACCTCCTTGACGTTCAGCTCCTCGCCGATCTCTGCGGCGTGGCGTGAGGCGCCGTCGGCACCGCGGACGTACACGCGGCGGAGCGGCTGCCGCAGCTTGATGCCGGCGTCTCCGCGAGCCTGGTGACCGAGCTCGACGACCCTGCGCGTGTCCGCGACCTCTGTGACGAGCTGCTCGTCGACGTCGCCGGCGTCGGGCCAGCCGGCGAGGAACACCGAGTCTGGAGTACCCTCGGCGGCACCGGCGACGAGGTTTCGCCAGAGGTGGTCGGAGAGGAACGGCATGACGGGTGCGGCGGCGCGCACGCCCTGCACGAGCGCCCACCACAGCGTGCTGATCGCAGCCGCGTCACTCGACCAGAAGCGGCGCCGGGAGCGTCGGATGTACCAGTTCGAAAGGTCATCGACGAACGCGTCGATCGCGCGGGTTACGTCGGGTGTCCAGTACCGCTCGTAGGCGTCCTCGACGTCGGCGAGCAGCACGTTCGTGCGCGAGACGAGCCAACGGTCGAGCGGGCGGTCGGAGGCCGGTACTGCGCCCCACTCCGGCCGCCAGCCCTCGATGTTCGCGTACGTGACGAGGAACGAGACCGAGTTCCAAAGCGTCAGCAGCCGGCGCTTCGCCTCGTGCGCCGGCCCGTAGCCGAACCTGATGCTCTGGCTCGGCACCTGTTGCGAGAAGAGCCAGCGCATGACGTCCGCCCCCATGCGGTCGAACGCTTCGTCGGCGTCGATCGAATTGCCCCACGAGCGGTGCATCTCTCGACCGGTCTCGTCCAGGAGCTTCTCGTATGTGAGCACGCGCCGGTACGGCGAGCGGCCGACGAGCGTCACCGACATGAAGGACTCGGAGTAGAACCAGAGCCTGATCTGTTCGCGGTTCTCGGACACCCAGTCCGCGGGGAACCACTCCTCCCAATAGCCGTGGTCCGGCAGATCGGCGGTGGTCAATCCCTCGGCAGCGCCGGTCGCGTAGCCGCCGCTGATGGAGCCCTGCTCGTTGTCCCAGCCGAGCGTGGACAGCGGGACGATGCCCGCATCGAGCCACGCATCGCCGACCTCCGGGATCCGCCGAACCTCTTCCCCGCACTTCTCGCAGGCGATGACGACGTCGTCGATCCACGGCCGGTGCAGCTCGCGCAGGCCGCCGAACCCGCGCAGCGCGCGCCGCTCGAGCTCCTCCCGCGAGCCGATCACCGTCAGGTGCCCGCACGCGCACGGGTAGAACGGCAGCGGCAGCCCGAAGTAGCGCTTGCGCGAGATGTTCCAGTCGCCCATGTTCCGCAGCCAGTCGTCCATGCGCTTCTGGTAGAAGGCCGGCGTCCACTCGACGGTGGCGTTCGCGTCGAGCATCGGCTGCCGGATCTCCTGCGCGGAGATGAACCAGTCGTCCACGACGCGGAAGAGGAGAGGCGTCTTGCAACGCCAGCACGTCGGGTAGCGGTGGACGATCGTTCCCTCTTCGACGAGGAGGCTCCGCTCGCGCAGGCTCTCGACGATCGGCCGCTCGGCGTCGCCCGTGGAGAGCCCGGCCAGCTGGCCGTACGTGTCGTAGAAGACCCCTGACTCGTCGATCGGCACGAGCACCGGCAGCTCGTGCACGCGGCCGAGCTCGAAGTCCTCGGCGCCGGCGCCCGGGGCGATGTGGACGATGCCGGTACCTTCGTCCAGCGAGACCTCGTCCCAGGGAATGACGCGGTGCTCGACCTCCGTCGCCGCCGCAAGATCGTCGAACGGGCCGCGATACGGGCGACCCACGAGCTCCTCGCCGCGCACCCGCTCCACGAATTCGGCGTCCGGGAGACGCTCGACCGCGTACCAATCACCGTTCTTCGTGCAGCCGTATTCGGCGTCGGGCTTGACCGCTGCGGCGACGTTCGCCGGCAGCGTCCAGGGTGTCGTCGTCCAGACGACAAGCGACTCGCCTTCGCGGTCGAGCAGCGGGAAGCGAACGAAGAGTGACGGGTGCTCGAGCTCCCGGTACTCGCCGGAGTAGACCTCGTGCTGTGAGATCGATGTACCACAGCGCGGACACCACGGCGTGGCGCGATGGCCCTGGTAGAGCCAGCCGCGCTCGTGCACGACCTTGAGGAAGCGCCAGATGTAGTCGATGTTCGTGTCCGAGAACGTGTAGTAGTCGGCGTCCCAGTCCATCCACATGCCGAGCCGCTTCGACTGCTGCGTGATCACCTCGCCGTACTCGGCGACCCGCTCCTTGCAGCGCTCGGCGAACTCCGCGAGGCCGTACTCCTCGATCTCGCGCTTCGAGTTGAGGCCGAGCGCCTTCTCGACCTCGACCTCGACCCAGAGGCCCTGGCAGTCGAAGCCGTTCTGGTAGCGCTGGTCGTAGCCGCGCATGGCCTTGTAGCGCTGGAACACGTCCTTCAGCGTCCTCCCCCACGCGTGGTGGACGCCCATCGGGTTGTTCGCGGTGATCGGCCCGTCGATGAAGCTGAACCGGTCGCGGCCGCGATTCTGCTCGCGCAGGCGCTCGAATGTGCGCTCCGCCTCCCACCGCTCGAGCACCTCCCGCTCGAGCGCCGGGTGATCGGGGACACGCGGAAGTGGCGCGAACACGCCTGACATAGAGCGATTCTAGAGCGGGAACATGAACGGCCGCGCCGCCGTTTAGCCTTCACGTAACGGTCGTATACCGAGATTGGAGAAAAGCAGACACATGGAATCAGTGACGAATCAGACCTTCGAGGCGGACGTCCTCCAGAGCGAGACCGCGGTGCTCGTCGACTTCTGGGCAGAGTGGTGTGGTCCCTGCCACGCGGTCGCTCCGGTGCTGGAGCAGATCGCCGAGGAGCGCGAGGGCGAGCTGAAGGTCGTGAAGCTCAACATCGACGACGAGCAGGAGCTCGCCATGCGCTACGGCGTCATGTCCATCCCGACGATGATCCTCTTCCGCGACGGCGAGCCTGCCGCTGCTGTCACCGGCGCCCAGCCGAAGGGCGCCATCGAGCGCGCGCTCGGCCTGGAGCCGGTCGCGGCGGTCTAAAGCTCGAGCGGCGTCAAGCAGGACCGGTAGGTCTGCTTGCTGTTCGGCTTCGGGCCGAGGTCCCACTTCGAGCCAGCGAGGCTGTTGAAGTACGCCGCGAGCTCGATCGCGGGCTTCGCCCTAATGAAGTCGCAGAGGTAGCGCACGAACTCGGGCTGGTCGACCGACAAGCCCCACTCGGGGAAGGAGTACCGCTTCTTCTGGGCGCGAGCAAATGCGTAGAGCTGCTCGTTCGCCGCACGGGAGAAGTCGGCTCCTTCCCCGTACATGTCGTTGCCCACGAGATCGACGTACTTCTTGCCCGGGTAGAGCCCCATCCAGCCGCCCATGCCCGCGACGGGGTTCCAGATCACCCTGAGCTTGGCCTTGTTGTTGGCCGGCAGATCCTCCTTGACGACGAGGAACGGCAGCCCGAGGCGCTTGAGCGCGACATCGATCTTCACCCGCGGGCCGCCGTGAAGGATGAGGAAGATGCGTGCGAACATCTTGCGGTACCACTGTGCCGAGCTACCCGCCCCCTTCGAGGAGTGGTACAGGGCGTTCGGGTTGTTCATCTCCGCCATCGGCCGGACGTAGACGACGCTGCCGAAGCCGTTGATCGCCTTGTTGAGGTAGACGAGGTACGCGTCGCCCGCGCCGCCCGCGATCTGCTGAGGCGTGATCACCGCGCGGCGTGGCGCCCGCGGCCCCCCGCCCGTGCCGAGGTGGAGCATCGGAATGGGCGCCAGCTGCGGGAGGTACACGTCGAGCTTCTTCCCCCACGCCATGCCCTGCTGCCAGCCGAGGAACACGTGCTTGATGGCGGACTTCTGGCCGGTCTGCTGCTGGAAGCGAGCCGGGTCGCCCATGATGCCCAGCAAGAGCTTCGAGACCTCGGGGCGAGCGCCGGCGCCTGGAGCGAGCGCGAGGACGACGACTACCGCGACCAGGAGCCGTTTCACCGGAGGGAGCGTAGCGCCTCTCGGACGTTCCTGAACGCGAGCTCTTCGTCCCCCGGGAGGTCGTCGAGAGGGAACCACGCGAGCTCGGCAACGTCGTCCGCCGGCGTCGGCTCGCCGGAGACGATTCGCGCCGTCCAGTAGAGGTTGAGCGTGGCGGTCGCATCTTCGTGTCCGCCGTAACGGTCCGCCCAGACACCGACGAGCTCGAGCGGCTCGATCTCGACACCTGCCTCTTCCCGAAGCTCGCGACGCAGGGCGTCGAGCGGCTCCTCGCCTTCCTGGAGGAAGCCGCCGGGCAGATCCCACTTCCCGGCCTGGGGCTCGTAGGCCCTGCGCGCGAGCAGCACCCGACCTTCGTCGTCGAGCACGAGCGCGCATACCGTCGGCTCGGAGCTCGCGTAGGCGGTGAAGCCGCAGGCGTCGCAATGGGCGGTGGCGCCGTCATTTTCGAGCGCCGCCGCGCACCGCGGGCAGTGCTTCCAGCCGGCCAGGCGCACCACGAACGCCAGAATACGAGCATGTCGCCGCGCCATGTTCCCGCGACCGTGACGGAGCTCACCCGTTGCGGGCTCCTCGCGGAGCTGCCGGGGGAGCTGCTGAACGACCTCGCGAAGCGCATGGTGCGCGAGGAGCTGCCGGCCGGCGCGGCGCCCGTCGTCGAGGGCGAGGAGGGCGACCGCTTCTACGTCGTGCTGTCGGGCGTGATGGCCGTGAGCCAGTCCGAGGGCCGACGCGCCACCGGGATCCTCCGGCCGGGGGCGTACTTCGGAGAGGTGGCGCTCGCGATGGGCGTGCCCCGCACCGCCTCCGTCAGGGCGATGACGCCGAGCGTCGTCGCCAGCTGCGACAAGGCCACGTTCGACGAGTTCATCCGGCCCCTGTTCACCGACGAATCCGAGGCGTAGAGCCGTTTCGCACCGTTCTGGGGTCAGCCTCAGTGTCTGACCCTGGGTCTGGCACCTGGACGTGTCTGGTTAGGCCTCGGCGAGGACGTCGTCGGAGAGCTTCGGCCAGGCATCCATCGCCCACGGCCCGAACTCACGGTCGGTGAGGCAGCAGAGCGCGAGCGCCGGCTCGGGATCGACCCAGAGGAACGTGCCCGAGCCGCCGAAGTGGCCGAACGTCCTCGGCGAGGTGCGCGAGCCCGACCAGTGGGCGTGCTTGCCGTCCTTCAGCTCGAAGCCGAGGCCCCAGTCGTTGGGATCGAAGCGGCCGACGTCCGGCAGCACGCCGGCGAGGCCGGGGAACTGGACGCTCGTCGCTTCGGCCAGCGTCTCCGGCGCGATGAGCGTCGGCGTCAAGAGCTCCGCCGCAAAGCCCATCAGGTCGTCCAGCGAGCCGTGGACGTCGGCGGCGGGTGAGCCACGAAGCTCGGCATCCATGCCGAGCGGCCGGACCACCGCATCCGAGAGATAGCGCTCGAACGGCATCTCCGCCCGAGCCGCCACCGTGTCGGCGACGAGCTCGATGCCGGGATTCGAGTACACCCGTTTCGCACCAGGGCGTCCGACCGGCATCCCGTCCTGAAACGGCAGACCCGAGGCGTGGGAGAGGAGATGCCGCACGGTCGAGCCCGGCGGCCCCGCAGCCTCGTCGAGATCGATCACGCCCTCCTCCGCCGCCACGAGCGCCGCATACGCGGTGAGGAGCTTGGTCACCGACGCCCAACGAAAGACCCGGTCTCCTTCGCCGTGCACGACCGGCTCTTCGCGCCGACGGACAACCGCAACAGCGACGTGGTCAGCGTGCCAGCTCTCGACCTGACGCAAAGCCTCCACGCGGTGATACTAGGTTCGTGGAACGCCAGCGCATCACGTCGGGAGGGGCGTACGAGGCCGTCTTCGGCTACTGCCGAGCCGTGCGCGTCGGAAACAGCGTCTACGTCGCGGGCACGGCGCCGGCGATGCCGGACGGCGCGGATCCGCCCATCGACTCCTATGGTCAGGCGCGACGCTGCTTCGAGATCATCGGCGCCGCACTCTCAGAGGCGGGAGCGACCTTTGCAGATGTCGTTCGCACGAGGATGTACATCACGCCGGACGCCGACTTCGACGAGGTTGGCCGCGCGCACGGCGAGATCTTCCGAGACATCCGCCCGGTCAACACGACAGTGATCATCGCGGGCCTCGTCGACCCGCGGTGGCATCTGGAGATCGACGTCGATGCCGTCGTCGACTGAGTTCGAGTCGAGCGTCCTCGACCACTGCTTTGGCCGCGGAGACCCGTACACGCTCGGGGTCGAGGAGGAGTACATGCTGCTCGATGCCGGTTCCCTCGACCTCGTCCAGCACATCGACACGGTGCTCGCCGCGGTGGAGGGAAGCGACCTCGAGGGAGAGCTCCACCCGGAGCTCATGCAGTCGGTGGTCGAGATCGCGACGCCCGTCTGCCGCGACATCGGCGAAGTCACGAGCGAGCTCCATCGCCTGCGCGCGGCCGTGACGGACGTCGCCCGGCAAACCGGCCTGCGGGTCGGCTCGGCGGGCACGCACCCGTTCAGCCTGTTCGAGAAGCAGCGCATCACCGCCCGTGACCGCTATCGCGCCCTCGTCGACCAGCTCCAGTACGTCGCCCGGCGTGAGCTGATCTTCGGCATGCACGTCCACGTATCGATCGACGATCCAGAGAAGGCGGTCGGCGTGCTCAACGGCATGCTCGTCCACCTGCCCCAGCTGCTGGCGCTCAGCGCGTCCTCGCCTTTCTGGCGCGGGGAGGCGACCGGGCTCGCCTCGACGCGGCAGCTCGTCTTCGCCGCTTTCCCCCGCTCCGGCCCGCCGCCGCGCTTCCGCGACTACGCGGACTACGCGAGCGTCGTCGGCCAGCTCGAGCGTTCGGGCTGCATCGCCGACTACACCCACATCTGGTGGGACATCCGCCCCCACCCACGGCTGGGCACGATCGAGATCCGCATCTGCGACGCGGTCACGCGCGTCGAGGATGCGATCGCGATCGCCGCCTTCTGCCAGTCGCTCGTGAAGCACTACTGCGAGCTGTTCGAGCGCGGTGACGAGATCCACTCGTACCACCGCATCCTCACGAGCGAGAACAAGTGGCTCGCCGCGCGCCACGGCCTCGACGCACCGCTCATGGACCTCGCCACGGGGCGCCGGAACCGCGTCCCGGTCGGGCAGCTCATCCGCCGGACGCTCCGCGACGTCGAGCCACACGCGAAGGAGCTCGGCTGCGACCGGGAGCTGGCCGGCATCCGCGAGATCCTCTCGCGCGGGTCGAGCGCCGAGCGCCAGTTGCGGATCTTCAACGCGAACCGCGACATCGTCGAGGTCGTACGCGAGATCGCCGACGCGACCGAGGCCGCGGCTGTGGCTGCCTAAACCTGCGGCGCGTCCACGGACATCACGACCTGTCCCCGGCCGTTGACCAGGCGCAGCTTCGCGCCGTCGCGCGTCGGGACGAGCCTCAACGTCCAGAGCCGGTCCTGCGTCCCGTGCCACTCGAGGTCGATGCACACGGCCGTGCGATCCACCGTGTCGAGCGCATGGATGAACGGATGGCTGCCGGGATTCGTGTAGAGCGTGTACGCCCAGCGACCGTCGGCGCTTTCCGCACGCCTCAGCGGCTGGCCGCTCATGCGCTCGTCGGGCTCGTTCGGATCGACGATCGCCCCCGGGAGCAGGCGACGCGCTTCGAGGTCGTACGCCCGCACCTGGTAGCGGGTGTAGTTCCGCCCGGGCAGATGCTGGACGAGGTAGAGCGTCGAGGCGTCCGGCGAGAGGGCGTCGTAGGAGAAGACGCCGTTCACGGTGACGATCGCCTTCGTCCGGAGCTTCTGCGTTCCCAATACGGCAAACGCGCTCGTCGCGCGTGCGCCGAGGCTCCGAGCAGGCCGCGAGAGAACGAGCGTCTTGCCGTCGCGCGAGACGCCGCCGCCCGTCCCGTCGTAGGCGACGAGCGGCACGCCGTAGGCGTCCCGGATCGAGCGAAAGCGGAGCACGCGCCCATCGCGAACGCGGACGACCGCGAGCACGCTGTTGCGCGCAGCGGGAAGCGTCACGTATCGCACCTGTCCGTTCCGCGCAAGGACGCCGTCCCAGCCCCAGGAGATTCCCGGTGAGGGCCCGCCGTTGCCGCTGGCCGCAGTGGCCGCCAAGCCGGTCATGAGCACGACCGCACACAGTCCGAGGAAGAGTCGTCGCATCGTCAGCCTCCTTGTCGTCGCTACCCCTACTACACCGCTGGGAGCGCGAGAGGTCCCGGACCTCTCGAGACGCGGCGGACGTATGAGAGGCGATGGACCTCGGAGCCTTTGCCGTTCGTATATTCGGCGCGGGATGGCGGGCAGGCGCGAAGAACGCGCCTGGGTCCGAGGCGCCCAGGCAGGATCGGTCTCGGACCTCGAGGCCCTGTTCCGCTTGCACTGGCCGTCCGCCTGGCGGGCCGCGTACCTCGTCGTCCATGACGCCGCAGCCGCCGAGGACATCGCCCAGGAGGCGTTCCTGGCCGCCATCCGCAACCTCCATCGCTTCGACCGCCGACGACCGTTCCGGCCTTGGCTGCATCGCATCGTCGTCAACCGGGCGATCGACTGGGCACGAGCGCAGACCTTGCGAGCTGAGCTCGAGCTCCACGATGCCCCCGGCCCCTCCCTCGAGGCACGAGGTCGGGTCGGACGTCGTGGCCGCGATCCGTGACCTCCCGCCGGAGCATCGCGCGGTGATCGTCCTCCGCTACCTGCTGGAGTACACACCGGGCGAGATCGCGTCGCTACTCGATCTGCCTCGCGGGACCGTCAACTCGCGGCTGCGACGTGGCCTCGACCGGCTCCGGGAGCACATGCCATGAGGCTGGACGAGATTCAGGCCCCGGAGGGGGCGGAGGAGCGCGCCTGGCACGTCACGCGCGCCGCGTTCGAAGAACGAAACCCGGTGCCGAAGCGGGCGAAGCCCTGGCGCCCGGTGCTCGTGCTGGCAGCTGCGGCGATCCTCGCTGGTGTCGTCGCGAGCCCACCCGGCCAGGCGGTGCTCGACTCGATCCGGAAGACCGTCGGGGTCGAGCGCGCACAGCCCGCGCTGTTCTCGCTCCCGGCGCCCGGGCCTCTGCTCGTCGTCTCGGACGAAGGGCCGTGGGTCGTCCAGCCCGACGGCTCCAAGCGGTTGCTCGGCCGCTATCGGGAAGCGTCCTGGTCGCCGTTCGGCCGCTTTGTCGTGGCTGCCCGCGCGAACGAGCTCGCCGCCCTCGAGCTGGACGGCGACGTCCGCTGGTCGCTGGCTCGTCCAGGAGTCCGCTTCCCGCGCTGGGCGGGCAGCGCGACCGATACCCGCATCGCGTATCTCAGCGGGTCGACGCTGCGCGTCGTTGCGGGTGACGGGACGGGCGATCGGCTGCTGCGACGAAACGTCGCCGCGAAGACGCCTGTGTGGCTCGCGGGCGCGGGTTTCCGGCTCGCGTACACCGACCGCAGCGGCCGGCAGGTCGCCATCGACGCGGACACCGGACGCGTTCTCCCAGGCGGCGCGGTGCCCGCTCAGATCGCAGTGGTCCAGAAGCGGGGAACCTCGAGCGAGGTCGAGCTCGACGGCCGCACGGTGTTCCGCGGAACGGGCGAGTTTCGCGACGTTGCCCGCTCGCCGGATGGACGCTGGCTGCTCGTGACCTGGCCGACCGCGGATCAGTTCGTCTTCGTCCGTGTGGGTACGCCCCGCAAGATCGTCGCCTCGTCGGCGATCACCGAGCAGTTCGGCGGCGGCGCCTTCCCTCGCATCGCCGGCTGGTGCTGCGAGCCGTAGTCCTTTCCCTCGCCTTCGTTGCCCTGTCCGGAAGTGCAGCGGGCTCGAGCACGACGTCTCGGTCGCTCGGCTTCCCGTGGGAGGGACGGCTGGACGGAGGCGTTCAGCTCGAAGCCGAAGGCGCCCACTTCTTCACGTGGGACCCGGTGCGCAAGCGCTCGCCGAACCGCGCCTGGAGGCGCTTCGGCAACGATCGGCTCCTGAGGACGCTCCAGCGAGTGTTGGCCGGCTTCGCGGCCTCGCACCCCGAAGCGCCGCGTATCGGGATCGGCGACCTCAGCCGGCCTCGCGGCGGCGACTTCGGCTCGCGGTTCGGCGGCATCGGGCACGCGTCCCACCAGAACGGGCTCGACGCGGACGTCTACTACCCGCGCAGCGACCGGCGTGAGCGTGCGCCTGTACGTCCACGCCAGATCGACCGCAGGCTCGCCCAGGAGCTCGTCGACCGCTTCGTCGCCATGGGAGCGGAGAAGGTCTTCGTCGGCCCGAACACAGGTCTCACGGGACCGCCCGCGATCGTGGAGGTGCTCCCCGCGTACCACGACAACCACATGCACGTGCGGCTGGCAGGTGACGGCTCGCGACCGATGCTCGTCGGACACAGCACGCGAGGGCAGCCGATCCGGGCCTTCGCTCGCGGCCGCGGGAAGCCGGACGTGCTCGTTTTCGGCTGCATCCACGGGAACGAGTGCGCCGGCGCCACCGTCGTGTCGCGGCTTGCCCACGCTGCGCTGCCGGAGCGGAGCGCGCTGTGGCTCGTTCCGGACCTCAACCCGGACGGCTACGCCGCGAGCAGCCGTTGGAACGCCCGCGGCGTCGACCTCAATCGGAACTTCCCGGGCTCCTGGCGACCGACTGCCCGCTCGGGCGAGAGGCCGGCCTCGGAGATCGAGACACGCGTGGCGATGCGCCTCATCCGCCGGCTGCGGCCGCGCGTGACGATCTGGTTCCACCAGCCGCAGGGCCTCGTCCGAGCGGCGGGACGAAGCGTCGGCATCGCGCGGCGCTACGCACGGCTGGCCGGCATGCGCTTTCGCCTGTTGCCGCGTCCGCCGGGCTCCGCGCCCCAGTGGCAAGAGCGAGCGCTGCCGAGGACTCGAGCGTTCGTCGTCGAGCTCCCGCCGGGAGCGCTGGGCCTGCGAGAGGCCGGCCGCTACGCGAACGCCGTGCTCCGGCTCGCCGACTAGGGTGCCGTCGATGAAGGTCGCACTCGCAGCGGTCGCCGTCTTCGGCGCCGCCACGATCCCTGTGACGACCTTGTCCCGGCCTCCGTTCCCGGGGCCGGTCGCCTCGGCGCCCGAAGCGAATCGCCTGGTCGTGGTCTCGTCGCGCCAGGTGTCGCCGTCGCTGGGACGCGAGGCCTCCCCGTGCGCGCTCGCCGGCCTCCCGGAGACCGTGCGTGGGCTTCCACTCCAGCGAACCCTCTGCCCGGGTGGCAGGCGGTTCGCGCTCTACGGCAAGGATGGCGCCTCGTCCCGCATCCTGCTCGGTGGAGACAAGTACGCGTACGACTTCCAGCGGTATGTCTGGCCGCCGCGCATTCGGCGCGGTGAGCGCGAGCTCGTCTACGAGGAGATCGTCTGGGCGCGCGAGGCGAACGGTGTGTTGTACGTCGCTAACGCTCACTTGACATACGCGACCTCGTCGTACGGGCAGAACGCGTACGTCACGGCCATCGACCCGGAAACGGGGAGACGGCTCTGGCGCAGCAAGGCCCTCGTGTCGAACGCGCAGACGTTCGTCGTCACGCCTCGCTACCTCATCACGGGCTACGGCTTCACCGCAGAGCCCGACTGGCTCTACCTGCTCGACCGGAAGACCGGCCGTATTGTCGAGCGGCTCGCCCTGCCGAGCGCGCCCGAGCGGATCACGCGACGGGGCGGGCAGCTGATCGTGCGCACGTACGACCACGTCCTCACCGTCCGCTTGCGAAACTCCTGACGTGCTCGAACCTGGTCAGCGCGCGCCCCTCGATGCAACCGTCTGGCGCCAACCCGCCGAGGGGGTCACGATCGGCGGCCTCGTCGCCGACGGCCCGATCTTTCTCCTCTTCTACCTCTTCGACTGGACCGGAACGTGAACGGCCGAGATGGAGCTCCTGCGTGACAGGAGGGAGGAGTTCGAGGCGGCGGGCGTGAAGCCGTACGGGATCTCGCGTGACTCACCGTTCACCCACAACTCGTGGAGCCAGGCGCTCG
This sequence comes from uncultured Actinomycetes bacterium, assembly GCA_963830835.1. GTDB lineage: Bacteria > Actinomycetota > Thermoleophilia > Gaiellales > Gaiellaceae > PALSA-612. Next base: position 17,946 of record CAWHNJ010000004.1, on the reverse strand, counting down.
ACCTCGAGGGCGTGGAGCTCCTGTCCGACTGGAACGCGGAGGCCGTGCGGGGCTTCGGCATCGGTCAAGAGGTACGAGGCATGCAGGAGGTGGCAGAACGCACGTCCTTCCTGATCGGAGCAGACGGGACGGTGCGCGGGGCCTGGCGCCACGATGGGGTTCCGGACTTCGACCTTCTGCTGAAAGCCGCCGCGGAGCTCTAGGGCTCGCAGTCCTTCTCTGCGTGATCGCGGCGCTGCTCGCCGTGTCACCGGCGCTGCGCCATGCCCATTCGGACTTCCTCGCCGGCGGCGAGCCCGGCCATGGAGAGGTGGGGCCGGGCGACCATCTCCAGTCCGCCTATCGCCTCTGGCTGCCCGGGCACCAGCTCGAGCAGGGCGGCTATCCGTGGCGCGACCCGTACTCGTTCCGTCCTGTGGCGGAGCCACAGCTCAACCCGTCCGCCTGGCCGTTCGGCCTGTCGTTCTGGCCGCTCTGGCGCGCGCTCGGTGTGGTCGTCGGCTGGAACGCGTTCGTCCTGCTCGCGCTCGTTGCCGCCGGCCTCCTCGCGTTCGCCTGGCTGAGGGAGCTCGATCTCGGCTACGGCGCAGCGCTCATCGGCGGGCTCGCCTTCGAGGTCGCTCCCTACCGGCTCGAGCAGACGGCAGCCGGCCACCTGCTCGCGCCGATATCCGTCCTGCTGCCGTTATCCCTGTGGACGTTCGAGCGTGCGCGCTGGGGCTCGCGCTGGTGGCTGCTCGTGTCCGCAGTCGCCATCGCGTCGATCCCGGCCTCCGGACAAGTGCACCTCGCGCTCGGCGCGGTGCCGTTCTACCTCGCGTATGTCCTCATCCGGTCGCGGGAGGTCTGGCCCGTCGTCGCCGCGGCGGCGGGGGTCGTGCTCGCCGTCGCTGCCGGCGTGCTCGTGTGGGTGTTCACGATCGATGGCTCGATCGGTGAGGGTGGCCGCTCGCTCCGCCAGGTGTCGCGCTTCTCGGCGGACTGGCTCGACTTCATCACGCGACACGACCGCCACGGCTCGGAGACGTTCGTGTTTCTCGGCTGGCTGACGCCGCTCGTGGCGATCGCCGGGCTCGTCCTGCTTGTCCGCTGGGGGTCGTACGGGCTCGCCGGGCTGTTCGGCGTGGGAGCCCTCGTACCGATCGTGCTCGCTCTCGGGACGACGACACCCATCTACGAGGCGGTTCGCTTCGTCGTCTGGCCTTTGCGATACCCGCGGGTTCCCGAGCGGCTGATGCCCATTGCCTGCCTCGCGCTGGCGGCCCTCGTCGCCTATGCGATCGATGCCCTCTCGGAGGCGAGGCTGCCCCGGTACATGCCCAACCAGGCGACCGTGGTCGCGGGTGTCGCCGTCGTCCTGCTCCTGGTCGACCTCCGCGTGACGACGTTCGAGGCCACGGCAGCGGACGAGGGCAACGCGGCGTACTCCGCGCTCCGCGACCGGCCTTCCGGGCGCGTGCTCGAGGTGCCGGTCTTCCGGCCGGGGATCCATTACGGGGGCGCCTACATGTACTACGGGACCCAGGCTCCGCGCGAGCGTCCGCAGGGGTACTCGACGCTCGCACCGGTCGAAGCGGACGTGATCGCGAAGCAGCTCTCCTCGATCAACTGCGGCGACTGGACGGGACGGCCGGGTGCGCTGCTCGCGCGCCTCGGCATCACGAACGTCGTCTTCCACGGAGGGCTCTTCCGCGACAACCCCGCCGTGCCCGACACGGCCGCCTTTGCCTGGCGGGCGCTCGTGCGCCACGGGTACAGGCCGCAGGCCGCAGACGGCCCGGTCACGCTGCTGGCGCGTCGTGGAGGCGGGCCGCCGACGCCCTCTCCCGTCGAAGACCCGCCGACGGACGTCGCGCAGTTCTGCGACGGCTGGCGCCCGAACGACGGCGAGGGTCGGGTGACGTCGGCGGAGCACGCCTCCCTCTGGGCCTACAACGAGGGCGGCGTCGACCTGCGGCTGTTCCTGCGAACCAACGACGGGCCGAGACCGGTGCGGATCTCGGTAGACGGCGGCCGCGAGCCGCGCGAAGACGGTGTCGCGACTCGAGGAGACGCGGGTGCCCCTCGGAGACGAGGGCTGGCATCTCGTGACGTTCGACGGCCCGCCCGGTGTCCGCGTCGTCGCCTACGCGCTGAACTGAGGCGGTGTTTTGCGTGCGTCCGGAACGGAAACGCCAACGGCATGGCGCACAGACACGACCCCGTCGTGCGAGATGAGTCAGGAAAGCTCGACGAGCCCGTCGGCGAAGCCGCCCGCCGCGGCCAGTGGTGGGCGACGCCGCTCGTCATCCTCGGCAGCGTCGCGACCGTCGTCTGGGTCGTCGCGGGGCTGCTGACGGCGGCCATGCTGCTCATCTGGTGGCTGGTCTGAGGGGCTCTCTCGTCCGTTTTCCGGCCCGACGCGCCGGGTAGGCATGGGTATCTCGAAGAAGGGAGATGACTCGTGTACATCGGCGCAGGAACTGTCGCTCTCATCCTCATCGTCGTTCTGCTGATCTGGCTTCTCTGAGGACGGGCAACGGCTGACTTCCCGGGCGGGCCTACGTGCCCGCCCGTTGCGTTTCCGACGAGTTGCTTTCAGGCGACGTGCGCCCGGATGAGCCGCTCGATCTGGCGACCCGTTGCACGGCCCTCGTGACGCGCCAGCACCCGTGAGCCGTCGCCGAGGAGAACGAGGGCGGGCACGGTGTCGATGTCGAGCGCCTTCATGAGCGGCTCGTTCGCGTCCGCGTCCACCTCGAGCACGCGCAGCCGATGCTTCTCGGTGACGTGCACCCAGGCGATGAGGCTCGCCATGCGACGTGCCGGACCGGAACGCCTGCTGGAGAAGAAGACGAGCGTCGGCCGCTGATCGTCGTGCGGCTCTACATTCACGAGGGCTGGGTACCCGGCCCCGCCGAACCGTAAAACGCTCAGCTTCCCACCAGTGCCTCGGCGGGGACGATGCCCAAGCGCTCGACGAGCGTGAGCATGGCAGCGCCGAACGGCGTGTCCTGCACCATGGTGCGCAGGAAGTCCCAGTCGACCTGCTCGCGCAACGCGCGCGCGATCTCCAGCACGGGACGGATGTTCGGATCCTGCTCGGTGAGCGCGAGGATCTTCGACGCGAGGATGTCGCTCGCAGACGCGACGAGCAGCGGCTGCGCCATCACGTCCATCTGCGTCGCCCGCGAGAAGATGCCGTCGTCGACGGCCTGGCCGGCGGGGTGGTGAACGAGGTCGATGAGGACGTCCCCATCCCAGGCCTTGAGGAGCCAGCCCTCGGAGGGACGCTCCGTTCGCATACCGAGCGCGGACAGGGCCTGGAGAGCCGCGTCGGCATGCTTCTCGCGGACGAAGAAGTCGACGTCGTGGTCGGTAACGGGACCGCCTCGGGCCCACGCCGCAAGCCCGCCACCGAGCACCGCCGGAGTCTCCGCATCGGCGAATGCGCCGGCGGCTCGCTTCATCGAGTCGACGAGATCGACGAGGCCTTCAGGGGGTTGGTAGCCCACGCTGGCTTCTACCCGGCCGCGAGGTTCTTCGAACCGCGCGCGCGGGTAGCTATCCCCGATGACGCCGCCGGTTCGCATCGCGGCCGCGGGAGACATTCACGCTTCGGAGGACCACCGCGAACGGCTCACCAGCTCGTTCTCGGACGTCCGCGAGCGTGCCGACGTCATCCTGCTCGCCGGCGACCTGACGACGTTCGGCTTGCCCGAAGAGGCAGCCGTGCTCGCCGACGCCTGCCGTGCGGCAGCTCCTCTCCCCGTGGTCGCCGTGCTCGGCAACCACGACCATCACGGCGGCCGCTCGGCCGAGGTGATGAGCGCGCTCGGCGACGGCGGCGTGCACGTCCTCGAGCGCAGCCACGTCATCCTCGACGTCGCCGGCATCGAGGTGGGTGTGGCAGGGACAAAGGGGTTCGTCGGCGGCTTCGAGGGCGCGGAGATCCCCGACTTCGGCGAGCCGCTGCTCCGCGACATGTACGCGGAGACAGGGCGCGAGGTGGAGGCGCTGGCGCAGGGCCTCGAGGCCATCGCCGGCTGCCAGCGACGGCTCGTCCTGCTCCACTACGCGCCGACGGACGCGACAGTGACGGGGGAGCCGCCCGGCATCTGGGCGTTCCTCGGCTCGAGACGGCTGGCCGGCCCCATCGGCGCCCACCGTCCCGACGCCGTTTTCCACGGCCACGCCCACCACGGGACGGCCCACGCATGCATCGGCGAGGTACCCGTCTGGAACGTGGCGCGGCAGGTGACGGACCAGGACTTCGCGCTGATCGAGGTCTAGTGTCCGACCCTTGGACGCCAGTGCGGGCCGGCACGCCGAGCGCGGAGGGCGGCGCTCGGCGGCCTTAGCCCGTCTTTCAGGCGGTGACCTCTCTCGCCTGGTTCCTTACGAGACAGCCGTGCCCGATCGAAATCCTCGTAAGTCGTCGCCTCTTAACCCGCGTTCCGGCATCCGAAACCTCGCTCGGGTGTGTAACAGCCAGACGCGCCGGGTACACAGCGCTCACAACATCGACTCTTGGGAGGTCCGCATGGGAATCGGAGTGAGCCTCATCCTCATAGCCGTCGGCGCCATCCTCACCTGGGCGGTGACCGCGGAAGCCCAGGGGGTGGACCTGACGACCGTCGGCGTGATCCTCATGGTCGTAGGCCTCGCGGGTGGACTCATATCGCTGATGTTCTGGTCGAGCTGGGGTGGCTTCGGCGGCGTTCGCCGTGAGACCGTCGTGCACGACCGCGGCGACAGAGTCATCGAAGAACGCTAAGAGCAACTCCGCGGGGGACGGGACTCGATCCTGTCCCCCGCTTCTATCCCTCATTATTCGCGACATGTCGCCCGGGCCACGCGTCGAGCGGCTTGACGACTTCGTGGCCGTGACATTGGCCGGGGAGCTCGACCTCTACGACGCGCCGGCACTCCGCGAGTCGTTCCACGGTCTCCTCGAGAGCGGTGCGGCGGTGATCGTGCTCGACTTGACCGCCGTCAGCTTTCTCGACTCCACTGTGCTCGGGACGATCGTCGGCCTCCTGCGACGGGTGCGCGAGTCGGGAGGAGAGCTCCGCGCCGTGCTGCCCGAGACGTCGGCCCGGCGGATCTTCGAGATCACGGGACTGGACGCAGCGCTCGACGTTCGAACGAGCCGCGAGGAGGCTTTGGAGCGTTAGCCCCGTCGCTAGAAGGCCTGGCCGGCGAGCTGCTTGCGCATGCGCACGACGGTGCCCGGGCTGGATTCCTCGTCGATGACGACGTCGTCCATGACCGCCCGGACGATGGCCAGCCCCATGCCGCTCTCGGCAGGACCGTCGATGAGCACGGATTCGTCGATCTCGGGGAAGCCGGCTCCCGCTCCCTCGTCCTCCACCGAGACTTCGATCGCCTCCGGCTCGACCTCGAACACGATGCGGACGACGCCAGGGTCGTCCATGTACGCGTGCTGAACCGCGTTGCCGCAGACCTCGGTGACGGCGAGCTTCAGATCCGCGAGCGCGACTTCGCTCATCGGTACCTCCATGGCGATGCCGGTGAGCACGAGGCGAGTGAGGACGAGGTACTCCGCCTTGGCGGGGATCGTGAGCCGGACGGTGGCGCTCATAGCCCCTGCTCCGTCACGGCGCCCTCGAGCCGGCCGCGCATCGTGGCCAACGAGCGGCGGAGGAGCCGCGAGACGTGCATCTGGGAGATGCCGACGCGAGCGGCGATCTCAGACTGGGTCAACCCCTCGAAGAACCGCAGCTCGACGATCTCGCGCTCACGCTCGTCGAGGGCCGTCAATCCCGTCTCGAGCAGGGCGCCGTGCTCCACCTCGTCGTAGCCGGGCTCCGGCCCGCCGAACAGATCCTCCACGGTTCCGTCCTCGGAGTCACCGAGACCAAGCGGTTGCGACAGCGACCTCGTCGAGTACGCGTTGTACGTCTCGAGGGCCTCCACGACCTCTTCGTGTTCGAGCCCCGTATCGGCGGCGAGCTCGGCGATGGTCGGCGCCCGGCCCAGGTCGGCGGTCGCCGACTCGATCGTTCGTGCCAGCCGCAGGCTGAGCTCCTTCATCCTCCTTGGAACGTGAACGGCCCACGCCCGATCGCGGAAGTGGCGCTGGATCTCGCCGACGATCGTCGGCACGGCGTACGTCGTGAACTTCACGCCCCGCTCGACGTCGAAGCGCTCGATCGCGAGCACGAGCCCGATCGAGCCGACCTGCACGAGATCCTCGAGCGGCTCGCCACGCCCCGCATAGCGGGAGGCGATCTTGCGGACGAGGGGCATGTATTGCTCGACGATCTGGTCGCGGGCCGACTCGTCGCCTGCCCGATACGCCTCGAGCTGTCGCAGGAATGCCGTCTCGACCGTCATCCACTGACGCCCGCAGTGCGCTCGGCGGAGACGCCGAGCTCCACCCAGTAGCCATCCTGCCCGCCCTGCTCGGTCACCTCGTCCACCAGCGGGTCGAGCACGCGCGCGACGGCCGCGTCCTCGACCTGGGAGCGCACGAACGGCCCGACGCGTGCGCGTAGGCCCTCCGGTGCGGCGACCGCCTCCATCGTCACGACGTCGGCGGCCAGCTCCTGGCTCATGAGGCTCTCCAGCGCGAGCAGGAGATCCTCGACGCGGTCGACCGGCAACTCGAACCGCGCGGACAGACCGCCGAGAACAAGCCTGCCCACACCGCGGTACCCGGCCGTCGCCGGGAACTCGACGATGACGCGCTCGTCCGGGTCCGACAGCTCCGGCGGGTTCACGAAGTGGCGGGCCCTCGGGTCACGTCGGCCTCGAGCGCCGCGTCCCGGCTCTCGTGCAGCGCAAACACCCGATCCAGCAGCGTGATCTCGAAGATGCGGCGAATGTTCGGGTCTGTACAGACGACGCTCACACGGCCGCCGACCGGCCTCAGCCGCTTGACGGCGCCGAGCAGGACGCCGAGGGTCATCGAGTCGATGAAGGTCGTATCGCTGAGGTCGACGACGAGCGACGTCGCGCCGCCGTCGATCGCATCCATGATCGCCGCACGGAGCTCGTGCGCGGTATGAAGGTCGGCCTCGCCCCGAACGTCGACGACCGCCAGCCCATCGACGACCTCGGTCACGGCGACTCCGAAAGAAGCGCTCTCTGAGTTACCCGAGCTGTCCCGCGCCGACATCACCGCCCGACATGAAGACACCGTACTACCCGTTTCGACCGGATGGTGAAACCTGCGCGCTCCGCATCGACGTTGCTGTTGCCGTTCACCCGCGCTTCCGATTCACAGCAGCCGTGAGCTGACGCTTGTTCATCTTCGAGCGGCCCTCGATGCCGAGACGCTTCGCTTCCTGGTAGAGCTGCTCTTTCGTCCGGCCTCGCGGCGACCGGCGATGGGCGCGCTGGCCGCCACGCCGCCCGGACGACATGTCTGTTCGGGACAGGCGTGAAGACGTCTGCGACTCGCCGTGCCGCGCCCGTTCCTTGTTGACGGTGCGGGCTGCGATCTCCTCTGCCCGCTTCACGCCGCGGTCCTCGAGCGAGTCCTTGATGTGCTCGTACTGGCGAGCACGCTTCGTCCCCTTCTTCACTCCACGTGGTGGCATTTCGACCCCCTTTTGCTTCAGTGGAGTGAGCGTTACCCTCCGCCGTCGAAGGCTGAAACCTCGGCGAGCGCCATCGCCGCGTCCTCCACCGACTCGCGCACGGGCATCGCATCGGCAAGGCGCACGATCTCCACAACCCGCGCCACCGCCGAGGTGGGAGGCACGGAGACGGCGAGTCTGCCACCGCTTGCGTCTGCCACGTGCCCGAGCCCGAACAGAGCGTGCAGCCCGGCGCTGTCGATGAAGGTGACGCGATCGAGCGCGATCACGAGCTTGCCGGCCGCCGCGAGCGGATCGAGTTGCGCGCGAGCCTGCTCGACCGCGAGCTTGTCGATCTGGCCCTCGAGCCAGGCCACGGGCACGCCGGCGACCTCGTCTGTCACGACGCTAAGACGATCCATCGTTCCACGCCGGCTCCCTGGTCAATGGCCGCTCCATGACGATTCGTGTACCGGTCTCACGCCGAACGACGTCGACCGATGTCATCAGCCCTTCGATCATGCGCATGCCGAGACCGCGGTCCTCACGCGCCTGCGGTTCCTTCCAGCGGCCGCAGTCTGCCACCTCCACGCGCACGCGGTCGCCCGTGAGCGCCGCATCCAGGCGGAAGGTCGCACCCGCGGGCGCGTTCGCGTGCTCGATCGCGTTCGCACCCGCCTCCCAGCTCGCAAGCACGACGTCACGCGCGTCGACCTCGGGTACAGCCGCATGCTCGAGCCACTGCGAGAGCTCTGCTCTGAGGATCGACAGCGACTCCGGCTCCGCCGGGAGCGTGAGCACCAGCGGCTCCAGGGGCACGGCGTCCAGCCGGATCACGAGCAATGCAACGTCGTCGCCGCGTGCACCGGGGCCGAGCAGCTCCTCGACGACAGCGTGCACGAACTCGTCCGGCTCCTTCGTCGCGGCTCCCGCCGCAGCGCTCGCCAGCAGATCGAGACCCTCGTCGATCGGCCGGTCGGGACGCTCGACGAGGCCGTCGGTGTAGAGGACGACGATAGCGCCGGCCTCGAGGCGCGTCCGGCCCTCGGAGTACGACGTGTCGGGGTCGGCGCCCAGCGGCAGGCCTCCACCCCCCTCGAGGAAGTCGACGCGTCCGTCCGTGTGCACGATGAGCGGCGGCGGGTGCCCTGCAGACGTGATCGTCGCGTCGAGGCTGCGCGGGTCGAGCGTGACGAAGGCAAGCGTCGCGAAGGGCACGTCCGTGTAGCTCGCGAGGAGATGGTTGAGCTTCGTCACCGTCTCTCCAGGCGTCCGCCGGTCGAGACAGAGGGCGCGCATCCCGTTCCGGAGCTGCGCCATCGTCGCCGCCGCCTCGACGCCCTTCCCGACCACGTCCCCGACGACGAATCCCATTCGGCCATCGGCGAGCGTCAGCGTGTCGAACCAGTCGCCGCCGACGTCGACGGCGGTGGAGCCCGGAAGGTAGACGGCCGCCACACGCACGCCTTCCATCGACGGGAGCGTCTCGGGAAGGACGCTGCGCTGCAGCGTCTCCGCGACGAGGCGCTCGCCTTCGTAGCGCTGGGCACGGTCCAGGGCGAGGGCGCACTGGGCAGCGACCGCCTCGAGGAATGCCTTGTCGTCTTGGGTAAGGCGGTTCGGCTCGCGCCAACCGAGCACAGCGAGGCCGATCGCCGAGCCCGCCGCCCACAGCGGGAGATACGCGAACGTCCTCATCCCGCTGGCCTCGGCACGCACCCGAGACTGTGGGAAGTCGGCTGCGAGCTCCTCGAGATCCTCGTAGTAGGCGGCTCGCTTCCGGCGTACCGCCTTCGCCCCGGGCCGATCGGCGGACACCGGCACACCCTGCTCCTCGATCAGATCGTCCGGAACACCCTTCCAGGCGAGGGGAGACATCTGCTTCGTGTCCACGTCGACGACGCTGAGCGCCGCCGCTTCCGCGCCGATCGACCCCGCGACCTCTTCGATGAAGATCGCGGCGACGTCGCCGGGCGTGAGCGCGCCGGAAAGACCGGCCGTCAACGCCTGGAGCCGCTCGGAGCGCCGGCGGGTGGCGAGCTCTTCCTCGAACCCGCGGCTTCGGTCGAGCGCGACGGCGCCTTGCTGGAAGATCGCGCTCGCGATGGCGATCGTGCCGGAGTCGAGCGACGTCGGCGCCCGGTAGACGAAGTGCACGGCGCCGACCGTCCGCGTCCCGGTCGTCAGCGGGAAGCAGTAGACCGACTCCTCGTGCGGCTCGAACATGCCGGGACTCGCGTCGCCGTAGCGGTCGACGAACTGGGCTCTCGTCTTGAGCGCGATCGGCTCGCCTGACCCGATCGCGTCGGCGACACATGTGCTCTCCGCGAGCGGCAGCAGCCGCCGGCCCTCGGCGACGTCCTCGACGACGCCTGCGTGCGCCAGTAGCGACAGCTGTTCACGATCGGTGTCCAGTGCGTACACGAGCACCCCGTCCGCCGCGAGCGCACCAGTGGCCTGCTCGGTAATGACGTGTGCGACCTCGGCGGCCGTTCCCGCCGCGCTCATGCGCTCGGCGACCTCCTGGAGGAGGCGCGTGCGGTCCGCGCCGAGCTCTGCGTAGAGGCGCGCGGATTGCTCGAGCTCGTGCAGCCGCGCGCGCTCGAGCGCCTGGCCGCCGGCCCCTGCCGCGACGTTGGCGAGGCCAATCGTGTCCTCGGTGATCGCGTGCGCGCGTGAGAATGGGAAGGACATCGAGCCCACCACGCGACCGGAGACGCGCAGCGGAAGCGAGAGCGACGATGCCGCGTAGGTCACCATGCGCGCCCCGTCTGGGAACCGTCGTCTGAGCTCCGCCCGGCTGTTCGCGTACTCTGGCTTGCCCGAGCGCGCGGCCGTCGTGATCGGCGCGCGTGTGGACAGCGGCAGGCGAAGCCCGGGGCGCAGCACGGTCCGTGCGTCACCTCCCGGATCGACGATCACGAGCTCGTCACCTTCGATCAAGCCGAGCGATCCACCTTCGGCGCCGAGCAAACCGGGCATGTACGTGACGAGCGAGCGCGCGACCTGCGACGGGGTGGCGTCGGCCGCGAGCGCGGTGGCGAGCTCCTGGAGGTCCTTCGCCGTTGCCGTCTCGCGCTCCAGCTCGGTCGCGCGCTCGCGCTCCTTTCTCCGCAGGCGCTGGAGGCTCCAGCCGATCCAGACGAGGACGAGAGCGACGATGAGGCTGACCGCCCAGCGACGGGCGACGTTCGTGTCCTCGATCGAGAGCTCCCACCGTGGGTCGACGTAGAGCAGAAGGCCGATCCAGCCGACGGCGATGCCCACGTGAGCAGGACCGATCCCGAGGAAGATGGAGATGAGAACGACCGTGCCGACGAGCGGCGTCATGAACATCTCGCCGGCGAGCAGCTGCGTCCCCACCATGCCGGCTGCGGTGCAGGCAATGGCCAGTGCGTACCGTCGCCAGCCCATGAGCTGAAGCCCGCCGGGGGTCGGGTGATCGATCGTCACGACGCTCCCGTGTCGTACCCGGGCCGAAGGCCGGTGTGAGGCATCGACATGGTTAGCGAGAGGTTAGCCGCTTCACCGACGGCGGTTTGGAGACTGAGATGTCGGGAACCCAGAATTCACGGGCACTTATGGAACACGCAGCACCAGTCGTCAATGTCAGTGAGGAGCTCGATCTCTCCACGATCGCGCGGTGGGAGCATGCCGTCGAGGCCGCCGCACGACGGTCGCCCACCGTCGTGCTCGACCTGACCTCCGTGCCCTTCATCGACAGCGCCGGCGTCCGTACGCTCTTCCGCTGGGCTGCGGCCGCCCATCGGGTCGGCATCGACCTCATCGTCGTAGCACCACCGGGCAGCCCCGTACGACGGTTGCTCGACATTCTCGAGCTCGAGTCGCTCACGCCGATCGTCGACAGCCGCCCGAACGCCGTCCATTCGCGTCAGCGGCCAGGCAAGCCCGGCCGCTGACGGATTACCAGTAGTCGCTAGCTGCGCTCGGTCGTCGTGGTCGTCGTCGTGGTCTTGGTCGTCTTCTCGTCGTCCTTTTCGAAACGGTCGTCGGCCTTGTCCTCGACGTCCTCCAATGCTTCGGAGACCTTGTCCTTGGCCTCGTCGGCCTTGTCCTTGACATCGCCCCACATCTCCTGGGCCTTGCCCTCAACCTGCTTGGCCTTGCCCTTCGTCTTGTCGTCCATGCGCGATCCTCCTTGTTCCGCCGTTCGCTTCGAGTAACTCCCGAGGGTCCGGGGCGGCCGGACCCTCGGGATACCGACCCCTCGGGCGGGTCAGGGATGCGTCTACTAACCCCCAAGCTAGACCGGTAAACCACCGGCGTTTGCGGAGGCGGGCCCGCGGGCACCTGCATTCCATGGACCCGTCGCAGAAGGAGCGGCCGCTCGGTTCGTACGGGCTTCTGCTGGCCCTGTACGTGAGTACCTTTGCCGCCCCGCTCGCCGTCGCCGCCAAGCGGGGCGCGCTGCCCGAGCGTCCCAGCTTCCGCGACCTCGTCCTGCTGGGCGTGGGAACGTTCAAGCTCAGCCGGCTCTTGACGAGCGATGCCGTAACCGGCGTCATTCGCGCGCCGTTCGTGCGCTACGAGGGAATGGAGGGTGTTACGACGCCCAAGGAGACGCCGCGTGGCACAGGCCTGCGGCGGGCACTGGGCCAGTTGCTGCTGTGCCCGGCCTGCACCGGCTTCTGGGTGGCGTCGTCGATGACTGCGGGCCTCGTCACCGCCCCGAAGGCGACTCGCATCGCAGCCGGCGCGCTCACTGTCGCGGCGCTCTCGGACTTCCTGCAGTCGGCTCACAAGGCCGCCGACCAGGCGGGGTGAGCGTCCATGGGCGTCGTCGTCATCACTGGCGCCTCGGCGGGCGTCGGGCGTGCGGTGACAGAGGCGACATCCTGGGAGTCGCCGCTCGCGTGGGCCAGTGTGCGGGAATGTCCCTTGACGGGACCCCTGCGGCTACTAGGCCCCATACACTCGCGCCGTGACGAGCGACGAGCTCGACCGAGAGGTTCAGGAGGCACAGAACGCCCTCCTCGCGCGTTTTGCACCTGAGACTCAGGTCCGCCGACTCCCTTGGTCAGAAGGCGAAACGCAGATACTCGAGCTCGGTGACGGCGACCCGATTCTCCTCGTGCACGGCGGGGGTGACGGAGCGTACGAGTGGGTGCCCTTTATGCCATTGCTCGCCCGACACCATCGCGTGCTCGCGATCGACCGTCCTGGCCACGGTCTTGCCGATCCGTTCGACTACGACGGCGTCGATCTCGCACGACACGCGAACACGTTCCTCGGAGACGTCCTCGACGGGCTCGAGCTCCGATCTGCCGCGCTCGTTCCGAACTCGATTGGAGGCTGGTGGTCGGCGGTGTTCGCGCTTGACCAGCCGTCGCGTGTCCGTCGGCTCGTCATCGCCGGACATCCTCCCGGCGTCACTCGCGATGCTCCACTGCCGCTTCGTATCCTCGGCTCCCCCATCGTCGGAAGGCCGATCGGACGGCTCATGCTCGGGCGGCCGTCACGTGAGGGGAACCGCAAGTTCTGGGGGCAAGTGCTCGTCGCGCATCCAGAGAACCTGCCCGACGAGCTCCTCGATGTCGACGTTGCGCATACCCGCCGAAACCGCGATAGCGCGCTGAGTCTCGTCCGGCGCACCGTCGGGCCAGGCGGGGTGCGCAAGGAGCTCCTGCTGGGCGAGCGCTGGTCCGCACTCGAGGTTCCGCTTCTGTTCGTCCACGGAGATCGCGACGCCTTCGTAACGGCGGATGTTGCGTCCGCGTGGGCGACAATTGCGTCAAAAGGCGAGAACGTGGTCATCGCGAGCGTTCCCGACGCTGGTCACCTCCCATGGCTCGACGCGCCGGAAGCCGTGCTTGACCAGATCGAACGATTCCTCGCCTGACTGCCTCATCCAGATCGTCCGGAAGACACATGTGTGCTGCTGGTGCCGAGAAGCAGGGCTATTCGGTGGGCGAGCGTACCGTCGCTCGAGAACCAGCCGGGGATATAAGGCAACTCTGTAGTGACCCGATAGATCAGCCCTAGTCGACCCGACGGCTCCCGGGCCTTCGGCATATCTTCCCGCTGTCGCGTGTCCGTAGCATGCGCACATCCGACGCCGGGGAGGTGGGGGCCCTTGTCTCGCACAGTCACCGACCAAGAGCTGGCCGCACTCGTTCAACGGATAACTGACGCTGCGCAAGCCCTGATTTCGGGCGATATCGAGGGCTATGCCACCCGGATCAAGCATGCGGACGACTACACGCTCATGTCGCCGTACGGTGGCGACCCAGTGCGAGGATTCGACGACTCAGACGGAGCATTGGATGCTCTAGCGCAGTTCTTCCGCGGCGGCGAGGCGAAGGTCGAGGTCGTCGAGACCTACACATCCGGCGACTTGGCGGTGCTCGTCGTCATCGAGCGACAACACGGGACGATCGGGGACCTCCCGGAGCAGGACTGGTCACTGCGGGTGACGTGGGTCTTCCGGCGCACCGCAGAATCGGACTGGGAACTCGTCCATCGTCATGCGGACGCGCTGGTGCATGCCATCGACCACGAGCGGTTGGGAGAACTAGCGCGCGGCGAGTGACCGCGGCAGACGGGGATAAAGACAACTCTGTAGTTGGAGAGAGAACCCTCGCCTGGGCCAGCGTTGCTCCTATGTCAAGGCGGGTCTCGCCGCGCTCGGCCGTTTCTCGAAGAACGGGAGTGGATAAGAGCACGTCATGCGCAACGTCCTCGTCGTCAGCTCGGTGCCGAAGGTTCCCGCCGAGGTCCACGAGCGACTCGGGGACGATGTGGGCGAGGTCCACGTCGTCACCCCGGCCGTGAAGCAGTCGAGGCTGCAATGGCTGACGAACGCGGAGGACGACGCCAGAGCCGAGGCGGAGCGCACGGCCGAAAAGGTGGCTCAGGCGACGGCCGAGGACGCGGAGCGCGTCGAAGCCGAGGCGGGCGACTCGGATCCGCTGCTGGCGGTGGAGGACGCACTTCGGACGTTCGACGCAGACGAGATCGTCGTCGTGCTGCGCAAGGGCGACGACGCCTCATGGCTCGAGGAGGGTGCGGCGGACACGATCGCCGACCGCTTCCCGCAGCTGCCGGTGACGACCGTCGAGCTCGGCGACGGCTCGTAGTCGCTGGCCGTTTTACCCCTGCCTGATCTCCACACGTCGTCGACCGTCTCCTGCTCGACTGACCTCTCGAGAGACAGCCGGAGAGCGCTAGAGGATCGCGCGCATGCTTGCGCTGACGTGGTACGACTGGTTCAAGGCGGGGGCACGTGATCGTCGCCGTGCTCTGGGTAGGTGGCGGCGCGACGCTCGCGCTCCTCGCGATCATGACCCTGCGCATGAACGACCCGATTCGGGTGGCGCAGTTCGCGCACCAGGCGGGAAAGATCGAAGAGCTCCTCTATATGCGTGTGGGAGGGGGTCCGGGGTGAGCGCGGCCTCTCCCCGAGCGCACGAGTTCCGATGTCAGACCAGTTGAGCCTTGCAGACTTCCTATAGGATCAATTGAACCAAGTAGAGGCAAAGCAGAGGCAAAACTGCTCAATTGTGATTCGCGAGCAGAGGGGAGGATGAATCTTGCAGAGACGGGCGCAGCCGCGCAAGGCGCCTGCCTTGGCGCGCACGGCCGGCGCTCCAGACCGCGTGGAAGGCCCTCCGCCGGCCGCTCCCACCATGCCCACGCGGGGGCCGCCCGCTGGGAGCCCCTGCCCGGAGTGCAGCGAGCCGAACGGCGAGCGGGCGCGGTTCTGCACGACCTGCGGGAGCGGCCGCGCGGTGGCAATCCCATGGCCGCTCCAGGTGCGGAAGACAGTAACGGTGCTCTTCTGCGACGTCACGGGCTCGACCACGCTCGGTGAGTCCCAAGACCCTGAGCGGGTGCGCCGCGTCATGACACGGTACTTCGACGAGACCCGATCGGCGGTAGAGCGGCGCGGGGGCAGGGTCGAGAAGTACATCGGCGACGCGGTGATGGCGGTGTTCGGGGTCCCCGCCCTCCACGAGGACGACGCCCTGCGCGCTTTGCGGGCAGCGGCGGAGCTACGCGAGGTGCTCGGGACGCTGAACGACGAGCTCGAGCGTACCGTTGGCGTCCGCATCGAGGTGCACACCGGCGTCAACAGCGGCGAGGTCATCGCGGGCGACCCGACCGCCGACGACTCCTTCATCAGCGGCGCCGCAGTGAACATCGCCGAGCGGCTCGAGCGTGCGGCGTCCCCCGGCGAGATCCTCATCGGGGCGAGACGTTCCGGCTCGCACGGGACGCGATCCGGGCCGAGCCGCTCGAGCCGCTCACCTTCAAAGGGACGAGCGAGCCCGTCCTCGCGTACCGCCTGCTCGAGGTCTATCCCGGCATGCCGGCTCATGCCCGGCGCTTCGACTCCCCGATGGTCAACCGCTACCGGGAACTCGCGCTCCTCCGCGACGCCTTCCAGCGCTGCGCGCGCGAGCGCTGCGAGCATTTGCCATCTCTTCACCATCCTCGGCTCGGCGGGGATGGGTAAGTCGCGGCTCGTCGCCGAGGCTCTCCGGACGATTGGGGGCGAAGCGATGGTTCTAAAGGGAAGCTGCCTCCCTTACGGCGAGGGCATCACCTTCTGGCCGGTGCTCGACGTCGTCAAGCAGGCGACCGGGATTACGGACGCGGACACTCCCGACGAGGCCCGTACCAAGATCGCGGCCGAGCTCGAGGGCGAGCAAGCTGCGGAACGCGTCGCCGACCGCGTCGCCGGCCTCATCGGCCTCGCCGAGACGGGCGGGACAGCGGAGGAGGGCTTCTGGGGCGTGCGCAAGCTTTTCGAGGCGTTGGCCGGGAAGCGCCCGCTCATCGTTGTCTTCGACGACCTCAACTGGGCCGAGCCGACGTTCCTCGACCTGATCGAGCACGTCGCGGATTGGTCGCGCGACGCACCGATCCTCCTCATCTGCATGGCCCGGCCCGACCTGCTCGAAATTCGACCGGGCTGGGGCGGAGGAAGGCGGAACGCCACCGCCGTCTTTCTCGAGTCCCTCTGGATCCCGACTCGGAGCAGCTCATCCACAACCTCGTTGGCGAGGCCGCGATCTCCGCAGAGGTGACCGCCCGCATAAGGGACGCGGCCGCCGGCAATCCCCTGTTCGTCGAGGAGACGGTTTCCATGCTCATCGACGACGGGCTCCTCCGGTTGGAGGAAGGCGGCCGGGTGACTGCGGCCGATCTCTCGCACGTGCGCGTCCCGCCGACGATCCAGGTCGCTTGCCTCACGCCTCGACCAGCTGAGCGCGGACGAGCGGCGGGTGCTCGAGCGGGGGGCCGTGGAGGGGAACGTGTTCCATCGCGGGGCCTTGGAGAGCTCTCGGCTTCGGAGGAGCAGGACGGCGTCGCCCGGTGCCTGACGGCGCTCGTGAACAAGTGCCTCGTCCGACCGCACCGAGCGGCCTTCGACGGGGAAGACGCCTTTAGCTTCCGTCACCCACTCATCCGCGAGGCGGCCTACGAGGCGCTGCCCAAGCAGGTGCGCGGTGAGTTGCACGAGGGCTATGCCGCCTGGCTCGAGCAGCGGCCGGGCGAGTACGACGAGCTGCTCGCCTACCACCTCGAGCAGGCGTTCCAGTACCGCCGTGAGCTGGGCCGGGTGGACGATCGGGCACAGAGGCTCGGCGCCAGTGCGGCCGCGCACCTGATCGCCTCCGGTCGGCGCGCGCTCGCGCGCGAAGACGTCTTTGGAGGAGCGAACCTCCTCGGTCGCTCCGCCGCTCTGCTGGCGACGGACGACCCGACGCGAGACGATTTGCTGCTCGAGTTGGGCAGCGCCCTGGTGTTTTCAGGTGACTTCGTCCGGGCGACGCTGTCTTGACCGAGGCGATAGAAGCCGGGCGCAGGAGTGGCGATCGACGGCTCGAGCTGCGGAGCGTTCTCGAGCGTGCGTTCGCAGACGCTCACGGACCCCGAATGGAGCGTGGACGATCTGAGCGGGTCGCCGAGCACGTCATGGCCGATTCGCGCTGGGAGACGATCTTGGTGTTGCCAAAGCGTGGAGGCGGATCGCTGAAGTCACTGGATGATGTACCGGTGGAGGATCAGGAGCTGGCGGTCGGACGCGCAATCATGTACGCCGAGCGTGTCGGTGACGCCCGTGAGGCGACGTGGGCGCGGATGCGCCTTGCCATGGCGCTCTACTACGGCCCGACGCCGGTGCCGGAGGCCATCCGTCGGTGTCATCAGTCCTGGAGGAGACGTCGGAGAACCCGGTGGTGAGGCCCGCGTTCCTCGTCTCCCTCGGCGGGCTCCACGGATGTGTGGCCGTTTCGGCGAGGCTCGAGGCCTTCTGGAACAAGGCCGATCGCTCTTCGAGGAACTCGGATTGAATGTGTGGGTTGCGGGCATGTCGCTTGTTTCAGCCGATGTCGAGCTGCTGGCCCGCGATGCGGAGGCCGCCGAGCGAGACCTTCGGGTCGCCTACGAGGCC
>CAWHNJ010000003.1:0-46035 GCA_963830835.1 uncultured Actinomycetes bacterium | reverse complement strand
CTATGCCAACTTCACCGCGACGTGCTTGATGCGGGTGTACTCCTCCATCGAGTAGATGGACATGTCCTTGCCGTAGCCCGACTCCTTGAAGCCGCCGTGCGGCATCTCCGAGGAGAGCGGGAACAGGTGCTCGTTGACCCACACCGTGCCGAACTCGAGCCTCGCGGCAGCCTTCATCGCCCGCCCGACGTCCTGCGAGAAGACAGACGCGGCGAGCCCGTAGCGGACGTCGTTGGCCATCGCGATCGCCTCGTCGTCCGACGAGAAGCGCTGCATGGTGACGACCGGCCCGAAGACCTCTTTCTGCACGATCTCCGAGTCCTGGTCTACATCCGTGACGATCGTCGGCTGCACGAAGAACCCGCGGTCACCGACCGCGCCGCCCCCGGTGACGACCGTCGCCTTGGCGTCGACGGCCCGTTCGAGGAACCCGAGCACGCGCTCGTGGTGCTCCGCAGAGATGACAGGGCCCATGTCCACGTCCTCTCCCTCGGCCGGATCGGCGACCTTCATCGCCTCGACCGCCTTCACCGACTCGGCGAGCACGTCGTCGTAGACGCCTTCGTGGACGAGGATCCGCGACGAGGCGGTGCAGTCCTGGCCGGAGTTCCAGTAGCCGCCTACCTTGATCGCTTCCGCGACCGTCTCCGGATCGGCATCGTCGAGAACGACCATAGGCGCTTTGCCGCCCAGCTCGAGGTGCACGCGCTTCAGCGTGTCCGCGGCGTTGCGCGCGATGATCTTTCCGGTCTCGATGTCGCCGGTGAGCGAGACGAGGCGGATGTCCGGGTGCTTGACGAGAGCGTCTCCGACGGGCACACCGTCGCCGGTGAGCACCTGGACGACGCCCGGCGGCAGCACGTCCTGGGCGAGCTCGAGGAAGCGAAGCGTCGTCAGTGGCGTCTGCTCCGCGGGCTTGAGGATCTGGACGTTGCCGGCCGCGAGCGCCGGGCCGAGCTTCCAGACGACCATCATCAACGGGTAGTTCCAGGGCGTGATGCCGGCGACGATGCCGAGCGGCTCGCGGCGAATGATCGACGTGTAGCCCTCGACGTACTCCGCGGCCGACTTGCCTTCGAGGTTCCTCGCCGCCCCGGCGAAGAAGCGAAGGTTGTCGACCGAGAACGGGATCTCGTCGACTGCGATGGAGGCCGGCTTGCCGACGTTCTGCGACTCGAGCTGCCACAGCTCCTCCGCGTGCTCCTCCATGACGTTCGCGAGAGCCAGCAGGAGCTCCATGCGGTCCTTCGGCGTCTTCTCCTGCCACTCGTCCCACGCCTTGCGCGCGGCCTCGACCGCACGGTCGACGTCGGCCTCGGAGCACCGCGGCACCTCGGCGATGACCTCGCCCGTCGAGGGGTTCAGCACTTCCATCGTCTGGCCGTCGAGGGCGTCCACCCACTCGCCGCCGACGAGATTCTTGTGTTGCGCCACCGTCACAGCCATCTCACGACCTCCTCGCCGTAGCCTCGAGCCTCATTATCAACCGACGACGTTCGCCCACGCCTGCTGCCAGCGCTTGTACGGCACGCAGTCCGTGCGACCGCCGAACCCGCAGCGCGCGCTCGGCGTCTTCCAGAAGACGAGGCGGCGCAGCAAGGCGGGCGGCGCCGACCCGTAGTACACAGCGCAGGAGCCCTCCTCGGTCGCGTCCATGATCGGGCACGCCAGAGGGTTGACCGGCGACTCGCGCAGAAGGAGTGACTGCGACGCCTGGACGTCTGCCGCCAGCACGTGGCGCATCCACAGGTACGCGCAGTTCGGGTGTCGCGCCCGCCGTGCGAGCAGCCAGCTGTTCGCCCACGCCGTAGCGCCCTCGCGGGGCACTCGCCGGCGGACGGGTACGTCTTCCGCCGTCAGCACGTGGTGTTGGTACGGCCAGCTCGCGCCCACGATCGCCGTCGCCGTGCGGAAGTCGAGGATCTGCTCGCTCGCGAACTGCCAGTAGCGCGCAACGAGAGGCCTCTGGCGGCGGAGCAGCGCGACCGCGGCATCGAACTGGCGGGGGGTGAGCTCGTATGGGTCGCGGATGCCGAGCCTCGGCTCGCGCGCCTTCAGGTAGAGCGCCGCGTCCGCCACCTGCATGGGGTTGTCGGGAACGGAGACCTTGCCGCGGAATCGGTCGTCGTACACCGCCCGCCAGGAGACCGGGGCCGGCTTCACCCGATCGGAGCGGGACAGGAGCTCGTTCGGCGTCCACAGGACCGTGACGCCGTAGTGGACGTTGCGAACGGTGTTGTAGGCGGGCGAGCGAAACGCCGGCGCAAGCTGCTGCCAGCCCGGGATGAGCTTCACGTTCACAGGCTTGACGTAGCGGCGGGCGATGAGCTCTCCGCTGACGTCGCCGGACGCGGAGACGAGGTCGTAGGGCCCCCGTCGCATCAGGTCCACGAAGTCCTGCGGAGGTCCTGACGTCCCGCCGCGTGATCTTGCAACCTGTCCGCCGTTCGTAGTCACCCGCGAACGAGGGGTGCGAATACCCCGGCCACTGGAGCAGCACGAGCGACCCTTCCGGCTTGCCGATTCGCTGTTGCAGCTGCGCCGACTCGGATCCGATGCCGGCCATCGGCCAAGCCAACGCAAGCACCCCGATAATGATTGCCAGACGGGCCATTACCCGCGCCCGCCCGGAACGCCGCGGGACTCGTCCGTGAGCCGGGTAGCGATCCAGACCGGAATGATCGAGACGAGGATGACGAAGAGTGCCACGACGTTCACGATCGGCTGCTCAACGGGCTTGAAGAGGTTGGCGAAGATCCAGATCGGCAGCGTCTGTTCCGCGCCGGACGTGAAGATCGTGACGACGACCTCGTCCCACGAGAGCGCGAACGCAAGGAGACCGCCCGCGAGGAGCGCTGTCCGCATTTGCGGGAACGTCACATGGCGAAACGTCTGCCACGAGTCGGCACCGAGGTCCTTCGACGCCTCCTCGAGGTTCCCGTGCAGCCTTCGCAGGCGCGCGACCGAGTTATTGAAGACGACGACGATGCAGAACGTCGCGTGGCCGATGATGATCGTCCGCAGGCCGTAGGCTCATGTCGACCGTCGTGAATGTCGTCTGGAGAGCAAGCCCGGTGATGATGCCTGGCAGCGCGATCGGGAGGATGACCAGCAGCGTCACGGTGTCGCGCCCGAAGAACGAGAAGCGCGCCATCGCCAGCGAGAGCAGCGTCCCCAGCACGAGCGCGACCGCCGTCGCCCCAAGAGCAGCGCGCACCGACATCCAGAGCGCGTCGCGTACGTCCGGGTTGTGGTACGCGACGCTGAACCATCTCGTCGTGAGCTCCTCGATCGGCCAGCCCTGCGTGACGCTCTCGTTGAAGGCATAGACCGCCACGAGGATCAGTGGGATGTAGATGAACGCGAGCGTCAGGCCGGCGCCGAGCCGCAGTAGCACCCGCGTCAGGCGAGACTCGGTCACAGCGCCTCGAATGCCTTCAGTCGGCGAGCGGCGATGAGATACGCCGTCATCACCACGATGGGCACGAAGGTGAAGGCGGCGGCGACCGGGAGGTTCACGCCCCGCTCGGCATAGATGACGGTGCCGATGAACTGCTGGTTCGAGATGAGCGACGGCGCGATGTAGTCGCCGAGCGTGAGCGAGAATGTGAAGATCGAGCCTGCGACGACGGCGGGGAAGACGAGCGGCAGGGTGACCTTCAAGAACGTCCGCGCCGAGCGGGCGCCGAGGTCCCCCGATGCCTCGAGCAGCGAGTCCGGGATGCGCTCGAGGCCGGCGTAGATGGGCAGGATCATGAACGGCAGCCAGAGGTACGTGAAGACGAGCCAGAGGCCGACCGTCGAGTATCCGTCGAATTGGAGCCCGAGCGGCTCGAGCAGCCAGTTGATGACGCCGTTGTCCGAGAGGATCGTGCGCCACACGTACGCCTTTACGAGGTAGCCGGCCCAGAGGGGCGTCAGCACCGCGACGACGAGGATCGTCCGCGTGCGCCGCGATGCGACACGCGCCATGTAGTACGCGATGGGAAACGCGAGGACGGCGCAGGCGACCGTGACGAGCGCGGCCATCTGGATCGTGCGCCAGGCCACGTCGCGGTAGACGTCCTGCTCGAAGATGCGCTGGAAGTTGTCGAGGGTGAACGTACGGACGATCTCGGCCGTGAAGACGTCGGTGTCCCAGAACGCCGCCATCAGGAGCACGAACAGCGAGCCGAGATAGCCGATCAGCAGCCAGCCGAGCGGCGCCGCCAGCAGCGCGCCGAGCGACACGCGGGGATGGCGGTGGAAGAACGTCGAGAGCCGCCGCCCCGGCCTCTGCCGGGGCGGCGGCTCTCCGTGCGAAACCGACGTCACAGGATCAAGGGTTGTGCTCTTTCGCTAGCCCCTGATCTCCGTCCATGCGTTCCGCCAGTCCTGCTGAGTCACGCACGTCGTCGCATCGTCGTCGTCCCCACAGTCCTCCCGGGGGGTGTCCCAGTAGTAGACGTCCTCCCACCACTCCTCGTCCGCTGCGTGGTACGCGTCGCAGTGGTTCGGGTCCTTCGTGAGGTCACACGCCCCGAGGTTGACGGGCGCCTCGCCGAAGCCTTCGGTGGCGATCGCCTGTGCCTCCGGAGACATCATGTGGTTCATCCAGAGGTACATGCAGTTCGGGTTCTGGGCGTTCGACGCGATCATCCACGTGTCAGACCACCCCGTTGTGCCCTCCTTCGGCTTCACGACCTCGACCGGCTCGTTCTCCGCCGCCTGAGGACGTTGTACTGGAGCGGCCACGCGGTGCCGACGACGCTGTCCTTGTTCTTGAACGACTGCACCTGCTTCGCGTAGTCGGACCACCCAACTCGCCGACGTTCGGCGCCGTGCTCTTCATCAGGTCGACGACCGCATCGAACTGCTCCTGTGTCAGCTGATACGGATCCTCGATGCCGAGGTCCGGCTGCGTCGCTTTGAGGTAGAGCGCAGCGTCGGCGAGGAAGATGTTGTCGTCGTAGAGCGAGATCTTGCCCTTGTACGGCGTCGCCGGGTCGAAGACCACCGACCAGCTGTCGGCGGCCGGCGTCACCTCGTCGGTCCGGAACATCAGGTAGTTCGGCCCACGTCCGTGCGGGCCGCCGTAGGGCTCGCCGTCCTTCGAGTTGTACGACTTGTCCTTGATGCCCTCCGTGATGTCTGCGTAGTTCGGCAGCAGGTCGGGGTTGACCGGGGCTACGTCGCCGGCCTCCATCAGCCGCACGCTCGTGTGCCCCGATGCCGAGACGCCGTCGTACTCGCCCGACTGGATGAGCGTGATCATCTCGTCGCCTGTGCCGGCGTCCTTGGTCTTGACCTCGCAGCCGGTCTCCGCAGCGAACTCGTCGACGAGCGTCGCGTACGTCGGCCATTGCACGATGTTGACTTCGCCTTCGCTCCTCGCATTCTCCTGGATCTCCTCGAGCGTCGAGCCGAGGCCCGGGAGCTGCCAGTCGCCGGATGCACTTTCACTGTCGCCGTCCCCACCGCAGCCTGCGGCGAGGAACGCAAGGGCCGCCACGGCGGCGACAAGCGACGTATAGCCGAGGTGCTTCCTTCGCACCTTCTTCATTCGATGCCCTCCCTTTCCCCCCGTTGTTCGATGACGTACGTGTGCTCGGGTCGCCAGGCGAGTTGCACCGGCCGACCCCGTTCTTCCCCCATGTCGCCGACGTTCTGCTTGACGACGGTGAGCACACCGCCCGCGTCGAGCTCGACGATGTACCGCGTCACAGAGCCCCGATACACCACCTCCCGCAGAACGCCGCTTTCCGTCTGTTCTCCCGCTTTGGGCTGTTCGCCCTCTGCGAGAAGGCGGATCTTCTCAGGTCGCACGGTGAAGCGTCGTCCGTTGCGCTCGAGCATGTTCGAGACGCCGACGAAGCCCGCGACGAACTCCGTTCCCGGGTGCTCGTAGACCTCCACCGGCATTCCCACCTGGTCGATGCGGCCATGGCTGAAGACGGCGATGCGATCGCTCATCGTCAGCGCCTCGTCCTGGTCGTGCGTGACGTAGACGAAGGTGATGCCGACCTCCTGCTGGATCCGCTTGAGCTCGATCTGCATCTCCTCGCGGAGCTTGAGGTCGAGCGCACCGAGCGGTTCGTCCAGCAGCAGCACCCGAGGGTGGTTGACGAGCGCCCGCGCAAGCGCGACGCGCTGCCGCTGGCCACCCGAGAGCTGCGCCGGCTTGCGGGCGCCGAACTCCGGCATGCGGACGGTCTGCAGCGCCTCCGCGACGCGCGTACGTCGTTCCTCCTTGGGAACGCGCTTCACGCGGAGCCCGTACTCGACGTTCTGGGCGACCGTCATGTGCGGGAACAGCGCGTAGTCCTGGAAGACGGTGTTGACGTCGCGGTCGTACGGCGGCTTCCCTGCGACGTCGTCGCCGCCGAGCAGGATCTGGCCCGAGTCGGGCTGCTCGAAGCCGGCGATCAGGCGCAGCGTCGTCGTCTTGCCGGAGCCCGACGGCCCGAGCATCGTGAAGAACTCGCCGCGCAGGATCTCGAGGTCGATCGAGTCGACGGCGACGACGTCCCCGAACGTCTTGCGGACCGCGATCAGGCGGACGTCGGCCTCGCCGGCCTGCGCTTCGGCCTCCTTAGGAAGCTCCTGCGCTTGCGTCGACAAGCGCACCCTCCAGGATCGAAAGCCCCTCGTCGATCTCCTCGTCCGCCTCGATCAACGGCGGCAGCAGCCGCAAGACGTTGCCGTACATGCCGCAGCCGAGCAGGATGAGTCCGCGCTCACGCGCCAAATCGATGGTCCGCTTCGCGAGCTCGGCGTCCGGCGTCTTCGTCTCGCTGTCGGTGACGAGCTCCAGGGCGAGCATCGGGCCGAGACCGCGTACCTCGCCCACAGCCGGCACCTTGGCGGCGATGGCGTCGAGCGCCGTGCGAAGCCGTTCGGCCATTGCGTCCGCACGGGCCCGGAACTCCGGCGTCGCAACCTCGTCGAGCACGGCGAGCGCAGCGGCACAGGACAGCGGGTTGCCGCCGAACGTGCCGCCAAGCCCTCCGGGGTGCACGCTGTCCATCACGTCCGCCTTTCCCGTGACGCCGGCGAGTGGCAACCCACCGCCCAGCGACTTCCCGGAGACGACGATGTCCGGCGCGACGCCGTAGTGCTCGATCGCCCAGACGGGCCCGGTGCGGCCGACGCCCGACTGCACCTCGTCGGCGACGTAAAGGATGCCGTGCGACGAGAGCAGCTCCTTCAGACGACCCGGGAAGTCCATGGGCATAGGTATGAAGCCGCCTTCACCTTGCACGGTCTCGAGCACCGCGCAGGCCACCGACTCCGGGTCGACGTCGGAGCGGAAGAGGTCCTCGAGCGCCTCGAGGGCGGCGTTGCTCGAGACGCCGCGGTACGTGTACGGGCCTGGCGACCGGTACACCTCGGGCGCGAAAGGGCCGAAACCCTTCTTGTAGACGAGCTTCGCCGTCATCGTCATCGTCAGCAGCGTCCGCCCGTGGAAGGCGTTCTCGAAGACGATCACCGCGGGCCGCCCGGTGGCAGCGCGGGCGATCTTCACCGCATTCTCGATCGCCTCGGCGCCCGAGCTGACGAGGATCGAGCGCTGCTCGCCTCTGCCGCACGGTGAGAGCTCCGCGAGCCGCTTGCAGACCTCGATGTACGGCTCGTACACGCCGACCATGAAGCATTGATGGAGGTAGCGATCGACCTGCTCATGGATCGGCGGCGACGACGGGCGGGAAGCCGTGCCCCGTGTTCTGGCATGCGATACCGCCCGCGAAGTCGACGTAGCTCTTGCCGTCGACGTCCCAGAGGCGGGCTCCCTCGGCGCGGGCGACGACGATCTGCGGAGGCGGCGATCCCGCGCGCGACGAACCGGTCGCGCTGGGCGAGGATCCGCTCGGTGTCGGTCGTCTCTCTCGTGGCCACGTGCCGGGGTGAAGGGCGGATTGTATGCGGGCTTGTCGCGCCGCACGAAATGAACTACAAGAGCCGGTACACGCGACACGAGGAGGGACGACATGGCTCGCACCGAGCTCGCCCGACGATTGCGCGATGCAGTGTCCGTCGCCGCAGAAGCAGCGGAGAAGGGCCTCTCCGTCCAGGAGGTGATCGAGCAGCGCCGCACGACGCGACGTCAGTTCCTGCGGGAAGCCGGCGTTGCGGCAGGTGGTCTGGCAGGGCTCGCCGCCCTTGCCCGTCCGGCCCGCGCAGCCTCCTCCGGACCTGTCGTGGTCGTCGGCGCCGGTCTGGCCGGCCTCACGTGCGCGTACAGGCTTCTCCAGGCAGGACTCGATCCGATCGTGTACGAAGCCTCCAACCGCGTCGGGGGGCGTTGCTGGACCTTGCGCGACTACTTCGCGGGCGGTCAGGTTGCGGAACACGGAGGCGAGCTCATCGACACCGGGCACACGCAGATCCGTCAGCTTGCGCAGGAGCTGGGGCTCAAGCTCGACAACCTGCTTCGGGCAGAGCCGAATGGAACCGAGCCCTTCTACCTCTTCGACGGGGTGCCCTACACGTACCTCGAGGCCTCGCAGGACATGAACGCGATCTACCAGAAGCTCCACCGCGACGTGTCCGAGGCGAGCTTCCCCACGCTGTTCGACTCCCACACCGAGCGTGCTGCAGAGCTGGACGCAATGTCGATCGTCGACTGGATCGAGGAGAGCGTCCCCGGCGGGATGTCGTCGAAGCTCGGCCAGCTGCTCGACGTCGCATACACGATCGAGTACGGCGGCGACTCGAGCGAGCAGAGCTCGCTCAACCTCCTCTACCTGCTCGCCTACGCGGGCCAGGGCAAGTTCCGGATCTTCGGGGCCTCGAACGAGAAGTACCACGTCCGCGGAGGCAACGACCAGATCCCGCGGATTCTCGCCGCGAAGCTGGGCTCGCGCGTGAAGCTCGAGCACGAGCTGGTGGCCATCAAGCTCAGCGGCGGCACGTACACGCTGACCTTCCGCACACCCGGCACGAAGACAGTCACGGCGGATCGCGTCGTGCTTGCGCTGCCCTTCTCGATCCTCCGATCCTCGGTCAACTTCTCGAACGCCGGCTTCGAGCCGCTGAAGGTGACCGCGATCGAGGAGCAAGGGATGGGCGCGAACTCGAAGCTTCACCTCCAGTTCTCGACCCGCCACTGGCACACGCTCGACTGCAACGGCGACACGTATGCGGACACGGGCTACCAGGCAACCTGGGACGTGACCCGAGCGCAACCCGGCCAGCGCGGCATCCTCGTCGACTACACGGGGGGAAGCATCGCCAAGGCGCCGCCGAGCGCGACGCAGTTCCTGTCCCAGATCGAGCCCGTGCTGCCCGGGATCACCGACGAGTGGAACGGCCTCGAGTTCCTCGACTTCTGGCCGGGCTACAAATGGACGAAGGGCTCGTACTCGTTCTACAAGGTCGGCCAGTACACGAAGTTCGCCGGCATGGAAGGTCGGCGGCAGGGCAACTGCCACTTTGCGGGCGAGCACGCCGCATCACAGGACTTCCAGGGATACCTCAACGGCGCCGTGGAGTCTGGTGAGCGCGCTGCAGGTGAGATACTCGCCGACCTGAAGTAGCGGCCTGCGGCAGACTTCGCGCACAGGAGGGCTGGCGAAACAGTGACTGTGCGCCGGAATCGCGCTGGAAGGCCGCGCTGCGGCGTCCTCGGTCGCCCACGTACTTGTTCAGTACGCGGGCTCCCTGCGTCCTTGCATCGCAACTCCAGCGCGCCCCGGCGACGAGCACCGTTCCGCCAGACCCTCCTAGAGATGCGGACATACGACCGCAGAGGCGTCCTCGCGGCGGGTGCGGCGCTCGCCCTCTCCGCCTCGCGCGCCGGCAGCGCCTGCCCGCCCGGCCGCCCGGACGCTCCACTACTACAACTGGATCGACTACGTGAGCCCGGAGACGTACTCCGCGTTCACGAAGGCAACCGGCATCGCCGTCCGCAAGTCGTACTACGCGTCGAACGAAGCGCTCCTGGCGAGGCTCCGGAGCGGGGCGCGCGGCTACGACCTCGCCGCGCCGACCGGGTACATGGTGGCGACGCTCGCCGAGGAAGGGCTCCTGCACCGGATCGACTGGAAGCTCCTGCGCAACGTCCGAAAGACCATCGACCCGAGGTTCCTCGGCCTTCCATACGACCCCGACGACCGTTGGTCCGTGCCTAAGGACTGGGGCACCACGGGCTTCATGTACCGGACCGACAAGATCAGGGAGCGACCCATCTCGTGGGCCCAGTTCTTTGCGCTGTTCGAGCGGTACCCGCGCAAGCTCACCCTGCTCGACGGCGCCACCGAGGTGATCGGGTCGGTCGCGGTGATGCTGGGCTACTCGTTCAACACGGAGTCGGAGAGGGAGCTCGAGCGCGTGCGGAGGTTCCTGCTGTCGTTGCGGCCGTTCGTGCGCTCGTTCGACTCGCGCCGGTACTCGGCAGACATCGCCTCGGGCAAGGCGTTCGGCGGCATGGGCTGGAACGGTGACGGCGCCTACGTGATTGCGCGGGCGCCGAACGGCGCCGCCGACTACGTCGTCCCGAAGGAGGGTGGTGAGCTCTGGGTCGACGCGCATGTCATCCCGAAAGGAGCGCCGAATCCCGCAGCAGCGCACGCGTGGATCGACTTCGTGTTCAAGCCGCAGATCAGCGCGATGGAGAGCCTCTACACGTACTTCGGCTCGCCGGTGAGGCGCTCCCTGCTCGCCCCGATTCTCGCGCCAACGGTCTTCCGGAACCCCGACGTCTTCCCGCCTGCCGCGACGTTCAGGCGACTCCAGCCGAGCAATCTCACCCCGAAGGGCACAGCGGCCCGGGAGCGGATCTGGGCCGAGGTGAAGGCGGCGAGATGAGCGACGTCGAGACGCCGATCAGTCTCGAGGAGCTGCGTCTCGCGGCCAGGAACCACGCCATGCCGCTCGAGGCACTGCGCCACCCGATCACGCCTGCTGGGCTCCACTACCTGCTCATCCACTACGACATTCCCGACGTCGACGAGGCCGAGTACACGCTGGAGGTCGATGGGCTCGTCGCCGCCCCGCTGTCGCTCTCGCTCGCGGAGCTTCGCGCCCGTCCGGCAGTCGAGCTCGCGGTGACGATGGAATGCGCGGGCAACGGCCGCGTGCTCATCGAGCCACACGTCTCTAGCCAGCCGTGGCTGCACGAGGCCGTGGGCACGGCCCGCTGGCGCGGGACGCCGCTGCGCGCGTTGCTCGCCGAGGCCGGGGTGACCGACCAGGCGGTGGAGCTCGTGTTCACCGGCCTCGACCAGGGGCTGGAAGGAGGCATCGAGCAGGCATACCAGCGCAGCCTCTCCCGCATGGACGCCCACCGGCCCGAGGTGCTGCTCGCCTACGAGATGAACGGCGCGCCGCTCCTCCCACAGCACGGCTTCCCGCTTCGGCTGCTCGTCCCCGGGTGGTACGGGATGACGAGCGTCAAGTGGCTGACGCGCATCACCGCCGTCGACCGGCCATTCGAGGGCTACCAACAGTCACAGTCGTACCGGCTGCGACAGGAGGAGGACGAGGCCGGCGAGCCGTTGTCGCGGATGCTGCCGAGGTCGCTCATGGCGCCGCCCGGCTTCCCGGAGTTCCCTACGCGGCGGCGGTTCGTCTCGCCCGGGCCGTGCCTGCTCGAGGGCCGCGCCTGGTCCGGCCTGGGTGAGCTCGTAGCCGTCGACGTGTCGACCGACGGCGGGGACAGGTGGAGCGCGGCCGAGGTCGAGGACGACGTCGGCTCGCCGTGGGCCTGGCGACGGTGGACGTTCGAGTGGAACGCGACCGAGGGCGAGCACGAGCTCTGCTGCCGTGCCCGCGACGCGGCCGGGAACGAGCAGCCGCTCGAGCCGTCCTGGAACCTCGGCGGCTACGCGAACAACGCCGTCCAGCGCGTGCCCGTCACCGTCGCTTAGCGGCGCCTTACGGTGACGGCGAATGCCGCCTTGCCGGTGTTGGCGCTCGAGTCGGTCGCTCGCAGCGCACTTCGTCTTGCCATCTTGAAGCGGCTGCCCGACCTCGGCTGACACGAAGCACTCCCTCGTCATCGACCTGACACGTGAGCGTCTGCCTGACATGGAGCGTTCGGCGAGCGTTCGAAGGTGCACTTTCGGCCTTGAGCGAGTCAGTACGCGCGTTGTCGCGGCCGGGATGATCTCCGGCCGTAGACCTCGAGCGTCCTCCTGGCCCGAGGTCATGAGGTAGATGTTCCACTGGTCGACGCCGGCGGCCTCGAGGCGCCGCAGCTTCTCGACGTGCTGCTCGGCCGTGCCGAGGACACAGAAGCGCTCGCACGTCTCGTCCGACACCTGCTGGCCGTGCTCGGCGCCGACGCGGCTGTGCTCTGAGTAGTCGTACTGCTCCCGCTGCATGCGCTCGACGTAGTCGGTGAGCGCCGCAGGCAGCGTCGCCTTGTCGTGCTTCGCGAGCAGGTCGAAGACGTGGTTCGAGACCATGGCCGGGAACCAGCGCACCTGCTCGCACGCGTCGGCCATGTCGTCGGACACGTGCGCCGGCGCGCACGCGATGACCTTGATCTCGGACGGATCGCGCCCGGCCTCCTCCGCCGCCGCGCGCACCTGCCCGACGATCCACTCGATGATCTCCGGGTCGGCGAGCTGGATGATGACGCCGTCTGCGATGCGGCCCGCAACGGCGAGCACCCGCGGTCCGTAGCCCGCGATGTAGACGGGGATCTCGGGCTGGCCCCGCGCCCACTCGATGTGGACGTCGAAGTCGTTCCAGCGCACCGGGCGGCCGTTCGTCGAGCTCCTTGATCATCGCCGTCGAGCGCTCGAACTCGTCGACCTTCACGGGCTTGAGCCCGATCGTGCGGCGTGCCGAGTCGCCGCGGCCGATGCCGATCACCATCCGCCCGCCCGAGATCGCCTGCAGCGTCGCGAACGCGCTCGCGGTCACAGTCGGCTCGCGTGTGCCCGGGTTCGTGACGTTGAGCCCGAGCTTCAACGTCGACGTCTCGAGCGCAGCCATCGTCAGCAGCGGATACGGGTCGTGCCAGAGGATGTGCGAGTCGTACGTCCAGCCGTACTCGAAGCCGTGCTGCTCGGCGATCGACAGCAGCTCGACCACCCGGCTCGCCGGCGGGTCGGGAAGAACCGTGACGCCGAAGCTCAGCACTCGAAGGGAGCGAGTCTAATGCGCGCCGATCGCTGCGGGCAGCCCTGTTATGAATCTCCACCGCAGTGCTGTGCTGAAGGCCATTCCCCGCATCCACTCGAGCCGTCTTCCGCTGTTCGCGGCGGCGGCTGTGCTCGCGGTCACGCTCGCCGTGCTGCTCTGGAACGCGGCGCAGTATCCCTGGCTTCAGAGCTACGACGCGTACGCGAGCTGGCAGTACACGAACGTCGTCACCGACGAGCACCGGCTGCCGAAGACGTCGGAGACGGACGTCTGGCACAACCCGCCGCTCTTCTTCGTGGTCGCGGGCCAGATCCAGCGGGTCGCGAAGCACGCGGGATTCACGAAGCCGGAGCACGCCGTCCAGTACTTCAGCGCGCTGTGCGTGCTCGGAATCGTTGTGCTGTCTGGGCTGCTGGCGCGAGCGCTCTTTCCGGCCAGGCCATGGACGTGGTTCGCGGCGCTCCTCGTGGCCGCGATCACGCCCGTCCTCGTTCGCGCGGGTGTGCTGTATCACCCGGAGCCGCTCGCCACTCTCCTGACGACGGCCGGGCTCTACGTGGTCGTGAGGGCACTCGCCCGCGACGAGCTCGGCTGGAAGACAGGCCTCGCAGCCGGCGTCCTGCTCTCGCTCGCCAATCTCACCCGCACGTGGGCGCTCGCCACCGTGGGTGCGGTGCTCGTCGGGCTCTGCCTCCGGGCGTTCCTCCGTCGAGACCGGCACGCGCTCGTCACCGCGGGCGTCGTGGCCGGTGTCGTCGCCGTGCTCACGGGACCCTGGTTCGCGTACAAGGCAGTCGAGCACGGAAGCCCGCTGGCGTACAGTCGGCCGAATCCCGAGCAATGGCGCCAGCACGGGAGGCCGGCGGCGTTCTGGATCGGGCTCTCGGTCGAGGACGTGTTCACACGCCCGTACCAGCCGGCCTTCCGCAACCACCTCGTGCCGGTGCTGTATTCGGACTGGTGGGGTGACTACTGGCGCTCGTACCGCGTGCCGCCCGCGCTCCACGAGTCACCCGATCGCCTGCCCACGACGTACGCTCGCCCTCTCGTCGAGCAGGTCTGGGTCGGGATCTGGATTACCGCCGTCGCCCTCGGCGGGCTCGTGGCGCTTTCCATCCGCGCTGTCCGCAGACGGGATGTCGCGCTCGGAACGCTGCTGCTCTCGCTCGCCCTGCTGACGGTGTCCTACGTGGGCTTCCTCTGGCGCTATCCGAAGCAGGATGGGGACAACATCAAGGCCCTCTACGTCCTGAACGCGGTCCCGGTCGTCGCCGTGGCCGCGGGCTACGCGATCGAGCGCATCGCTCGGTCAGGACCGCTCCTGCTCACCGGCGTGGCCCTCGCGACGCTCGCCGTCGCGCTCTCGTCGTTCGCGTTCCTCGTGCTCCCGCACGCCTAGCTACCACTCGAACGCAAGCAGGCGAAGAGGACCAGCCGGTCGCGATGCACGGCTTCGACACCGTGCGGGCGCCCGTCGAGGTCACGCGAGGAGGCGCCGGCAATGCCCTTCGCGAAGGCCCGGCCGTCGGGGCCGACGAGCTCGACAGCGTCCCCCGGCTCGAACCGCCCTTCGGTCGCAGCCACGCCGATTGCGAGCACGCTGGCACCCTCTTCGGCCACAGCCCGACGCGCTCCCTCGTCGAGGTGGATGCGGCCGGCGACCGGCTTGCCGTGGAGGATCCAGAGCTTGAACGCCGGTAGCGCGCCAGCGCCGGGCGCGAACCGCGTCCCTCGACCCTCACCGGCCACGATCGGCCCGAGCACGTCCGGCTCGGCACCACCCGCTATCACGGTGCGGATACCGGCGGAGGCCGCCAGCTCGGCCGCGAGGATTTTCGACCCCATGCCGCCCTTGCCGACGGCCGACCCCTTGCCGACGACGGCCCCCGTAGCCGCATCGCCGTCCTCGACGAGCTCGGCACCCGGCGTTCCCGGAGCATGCGTGAAGACCCCAGGGTACCTCGGTCAGCAGCACGAGCAGCCTCGCCCCGACGAGGAGCGCCACCTGTGCGGCGAGGGCGTCATTGTCGCCGAACGTGATCTCGTCGGTCGCAGTCGCGTCGTTCTCGTTGACCACCGGAACGGCGCCCAGCTCGAACAGCGTCTGCAGCGTGTGCCGCGCGTTGACGTACGCCGCACGATCGGCGACGTCCGACGCAGTCAGGAGCACCTGGCCTGCAGCAATCCCCTCCCGTGCGAGCGCCCGGTCCCAGGCGGCCTGAAGCCTTGCTTGCCCTAGGGCGGACGCCGCCTGGAGGCGCGGGAGGCTGCTCGGGCGACGGCCGATGCCGAGCCGCGGGAGGCCGAGTGCGATCGCTCCTGACGAGACGACACAGACAGGAGTACCGGCACGAACGAGCACAGCGATCTCGCGGGCCCTGCTCGAGAGCACCGACCTGCGGATGCGTCCTCGCGGCCCGGCGACGAGCGACGAGCCAAGCTTGACGACGATCGGCCGCTTCACCGTCGCTGGGTCCCGTCGCCGACGATGCGGTACTGGCGCAGCCAGAGGTCCTGGTACGTGACGGGACCGCGCGGCCCCGGTGTCCAGTCGACGTTGATCCCGGTCTCGGGCGACCCGGTCAGCTCGAAGCCGTCGGTGAAGCGCGTGGGGGCGTGCCAGTACGCGGCAGTACCGCGGTACCCGTCGAAGAAGCGCGCGGCCGCCCCCTCGTCCTCGGTAACGATGCCCGCCGCAAGGCCCGATGTCTCCTCGTTTGCGAGCCGCACAGCGTCGTCGAGGTCATCGACGAAGACCGCGGTGACGGTCGCCACTCGACTCGGGTCCGAGGCCCACTCGTGGCCGAGGGGCGCGTCGAGCGACCTTGCGCCCTCGACGTCTCCGCGAACGTCGAGGCCGTGCGCGCGGAACAGCTCGATGAGAGGTGCGGCGAGATGGGTGGCGGCGCGGTCCACGAGGCAGAGGTTGAGGCGGTTGCAGACGCCGAGGCGGTCGAGGCTCGCTTCGGCGACGGCGAGCGCCTTCGCAGGATCAGCCGCCGCGTGGATGTAGAGGACGCCCCCGCCCTCGGCATGCGCGAGCGTGCGCACGCCGTGCTCGGCCGCGAGACGCGCGAGCGCTGCCGTCGTCTCACCGCTGCCGCGGAGGATGACGAGGGGAACCAGGCGCGGCATGGTGACGAGGACGCGAGCTCCCTCGCGGTCGGGCGAGCGGACGAGTCCGACCGCGCCGGGCGGGAGGCCCGCCTGCTCGAGCGCAGGCCTGAGGACGCCGTCAACGAGCGTCGTCACCGTTCGCAGCGCGGCGCCGCCTGTCCGGAGCACGGCGGCGTTGAGCCCCTTTAGCAACTGCCCGGCGACGTCGAGCGCGACGTTGGGGCGAGCCTCGAAGTTCGCCCCGACGACGCCGATCGGAATGCGCCACTCGCTGACTTGCAGGCCATTCGCCAAGGTCCGCTCCGCCACAACCCGCTCGAGCGGCGGCAGATCCGCCGTCGCCTCGACCTGACGAGCGATCGTCTCGACTCGCGCGTCGTCCAGCCGCAGCCGGTCCAGCGTGCCCTCGTCGAGCGTCCCGCCTGCTGCCGCTACGTCCTCCGCATTCGCCGCGAGGATCTCGTGCCGTTGCTCGCGAACGAGCTCGGCCGCGCCGCGCAGAGCGGCAGCGACACGCTCGTCGGTCAGGAGCGGGGCGGCACGGTGGGCTTCCGCGGCCTCGCGCTCGACGAGCTGACGCAGATCAGCACCCATGAGCTCATTGTGCGCGGACCAGCTGCCGGAAGCTGTCCCCAGCACCGCTTCCTTCCGTCTATGCGAGCCAGGCGACCGTCTTCGACGTGGGCCGGTCGAGCACCTGGACGTATTCAGAAGCCGTTCTGCTCGGCCAGCGAGAGCAGCTCGACCACGCGGCGAGCCGTCGTCAGCGCGTTTCGGTGTCCTCCCGCTCGAGCTTCTCGCGATCGACCACGTACACCATGATCGTGCCCTTGCGCTCTTCACGCGGTTTCGGAAACTTGCCGAAAGCGTATGGCGGGTCTCGAAAGGCGGTGCTGATGACGCCGTTCTTCACGATGACTCGCTTCACTCGTGACCTCGCCTTCGAGGAACGCTGATCTCACCGTACTGTAGCTCGTACGCTCCGATCAACCGGTCGAGCGCTCGTCGTACCTCGTGCGCAGCAGTGGCAGGCACACGAATCCGCGCGGTGACGACCTGTTGGTCCACGCTCCGCTGGGCAAGGAAGTCGAGAACGATCGAGTGTCCGTTCCAGGAGCCGGCCAGATCGTCTGCGTACATGCCAGCCTCGAGCTCGAGCGGAACGACGACATCGAACGTCTCGTCGGTCACTCGGCGTCAGTTCCACTGCGGCGGCGCGAGTGTCAGGCGGTCGCGCGCCAACGCGGCGAGCCGCCGCTCCATCTCGTCGTGCCGCAGCAGCTCCACCGCGAGGCGACGGACGATAGCTCGCGCAACGCCGCTTCGAGCCCCTCGCGCCTCGAGCTCCGACAGCGCAGCCGACGCATCCGGCACGCCCTGCTCTACCGCGTCGCTCACGGCCGCCAGCGCCACTTCGGCCAGTCCTTCGTACCAGAGGTTCGGAGCGATGGAGCAGAGCTGGCCACGCACCTGGGCGGCTGTGCCCTCGCGAATCGCCAAGGCGACGACGGAGAGGCAGGCCCGGCAGATACCGCGGTCGAGGGCAACGTCGAGCCTCGTCGCGAGAATCTCGGCACGATGCTTCGGTAGGCCGCGGGTCGACACTTCCGACCACGGAAGCAGAGAAGCTGTCGCGTGTCTGTGCCGGAAGCGCTACGAGAGCCAGGCGATCGTCTTCGAGGTGAGCCGGTCGAGCGCCTGGACGGCGAGCTCGAGGTGCTCCTCCTTCGTGTCCTCGAGCTTCGTGTGGGAGAGGCCGCGGAGGCTCTGGACGAAGAGCATCACCGTCGGCACGCCGGCGCGTGAGACCTCCGCGGCGTCGTGGAGCGGCCCGGACGGCAGCTTGTGGGACGTCGGCGTCACCTCGAGAATCGCCTCGTCGCAGAGCTCGATCAGCTCGCGGTGGAAGAGAATCGGCTCGATCGACCAGATCTTGTCGAAGGAGACGTCGATCGACTCCTCTGCCGCGAACCGCTGCGAAGCCTCCTTTGCGTCGGCAAGCATCGCCGCCAGCGTTCGCGGCGTCGAGGTGGCGCTGGTCGAGCAGCTGCTCGGCCGTCTCGACGACCGACGTGACGATGCCCGGCTTGCAGACGACGCCGCCCGACGTGCAGACAGCCCCGCCGCCCGCCCGCTCCGCGATGTGCCGCAGCTCGAGCGCGAGCTTCGCGGCGCCGGCAAGCGCATCGCGTCTGGCGTCCATCGGCGTCGAGCCGGCGTGCGCCGCCTGGCCCTTCCACGTGACGAGGTGTCGCTCCACGCCGAACGTGCCCAGAACGACGCCGAGCGGCAGGTCGAGCGACTCGAGCACCGGGCCCTGCTCGATGTGCAGCTCGACGTAGGCGGCTGCGTTCTCGAGCTGGCTCTGCGCCTCGACCGCGCGGTCGAGGTCGACGCCATGCTCTGCGAGCGCGTCCGGCAACGCCACGCCGTCGGCGTCTCGGCGCTCGCGCAGCTCGTCCTGATCGCCCATCGACCCGGCCGCAGCGCTCGAGCCGAAGAGCGAGCGGCCGAAGCGCGCACCCTCCTCGTCGGCCCAGTTGACGAGCCGCACGGTGACCGCGGGCTCGCCCTCCTCGGCGAGGCGCCGCAGCACCTCCGCGCCGGCCGTCACATTGAGGCAACCGTCGAGCCAGCCGCCGTTCGGAACCGAGTCGAGATGGCCCCCGATCAGCAGCGCCTGCTCCGAGGCACCACGCAACGTGAACCACTGGTTGCCCGCCTCGTCGATCTGCTCCTCCGCCGGCACGGCGGCGAGCTTGCCGCGCAGCCACTCACGCGCACGCTCCCAGGTCTCCGTCCAGGCGACGCGCTGGGCGCCGTTCTCGTCTCCGGTCAGCTCCTGGAGCTCACGCAGCTCCTCGACGGTGCGGGACGGCTGGAGCGGCACGCGCGAAGCCTAATCGCCGACGACCGCGATCGCTTCGATCTCGATCTCCAGCTCTCGCAAAGCGAGCGACGTCACTTCGACGATCGTGTCGGCTGGGTACGGCGGCGAGAACCACTTGCCCCTCAGGTCCACGATCTTCGGGAAGTTGCCCATGTCGGTGAGGAAGATCGTGACCTTGACGATCTGCTCGAGCGACGAGCCGCCGGCCTCGAGCACCCGCCGCAGGTTGCTGAACGCCTGCTCCGCCTGGGCGTCGAAGTCGCCGGCGCCGACGATCTCCCCCTGCTCGTCGATCGCTGCCTGGCCGGAGATGAAAAGAAGGTCGCCGACGCGAAAGCCCTGTGAGAGACGAAAGGGCTCGTAGGGATCGGGGTCGACGCGGATCTGCTCGACGCGCATAGCTCCTCCTTCGACGTGGTCCTGAGATTCTGTTCGACGTGCGCCCCGACGTGGCAATCATCGGCGGCGGCGCTGTCGGCGCCGCGTGCGCTCTCGAGCTCGCGCGTCGCGGCGCGGCAGTGACGCTGCTCGAGCGCGGTCCCGATCTCGGCTCGGGCTGCTCCGCAGGAAATGCCGGCCTCATCTGCCCGAGTCACTCGACGCCGATCTCGAACCCCGCCGCCGTCCGCAACGGGCTGCGCTGGATGCTCGACCGCGGCAGCCCCTTCTACCTCAAGCCGCGTCCCGCTGCGGTGCCGTGGTTGACACGCTTTCTCCTCGCCGCGCGAAAGGCACCGGCCGGGGCGCGTGCGATCCGTGCGCTGTCGGTGGCGAGTCTGGAGCTGCACGCCGAGCTCGCCCGCGAGTTGGACACCGGCTTCGAGCGCCGCGGCGTGTTGAACGTATACGCGACCGAGGAGTCCTACGCCGCCGGTCGCGCCGAGGCGCGGTCGTCGGGTCTCTCGTTCGACGCGCTCGACCGCGAGGAGGCGCTCGCACTCGAGCCTGCGCTCGGCGAGCGCACGCTCGGCGCCGTGTACTACCCGCAAGAGGCGCACGTCGATCCGCTGCGGTGCGTGCGCGCGCTGGGTCGGGCGGCCGCGGCGGAAGGCACCGACGTCCGCACACGCGTGGAAGTGCGACGCCTGCGCCGCGAAGGCGATCGTGTAGCGATCGAGACGAGCGACGGCGTGCTGCGCCCCCAGGCTGTCGTGCTCGCAGCCGGCGCGTGGAGCGGAGCACTCGCGCGAACGGTGGACGTCTACCTGCCGCTCGAGGGCGGCAAGGGCTACCACGTCGACCTCGAAAGCGCCGAAGGCGACCCGCGCATCCCGACGTGGCTTCAGGAGTCCTGGGCGATCGCGACGCCGCTCCCGGGCAGGTTGCGGCTGGCGGGCACGCTCGAGCTCGCGGGGCTCGACCTCTCGATCGACACCCGTCGAGCGGAGGCCGTGCGGCGCGGCGGGGAGCGGGGGCTTCGCGGCCTCGAGGGCCGCCGTGTGATCGACGTCTGGGCAGGGCTACGCCCGTGCACGCCGGACGGTCTGCCTGTCATCGGCAGACCCGAGGGCCTGCCCGGTCTCGTGCTCGCGACGGGGCATGCGATGAAAGGGCGTCTCGCTCGCGCCCGTTACCGCGAAGCTCGTCGCCGAGCTCGTCGCCGGCGATACGCCGAGTCAGGATCTCGAGCCGTTCAGGCCTGACCGGTTCCGGCCGCTGCTCCCGCTGCGCTGAAGTGCGCGATCTCGTCGAGATAGTCGAGCACCCGCTCGAGCGGCTCGACGTCCCCGAACTTCGCGTCGATGTCGAACAGGTTCCACTCGACGGCGCCCGCGACGCGATCGCCGACGCACTCACGGACGACGATCGGCCGGAAGCCAAGGCCGATCGCGTCCTCGACGGTGTGGCGCACACACCCGGCCATGGTCACCCCCGTGACGATCACGGTGTCCACCCCGGCGGCACGCAAGAAGCCGGCGAGATACGTGCCGTGGAAAGCGCTCGCGAACTTCTTCACGATCACCTGCTCGCCCGGCTCCGGCGCGATGCGCTCGTCGATGGCCACGGCGTCCGTGCCGAGCTGCAACACCTCCACGGGGATCTTGTGGTGCCAGATGCCCATGTCCGTGTTCGGTCCGTCGGTGACCGCGTATGCCGTCGTCGTGAACACGATCGGAATCCCCTTCGCGCGCCCGGCGGTGTTCAGGCGCTGCACGCCCGGGATGATCACGTCCATGCCGTCGCACGTGAACGCATTGCCCTCGCGCGTCCACGCGTTGGCGAGGTCGATGTGGATCAGCGCGGGACGCTCACCGAAGCCCACGCGGCGCATGAAGCCCCGGTTGCGGTAGAGCTCGGAATCGGCCGCGAAGATCGTCTCGAGAGCCCGTGTGACGTCGTCGCTCATCTCCAACCTCCCTTGTACGGTCCGCTCGCATGATCACAGACGCAAAGGTGGCTGTCATCGGCGGCGGCGTCGCCGGCTGCAGCCTCCTCTACCAGCTGACACGGCTCGGCTGGTCTGACGTCGTCCTCCTCGAGCAGCACGAGCTGACGAGCGGCTCCACGTGGCATTCCGCCGGCCTCTGCACGCAGTTCAACCAGAGCTACAACGTCATGGGCCTGCTGCGCGCGAGCGTCGAGCTCTACGAGCAGCTGGAGGCCGACACGGGCCATGCCGTCGACTACCACCGCTGCGGCAGCGTGCGCATAGCCACGAGCGAAGACCGTGTGCACCAGTTTCTCCACGTCGGCGGGATCGCGGAGTCCGTCGGCGTCCCGTTCGAGATCGTCACGCCCGAACGCGCGCTCGAGCTCTTCCCGCTCATGGATCCCGAGGGCGTCGTGGCTGCCGCGTACCTGCCGACCGACGGCCATGTCGACCCCAGCGGGCTGACGCACGCGCTCGCGAAGGGCGCCTCGGCACGGGGAGCGCGGATCGTTCGCCACAGCCGCGTGACGGCTATCGAGCGGCGCGACGGCGCATGGCAGCTGAGCGTGGAGGGCTCGGAGACCTCGACGATTCGGGCCGAGATCGTGGTCAACGCGGCCGGGATGTGGGCCCGCGA
Organism: uncultured Actinomycetes bacterium; assembly: GCA_963830835.1. Classification (GTDB taxonomy): domain Bacteria; phylum Actinomycetota; class Thermoleophilia; order Gaiellales; family Gaiellaceae; genus PALSA-612. The sequence goes on along the minus strand of CAWHNJ010000003.1, from coordinate 23,949 downwards.
GGTCGCAGCCCTCGTCGGCGCGAGGCTGCCGCTCGTGCCGATGCAGCACCACTACCTCGTCACGGAGCCCATCGACGCGGTCGCCGAGCGGGATCGCGAGCTGCCCGTCTTCCGCGATCCCGACAACTCGTTCTACTGCCGCCAGGAGCACGGAGGGCTGCTGCTCGGCCCGTTCGAGCGCGATCCGCAGACGTGGGCGCTCGACGGCATCCCTGAGGGCTTCCACAGCCGGTTGCTGCCGTCCGACCTCGAGCGAATCGCTCGACACCTCGAAGACGCAGGACGGCGGATCCCCGTCTTCGCCGAGGCCGGAATCAGGACGGTGGTCAACGGGCCCGACGCCTACACCCCGGACGGCCGCTGTCTGATGGGCGCCGTTCCAGGTCTGCGCAACTTCCACGTCCTCGCCGGCTTCAGCATCTTCGGCGTCGTCTTCGCCGGCGGCGCCGGCAAATACGCGGCGGAGTGGATCGTCGACGGACAGCCCTCGGACAACATGTGGGAGCTCGACGTCCGCCGCTTCGGCGACTTCGCGTCCGACACCGGCTACGTCGTCGCCCGGGCGTCCGAGGTCTTCGAGGACGAGTACAAGATCCACTTCCCCGAGGAGGAACGGCCGGCGGGGCGACCTCTGAAGCTGGACCCGCTCTACGAACGACTGCTCGCGAAGGGCGCGGTCTTCGGCGTCCGCTTCGGCTGGGAGCGGCCACTCTGGTTCTCTCGGAACGGCCCTGCGCAGGACGAGTACTCCTTCCGCCGCGGGAACTGGTTCGAGCGCGGTCGGCGAGGAGTGCCGGGCCGTGCGTTCAGCCGTGGGCGTCCTCGACCAGACGAGCTTCGCGAAGTACGAGGTCTCGGGGCCGGGGGCGGAAGCCTTCCTCGACCGGCTGTGCGCGAACTCGCTGCCGACGGAGGGGCGAATCGTGCTCACGCAGATGCTGACGCCGAAAGGTGGCATCGAGTGCGATCTGACCGTCAGCCGTCTCGCCGAAGATCGGTTCTACCTCGTCTCTGCCGCGGCCACCGAGCTCCACGACTACGCGTGGATCGAGCGCCACCTCCCCGACGACGGCTCCGTGATCCTCGAGAACGTGACGGCGAGGTACGGCGTCCTGACCCTGGCCGGGCCGCGCTCGCGCGAGCTGTTGCAGCGCGTCACGGAGGACGACGTCTCGCGCGAGGAGCTGCCGTTCTTCGCCCAGCGCGAGATCAGCGTGGGTGACGTGCCGGCGCGCGCCATGCGACTGTCGTACGTCGGCGAGCTGGGATTCGAGCTCCACCACCCGCATCGAGCATCAGGCAGCCCTCTACGAGCTGCTGTGCGACGCGGGCGCCGACCTGGGCCTCGTCGACTTCGGCTACCGCGCGCTCGACTCGCTGCGGCTGGAGAAGGCCTACCGCCTCTGGGGAGCGGACATGTCGGCCGACTACACGCCGCTGGAGGCGGGTCTCGAGCGCTTCGTCAAGCTCGACAAGGGCGACTTCGTTGGCCGCGAGGCGCTGCTACGGCAGCTGGACGCCGGCGGCCCCTCGATCCACCTCTCGTGCCTGACCATCGACACCGGCGAGGCCGACGCGCATGCCTACGAGCCGGTCTACGCGGACGGCCGGCTCGTCACGTACGTCATGGCCGGCGGCTACGGCCACGCCGTCGGCAAGTCGATCGCGCTCGCGTACCTGCCGACGGAGCTGATCGGCTGTCGGCACGGAGCTCGAGGTGGAGATCCTCGGCGAGCGGCGCCTCGCCCGCGTCGTGACACAGCCGCTCTACGACCCCGAGGGAAAACGCTTGACAGCGTGAATGTCAGACGTTAGACCCCAGCCATGGGCGGCAACGTCGACCCCTTCGCGCCCGTGCGCTGGGAGCTCGTTCCCGGGCGCACGGTCCTCGTCCTGATCGACCTCCAGAACGACTTCCTCCATCCCGACGGCTGGTACGCGCAGCGCGGGATCGACATCTCGCACATGCGGCGCGTGATCGAGCCCACCAGGCTGCTCCTGGAGGCGGCGCGGGGAGCCGAGGTCCCCGTCGTCTGGACGCGCCACGGCTACCGCGACGCTCGCGACGCCGGGCCGTTCATCGAGCTCCGCCCGTTCCTCAAGGACGGCGGCTTGCGGCTCGGCACCTGGGGCTTCGAGCTCTACGGTGAGCTCGACGTCCGCCAGGAGGACTGGCTCGTCGAGAAGAGCCGGCTGTCCGCCTTCTTCAACACGAAGCTCGAGACCGTCCTCAGGGCGCTCGACGCCGAGACCGTCCTCATCGGCGGTGTCCTCACGAACCAGTGTGTCGCCGCGACGTCCAAGGACGCGAGCTTCCGTGACTTCAAGCCCATCGTCGTAGAGGAGTGCACCGGAACGACCCTGCCCCACCTGCACGAGCCGGCGATCGAGATGATGAAGGTGGGCTGGGCCGAGGTGCAGAGCCTCGACGACGTCGTCGTGGAGCTCGAGCAACTGCGCGTGGAGGTGCAGACATGAAGATCGGCGCTCACTTTCTGCCCGAAGACTTCCCCGTCTTCATCGAGTCGGTGAAGGCGGCAGAAGCGGCCGGCTACGACCGCGCCTGGCTCGTCGATTCCCAGATGCTGTGGGAGGACGTCTGGGTCTACATGACGCATGCGCTCGCGGAGACCGAGCGCATCCAGATAGGCGTGGCCGTCGCGAATCCCTACACACGCCACTACTCCGTGAGCGCCAGCGCGGCGGCGACACTCGCGCAGCTCCATCCGGGTCGCGTCGTGCTCGGCATGGGTCGCGGCGACAGCGCCGTGCGCACGCTCGGCCACAAGCAGGTGGCGACGACGAAGATGGGCGAGGTCATTCCTCGTATGCGCGAGCTGCTGGCGGGACACGAGACGCACGAGGGCGAAACGCCGATCCGGCTGCGGTGGGCCACGGGCGAGCACGTGCCGCTGCTGATGGCCGCCACCGGCCCGCGCAACCTGCGCCTGGCCGGCCGCCTCGCCGACATCGCGATGCTCCAGGTCGGTTTCAACCCGGCGTCGGTCACGTGGGCGGTCGAGCAGGTGCATCGCGGCGCCGAGGAGGCAGGGCGCAATCCGGACGAGATCGAGATCACGCTCATGGGCGGGATGTGGCTCTCGGACGACCTCGAGGAAGCGCGTGAGCAGAGCCGCTGGGCTGCGGCGTGCGCGGCGAACCACCTCGGCGACGTGATGCAGCGCGTCCCGGACCACGGCATGCCCGACGAGCTGACCCGCCTCGTCGACGCCCGCACCCTGGCCTACGACTACTACGAAGGCCACCTGGACTCGTCCGCGGAGCACACGGGCTGGCTGACCGACGAGCTGATCGACGACTTCGCGATCAACGGGCCCGCGGAGCAGTGCCTGGAGCGCATCCGCGCCCTTGCCGCGCTCGGCGTCGACGAGATCTCCGGCGCGTACCTGAACGGCCAGATCGACCAGCTGCAGCGGGTCGGGCGCGAGATCGTCCCTGCCCTGGCCAAGACGACGGCATGAAGCGCATCGGCGTCGACGTCGGCGGGACGTTCACCGACCTCGTCCTCGTCGACCAGGAAACCGGGAGCGTCACCGTCGACAAGGTGCCGTCGACGCCCGACGACCCGGCGCGAGGCGTCGTCGAGGGTGTTCGCGGCCTCAGTCAAAAGGCCGGCGTGCCGCTCGAGCAGGTCGACAACCTCCTTCACGGCACGACGGTCGCCACGAACATCGTCCTCACACACACGGGCGCCGAGGTGGGGATGATCACGACCGAGGGCTTCCGCGACATCCTCCACATCGCCCGGCACAAGAAGCCCTACAACTTCTCGTTGCAGCAGGAGCTGCCCTGGCAGTCGCGGCCGCTCGTGAAGCGCCGCCACCGGCTGACGGTGAAGGAGCGCGTCACCGTGCCCGGAGGGGATGTGCTCGTGACCCTCGACGAGGACGAGGTGCGCGAGCGGGTACGGCAACTGCGCGATGCCGGCGTGGAGGCCGTCTCCGTCTGCCTCCTCCACTCGTACGTCAATCCGGCCCACGAGCAGCGCATCAAGGAGATCCTGCTCGAGGAGCTGCCGGACACGTTCCTGTCGGTCTCCCACGAGGTACTGCCGCTCTACCGCGAGTTCGAGCGCTTCTCGACCGTGTGCCTGAACGCGTACGTCGGCCCCAAGGTCGTCGCGCTACGTCGCCCGGTTCGACGAAGCCATGCGCGAGGAGGGCTTCACGCGGGAGATCGGGATGATGCAGTCCTCGGGCGGCACGGCCACGGTCGAGGCGGCGACCGAGCGGCCCGTGAACCTCCTCATGTCGGGACCTGTGGCCGGGCTGATCGGAGGCATCTGGGCAGGCAAGGCCGCAGGGTTCGACAACGTCGTCACGCTCGACATGGGCGGAACCTCGGCCGACATCGGCGTCGCGGCCGGCGGTGGGCTGAGGATGCGCCACCTGCTCGACACGAAGATCGGTGACTACCAGGCAATGGTGCCCATGGTCGACATCGACACCATCGGCGCAGGGGGCGGCTCGATCGCCTACGTCGATCAGGGCGGCGTCTTCCGCGTCGGGCCGGAGTCGGCGGGGGCCGACCCTGGCCCGGCTTGCTATGGCCGCGGGGGCACCGAGCCGACCGCGACCGACGCCCAGCTGATCCTCGGTCGTCTACGGCCGGACCGGGGACTGCTGGGAGGAGCCATGGCCCTCGACTCCGAGCTCGCGGAGCAGGCGTTGGGCTCCGTCGCCGACCGGCTCGGCATGACGATCGAGGAGGCTGCGCTGGGGGCGCTCCAGATCCAGAAGTACGGCATGACGCAGGCCATCGAGCTGAACTCGGTCCGCCGCGGCTACGACCCGCGCGACTTCACGCTCGTCGCGGCCGGCGGCGCGGGCCCGTTGTTCGCCTGCGACATCGCGCTCGAGCTCGAGATACCACGCGTGCTCGTCCCCGCCCATCCGGGCATCGTGGCGGCGACCGGCTTGCTCGCCACGGACCTGCAGCACGAGTTCGTCGCCACCGAGCGCCACCAGCTGGACGCGCTCGACAAGGAGCGGCTGGCGCGGCGCTACGAGGAGCTCGTCGCCCAGGGAGCCGCCCAGCTGGAAGCCGACGGGGTCGCGGAGGACCGGCAGCTCATCCGCCGCCTCGCCGACTGCCGCTACGCCGGACAGGGCTACGAGGTGCGCTTCGACGTGCCGCCGGGCTCGATCGACGACGCGTGGGTGGAAGAGCTGGCGGAGCGCTTCCACAAAGCTCACGAGGCCGAATACGGCCATCGGTTCGACGCGAAGATCGAGATCATCAACGTGCGCGTGCTCGCGGTCGGGCGCGTCGACGCACTCGAGCCGTCAGTGCTGGAGCCCGGGGACGGTGATCCGTCCCGTGCACGGAGCCTCGAGCGCGAGGTCGTCTTCGACGTCGACGGCAAGGCCGAGCGTCGCTCGACGCCGTTCTACGAACGCGACCTGCTCCGGGCCGGCGACCGCCTCGAGGGCCCGGCGATCATCGAGCAGTACGACTCGACGACCGTCGTCCCGCCGGGTCTGAGTGCGGAGATCGATCGCTTCGGGAACATCCTCATCGACTGCACGACACGCGCTCGGGCGGATGGCGAGCGGGGATCCGACCTCGCAGCGCCCATTCTCATGCGCGTCATAGGTGGTGCCTTTGCGGCGATCGCCAAGGAGATGGCGGGCGTGCTCTACCGCATGTCCTACTCGTCGATCATCCGCGAGTCGGAGGACCTCGGCGCGGGCATCTTCGACCGTGAGGGCAACGAGCTGGCCGAATCCGACTCGACGCCCATGTTCATGGGTGCGATGCCGAAGATCGTCAAGAACGTCATCGCACGCCTCGGCGACGACATCCACGACGGCGACGTCATCCTCCACAACGACCCCTACGGCGGCGCCACGCACTCGCCGGACGTGGCGATCGTGGTGCCGATCTTCTTCGAGGGTGAGCTCGTCGGCTTCTCGGGAGCGTCGGCCCACGTCCTCGACATCGGCGGCGCCTATCCCGGGCTCGCCATCGACCTCGTCGACAACTGGTCGGAGGGCAACATCTACAAGGCGGTGAAGGTCGCCGAGCGCGGCGTGTGGCAGGACGGGCTCTGGAAGCACATTCTCGAGAACGTCCGCACGCCGACCTTCAACAACGGCGACATCCAGGCGATGGTGGCCGCGTGCGAGCTGGCGAAGCGGCGCTACCTGGAGCTGCTCGGCCGCTACGGATCCGAGACGGTGCTCGGCGCTGCCCGCGGATGGCTCGAGTACTCGGAGAAGATGCTGCGTCAGGAGATCGCGCGCTTGCCCGACGGGCGCTACGAGACCGACGTCGGCTGGCTCGACGACGACGGCCGCAACCGTGGCCAGCCGCTGCCGATCAAGGTCGCCGTGGAGATCCAGGGTGACGAGATCACGTTCGACCTCACGGGCTCCTCGGACGAGGTGCCGACCGGCTTCAACTCGCCGTTCGAGGGGACGACCGTGTCCGCGATGACCTTCATCACGCGGATGATCTTCCTCGACGAGGCCACGTATCCCGTCTTCGTCCCGCAGAACGAGGGCATGCTCGCGCCCGTAAAGGTGGTCGCGCCCAAGGGCTCCATCTTCAACCCCAACTTCCCTCGGGCCTGCTTCGCGCGGTTCTGCCAGGTTCAGCGCGCCGTCGACCTCGCCCTGCGGGCGCTCGCCCCGGTCGCCCCGGACAAGATCACCGCGGGCAACTCCGCCCACCTGCACTTCATCTCGTACTCCGGGTTCCTCGAGGAGGAGCAGGAGTACTGGGTCTATCTCGAGGTCGACGAGGGCTCGTACGGCGGGCGGCCCGGCCGCGACGGCCTGGACTCCGTCGACTGCCTGATCGCGAACACGCGCAACAACCCGATCGAGGAGCTCGAGTGGCGCTTTCCGATGAGGACAGAGCGCTACGAGCTGCGCGACGACTCATGCGCGGCCGGCCAGTGGCGTGGCGGGATCGGCATGGTCCGGGTCAACCGCTTCCTCGAGGACACGATCGTCACCTGCGAGGGCGACCGCCACGACGTCGACGTCCCGTGGGGGATCTTCGGCGGGCACGACGGCATCAACGCGTACGTCAAGGTCACCGGGCCGGACGGCACCGTCGAGCAGTGGCCTTCGAAGTTCACCGGCCTGACACTCGAGGCGGACTCGACGATCGAGATCGCAGTGCCGAACTCGGGCGGCTACGGGGACCCGGTCGAACGCGATCCGCAGCTCGTCCGCTCGGACGTGCTGGACGGGTTCACGACCGTCGAGAGGGCAGAGCGCGACTACGGGGTCGTCATCGATCCGGACACGCTGGAGGTCGACGTCGAGGCGACGGCGCGGACGCGCGAGGAGCGCTCCGCGGCTATCCCTGCGTGAGGTACACGGCCGAGTAGTCCAGGGAGCCGTGGCCAGTGGCTTGGGCGCGCCGATAGGCCTCGAGCGCGGCCGCGGCCACGCTAGGCACGAGGCCGTCCTCCTCCGCCAACTCGAGGGCGAGCGCGAGGTCCTTCACGATCAGGTCGAGTGCGAACAGCGGCTCGTAGTCCGACGACGACGGGTGCGCGGCGTCGACACCGGGCAGTGGGAAGCGCACGCGCAGGACGCGCGAGTCGGCGGTGGACGCCGTCAGGATCTCGTAGAGCGTCGCCGCGTCGATTCCCTCGCGCTCGGCGATCGCGCACGCTTCCGCGAGCGCGACCATCGTGGCGCCGGCGACGAGGTTGTTGCACAACTTCACCGCCTGTCCGGCGCCGGGTCCGCCGACGCGTACGACCAGCCGCGCACCGACGTCGCGCAGGATGGCCTACCTCACGTGAGAAGACGCTCTCGTCACCGCCCACCATCACCGACAGCGTTCGCGCGGCGGCGCCGTGCGGCCCGCCGGAGACCGGCGCGTCGAGGACGTCGATGCCCGTAGCGCCAAGGTCGTCGGCCATCGTGCGCGCGAGCGACGGCGGGCTCGTCGACATGTCGACGAACGTCCGCACGCCGCTGCCCGCGATCGCTTGTGCTACTTCCTCCACAGCCGCGGCCGACGGGAGCGAGACGATCGCGACATCTGCGCCGTCGGCCGCCTCTCGTGCCGTCGGGGCAACTTGCCCATCCACCAGCCGGGCCCGCTCGGGATCGAGATCGCAGGCCACCACATCGTGCCCGGCGGCGAGCAGATTCCGCGCCATCGGCAGTCCCATCGTCCCGATCCCTATGAACGCGATGCGCGCCACCGGCCGTAGTATCGACCCAACGTGGACGCGATCGAGACGGCGCTCCAAGGGTTGTTGACGGAGTCGGGCGCGAGTCGCGTGACGCTCCGCCAGGACGTGCCCGGCGACTACGCGTTTCCGGTGACGCACGAAGCTCTCGCGGACGGTGTGAAGTCGCTCCGGGACGAGCGCACGGTCGACCTTCGCACGCAGCCGGTCGTCCTCGAGCTACAGCAGGGACGGCAGGTCGTCCAGGACGACTGCCGCGCGGCGTACGACGATCCGGCCTTCCAGAGGATGCTCGACACCTACGGCGGCCTGGCCGCCCAGATCGTTACGCCGGTCTTCGACGGTGACCGTCTACGAGCAGTCGTATCCCTGCACCAGCTCGGGCGGCCGCGACACTGGTCCGCCGAGGAGATCGCGGCCGCAACCCGCACCGCGGAGAGAGTGGCCGGCCTGCTATGAGGATCGACCCGACGGATGCCCATAACCGGTGGCATCCCGACCTCGAGCCGGTGGCCACCGTGCGGCCCGGTGAGGAGATCACGCTCGAGACGCGGGACGGGCTCGACGGGCAGCTCGCGCCGCGACAGCACGGACGCGGACGTGCTCGCGCTCGACCTCGGTCTTGGCCATCCGCTGACCGGGCCTGTCTACGTCGAGGGTGCCGAGCCGGGCGACGTCGTCGACATCGAGTTCCTCGCCTACGAGACGGCCGACTTCGGCGTCACGGCGGTGATCCCCGGATTCGGCTTCCTCGCAGACCTCTTCACGGAGCCCTTCCTCGTGGTCTGGGAGATCGCGGACGGGCGGGCCCGCTCGCCGCAACTGCCTGGCGTGGTCGTCGCGGGCGATCCATTTGCCGGGGTCGTCGGCGTCGCGCCCTCGCCCGAGCTGATGGACGAGATCGCCGGCCGCGAGCAAGCGCTCGCCGATGCCGGCGCTCCCGTCGCCGACTCCATGCCGGAGACGGCGATCCCTGCCGCGGCGAAAGCCGGCCTGCGCACGATCCCTCCGCGCGAGATCGGCGGCAACCTCGACATCAAGCAGCTCGTCGCCGGATCGCGCATCAGTCTGCCCGTACACGTCGCTGGAGCGCTCTTCTCCGTCGGCGACCTGCACTTCGCACAAGGCGACGGCGAGGTCTGCGGGACAGCCATCGAGGTGGCCGGCGCCGTCACGCTCCGCTTCGGCGTACGGAAAGGTCAGGGTCAGGCTCGCCTGCCGACCTTCGAGACGCCGGGCCAGCCCGCGCGGCGGTCGTTCGCAACGACCGGCATCGCGCTCGACACGCCGATGGACATCGACGCGGCCGCCCGCGTCGCGCTGCTCGAGATGATCGACTACGTCGCCGACAGGCTCGACGTCGAGCGCGCTGCAGCTTATGCCCTCTGCTCGGTCGCGGTCGACCTTCGCATCTCGGAAGTTGTCGACGTCCCCTACCCGCTCGTGTCCGCTCTCCTTCCGCTCGACGTCTTCGACGGCTAGCCCTTGAGCGGCACTGCGTAGGACGGCATTGGGGCGCCCGTCGCGCCGCGCAGCTTCAGCGGGAAGCCGAGGAAGGCGAACTCGTACTGCTTCTCGGCCGCGATCTCCTCCATGTCCACGACTTCCATGATCTGCGCGCCGGCGGTCGCGAACATGTAGCAGTGCACCGGCAGGAACACGTCGGGCTCCTCCGAGGGCAGCACCTCGAGCGCGATCGAGTCACCTGCGATGCACATGGCGCCTGCCTCCTCGCAGAGGTACTTCGCGGCCGGCAGCCCGATCCCGGGCGGATTCGCGAGGTAGCCGTCGAAGTCCGGCCACTTCGTCATGCGCCCCGTGCGTACGAGCACGACGCTCTTCGGCGGGATCTCGACGCCTTGCTCCGACGCGGCCTTCTTGAGGTCGTCGGGCGTGATCGCGTACCCCTCGTCGAGGCAATCCACGCCATGCAGCCCGGCCACGTCGAGCAGCACCCCTCGGGCGATGATCGGCGGGTACTTGTCGAGGCCGCCCTTGTTCCACATGCGGCTGCCGAGGTCCTCGTCCGCCGTCCAGCCGTTCCAGAACTTCCCGTAGAAGCCGAGGTGGTTGAGCGTGTCGATGTGCGTGCCGCAGTGCGTGTACATGTGGATCGAGTCGCCGCAGTACGAGTACGTCTCGTGCACCTCGCTGCCCACGCCCGACAGGTTGTCGTTGATCGAGCCTTGCGGCGTGTGCGTCATCCAGATGCCGTAGGGCGGGTCGCCCGCCGCGACCCACGACGGCATGCCGACGAAGAACTCGACATTGAGGTCGAAGACGTGGCTGCCGTCGAGGTGCTCGAGGATCGCGCGGTTCATGTCCTGCGTGATCCAGTTGAGGCGACCTATCTCGTCGTCCGAGCCCCACGGGCTTTTCGAGACCTGTAGACCGTCCTTTTCGACAACTGCCTCGTAGGTGAGGCCTTCTTCCACGGTGGCCATCGGCTCCTCCTTCGAAGGGTCATCCGAGTCTAATAGCCTCTTCGCGATGGGGAAGGTTCGGTTCTACTACGACGTCGTCTGCCCCTACTCGTACATGGAAGGGTTCGCCGTCGAGGCGGTCCAGGACGCCGGAACGGTCGAGATCGAGTGGCTTCCATTCGAGCTCCGACCTGCTCCGCGGCCGCTGCTCGAGGTGCGCGGCGACCACCTGCGCACGGACTGGACAGAGAACGTCTACCGACTTGCACAGGGAAGCGGCGTCGAGATCCACCTGCCGCGCTATCAGCCACGCTCGACGCTGCCGCTGGCCGCGTGCCTCTGGGCCGGCGAGCAGGACGCGCTGCGCCCGTTTAAGCACGCCCTCTACGAGGCCTTCTTCTGCGAGGGCGAGGACATCGCGACCGACCGTGAGATAGCTCGCGCCGCGACCCGAGCCGGGCTCGATCCCGACGACGCGGTCGCCGCTGCCTACTCCGACGAGCGCTTCGAGCAGATCCGCGAGATCCGCCGCGTCGCGGAGGCGGCCGGCGTGCGCGGCGTTCCGACACTCGTGACCGACGACGGCGAGAGTCACTGGGGCATGGGCGGCCTCCAACGCTATCTCGCCGGCGAGCCGCTGGTGCCTCGCCGCTAGAGCGCCTTACGAGCGCGCACCGCGGCGGCGGCGAGCCAGAGGAAGGCAAGAGAGACGGCGACGCGCTGCACGAGCCCGCGCGAGTCAGGGATGGCCTCCACGCCGGCCAGTAGGAAGAGCAACGCCAGCGCGGCCGCCGTAACGAGCGACCAGGGAACGAAAGATGTCCACTGCGGATCGGCCCCGAACCGCCGCGCCAGAACGATCGGAGCAATGACTGCAATCGCGAAGACGGGAATGCTCAGCGCGTCGTGGGCCAGGTGCTGCCAGGAGACGTCGCCGGCCTCCACGCGGCCATGGCAGGAGCTCGTCGCTGTGGAGCAGTCGTTCCGCAACAGGCCGAGTCCTATGACGCCGAGGCCGGCGAGCGCCACGAGCACAGGACCGAGCCTCGATCCACGTCCGCTGCAGACGGCGACGTGGAGGGCGGGAGCGAAGGCGGCAGTCAGCGCCCCCGTGAGCACGAGGCCCGCGATGACAAGCCAGGCGGCGTCGGCGGTTTGCGCTGCGAGAGCGCTGACATCCTCGCGGCGGGCGCTGTAGCTGTCCTGAGCAATCGTCCCCGCGACCCACGCAGCCGTGAAGACGACAGGAGCGGCGAGGCCGCAGAGCGCGAGCGCCCGGAACGTGCCGCGGCTCGGCTCAGCCCAGCTCGAGCACGTCCACAACGCGCATCTCGGGCTCGACGCCGACCTTGCGCATGAGTTCGGTGCCCCTGGGGACATCCGCCGTCGCCAGATAGGCATCGAGCGTCTCGCGGTCCGCCCAGTACGCGATCAGCGTCCCGATCCCGTCTTCGTAGAGGAGCGCTGCCGTCGCTACCCCGGCAGGACGGGTCGGGCGAGCCTCTTCCATGAGGCGAGCAAGCTGCTCCGCCTGTTCGCGGCTCATCCGCGCCTCGAAGATCGCCGCTACCACGAGCGGGATCATCGCAGGCCGAGCGATCGTCGCAGCGATCCGAATCGGCGCGACAACCGAATTGTCACATGGATGGCGACCCTGCCAACCATTCCCCGCCGACAGGGTCGCCGTCCCCCGCGGCGCAGCTTGGCTAGGTCGAGATCATCTTCTTCTCGACGCCGACGCCGGCCGCCACAGCGCGCTCGTACTCGAGCGGCACCGTCGCCGAGTCCTGGAGCGCGATGCCGGTCGAGTCGAAGACCGTCACCTGGTCGTCGGACTGGCGGCCCTCCAGCTCGCCGGCAGATCACCTTGCCGATCTCGCCGGCGACGTCGTCCTCGGTGATCACACCTTCGGAGAGCGCGACGTTGATCTCACCGTCCTCGCGGCACTGGCGGATGTCGTCCACGAAGACGCGACCGCGCTGGAGGATCCGCGGATCGAGCTCCTGCTCGCCCTTCAGGTCGGCGCCGAGGGCGGCGAGGTGCGCGCCCGGCTTCACCCAGGCGTCGTCGACGATCCAGCCACGCGCGTGCGTTCCGGTCACGATGACGTCGGCGCCCTCGACGGCCGTCCGCACGTCCGTCGTCCCCTGCAGCTTCAGGTGTGGGTAGCGGGGCGCCTGCTCCGCGAGGAAGCGGTCGACGGACGCCTGCGTCCGGCTCCAGATCCGGACGTCTTTCCACTCGAAGACCGTGTCGCACGTCGCGAGCGTGCCCTCCCCAACCGAGCCCGTCCCGAGGACGGCGAGCACGGACGAATCCTTTCGCGCGAGCCACTTCGCCGAGACCGCCGCCGACGCGCCGGTGCGCATGAGCGTGTGGAACGAGCCGTCGCAGATCGCGAGCGGGAAGCCGGTCTCCGGGTGGGTGTAGACGAGGATCGAGAACACGGCCGGAAGCTCGTACTTCGCGTTGTCCTCACGGATCGACACCCACTTGCAGGCGGCCGCCTCCGGCTCCTCGATGTAGGAGGGCATCACCTCCCACTCGCCCTGGTAGCGGTCGAGCACGATGTGGCCCTTGGGCTCCATGTACACGCGCCCGAGGCCGTGCATGCGAAACGCGTGCTCGACGCAGTCGACGTACTCCGACGGCGTCAGCAGGCCCATCATGTCCGTGCGGCTCAAGATCAGCGTCTTGCGGTTGCGCCAGCTCTCCGCCATGGCCTCCGACTCTACGACTCGACCGCGCGGCGCACAACCTCGATCAGGGCTGCGAGCTCGACCTCCTCGTGCGCTCGGGCAGGTACGGCGCGAGACGGCGGCGCGCATGGTCCAGCTGCGCTCGCGCGCGCTACCCGGTCGCCGTCCCGCGCCCGGTAGCCGGCCGCCGCGAGGTGGCGCATACCGCGCACGAGCTCGTCGTCACCCAGGCCGAGGACGTCGTCGAGCGTGCACGGCCGCCCGGCCCCACTCGCCGCGCTCGAGGTGACCCTCCGCACGCCAGAGCGCAGACCGGTAGCGCGCGTCGGGCGGCGGCCATTCGTCTTCGTGCTCGTCTTCCACGGCGGCGTCGATATTAGACTCGGCGCGTGGCTACTCAGGCCGTGGCCATCGACCTCGCGCGCAGCGCCGAGCGGATCGAGCGCGACATCGAGACGCTCGCCGGCGCCGACTACACGCTCTCGGACGAGGCGATCCGCCGCTACGCGTACACGCAGGAGTACCGGAACACGCTCGACTACTTCACGCGCGAGCTCCGCGAGATCGGCTTCGAGGTCTACGAGGATCCCGGTCGGGACGCTCGTCGCGCGCAACCGGCCGCGCGGCGAGCAGGTCTTCGCCGTCGGCTCTCACTGCGACTCGAACCGCAACGGCGGCAAGTACGACGGCACGATGGGCGTCGTCACCGCGCTCGAGGTCTGCCGCCTGAGCGCGGAGCACGGCCTCGACCTGCCGCTCCAGCTCATCTCCTTCCTCGAGGAGGAAGGCTCCGGCTTCGGGCAAATGCTGCTCGGCAGCCGGATCATGCTCCAGCGGGTGACCGAGGAGGAGCTGCGCGAGTCGTTCCGTGCGATCGACGACGGCCGAAGCTTCTGGGAGCACGCGGAGGAGGCCGGCTACGAGCCGGCGCGGTGGCGGGAGTGCATCGACGTGCTCGACGGCCTCGTGGGCTGGATCGAGATGCACATCGAGCAGGCCCGCGTGCTGCAGGACACCGGCAACCGCATCGGCATCGTCACCGCGATCGCCGGCTACGTGCACGCGGACGTGGTCGTCCACGGTCGCGGCGACCACGCCGGCGCGACGCCGATGGACTTCCGCCTCGACCCGACGCTGCCGATGGCCGAGACGATCGTCGAGCTCGAGCGGCTCGCGCGCGAGGCGGGGAAGGGAACGGTGGGAACCGTCGGCGAGATCGAGGTCGACCCGGGGATCATCAACGCGATCGCGAGCCGCGTCCGCTTCTCGCTCGACATCCGCGGCCCGGACGACGACGCGTATCGTGGGGTCGCTCGCGACATCGCAGCCTTCGCAGAGGAGGCGGCGGGCCAGCGCGGCATGGAGGCCGAGTTCTCACAGCGCCAGACCCTGCCCGCAACGCCGCTCGACGGCCGGATCCTCGCCGCGCTCGAGGACGCGGCGAAGGCGACCGGGCGAGCCGTACATGACGATGCACTCCGGCGCGGCCCACGACACGATGTGCGTCGCCGAGCGCGTTCCGAGCGCGATGGTCTTCGTCCCCTGCAAGGACGGCGTCAGCCACCACCCGGCCGAGGACGCCGATCCTGCCGACGCCGCGCTCGCGGCCCAGATCATCCTCAACGCGATTCAGGCCCTGCTGTAGGCGATCAGGCCGCCGGCGCGCAGGATCGCGCGCTCGCGTTCCGTCAGCCGCAGCTCGAGCCGCACGCTCCCGACCGGCGTCTCGGCCTCCAGCTCCCCTTCGAGGCGGACGGGGATCCGCCACTCCTGCCCCTGCTCGACCCGGTCGTAGTCGGCCTCGTCGGCGAAGGTGAGCGGAAGGATCCCCTGGGCGATGAGGTTCGTGCGATGGATGCGCGCGAAGCTCTTGGCGACGACGGCGCGGATGCCGAGATAGAGCGCCGCGAAGACGGCCTGCTCCCGGCTCGAGCCCTGACCGTAGTTGTGGCCGCCGACGACGATGCCGCCGCCCCACTCCTCCGCGCGCGCCGCGCAGTCAGGATCGAAGCGGCGGAACATGTACCGGGCGCAGGCGGGGATGTTCGACCAGATGGCGACGCCGAGCGCGCCGTCCGGCGTCATGTCCCCGGTCGAGACGTCGTCGGGCACGACGATGAGCGACACGGCCCTCGATCGTCGTCCGGAAGAGGCGGCACCTCCGGCGGCGGCACGATGTTCGAGCCCTTCTCGAGCTCGACGCCGCTCCCGTCTTCGGGCGGCGTGATGAACTGCCCGCCGGTCACGGACGGGTCGGGCTTCGGCGCCGGCGGCAGCTCCGGCGGCTCTCCCAGGTGGCGTGGATCCGTGATCTCGCCGCGCAGCGCGGTCGCGGCCGCAGTTGCCGGAGAGCACAGATACACGCGGTCGCCCGGCGTCCCGCTGCGGCCGGGGAAGTTCCGGTTGAAGGTGCGCACGGAGACGGCGCCCGCCGCCGGCGCCTGACCGATGCCGATGCACGGCCCGCACGCCGGCTCGAGAATCCGAGCGCCCGAGGCGAGAGCGTCCGAGTAGACGCCGCTGCGAACGAGCAGGTCGAGGATCTGCCGCGAGCCCGGCGTCAAGGTCAGGTCGAGCTGCTCCGGCAGCGTCCGCCGGCGAAGGACGGCCGCGACGACGGCAACGTCCTCGAACGACGAGTTGACCGAGCTCCCGACGCAGACCTGCCGCGTCGCGACACCGGCGGCCTCGGACACGGGAACGACGTTGCCCGGCGACGACGGGAGGGCGATCAGCGGCTCCAGCTCCTCGAGCTCGATCACCTCGAGCTCGTCGTAGGACGCCCCCGAGTCCGCTGCCAGCTCGACGAACTCGTCGTCGCGGCCCTGCAGCGCCAACCAGCGCGAGCGTCTGTTGATCGCTCGGGAAGATGCCGGTCGTCGCGCCGGTCTCCATGACCATGTTGCAGATCGTCCCCCGGTCGGTTGCCGTGAGCCCGGCGACTCCGTCCCCGAAGAACTCGAAGATCACGCCTCGGCCGCCGCGAACGTCTCGCCGCCTGAGCAGCTCGAGCACGATGTCCTTCGACTGCACCCATGGCCGCAGCCGGCCGCGCAGCTCGACTCCGGCGATCCGCGGCCGCTCGAGCACGTACGGCCTGCCGGCCATCGCGACCGCCACCTCCGTCGCGCCCGGCCCCGATCGCGAGCATCCCGAGCGCGCCGGCCATCGTCGTGTGGCTGTCCGCGCCGAGCAGCACCTGGCCCGGCCGGGCGAAGCGCTCGAGGTGGAGGTAGTGCGAGATGCCGTTCCCCGGCCGCGAGTAGAGCGCCCCGTAGCGCGCTGCCCAGCTGCGGAGGTAGGCGTGGTCCTCGGGGTTCTTGTTGTCGAACTGCAGCGTGTTGTGGTCGACGTACGAGACGGTCGGGACGGCCACACGGTCGACGCCGAGCCGCTCGAACTGCAGGCAGGCCATGGTGCCGGTCGCGTCTTCGAGGAGGATCTGATCGATGCGCAGCTCGATCTCCTCCTCCGTGCTGCCGGCGAGGTGTTCGTCGATGATCTTCTGGGTGAGCGTACGAGCCGAACCCACGAGCGGAGCGTAGTACCTGGGCGCCGTCTTCTTCGCAGCGCTCGCCGGCTTCCTCTTCGGCCTCCTCGCCGTGACCGTGCGGCTCGGCCTGCAGCGCGGCGGTGACCCGGAGGTCGGCGCGCTCGTCATCGCCGCGACGGCTTTGTCGTCGTGCTCGCCGCCGCAGGGGTCGCGGGCGACCTCGGCGATCTCTCCTTCGAGAGCTCTGGCCCTTCTTCGTCATCGGGTCTGCTCGTGCCCGGCCTCTCCTCAGATTCTCTTCGTCCACGCGGTACGTGGCGCCGGGTCGGCGCGCGCGGCGATCATCGTCGGCACGGCGCCGCTGATCTCCGCGTTGCTCGCGATCGCGCTCCTCGACGAGCCGCTGCGGGCAGGCCTCGTGGCCGGAACGGTGCTCGTGGTCGCCGGCGGAATCGCTCTGGCCGGCGAGCGCGTCAGGCCGGCCGACTTCCGCGCGTTCGGAGCGCTGCTCGCTCTCGTCTGCGCAGTGCTCTTCGGCATCCGCGACAACGTTGTGCGGTGGGCCACCGATGACGGCGAGGCACCGCTGCTCGCCGCGACGGCTGTAACGCTGTTTGCCGCGACGGCTTTCGTGCTCGTCTACGTGCTCGTCGCGCGCCGCACCGGCCTGGCGCGCCAGCTCCGGATCGCGACACCGGCGTTCGCGCCGAGCGGGCGTCGCGCTGGGCCTCGCTTACCTCGCCGTCATCATCGCGCTCGACCGCGGGCGGGTGACGGTCGTCGCTCCGCTGAATGCGACGCAGTCGCTCTGGGCCGTGGTGCTCGCCGCCCTCATCATTGGCCACCTCGAGATGATCGGCAGGCGAACCGTGCTCGCCGGTGTGCTCGTCGTCGCGGGCGCCGTCCTCATCGGCGCGACGCGCTGACGGCCGCAGCGACCGCGTCGCCGACCTCGGCCGTCGTGGCGTCCCCGCCCACGTCGCGCGTCCGCGGTCCCTCGTCGCAGACGATCTCGAGGGCCTTCATGAGGTCGCCGGCGGCCTCGTCCTCGCCCAGATGCTCGAGCATGAGCGAAGCGCTCCAGATCGCGCCGGCGGGGTTGGCGATGCCCTTGCCCGGCGATGTCCGGCGCGGAGCCGTGCACGGGCTCGAAGACGCCGGGCACGTCGGAGCCGGGGGCGACGTTTGCACTCGCCGCCATGCCCATGCCGCCCTGGATAGCCGCCGCAAGGTCGGTGAGGATGTCGCCGAAGAGATTCGAGGCGACGACGACGTCGAGGCTTGCCGGGATCGCGCACCATGCGCGCGGCGAGCGCGTCCACCAGCACACGCTCGACGCGGACGCCGTCGAACTCCGCCGCCGTCTCCTCGACCACCTCGTCCCAGAGCACGTAGCCGAACCGCGACGCGTTCGACTTCGTCGCGCTCGTCAGCGTCCCGCGGCGCGAAGCAGCCAGCTCGAAGGCGTAGCGCACGACGCGCTGCACGCCGCCCCGCGTGAAGACGCTCGTCTCCAGCGCCACCTCGGAGTCGAGCCCTCGGTGCGAGCGGCCGCCTACCCCTGCGTACTCGCCCTCGGTGTTCTCGCGCACGACGAGGAAGTCCACGTCGTCGGGTCCGCGACCTGCGAGCGGGGTCGGAACGCCCGGCAGGAGACGGCAGGGGCGGAGGTTCGCCCACAGGTCGAGCCCCTGGCGGATCTCGAGGATCGTGTCCCAGAGCGCGACGTGATCGGGCACGGAGGGATCGCCGATCGCGCCGAGCAGCACCGCATCGTGGTCGCGCAGGGTGTCCAGCGCATCCTCCGGCATCATCCGGCCGTGCTCCCGGTACCAGGCCGAGCCCCACGGGAGCTCGGTCCAGGCCAGCGGCAGCCCGAGCGCGTCGACGGCCTTCCTCGCCTCGGCGACCACCTCCGGGCCGACGCCGTCGCCCGGAAGGACCGCGATCCGGTGCGTCACGCGGGAGCGGCGACCGCAGCGACACGCTCTCGACGTAGGCGAGCGCCTCCTCGAGCGGGACGACGTCCGCGTACTTCGCCTGGATGTCGAAGAGGTTCGCCTCGTGCGGAGCCTGCGCCCGGTCGCCGACGCACTCGCGCGGGACGAGCGTCGGGAACCCGTACTGGAGGAGGTCGATCGCCGTCGCGCGGACGCAGCCGCTCGTCGTCGCCCCGCAGAGGATCACCGAGTCGATGCCCTGGCTGATCAGCACCGAGGCGAGATTCGTCCCGAAGAACGCCGACGCCACCTTCTTCACGATCACCGTCTCCTCGGGCCGCCGCTCGAGCCTCGGGTCGATCTCGACCCACCGGCCGCCGAGCTGGAGGTCGCCGAGCGACGGCACCTTCTGCAGCCACAGGCCGCCGTCCTTGAGGCTCTCCTCGAACCCGATGGTCGTGAAGATCACCGGCAGCCCCTTGTCGCGAGCGGCGTCGAGCAGGCGCCTCGTCGCCTCCACCTCCGCCGTGAGGTCAGAGCCGAGCGTCGCAGTCCGGATCCGTGAAGCCGCAGGAGAAGTCGACGACGAGCACGGCCGGGCGAGAGCCCATCGTGATGCTCTCGCCCAGCCTCGCCTTCGCGTAGACCTCTCGCGCTTGCTCGTCCGACACGGCTACGCCACCGCCTTCGCCTGTGGCGTCAGCTCCTCGCCGAAGCGGGCCCGCTTGACGAACTGCCCGGCGCCCGGCTGCGCCGACGAGCTCGTCGCCCTCGACGATGACCTGGCCGCGCACGAGCACGACCTCGGGCGCGCCGCGCACCTGCGTCCCCTCGAAGAGGTTGTAGTTGACGTTCGAGTGGTTCGTCTCGGCCGAGATCGTGAGCTCCTTCTCGGGATCCCACACGACGATGTCGGCGTCGGAGCCGGGGGCGATCGTCCCCTTGCGCGGGTAGAGCCCGAACAGCTTCGCGATGTTGGTCGACGTCAGCTCGACGAAGCGGTTGAGCGTGATCCGCCCTTCGCGCACGCCGAAGTGGTGGAGCATGTGGAGCCTGTTCTCGATCCCGGGGCCGCCGTTCGGCACGACCTGGAACTCCTGGCCGTTGATGCCCTTCTGCTCGGGCCAGTTGAACGGGCAGTGGTCGGTCGAGACCGCCGAGAGGGCGTCCGACTGGAGCGCCTTCCAGAGATGCTCCTGGTGCTCCTTCGGCCGCGGCGGAGGCGTGTAGATGTACTTCCCGCCCTCGAAGCCGGGCTGCTCGAGCGCGCTCTCGTCGATGAACAGGTACTGCGTGCAGGTCTCGCCCTACACGTCCCAGCCCTTCTCGCGCGCGAGCTGGATGGGCTCGACCGCCGGCTGGCACGACACGTGGACGACGTACAGCGGGCAGCCCGCGACACGCGACAGCTGGACGGCGCGGTTCGTCGCCTCTGCCTCCGTCTCCATCGGCCGCGTCCGCGCGTGCCAGATCGGCTCCGTCTTCCCCTCTGCGACCGCCTTCTTGACGATGAGGTCGATGGCGTCGCCGTTCTCGGCGTGCACCATGACGAGCGCGCCCGAGTCGGCCGCATTCAGCATCGTCCGGAAGAGCGTGTCGTCGTCGACCATGACGGCGCCCTTGTAGGCCATGAACAGCTTGTAGGAGGTCACGCCTTCGTCGGGTAGCTTCGCGAGGTCCTCGAGCGTCCCGCCCGTGTGCAGGTCGGTGACTCCGATATGGAAGCCGACGTCGATCACCGGCTTGCAGCGGTCGATCTTCTCGTGATAGTTCTCGAGCGCCTCGGCGAACGTGGTAGCCCGGCGCCTGCATGCAGAAGTCGATCACCGTCGTCGTGCCGCCGAACGCCGCCGAGACGGTGCCCGACGTGAAGTCGTCGCACGTGGTTGTGCCGCCGAAGAACATCTCGATGTGCGTGTGCGGGTCGATCGCTCCCGGGATCACGTACTTCCCGGACGCGTCGATCACCTTGTCGGCGACGACGTCGAGCGACTCGCCGATCAGCGTCACCGAGCCGTTGTCGACGAAGATGTCGCCGACGTAGTCGTCGGCCGCGGTGATGATCCGGCCGCCCTTGATGAGAACGGACATGGTGCTCCCACCCCTTTCCGAAGACTCCGCTGGTTGTATACAACCGTCTCCCGGCCCGGTCAACCGGGGCTGGCGCCACGCGTGCCAGCGCCCGCTCGGGACGCTGCGCGTGCCAATCGGTCGCCTGCTGGAAGGCTTTGGCGGCGGCGAGCGGCGTACCGTCCTCCCCCCGCCGGCCGGTCAGCGCCAGCCCGACCGGCAGGCCGTCGACGAAGCCGCAGGGCACGCTGAGCGCCGGCAGCCCGAGCAGGGCGGCCGGCGAGTTGTACGGCATGAGCAGCAGGCGATAGTCCTCGGGGACGCATCGAGACGCGGAGCGGTGATCGGCATCGCCGGCGCCACGAGCACGTCGTAGCCTCCGAGCGCGCGCTCGTGCTCCGCGCGTGCCCAGCGGCGCGCGCGCAGGCCCGTCACGTACGCGGTCGGCGGCAGAAGCAGGCCCGCCAGCAGCCGCGCCCGGACGTCGGCGCCGTAGTCGGCGAGGCGCGTGCGCAGCCACGGAAGGTGGGCGTTCGCGGCCTCCGGGAGCATGATCAGCTGCGTGATCGTGGACAGCTCCTCGTGCAACGGGAGCGTTACCGGCTCCTTCCGGCCCGGCAACTCGGCGAGCGCCTGCTCGCACACCGTCGCCACCGCAGGCTCGGCGCGCTCGAACAGGCTCGTGAGGACGCCCACCCGGAGGTCGTCGCCCGCCGTGCCGGCCGCCGAGGGGCCGCTCCGCCATGATCTCGAGCAGCCACTCGCACTCCTCTGCACTCTGCGCGAGTGGGCCGACCGTGTCCAGCGACCAGGCCGTCGGCAGCACGCCGCGCGTGGACACGAGGCCCCAGCTCGGCCGTATCCCCGTCACCCCGCAGAACGCCGCGGGTATGCGCACCGAGCCTGCCGTGTCGGTGCCGAGAGAAGCGTCGACGAGGCCTGCGGCGACAGCCGCGCCGCTGCCCCCGCTCGAGCCGCCGCACATGTGGTCGAGATTCCACGGGTTGAGCGCGGGACCGAAGTGCGGGCTAGTGGTCAGCGCGCCGAAGGCAAACTCGTGGGTGTTGAGCTTCCCGGCGAGCGTCGCGCCCGCTGCCCGCAGCCGCGCAACGCACTCGGCGTCCTCAGCGGCAGGCGGTAGAGCACCTTCGACGCCGCCGTCGTCGGCATGCCCGCCACGTCGATGACGTCCTTCATGGCGATCACCGGGCCGCCGTCGCCCGGCTGGGGATCGAGGTGGAGAAAGGAGTTGAAGGGGTCGAGCGTCACGGCGTCGCCTCCACGGGCAGTCGCTCCTCGAGCTCGCGGAGCGCGGGCTGGATGCGCTCGAGGAAGCCGAGCACCCCTTCCAGGTCCTCGTCCTCGGGAAAGACGCCCTGGGCGGCCGCAAGGGCCCGCAGGTGCTCGACGGCTGGGACGGGGCTAGACTCTGCGCCCATGCCGATCTACGAGTACCGCTGCGAGAAGTGCGAGGAGCGGTTCGAGGAGTACCTCTCGACCTCGGAAAAGCCTGCGCCACCTTGCCCGAGCTGCGGCTCGAAGAAGCGTGGAGCGGCTGTGTCGCAGATCAACACCGAGTGGCAGCCCAGTGACGTCGACTGGGGCAGCGTCGGCAAGAAGTGGGACTGAAAGGCACCGGCTTACCACTCGCTCCGACGCTTACTAGCTTGATCGTGCGGCCATCGATGATCACCTTCGTTTTCTTGAACGGCCTTCCTTCGAGTACGAAGACTCGAGTTGCACGAGCTTCATCCATGATATTGATCGCGACGCGCTCGTGCTTGAACGGCCGTCGCCGTCGAAGATCACCGACTAAGAAATTGCATGTTTGTGCATGTCGTTGATTGTGAAGTGTCACTCGTGCAGTCGTCCTTTCGATTGCTCGCTGCTCCTCGTCAGTTCGCGAACGTCTCTTCTCCTTGCCCGCGAAGCCTTCCTCGACACCACAGATGTTTTTTTTTTTCACTACGTTTTTTTTTATTTTTTTTGAGGATGCTCGTGGGGATCGTGTTCGGACGCGGCGAAGAAGTCCGTTGAACATAGCAGGTTTGAGCGGATAACTCGTTCCGCGCCGAGTGAGACGTCAGCGCTGAGTCGGTCTCCTCGCACCGTGAGCGTCGCAGTCTCTCCGCCGAGAGTGCGCGAGCACCGGCTTCGGACGTCCATGGCATCGACGGCGTCGAAGTACGTCTGCGGCGCGGCGGCGAGTGCCTCACGCGTCCAGGTGGCGGCTGACGTGGCCATAGCTTACTTCCTCCCTGGGGGTAGTCGCGCAGCACGCGTGATGGTGTCAGACTTCCGGCTCTCCGTGCCGTACGCCAGTCTCGCCGACGAGACCCGTCTCTACTACGAGTTCCTCGGGCCCGAGGACGGCCCCACGATCCTCCAGTTCGGCGGCGGGCTGTTCGGCCGCCACAACTTCGGCGCCGTCAACGAGGGGTTCCAGGGGGAGGGCTTTCGCCTCCTGGCCTTCGACGCCCGCGGGTACGGCGCCTCCGACCACCCGCACGAGCAGTTCACGATCGAGGGCTGGGCCGACGACGGAGCAGCGCTGCTCGACGCGCTCGGACTCGACCGCGTGCTCGTCCACGGCACGTCGATGGGCGGCATGATCGCCATCGCCTTCGCCGCGAAGCACGGCGACCGACGATCGCCGCCTGCGCCGACGTCGCCTTCGCGAAGCCGGACGTCTACCGCAAGACCCTCTTCCGCGTCTGGCGGCGCATGGCCGAGTCCATGCCCTGGGACGACTTCTCCGACCACGTGACGACGCAGGCCGTCGGCCCGAAGTTCCTCGAGAGCGAAGCGGGCAAGGACACGTTCGAGCTCGTGCGCACGGTGATCGGCTGGAACGACCCCTACACCGTGCGCCAGGCCTGCATCGCGATGGAGGAGATGGACTTGACGCCGCTCGTGCCGGACATCTCCGTGCCCGCTGCTCATGACGAACGGCACCTACGACATCCTCTGCCCGCCCGAGCTCGCGCCCTCCGGCCTCGGCGCCCGGCAGATGGCGGCCATGAACCCGAACATCACGACGCACGAGTTCCCCGACATCGGGCACGCCGACCTCGTCGAGTGCCCGGACGACGCGGTGCGCATCGTCAGCGGGTTCTTCAAGCAGGCGCTCGCCCCGGATTA
>CAWHNJ010000002.1:0-116167 GCA_963830835.1 uncultured Actinomycetes bacterium | reverse complement strand
CCGCGTCCCGATGCCCGGAGATAGCCCGGAGATACGCGGGACTGACTCCGGACGAGACCATCGCCGAGGACGCAGGATCGACGTGCCCGACGTCCAGGCGCCATGCGAGCAGCGCACCGAGGGCGTTCTTTGTCCTCGCGAGTCGGGGCCTTGGCCGAGTACGTCCCGAGGACGGCGACACCTACGGGCCCCGGTGTTGAAGCCGGCGGCGTGAGCGCCGATGACGTTGCGCTGCGTCCCGCCGCCCCGCCCTTCGAAGACCTGGCCGTAGCGGTCGACGAGAAAGTTGTAGCCGATGTCGTTCCAGCCGTTTGCCTTCACGTGGTAGAGCTCGATGCCGCGAACGATCGCCGCGGATTCCTCGGGCCTGTACGAGCTGGAGCCGGCCGTGTGGTGGACGAGGGCGAAGCGCAGCACGGGGGCATAGCGTGGCGCGGCCCGCACGATCGTCTCGTTGGCGTTCCAGCCGCTCCTCGGCACGATCCTCGGCGAGCCCGCCGTCGCCACCGTGCGTAGCGGGATGCGCGCGGATGGGCTGCGTACGAACCACGCGCGCACTCGCGTCACCCGGCCGACGGTGCGCACCTCCAGTCGCGTCGAGCCGGGAGCCCACCACGGGTTGCCGGCCGTCCAACCCGAGCGTGAGCGCTCGGATACGCCGCCGTCGGGACGGTCTTCGGCCTCGGGCGCCGCGAGACGCCACGGGCTCCACGTGCCGGACGCTGCCAGCGTTCGCAGCTCCACGCGGCCGCTGCCCCGCCAGTGCACGCCGACGAGGTCGAACGGCCGCTCCGGGCTCACTGCCGCCGGCGCTCGGGCATCACGGGGGAGGTCGCGGCTCCAGAGCGACGGATCGGCGGCGTGCGCGGCCGCCGGGGCTGCGAGCAGAAGCGCCGCTGCGATCAGGGGGACTCTCATTAGTTGTGCCTTTCGGCCCTCTCCTCGTTCGCCTTGAAGTAGGACGCCCCTGCGATGGTAGGTTGTGGAGCGTCGTGACGCCTGCCGTTTTGCGGGGATTTTTCACCTCGCTGGCGCTGTTCGCCGCTCTCGTGTTCGCGCAGACGGCGATGGCCGCAACACCGCAGGTGCTCGCAGTTCACCTCGACAACGACATCAACCCGGTTACGGCGCAGTACGTCGAGGACCAGATCGACCGTGCTAACGAGGACGGCTACAACGCCGTCGTCATCGTGCTGGACACGCCCGGCGGCCTCTCGGAATCGATGCGGGACATCGTCAAGAAGGAGCTCGCGTCGGGCATCCCGGTCGTCGTCTACGTCGCGCCGGACGGCGCGCGTGCAGCTTCGGCCGGCGTGTGGATCGGCCAGGCGGCCGACATCCTCGCCATGGCGCCGCAGACGAACCTCGGCTCCTCTACGCCGATCTCGATCGGAGGGGAGGACATCCAGGACGACCTGCGGCGCAAGGTGATCAACGATGCAGCCGCGCAGCTGCGAGCACTCGCGAAGGAGCACGGCCGCAACGCGAAGTGGGCCGACGCGGCCGTCCGGGTCGGCTCGAACCTCAGCGCGCGCGAAGCGCTCTCGATGAACGTCATCGACGTCATCGCCCCGACCCTCCCCGCCCTTGCTCGACAAGATCGACGGCATGAAGACCGTGCCTCGCGGCTTCGTCATGGACACGGCCAACGCAGAGGTGACCGAGGTCGAGATGGGCCTGTGGAAGCGCATCCTCGACACGTTGATCGACCCGAACATCATCGCCCTGATGCTTTCGCTCGGGGTGCTGGGGATCGTCGTCGAGCTCTACAACCCCGGCCTGGTCTTCCCGGCAACGCTCGGCGGCATCTGCCTCATCATCGGCCTGTACGGGCTGCAGGTGCTGCCCGTCAACTGGGCGGGAGTGCTGCTGATGCTGCTCGCTGCGGGTTCTGGGCGGCGGAACCGTTCGTGATGAGCCACGGCGCGCTCGCGCTGGCGGGAGCCGTGTCGTTCGTCTTCGGCGCGCTACTGCTCTTCGACCCTGCGGGTGATACCTACCAGGTGTCGCTGCCGGTGGCGATCGCGATCGCCGGCTCGGTGGCGCTCTTCATGGCCTTCGCCGTGGCGAAGGTCGTCCAGGTACGGCGCCAGCCGGTGGCAGTCGGGACATCAAGCCTCGTCGGTACGCTGGGCGTCGTGCGTCGTGGCGGCCTCGTGGCGGTGAAGGGTGAACTCTGGCAGGCGGAATCGGCAGACGGCCAGCCGCTCGCAACCGGCGACGCGGTCGTGGTGGAGGACGTCCAGGACGGCCTGCGGCTGCGGGTTCGCCACGCCGACGCTACGCCGGAGACAACGTAGGATCCCGATTGACCCTCGGAAAGGACTCCGATGCTTGCTGCCCTGATCGTCGTCGCAGTCATAGCGGTCCTCGTCATCCTCGTGCTCAGCGCCGCGATCAAGGTGCTGCGCGAGTACGAGCGCGGTGTCATCTTCCGGTTCGGCCGCCTGCTCGGCACGCCAAAGGGACCCGGACTGATCTTCCTCATCCCGATCGTCGACCGCATGGTCAAGGTCGACCTGCGGACGATCACGCTCATGATCCCGCCGCAGGAAGTGATCACGAAGGACAACGTGCCCGCGCGCGTCAACGCCGTCTGCTACTTCCGCGTCGTCGACGCCTCGGCTTCCGTCGTCCAGGTGGAGAACTTCATGGTGGCCACGTCGCAGGTCGCACAGACGACGCTGCGCTCGGTGCTCGGCCAGCACGTGCTCGACGAGCTCCTGTCCGAGCGCGAGAAGATCAACTCGATCCTCCAGGAGATCATCGACGAGACGACGGCCCCCTGGGGCATCAAGGTCTCGATCGTCGAGGTCAAGGACGTCGAGATCCCCGCCGACATGCAACGCGCGATGGCACGCCAAGCGGAAGCCGAACGTGAGCGGCGGGCAAAGATCATCAACGCGGAGGGTGAGTTCCAGGCTGCCCAGCGGCTCACGGAGGCGGCGGTCGTGATGGGTGAGGCTCCGATCGCGCTGCAGCTCCGTTATTTGCAGACGCTGCTCGAGATCGGATCCAACAACAATTCGACGATCGTCTTCCCCGCGCCGATCGATCTGCTCAAGCCGTTCCTCGAGCGCTCCGAACAGGCCAAGGAGACGAGCTGAGCGGCGCGGCGCCCGAGCTGCGCCGCGATCCGCTGTCCGGCCGCCTTGTGGTGGTCGCCCCCGACCGCGCCAGGCGGCCGGGAGCCTTCCCGCAGCTCGAACCGCCGCCTGACCCCGGCGAGCTCGACGAGTGCCCGTTCTGTGCGGGCCGTGAGGACCGCACGCCGCCGGAAACGCTGCGGTTGCCGGAGGAGGGCGACTGGCAGGTGCGCGTCGTGCCGAACCTCTACCCGGCGTTCGAGCGGCAGGAAGTGGTCGTCCACGCTCCCGAGCACATCCGCACGATCGCCGAGCTCTCAGCCGAACAGCTTGCGCTCGTGGCGGACGCGTGGCACGCGCGAGCCGAGGCGGCGCACGCCGAGGCTTCGCCTACGTCCATGCACTCGTCAACGAGGGTAGGGCCGCCGGCGCGAGCCTCCCCCATACGCATTCGCAGCTCGTCTGGCTCCGCGAGCCGCCGCCCGCCGTCGTCGGGGAGGGCGAGATGGAGGCGGTGACAGAGGGCGAGCTCGTGCTCGAGCGAGGCGGCGTCGTTGTGCTGTGCCCGACGGTCTCGGCCGAGCCCTACGAGATGAGAGTCGCCCCTGCGGAGCGTGAGAGCGACGC
The DNA here is from genome assembly GCA_963830835.1 of uncultured Actinomycetes bacterium. Lineage (GTDB taxonomy): Bacteria > Actinomycetota > Thermoleophilia > Gaiellales > Gaiellaceae > PALSA-612. Next base: position 112,454 of record CAWHNJ010000002.1, on the reverse strand, counting down.
CTTCGAAAGCCCGCTGCTCGCGGTCGCCCTCGACATTGCTGCGGAGGCGTTCGCCGCCTGCGCGCCGTTGAGCACGCTGCGCCGGCCAACCTCTGGCTCCACGACGGGCCGTGGTGGCACATCGACCTCGTGCCCCGCCTGACCGTCGCCGCCGGCATCGAGCTCGGCGCCGGCATCCACGTGAACCCGCTGCCGCCCGAGGAGGCGGCGGCGAGGCTGCGCGGCTAGCTCTCTTCCTCTTCCTCGAGATCGGCTTCGACTTCGGCGACAGCTGCCTGGGTACCGACTCGTCCTCCGCGTCCGCCGTTACGTCGGTGCCGTTCTCGCTCTCGACCACGGGCGCGAGGCTCGAGACGCGCTCACCCTTCTCCCGCAGCCGCATCACGATCACGCCTTGTGTAGCGCGGCCGGCGCGGCGAATGCCCTCGGTCGGCATGCGGATCACCTGGCCACTCGTGGAGATCAGCATCACCTGATAGCCCTCGCGAACAGGCTGTGCGCCGGCGAGCTGGCCCTTGGCCTCGGTCAGCTTCACCGTCTGCACGCCCATGCCTCCGCGTCCCTTCCGCGGGTACTCGGACATGCGCGTGCGCTTGCCGTACCCGTTCTCGGTCACGACGAGCAGGTCGGCCGTGTCGTCCGCGATCATCGCGGCGATCACCTCGTCCCCGGAGCGCAGCTTCATGCCGATCACGCCGCCGGTCGCGCGGCCCATCGGCCGCACGGCGCCGTTGGGGAAGCGGATCGCCTGGCCCTTCCGTGATACGAGCAAGACGTCGTCCTCGCCGTGGGTGAGAAAGGCGTCGACGAGCTCGTCACCCTCGCGAAGGTTCACGGCGATGATGCCCTCCGACTTCAACGGCGTGTTGTACTGCGCGAACTCCGTCTTCTTGACGATGCCCTTGCGCGTCGCGAGCACGAGATACTTCGCTTCCGAGAAGTCGCGCGTGCGAATAACCGTCTTCACCTGCTCGTCCTGGGTGAACGGCAAGAGATTGACGATTGCTCTGCCCTTCGACTGCCGCGCGCCGAGCGGCAGCTCGTGCACCTTCAGCCGGTACACCTTGCCGCTTGTGGAGAAGAAGAGGATGTAGTCGTGCGTCGACGCGACGAAGAGGTGCTCGATGTAGTCCTCGTCCTTCAGGTCCATCCCCATCACACCGACGCCGCCGCGCCGCTGCTCGCGATACGTCGTCACGGGCAGTCGCTTGATGTAGCCGGACTTGGTGATCGCGATCACCATGTCCTCCTCGGCGATCATGTCCTCGAGCTCGAGGTCGGTCTCACCGGCGACGATCTCCGTCCGGCGCTCATCCGTCTTGCCGTAGATGTCCTTGATCTCGAGCAGCTCCTCGCGAACGACGCCGTCGATCCGGGCCGGATCTCCCAGCAGCGCGCGGAGCTCGGCGATGCGCTCCTGGAGGTCCGCGAACTCGTCCTCGACTCGCTTTCGCTCGAGCCCCGTGAGCGCACGGAGGCGGAGATCGAGGATCGCCTGAGCCTGCAGCTCGGTGAGACCGAACCGCTGCTCGAGCGCCGTGCGCGCCGACTCGGTGTCGTCGGCCGCCCGGATCAGCGCGATCACCTCGTCGAGGTTGTCGAGCGCGATGAGGTAGCCCTCGAGGATGTGGGCGCGGTCGACGGCCTTCCGGAGCTCGTACTTCGAGCGCCGGATGACGATCTCGCGTTGGTAGTCGAGATAGTGCGTGATCAGCTCGAGCAGGGACAGCGTCCGCGGGACGCCGTCGACGAGCGCAACGGCGTTGTAGCCGAACGTCGTCTGCATCGAGGTGTGCTTGAAGAGCTTGTTCAGGGCCACCTGCGGGATGGCCTCGCGCTTCAGGTCGATCTGGATCCGCATCCCCGACCGGTCGGAGTGATCCTTCACGTCGGAGACCTCGGTGATGACCTTGTCGTTCACGAGCTCGGCGATCTTCTTGATGACGCCGGTGTCGCCGCCCTTCTTCACGCCATAGGGAAGCTCGGTGACGATGATCGCGTTCCTGCCGCCGCGGAGCTCCTCGACATGCGCGCGCGCGCGCATGATCACGCGCCCGCGCCCCGTCCGATAGGCGTCTCGAATGCCGGTCCGGCCGACGACGATCGCGCCGGACGGGAAGTCCGGGCCCTTGACGTGCTTCATGAGGTCCTCGACGTTGGAATCCGCCTTGTCGATGAGCTGGAGGACCGCGTCGACCACTTCCCCGAGCCGGTGCGGCGGCATGTTCGTCGCCATGCCCACGGCGATGCCGGCTGAGCCGTTGACGAGCAGGTTCGGAAACCGCGACGGCAGAACCGTCGGCTCACGACGCGACTCGTCGTAGTTCGGCCGGAAGTCGATCGTGTCCATGTCGATGTCCCGCAGCATCTCCGTGGCGAGGCGCGTGAGCCGCGCCTCCGTGTAGCGCATGGCGGCGGCGGGATAGTCGTCGATGTTCCCGAAGTTCCCTTGCCCGTCCACGAGTGGGTAGCGCAGCGAGAACGGCTGCGCCATGCGAACGAGCGTGTCGTAGATCGCCTGGTCGCCGTGCGGGTGGTAGTTACCCATGACGTCACCGACGACGCGGGCCGCCTTGAGCCTCGGCCTGTTGGGCTGCAGCCCAGCCTCGTGCATCGCGTAGAGGATCCGCCGGTGGACCGGCTTGAGACCGTCGCGCACGTCGGGGAGCGCGCGCGAGACGATCACGCTCATCGCGTAGTCGAGGAAGCTCGAGCGCATCTCCTGCTCGAGCTCGCGCGACTCGATTCTCCCCGAGCCGAGCGGTTCTACGACCTCAGACATCATGGGGGAACCCATGGTTCCCCCATGACCTCCCACCGTCCGCGCCGAAGTCGGCTTGGCCGGCCGGGAGGCCAAGAGCGCTCGACCAATGCGCCACGCCAAGAGCGGGCCCGCGGGGGAACCATGGGTTCCGTCGCGCGACTTAGACATCGAGGAATTTCACCTCGCGGGCGTTCTGCTCGATGAAGAGGCGCCGCGGTTCGACCTGGTCGCCCATCAACATGGAGAACACCTGGTCGGCCGCAGCAGCGTCCTCGACGTCGACGCGTACCAGCATGCGATTCGCGGGATTCATCGTGGTCGCCGCGAGCTCCTCCGCGTCCATCTCGCCGAGGCCCTTGAAGCGACTCACCTGAATGCCTTCCTTGGCGAGCTCGAGCGCCGCCTCGCGAAGCTGGGCAAACGTCTCGGCCACGCGCGTCTTCTTCCCGAAGGCGATGGTGTATGGCGGGTGCCCGACGAGCTCGGCCAGCCGCGCGTAGGTCTTTCGGACGTTCGCGTAGATCGGGGAGGCGAGCAGCTCGGCCGGGACGACGACGCTGGCCGCCGACCCCGTCTCGCTCTCGACGACCTGCAACACCTCGCCGTTCTCGTCCGACGAGATCAGCGAAAGCTCGTAGCCGTTCGGCTCGAGCTCCCCCAGAGCGGCTTCGATCCCACCGGTCTCCGCGCTTGTCTCGACGATCCGATGGTCGATCACGAAGTTGGCGGCGCCAGGACCGAAGTCCTCGCGCAACCGGGATGCCCAGCCGTCGAACTCGTGCAGGACGCGGGTGAATCGTCCGTATCGCGCTTCGGTGAGCTTCTGGGTCTCGTCGGCCCGATCGGTCACATCCATGTCCTTGATCCGCTCCCGGACGAGCATGTCCTCGAGCTGGGACTCCTTCTCGACGTAGCGCTGCTGGTTTCCGATCTTCACGCGGTAGAGCGGCGCGACGGCGATGAAGACGTGTCCCCGCTCTACGAGCTCCGGCATCTGCCGGTAGAGGAATGTCAGGATCAGCGTGCGGATGTGTGCGCCGTCCACGTCGGCGTCCGTCATGACGATCACGCGGTGGTAGCGGAGCTTCGACACGTCGAACTCCTCCGCAATGCCCGTGCCGATGGCCGTGATGATCGCCTGGATCTCCTCGTTGGAGAGAACCTTGTTTATTCGGTTCTTCTCGGCGTTGATCACCTTGCCGCGCAGCGGCAGGATCGCCTGGAACGTCCGGTCGCGTCCGTCGACGGCTGAGCCGCCGGCAGACGGGCCCTCCACGAGAAAGAGCTCCGCAGCCTCGGGGTCGTTGATCTGGCAGTCTGCGAGGCGGCCAGGGAGCGAGTTGGACTCGAGGGCGCTCTTCCGCCGCGTCAGCTCTCGTGCCTTGCGTGCCGCTTGCCGGGCTCGGGACGCCGAGATCGCCTTCGTGATGATCTGCCGCGCATCGGTTGGGTTCTCCTCGAGGAACTCGGCGAGCCTCTGGTTCACGGTGGTCTTGACGAGGCCTTCCACGCCCGGGTTCCCGAGCTTCGTCTTCGTCTGGCCCTCGAACTGCGGGTTCTGAAGCTTGACGGAGATGACCGCTGCGAGCCCCTCGCGGACGTCCTCGCCCTCGAGGTTGTCCTCCTTCTCCTTCAGGAGACCCTTGTCCCTGGCGTAACGATTGAGCGTCCCGGTGAGCGCGGCCTTGAACCCCGAGAGATGTGCGCCTCCCTCGGTCGTATTGATGTTGTTCGCGAACGAGAAGACCGACTCGACGTACGAGTTGTTCCACTGCATCGCGATCTCGACGTGGCCGTCGCCGTTTTCCCCCTCGACGAAGACGACATGCTTGTGGACGGTGTCCTTCGACCCGTTGACGTACGCGACGAAGTCGCGGATACCGCCTTCGTAGTGGAACTCCTCCGTCTTGCCGCCGGCGCGCTCGTCGCGGACGATGATGCGAAGACCGCGCGTGAGGAACGCCGTCTCGCGCAGGCGCTGCGTCAGTGTCGCCGAGTCGAACTCGGTCTCCTCGAAGACCTCAGGGTCGGGAAGGAACGCGATCGTGGTTCCCGACTCGTTCTTCGGCGCGACGCCGATCGTTTCCATCGGGCCCGCCGGCTCCCCGCGCGCGAACTCCTGCCGGTACACCTTGCCGTCGCGGCGTACCTCTGCGACGAGCCACTCGGAAAGCGCGTTCACGACCGACACGCCGACCCCGTGCAATCCACCGGAGACCTTGTAGCCCTCGCCGCCGAACTTCCCGCCGGCGTGGAGCTTCGTGAGCACGACCGTCAGCGCAGGCAGCCCCTGCTCGTCGATCATGTCGACCGGGATGCCCGCTCCGGTGTCCTTCACCGTGACGGAGTTGTCGGGGTGGATCGTCAGGTCGACGAGGTCGTTGCGGCCGGCGAGGGCCTCATCTACCGCGTTGTCGACGACCTCGTAGACGAGGTGATGGAGGCCTCTGGAGCCGGTCGAGCCGATGTACATGCCCGGTCGCAGGCGGACCGGCTCGAGGCCTTCGAGGACCGTGATGTCTTTTGCTGTATAGGCTGCTTCTGCCATTAAAAAAAGCCCTGCAAATCCGGCATTTTCGGGCCAATCACAGTGTATCAGAAACGGCGGTCGGAGCGGGCGCTTGCGAGGCTCATCGCGGCAGCCTTTGCGACCCGTTCGCGAAGGTCTTCGTCGGCGATGGACGACGCGAGGGCGGCAGCCTGCGCCTGGGTCTCAGGTGACGGCGTCACCGGTGGGACGTGGCGTTCTGGGACCTCGGAGACCGCCGGCTCGGGAAGGTGCCCTGGTGCGAAGCGCAGTCCCTTCGGCGCCTGCGTCGGCGAGGGCGGCCCGGAGCTGCTCGAGCACGACCTGCGCCAATTGCGTGAGCTCGAACGCCCACGCGGACGAGCGCGTGTTGACGTGCAGCACCCCCTCCCTCGAGATTCTCGCCGGCCAGGCGTTCCGCGCGACCTCCTCGCCCACCGCGGCCGGCCACGCGGCCACGATTGCCGGCATCGAGCCCGTCGCGCCGAAGCGCCGTAGCTCCTGGTCGAGGCTGTCACCCAGCCGTTCCATCATGCAACCCGCACGCGGCCAGGGCTCACCTCGAGCAACTGATCGGGATCGTCTGGAAGCGCTCCTCTCGCCGCGGTCGTGACCAGCACCTGGGAGCGCTCCGGATTCGCTGCACGAGCGCCGCGCGGCGGTCGCCGTCGAGCTCGGACAGGACGTCGTCGAGGAAAAGCAGCGGCGTCGCGCTTCTCTCCGTGAGGAGCTCGGCCTCGGCGAGCAACAGCGCCAGGACGGCTATGCGTTGCTCGCCCTGGGAACCGTGCGAGCGTAGCTCGCGTGCGGCCGCCATGATCCGGATCTCGTCGTGGTGCGGCCCGGTGCCCGTGAGACCGCGCTCCAGATCGACGGAGAAGCGCGCTGCGAGCGCGTCCGCCGTGATCGGCGACGGGTCATAGGCGAGGGTCGCTCCGTCCAGGCCGAGATCGGCAGCACATTCGGCGAACGGGCGAGCGAGGGCCGAGATCGCGGTTGCCCGAGCCTCCGACAACGCCTGTCCCGCCTCGACCACGCGGTGATTCCAGGGATCAACCGTGTCAGCGCCGGAAAGCCCGGCCCGCGCGCGCCGAAGCGCGGCGTTTCGCTGATCTACGGCCGCTGCATACTCGGCTGCGAGCCGTGCGCGGGCGGGGAGCAGCCGGCCGACTACCCGGTCGGCGTACGCACGGCGAACGGCGGGACCTGCCTTCACAACGGCGAGGCGGTCGGGGGTGAACACGAGCGTTGCCGTGATGGAGCGCACCCGCTCGAGCGAGTCCGCGACGAGACCGTCGACCTTCGCCTGCTTTCCCTCGCCGAGCCGGAACCCGACCTCCACGGTCAGGTCCCTCGCCTGGGCGTGTCCAGTCGCCCGCACGTCGTACCCGGCTGCGCCGAAGCGGACGAGGTTTGCATCTTGGCGCGTCCTCGGAGAGAAGCCCTGTGTACCGACGTGCAGCGACTCGAGCAGGTTCGTCTTGCCGGCGCCGTTTGGGCCTGTAGCGAGCACGAGGCCGCGCTCCAACCCGAGATCGAGCGTTGCGTACGAGCGAAAGTCGCGGAGTCTGAGGAGCGAGACGATCAGTCCGGCAGCCGGATGGGCATGATGAGGTAGCGGAAGCCCTCATCGGGCCCCTGCACAAGTCCTGGTCGCAGGGGTTGATGAGCCGCAGCTTGAGCTCGTCGCCCTCGACCGACTCGATGCCGTCTTGGAGATACGCCGCGTTGAACCCGATCTCGAGGGGCTCACCCGAGTAGGCAACCGGCAGCGACTCGCGGGCTTCGCCGATGTCGGGGGTTTGCACGGAGATCGTGAGCTCGCCCTCTGCGAGCCGCAGGCGCAACGGCGACGAGCGATGCGCCATCACCGCCATGCGGCGGACGACGTCGAGCAGCTCGCTGCGCGCCAGCGTGAGGTCGACCGTGAACTCCCCGCCCTCGGGGATGAGCTTTGTGTGATCGGGGAACTGCCCGTCGATCTTCCGCGTCGTCAACCACACGCCCGCCACGCCGAAAGCAACGTGGTTGTCGAGCACGGCGAGCTCGATCCGATCGCCTCCGCTCGCGATCCGGCGGAGCTCGTCGAGGGCCCGCGCCGGCACGATCGCCTCGAGCTCTGGGATGTCGCCTCCGATCTCTGTTTCCTTCACGGAGAGGCGGTACGAGTCCGTCGCCACCATCACGAGCCGACCCGATCCGAGACGGACGAAGATGCCGGTAAGCACCGGGCGCGACTCGTCGCGGCCTGCGGCTCTGCCGACGGAGGCAACCGAGTTGATGATCGGGTCGACGTCGATCTCGAGCATGTGAGCGCTCTCGAGCGTCGGCAGTCTCGGGAAGTCCTCGACGGCGTATGTGCGCAACCTGTACGCAGCCGAGCCACTCGTCACGAGTAGCGTGTTCTCCTCCGCCTGATACTCGATCTCGACTTCATCGGCGGCCAGTTGCCGGACGATGTCCGAGAGCAGTCGGCCCGGCACGACCGCCGCTCCCTGACCGTCGACATCCGCATCGAGGCCGGTACGAATCGAGAGCTCCATGTCGGTCGCCGAGAGCTCGAGCCTCCCCGAGCCGGCCTGCATGAGCACGCCTGCGAAGATCTGCACGGTCGGTCGCATCGACAGCCCGCGACCCACGATCGCAAGCTGCTCCGCTAGCTCGGCTCGCGCGCAGGTGAGTTTCATGCTCGTATCGACAACGATGTCTGTAGTCATACAAGAACCTCGTAGTAGTCGTAAGGGGTGTGGAACGAGGGAGGAAGCGACGAAAGCCCTGCACGCTCAGGGGTCTTGGCTGTGCGCGCGGATGTGGACACCGAAGGAGAGATCCACAAGGTCGTCGTGCCCGTTGTCGCGCAGTGTGAGTTCATTGGACTTGCTTCACACGAGCCGTGAGCTCTTGCACGAGGTTGTACACAGAGCGATCTTGCTTGATCAGGCCGGCGATCTTCGACGTCGCGTGCATGACGGTCGTGTGGTCGCGGCCGCCGAACGCGTTGCCGATCTTCGGCAATGAGGAGTCCGTGAGCTCACGGGAGAGGTACATCGCGACCTGTCGCGGATAGACGATGTTCTGCGACTTCCTCTTGCCGCAGAGCTCGGTGATGCTGAGCGAGAAGCGCTGCGAGACGACCTCCTGGATGCGCTCGATCGACACCTGGGCAACTTCGCCCTGGGGGAAGACGTCCTTCAACACGTCCTGAGCGAGCTCGACGGTCATCGCGCGGCCCGTCAGCGACGAGAAGGCGACAACGCGGGTCAGCGCGCCCTCGAGCTCGCGGATGTTCGTGGAGATGCGGCTGGCGATGAACGTCAGCACCTGCGCGTCGGAGATCGAGATCGAGTCGGTGTGCACCTTCTTGCGGAGGATGGCGATGCGGGTCTCGAGATCCGGAGGCTGGATGTCGGTGATGAGGCCCCACTCGAATCGTGATCGCAAACGGGCCTCGAGCGTCGCGATCTCGCGCGGTGGGCGGTCGGACGAGATGACGATCTGGCTGCCCGTCTCGTACAGGCTGTTGAACGTATGGAAGAACTCCTCCTGGATACGCTCCTTGTGCTCGAAGAACTGCACGTCGTCGATCATGAGCACGTCGTAGTTGCGGTAGCGCTGCTTGAACCCCTCGATGCGGCGGTCACGGAGCGAGTTGATGAAGTCGTTCATGAACGTCTCGCTCGTGACGTACCGGACAGACAGCCGGCTCGCGTGGTCGGTGATGTAGTGCGCGATCGCCTGGAGCAGGTGGGTCTTCCCGAGCCCGGTGCCGCCGTAGATGAATAGCGGGTTGTACGCGCGGGCCGGGGTCTCTGCTACCGCGAGCGCTGCGGCATGCGCAAAGCGGTTCGACGAGCCGATGACGAACAGGTCGAACGTGTACTTCGGGTTGATGCCTACCGTGAGCTCTCGCTGCGGCTGGTCGGCGCCGGTCGTGGACAGCGAGTCGTCGACGACAAGGCGGACGACGACGCGGTCACCGCCAGAGGCGTCACGAACGGCAGCGCGGATGAGGTCGAGAAAGTGACCCTCGATCCACTCGCGGGTGAAGTTGTTCGGAACCGCGAGCACGAGGGCGTCGCGCTCCTCGGTGCCGCGCACTTCCCCGAACCAGGTGCGGTACGTCGAGTCGTTGAGAGCGCTCCGGAGCCGACCGGAGACCTCGTTCCACAGCGACCCAGAGGGCAGCGAGTTCGATTCCACGCCTGGAGGTCCGACTCCTCGGCTCGACGACAGGACGATCGAGCATAGCACTGCCCTCAACGCGATGGAATGGTTGGAAAACGCGCTCGGCCCGTTCGGAAAGTACGTCCATTTGCAGGCACTTTCGGAGGATTCCAGGGCTTCTTCCACAGGTGTGGATACCGAGGGTTGCCCGCTACGGCAACGCGCCGGGACCCGGCCGCGTGCGGGTACTTTGCCCGTCGCCCCACGCGTCGCGGCGGCTGTGGACAACTTCTTGTGGGAGCGGTTGTCTATACTCCGCGGCCGCGATCGGGACGACTCGATCGCCTTCCCTGAACGATGAAACGCACCTACCAGCCCAATGTGCGCCGGCGGAAGCGGAAGCACGGCTTCCGCGCCCGAATGTCGACGCGCGCCGGCCGCGCCATCCTCAAGCGCCGCCGCGCCCGCGGCCGCAAGCGGCTCTCCGCCTGAGTGCCCGAAGAGACCGCGGCTCGCCCCCGACGCGTCTAGTCTGACGAGTCATGCAGCGCCGGCACCGGCTGAGCCGTTCGCAGGACTTTGACGCCGTCTACCGCAAGGGGCGCTCGACGTCGACGCGGTATCTCGTTCTCTACTGGTTTCCGCGGGAGGAGGCGGACGACGACGCGCGCGTCGGTCTCGCAGTGCCGAAGAGCACGGGCAACGCGGTGCAGCGAAACCGGATCAAGCGCCGCCTGCGGGAGCTCTGGCGTGCGCGGCTCGAGGACGTTCCGGCGGGATGCGACTACGTGCTCGTCGTGAGACCGGGGCTCGTCGAGGCCGCCGACGCGCAAGGAGCGGCCTGGCTCGGCGAGCGCCTGGACGAGCTGTTGAGCAAGGCGGCGGCGTGAAGGTCGTGAGCCTCGTGCTGCGGTCGCTCGCGCCTTCACCGGGTGTGGCGGGCGCGCCGACCTGCAAGTTCCACCCCACGTGCTCGGAATACGCGTCGACGGCGCTGCGCAAGCACGGATTCCTCAAGGGATCGGCGAAGACGGCGTGGCGGCTCGCACGCTGCAATCCGTGGAGCCACGGGGGCGTGGACCACCCATGATCGTCGCTCGGCTTCGCCTCGCTCCCGCGGTTCATGAGCCGGGAGCCGTCTCATGATCGTCGCTGGCATCCTCGGGCCGATCGAGGATCTCCTCGCCTCGATCATCGACTGGCTGGGCCCGCACGGAACGATCGGCTTGCCCTGGGCCTGGGCGATCGTTGCGCTGACCGTCCTCGTGCGGATGGCGCTCGTGCCGCTGACGGTGAAGCAGATCCACTCCATGCAGAACCTCCAGCGACACGCGCCGGAGATGAAGGAAATTCAGCGCAAGTACAAGGGCGACCGCCAGAAGATGAACGAGGAGTTGATGGCGTTCTACAAGGAGAACCGCATCAACCCTGCGTCGTCGTGCCTCCCGATTCTCTTCCAGATCCCAATCTTCATTTCGCTCTTCTTCGTGCTTCGCGACTTCGAGGACACGACCGATTACCAAGCGCTGCCTCCACCGGGCGACAACCTCGACTGGCTCGGGCTCGTCGACATCACGCAGCCCGCGAAGGAGGGGTGGGGCATCCTGCTCATCGTCATCTACCTCGCGAGCCAGCTGGCGTCGACGTACTTCATGTCCGCGACGATGGAGCGCACGCAGCGGCTGATCTTCTTCGTGCTCCCGTTCGTCTTCATCCCGTTCATCGTCAACTTCGACGCCGGCCTCGTCCTCTACTGGGCGACGACGAACCTCTGGACCGTCGGCCAGGGAGTCGTCACACGACGGCTCGTCCCGCGCACGAAGGTCGCACCGCAGAAGAAGAGCTCCCGCACGCCGCCGAAAGCCGCGACGGCGAAAGCGGCGGTGGCTGACGAGACGAGCTCAGAGCCGGAGCCGGCTGCGGTAGCCCAGGCGACCCCGGCGGCTCCCCGCCGAGTCAAGCGGAAGAAGAAGCGCGGCGGCAGGCGATGAGCGTCGAGGCCGGCTTCGTCGAGATCGAGGCGGCCGGCGAGACGGTCGGCGAAGCGAAGTGGCAGGCGTTGCGCGAGCTCGAGCGCCTGCATCCCGGCCTCGACCGAGACGCGGTTACCTTCGAAGTCCTTTCGGAGGGCGAGCGCGGATTGCTCGGCGTCGGCACGTCGCCGGCGCGGGTGCTGGCGCGCGCGGAGACGATCGCAATCCGCGAGTCCACAGCAGCTGCAGCGGACCCGTCGACCGCCGAGCTCGGCCGAGACCTCGTCGAACGCATCGCGTCCGCGCTCGGCGTGTCTGCACGGGTGACGGTGACGGAAAACGACGACGTTGTCCGGATATCGGCGTCTGCAGCCGACGCAGGCGTGCTCATCGGTCGTGACGGCCGCACGATCGATGCGATGCAGCACATCGTTTCCGCGATCGCCTACCGAGCTCAGGGAGAGGGCGGCCGTGCAATCGAGGTCGACGCAGGCGGGTACCGGGAGCGACGACGGGTAAGGCTGGAGGCTCGGGCCAAGCAGGCGGCCGAGCGCGCGCGGGCAGACGGCGTGGAGGTGAGGCTCGAGCCCATGAGCGCTCTCGAGCGGCGCATCGTGCACCTGGCGCTCGAGACCGCGGACGGCGTTGAGACGCGAAGCGAGGGGGACGATCCAGAGCGCTTCGTGATCGTCGTTCCTACGGCCGGCCCGGAGTGATCTTTGATGGGGGCACCCATGGTTCCCCCATGGACCCCCTCCTTCGGCGGTCGAGCATTGCGGCGCTTGTCGGGCCTCCCGGCCGGCCAAGCCGGCCTCCGGCCGCGGTGGCTGGGCCTGCGCCGCGAGCGACTGGGATCGAAGGGCTCGCGCTGAGGGCCGGCGCTCTGATGATTGACGAGCGGCTCGAGCGGTGGCTCGACGCGCTGCTCGAGACGCCGGGGCTCACCTCGATCGAGATCGTGACAAGGCCCGCCGCGTCCATGTCGAAGGCAGCCTGGTTGCCTTGCCGGCCGTCACGCGCTTCTCCGGGCCAATCGTGGACGTGGGCTCGGGCGGCGGCTCGCCAGGCATTCCGCTTGCTTCCGCATTGCCGGACCGAGAGGTGACGCTGCTCGAGGCGAACGGCCGAAAGGCCGGCTTTCTCGAGCGGATGGCTGACGACTTCCCGAATGTCCGGGTGGTTCGAGGCCGCGCAGAGGAGCAGCGGACCGACGAGTACGGCGTGGCCGTGGCGCGGGCTCTGGCGCCACCTCCGATAGCGGCCGAGTGGTGCCTCGCGCTCGTCCGGCCCGGTGGCGGCGTCGTGCTCTACGTCGGCCCGACGGCAGATGCAGAGGCGGTTCGCGTGGTGGCGGACCGGTTGGGCGGCGGAACGCCGGAAGCAGCCGCCGGCACGATCGTCATTCCTAAGCTCTCGCCGACCCCGCCGGGCTTCCCCCGGCGCCCTGGGGTGGCGCGGAAGCGACCCCTGGCGTAGACCCTCCGCCGGGAGTCCAAAACACGTACGCGGACTGGGCTTCCGGCGCTATGTCCGGCACCGCTCGGGACAATGCAGCGCGTGGGCCGCACGGTCTTCGCGCTAGCGAACCAGAAGGGCGGCGTCGGCAAGACGACGACGGCCGTCAACCTCGCCGCATGCCTGGCGGACGCCGGCGAGCCGGTGCTCGTCGTCGACCTCGATCCACAGGCGAACGCGACGTCGGGGCTCGGCGAGCGCGCGAACGGCGCCTCGAGCTACGACCTCCTGGACGGCGCTCCGCTCGAATCGCTGGCGAAGCCGACGCGCTTCGGGAACCTCCACCTCGTACCCTCGAAACCAGAGCTTGCGGGCGCGGCTGTCGAGCTCTCGTTGCGAGACGACGGCGAGCGTTTTCTCGCTCAAGCGCTTCACGGCCGGACCTCGCCGCTTCTCGTTCGTGTTCCTGGACTGCCCGCCCTCGCTCGGACCGCTGACCGTGAATGCGCTGGCCGCCGCCGATGCGGTGCTCGTGCCCGTTCAGGCCGAGTACTACGCGCTCGAGGGGCTCACGCAGCTCCTCGACTCTGTCGAGCTGGTCAGGCGCCGGCTCAATCCGCGGCTTGCGGTGGCCGGCGTGCTGCTGACGATGGTCGACCGCCGTACGAAGCTCGCGGCCGACGTGGAGGCCGATGTTCGCAGGCACCTCGGGACGCTCGTGTTCCAGACGACGGTGCCACGATCGGTTCGGCTGGCCGAGGCGCCCAGTCACGGGCTGCCGGTGATCGCATACGACCGCCGATCCGCGGGAGCGGAGGCGTACTGGAAGGTGGCGATGGAGCTTGCCGAGCGCACCTGAAGCGAGCGACTGGCCGGCCGTGGCCTGGGCCGTGGTCTCGATGTCCTGATCGGAGGAGCGCCACAGGCCGACCTCGCGCACATCCCGGTCGACGCCGTGCATCCCAATCCACGCCAACCCCGGCGAAGGATCGACAGCGAGGCGGTGTCCGGCCTCGCCGAGTCGATCAGGCAGCAGGGTGTCGTCCAGCCCGTTGTCGTGCGCCCTCGTGCAGCTGGTGGCTGGGAGCTGATCGCCGGCGAGCGGCGATGGCGCGCCGCCCGTGAGGCTGGACTGAAGACGATGCCTGCAGTCGTTCGCCACGCCGACGACCGGGACTCGCTGTTGCTGGCGCTCGTCGAGAACGTCGCCCGGGAGCAGCTCTCGCCGGTCGAGGAGGCGCGGGCGTACTCGGTGCTGATGGACGAGTTCGTGCTCACGCTCGGAGAGGTCGCAGACCGCGTCGGGCGTTCGAAACCAGCGGTCGCCAACCGCCTGCGGCTGCTCGATCTCCCGGACGATGTGCTCGGCATGGTGGAGCGCCGCGAGCTAACAGAAGGACACGCACGGGCGGTCCTGGCCGTGCCCGGTCAGGACGAGCGGCGCGCCCTCGCGAGCCTCATCGTCCGCCGGGGCCTCTCGGTTCGCGCTGCCGAGCAGGCGGCCCGCTGGGCGGGTGCGAGGCAGCGGCCGCGAAAGCGGAGCTCACCCGTCGATCCTGCGCTCGCGGCACGCGTGAAGGCGTCCATCGAGCTCCTCTTCGGTAAGCCGGCCAAGGTGAGTCGCGGCAAGCTCGAGATCGCCTTTGCCGATGAGCACGAGCTCGAGGAGCTGGCCGAGGCTCTCGAGCGAGCGGTCGCTACTACCGACGACGCGGCAACACGTACCCCAAGCCTCCGCGCCGACATGCGCGGGCGCGGCTCACTCGCGCTCTTTTGCCACGAGGCGCGACCGAAGGTCGCAGCCCCTGAGCGGAAAGCGAAGCTGGCGAGGGAGACATGGGCGATCGTGGACTCGAACCATGGACCTCCGCCTTATCAGAGCGGCGCTCTAACCGACTGAGCTAATCGCCCGGCGCACCGATTCTAGCCGCCGCCGACCTACCGCTCCCAGGAGCCGCCTCGGCTACCATCGGACCGCACGATGACGGAGATGGTCATCTACGGGGTGAGCTTCGACCTCGTCGGCAAGCAGCCGATCGTCCTCCTGAAGACGACCGACGGGAATCGCTTCCTGCCCATCTGGATCGGCCAGTCCGAAGCTGCCGCCATCCTCATGAAGCTCCAGGGCCAGGCGACGCCGCGGCCGCTGACCCACGATCTCTTCACGAACGCGCTCGGTGAGCTGGACGCCGAGGTGATCAGGGTCTGTGTGACCGAGCTCCGCGAGAGCACGTTCTACGCGACGATCACGATCCGCCAGAACGGCTCGGAGCTCGAGATCGACTCGCGTCCCTCGGATGCAATCGCCCTTGCGGTGCGGGCGGACGCGCCGATCTTCGCCGACGACACCGTGATCGAGGAGTCGGCCATCGAGTTCGAGGGCGACGAGGTGAACGAGGACGACCTCGTTGACGAGTTCAAGAAGTTCCTCGACAAGGTGACGCCCGACGAGTTCGCGGCCACTGAGGGCGAGCCCGACTGAGCTACGCGAAATGGGGACAGGATGAATCCTGTCCCCGCTTCTCAGTAGACGAACACAGCTTCGCCGTAGGGCTCGCTCTCGAAGAGCCGGTCGGCGACGAAGTTCGGCACCCGGACGCAGCCGTGCGATGCAGGGTACGGCGGCACGGACGGGTTGCCGTGGATCGCGTAGCCGCCGTAGAAGTACATCGGCTTGTAGAGCACCCCGAGCGGGCTCGGGTCGTAGCCGGGCACCTTGCGCCCGATCGCAAAGCGGCCGACCGGTGTGTAGTAGCCGGCGATCCCTGCGGTGGAGACTGGGGAGATCAGCGTCACGCGCGCGTCGCGTACGACCATGAGGATCTGCCGCTGCTTGTCGATCTCGATGTGGTCGGCGGGGCTCTGGTAGCGCGGCACGATCTCGGTAGGTCTGGCGAGCCGTCCCAGAAGGCTGTGTCGGCGACCCCGGTTCGCTCGAGGCGCTGCGCCTTCTGGAAGGCGTAGACCGCCTGCTGCGCATCTGAGTCGAACACCGTGCGCGGCGAGGGCGCTGCGTAGCCGAGCCGGCGCAGCCGGTCGAGCAGCTCCGCGACCAATGGGCCCTGGTAGCCGTAGCTCACGGTGGGAGCACGAAGTGCGACGCGGATCTGCCGATCCACGTAGCCGTAGCCCTTCACGGGGCGCACGTCGACCGCAACCCTGAACGGCGAGATGGACGTTGTTCCGAGCCGGACACGTGCTCGCTTGGCGAAGGTCCCGCGGTACGACTCACGGCTCTCGCGGACGACTCGCACGCGCAGCGAGCCGGCTGCGCCCGGTACGAGGCGGGCGACGACGAAGAGCGGCTCGCCGGCGACTCGCGAGCCGACCAGCCGAGCGCGTAGCTCGGGGACAATGCGGACCGTGACGGGCTGGGAGGAGACACCGGAGGCGATGGTGTGGAACGGTCCGGGCCTGCCGAGCGACACGTGGAAGCGGTACGAGCCGCCGCGGCGGAGAGCTGTTGCCGCTACGACCGCCTCGCCTCGCATGAGCGTCACCCGCGTACCCGGCTTGGCCGGCGAGAGCCGGCCCGAAAAGTCGACGACGTGACCGAACGTCGTCGCGCCGGGCGCGCGCAGCGTCAACGAGCTCGCCTCGCCCACCGCGGAGGCGGGAGCAAGCAACGCGAGGAGCATCCCTACTGAGCCGGCCGCCCGCACGCCGCGAGGATAGTCGGAGGTCAGGTCGTTACGGCCACGACGAGCGCGACCGAGTTGAACAGCGAGTGCACCGCCATGCACGGGTACACGCTGGCCGTCCTCGCGCGGAGCCAGGCGAGCCCGATCCCGAAGACGGTGAGGATGGCCAGGCCGTTGACGAGGCCGTGCACGAGTCCGAACGTCACCCCGACGACGAGGATGGCGATCACCTGGCCGAAGCGGGCGAGGAGCGAATAGCCGGCGCCGCGGAACATCAGCTCTTCCACGATCGGCGTTACGCCCGCGATGACGACGAAGTTCGCGACGTAGGCCCAGGCGCGGTCCGGATCCCAGTCGGGAGGCGTGAGACCTTGCTCCTCCCCGGCGTTGAGAAACGGCTCGAGGACGGCCGTCACGGCGTAGATGCCAAGGATGACGAGGATCGACGACTTGACGGCGCCTCCCCAGGACCGGGGTGCACGAAGGGCGAGCAGGTCGCGTTGCCGGGGCCCGCGGGTGATCCAGAGCACGATCGCGAGCACGATCGCGTACTGGACGAGGCCCCCGACTGCGGTGCTGTACTTGTAGAGCAGGTCGTCAGGGGGCTCTCCGCCGGCGGCACGGCTCGCGTACGCGATGGCGATGAACGCGCCGACGAACACGAGCCAGGCGACGAGCCGTCCTGTCATTCGAGTGTGGCAACTGCCGTCGCGAGCGGTGCGGGCGCGAAGCGCATCCCGGCTGCCGCAGCCCCTTGCTCGTCCACATCCTCGTCGCCGATGTGCAGCGCGCGGCCGGCCGGCACGCGAAGCCGCTCGAGTGCGAGCACGAACGGTCGCGGCGCCGGCTTGGGGACTCCTGCCTCGGCGGACGAGACGATGGCATCGAAGCTCTCCGAGAGACCGAGCAGCTCGAGCCGCTCCGGCAAGGAGCAGTCCCAATTGGAGACGACTGCAAGCTTCAGGTCGTGCTGTCGAAGAGTCGCGAGCGCGTCGACTGCTCCTTCGACCGGCCGAAAGACGAGTGCCGCCATGAACGGCTCGACGAACTCCTCAGGCTCGAGCGGGGCGGCCAATGCGTCGAGAAACACCTGCACACAGCCGCGCCGCAACCTCTCCAGGCCGGCCGCGTCCCGGGCGAGGTGCGCGCGGGGCCGATAGTGGGCGGCCTCCTCTGCGAAGGCGCCGGCCACTTCCGGCGGTGATCGGCGAACCCCGCCATCGGCCAGCGCCTGTACGAGTCTCGGCACCGGGTTCTCCAGCTCGACCAGCGTCCCGAAGCCGTCTACCGTGACGGCCTCGAGATCAGCGAAACGCATCAGGGTGGAGGGCGCGGGCGAGCGCGGCGAGACCCGCTCCGACGCCGGGCCCCGGCGACAACAGGCGCTGGTCGATCGTGACGACTCGACCGGTGCGGACAGCCTTCAGCTTGCGTGTGCGAGGCCCCTTGCGAAGCTGCTTCAAGGTGGCGCCCGCGCCGGCCACCGTCACGTAGACCTCGGGATCGATCGCGCGCAGCTGCTTGACGCTGAGCGGCAGGTCGTCGGGCACGTCGCCTGCGACGTTGCGGCCGTGCGCCTCGCGAATCAGGTCGCCGATCAACGAGCTGTCAGAGGCGCTCGCGAAGCCGCCGCGATCGACGAACACGGTCGCCGGCCCGACACCCTCCAGCAAGCGGGCCACACGCCGTCGCTGCCGTTCGATGTCTTCCACACGCCGCCTGGCCGCGGCAGGCTCCGCGAGGATCAGCCCGAGTTGCGTGATCGCGCGCTCGAGCTCCGTGATCGAGGCATCCGGCGTCACGTAGACCGGCGCCCCGGTGGCAGCTGCCTCCGACAGCGTCTTGTCGTCCGTCGCCGACGGAGCCACGACGAGGTCCGGGCGCAGTGCGGCAATGTCCGCCGCTGCAACGCTGGAGCCGACCACCCTGTCTCCGGCTCCGATTGCGTCGAGGATCTCCTCCGCCCCACCGTCCAGCACGACGACACGCTTGGCTGGCGACGGGATCCTCAAAGGCCTTTCGGCGGTCGTGATCGTGAGCGGATAGAGCTCGGTTGCGGGACCTACCGGCTCCGCACGCTCCCCGCACGCGGCTGCTGCGAGGGCGCAGACGACGATCGCGAACACCCAGTAGGCCGTGCGCACCGGTTAATCGTAGTCATGCAAGGGCTACAGTCTTGGTGGCCGAACTCGGAGGTGTCGTGCCGTCCCGCAAGCCGCGTTCTGACGAACTCGCCCGATCGATACACCGCCGCCGCGCGCGTCGTGCGGCCCGCCGCCGCCATTCGCGCGGCCTGCTCGTCGTGCTCGGCGTCCTGCTCGTGGGTGCGGCTGCGGCGATCGCAGCGGGTGCGGTGACCGCCGTCAGTCTGGTCCGGACGCACTGCGACCTCGACGTCCTGCGGCCCGTCTCGATCGGCCAGAACAGCTTCGTCTACGCCGCCGACGGGACCTCGCTGGGCTCGATACCGGCGGAGCGCAACAGGCAGCCCGTCACGCTTCCGGAGATCAGCCCCTGGATGCGCCGCGCAACGATCGCGGTAGAGGACCGGCGGTTTTACCGCCACGGCGGCGTGGATTACGAGGGTGTCGCACGCGCGCTGTGGCGCGACATCGCCGAGGGAGAGGTCGTGGAGGGCGGATCGACCTTGACGATGCAGCTCGTGCGCAACCTCTACATCACGCGCGAGCGGACGGTGAGCCGCAAGCTGCGCGAGGCCTGTCTCGCGATCCAGCTCAACCGCAAGTGGTCGAAGCAGCGAATCCTGCGCTCGTGGCTCAACACCGTGTACTTCGGCAATCGCTCGTACGGCATCGAAGCCGCGTCACAGACGTACTTCTCGAAGCCCGCGAGCAAGCTCAATCTCCGCGAGGCGGCGATGCTCGCTGGGCTGCCGCAGGCCCCCTCCGCGTACAACCCGTTCGTCGTCCCGGACGTCGCGCTCGCGCGGCGGAACACCGTGTTGCGGTCGATGCTGGACAACGGTGACCTCACGCCGAAGCAGTTCCGCTGGGCGGTCTCGAGCTCCGACCTCCGGCTGCGGCCCGGGAAGCTGTACTCGACCATCCGCGAGCCGTACTTCTTCGGCTACGTGCGGGACGAGCTCATCGACCACTACGGCGCGAACACCGTGCGGTCGGGCGGGCTGAAGGTCTACACGACGATCAACCCGCGCTTCCAGCGAGCCGCCGAGATCTCGATCCGCGAGACCTTGAACCAGCCCGGCGATCCGGCGTCCGCCGTCGTGTCGATCAACCCCGCGAACGGCGCCATTCGCGCGATGACGTCGGTCACGCCCGGCCGCAAGGGCTACCAGTTCAACCTCGTTGCCCAGGCTCGCCGACAGGCTGGCTCCACGTTCAAGACCTTCGTGTTGGCCACCGCGGTGATGAAGAAGATCGATCCCTCGTCGACGTACTACGTCTCGGCGCCGTTCACGTATCAGCCGGATCCCGACGTACCGGCGTGGGAGGTCTCGACGTACGACCATTCCTACTCGGGCTGGACATCGATCGAGAGCGCGACGATCCGCTCCGACAACTCGGTTTTTGCGCAGCTGACGGTCGACGTCGGCCCCGAGAACGTCGCCGCCACGGCCAGACGCATGGGAGTGAGAACGCCGCTGCTCGCGGTGCCGTCGCTCGGGCTCGGCGCCATTGCCATCTCTCCCCTCGATCTCGCGTCCGGCTACGCGACGATCGCCGGGCGCGGCATGTACTCGCGGCCGATGGCGATTCGCAAGGTGATCCTCCGCGATGGCCGTGTGGACACCGAGGCGGGCTGGGGCAAGCCGCAGCGCCGCCGCGTGATGTCCGAGGGCGAGGCGCACGTGATCACGGAGATCCTCGAGGACAACATGCAGTACGGCACCGGCACCGGCGCGGCGCTCGTGCGGCCTGCGGCGGGCAAGACCGGGACGACCGACGATCACGCCGACGCGTGGTTCGCCGGCTTCACGCCCGACCTCACCACCGTGGTCTGGGTCGGCTACCCACAGGGCGAGATCCCGATGGAGTCGGTCCACGGCATCTCCGTGTCCGGCGGCAGCTTCCCCGCGGACATCTGGCGCCGGTACATGCAGCGCGCCCTCTGGTCTTCTCCTCCGCTGGACTGGGAGGAGCCGAGCGAGCTACCGGACTGGGAGTACTGGGAGCGCGGCGACGACGTCCTGTCGTACGACCCGTATGCCGTTCCCGACCCGCCCGCTCCTCCGCCGCCGGCCAAGCCGCCACCGTCTCCAACCCCGGAACCCCCGCCGGACCCGCCACCGCCTCCACCCGCGGTCCGGACTAGGAGGGTCTGGCGAAATAGTGACTTGTCCCCGGAATCACGCTGGAGGCGCGCCCCGCCGACGAGCACCGTTCCGCCAAACCCTCCGAGATGAGCGATCGTGGCGCCGCGCTGCGTGCGTGGCTCCTGGCCGCACCGGTCTTTCTCGCCTGTTCCGCCGCGCCTACCGGTGGGCTCGGCCGCGAGCGGGGATACGTGGACGTCGATCTCTACGGCACGTATGCGGAGGGACTGCTCGACGGGCGCCTTCCCTATCGCGACGTGTTCGTCGAGTACCCGCCGGGCGCGTTCGTCGTGCTCCTGCCGCCCGCGCTCGTCACCGACGACCACTATCGCAGCCTCTTCAAGATCCTCATGGCTCTCGTGGCGCTCGGCGGGCTGTGGTGCATGGCGAGGCTGCTCGTGGAGTTGGGCGCCGGAAGGGTTCGGCTCGCGCTCGCTCTGGGGTTTGTCGCCGTCAGCCCTCTGCTGTTGGGGAGCGTCTGGCTGAACTCCTACGACGTCTGGCCCGCGGCGCTGACGGTGGCGGCGCTCCTGGCGCTCGTGCTCGGCTTCGCCGTGGCCGGGTTCGTCTGCCTCGGCCTGGCCTTCGCCGCCAAGGTCTATGCGCTCGTGTTGCTGGTTCCGGCGGCGCTGTACGTCGCGGCGCGCTGGGGATGGCGCCGGCTCGCGTGGTGCTGTGGGGCGTTCGTGCTCGCGGCGGCCGTGACCGTGGGGCCGTTCCTGGCCGTTTCGGCGGACGGCGTCTGGTCCAGCGTGCGCTCGCAGCTCGAGCGCGGCCTGCACGTGGAGAGCCTCGGCGCAGCCGTGCTGCTCGTTGCCGACCGTCTGTCGCTCTACGACGCGACGGTCGCCTCCGGTTCCACCGCAGCAAAGTCCCGAGACATCGCCGGTCCGGGCGCAGATGCGCTTGCAGCTGCCAGCTCCATCGCGGTCGTCGCGGCTGTTGCTGCCGTCTGGCTCGCCTTTGCGCGGACCCGCTCCGACCGCCAACGGCTCGCCGTCTCCTTCGCCACCGGAGTGGCGGCCGTGCTTGCGTTCGGCAAGGTCCTGTCGCCGCAATACGCGGAGTGGCTGTTGTTCCTCGTCCCGCTAGCTGCGGGCGCACCGGGGGTGGCGGCCACGGCGCTCGCAGCGTCGGCGTTCCTGCTCGCCCGCCTCTGGTTTCACCACTACGACAGGCTCTTCGCCGTCGAAGGGACTGTCTGGCTCGTGCTGCTGCGCGATCTTGCGCTCGTCGCGTGCTACGGCGTGCTGCTGTCGGTGCTCGTGCGCCGGGATAGCGTGTAAGGGAGGATCTGACGAAACAGTGACTGTGCCGCCGGAATCACGCTGGAGGCCGCGCCGCGGCGTCCTCGGTCGCCCACGTACTTGTTCAGTACGCGGGCTCCCTGCGTCCTTGCATCACAACCTCCAGCGCGCCCCGGCGACGAGCACCGTTCCCCCAGACCCTCCCGCGACGTGAGCCTCGTCTCCTGGGAAGAAGCAGTAGCCGCCGTGCTTGCGCGAGCCCAGCCGCTCCCGGGCGAGCGGGTGCCTCTCGCGGCCGCCGCGGGACGGGTGCTGGCGGAGCCGGCACGCGCCTTCGTCGACCTCCCGCCGTTCGCGGCATCGGCGATGGACGGCTACGCGGTTCGGGCGGACGAGACACCCGGGACGTTTCCTGTCGAGTTCAGGATCGCCGCGGGCACTCCGGCTCCGGACCCGCTCACTTCAGGCAGCGCAATGGCGATCGCCACGGGCGGCGCCGTACCCGAGGGCGCCGACGCTGTCGTTCCGATCGAGCTCGTCGACGAGCAGGACGGTGCGCTCACCGTGCCGGACGCCGTGGCGCCGGGCGCCAACGTACGGCCGCGGGGCGGCGACGTAGCCGCCGGGACAGAGATCGCGTCCCCGGGCACGCGGATCGGCTCGGCGCAGATCGGTGCGCTTGGTGCGGCCGGCCTGGAGGCGGTGTCCTGTGCGGCGCGACCGCGTATCGCGGTGGTCACCACGGGCTCGGAGCTCCGCGCGCCAGGCTCCTTGCTCGGTCCCGGGGAGATCTACGAGTCGAACGGTGCGATGCTCGCCACGCAGCTCGTAGAGGCGGGAGCGCAAGTCGAGGCGCCGGTCTCGGTCGCCGATGACGAGGCGGCCCACAGGGACGCCATCGCGCGCGGGCTCGAGGTCGACGTGCTCGTGACGTCCGGAGGTGTCTCCGTCGGGCCGCACGACCTCGTCCGGCGGGTGGAGGAGGAACTGGGAGTGGAAGAGGTGTTCTGGGGCGTCGCTGTCAAGCCGGGGAAGCCGGTCTCGTTCGGCGTTCGCGGAAAAACGCTCGTGTTCGGCCTGCCGGGCAACCCCGTCTCGTCGCTCGTCGCGTGCAGGCTCTTTGTCACACCGGCGGTCGAGGCCCTTCAGGGAGCGGCCGACCCGGGCCCGAGGTTCGAGTGGGGACGACTCGCGACCGAGGTCCGTCGAGACCCCAGGCGCGACGTGCTCCTGCGAGCGGTCTCCGGGGCGACGGCCGACGGTATGGAGCTGGCGCCCGTCACCGGCCAGGACAGCCACATGATCGTTCGGGCCTCGGGTGCGAATGCCCTCGCGCTCGTCCGGCGGGGGGAAGGTGCCTACGCAGCCGGCTCGGTGGTCGAGTACCTGCGGCTCTAGGAGCTTCCTTTCGGTACTCCCGTTCGAGCGCGGCCTACGTGCGCCCCCAGGAGCTCCGGAGGGCAGCGATGGCGGTCCCGACCGTGCCACGCGCCGGGCGGGCGGCCGGCGGCGGGTACGGGGCGTAGCGCCCTGTCGTAATGGCGAGGACCTGAGCGGCGACGGCTGTCCAGGCAAGGACGAGAACGAGCGTGAACGACGAGACGTAACCGAGGGCCGCCAGCTCAGCCAGGTACCAGGGCGCGTCGAGCCCTAGCCCGAAGCGAACGGCGACGGAGACGATGACGAGCAGGGGGCCCGTGAGGCCCAGGACGAAGAGGACAGTGCGAACGGCCGGGCCTCGCATGCGCAGTTGCACGAGCCAGAGCCATGCGTGCGCAGAGGGAAGCACGAGGAGCAGGGCATGAGGATTCGTGACAATCAGCACGAAGCTGAGGACGGCAAGCGCGGACAGAGCCACCGCCATGCCGGCGACGTCGTCCTCGGGCGTCACCGGTCCTGCCGCCACCAGACGCCCCCGGGCGACGAGCCACGCTGCGAGCACGACGAGCAGAAAGAGGGCGAGCGCCAGGCGTGGCCAGTGGCTTGCCGCCTCCGAGGCCGGGTTGATCGCGGCCTCGTCGCCGTCCGGCCAGGCGCCTGCGGCTCCGAACAGCGCGAAGACAAGACCGACGAAGAGCCAGAAGCCGAGGCGACGCAGGTAGCTGCGGAGGGCCGGCCGCAGGGGCACGTGCCAGCGCCGGAGCCGCGCCACGAGGTCGATGAGGCACATGAGAAAGGGAACGAGAGCCGCGATGTAGAGCAGCGCCAGCGCCCACCCCCGAATGACGCGCCCGCCGACGTAGACGTACGCGCCCGTTCCCCGTGCCGGTTCGAGGCTCATGTCGAGAGACGCCAGGAGCCCTTCGGCAGCCCGGCCGACGCGGCCGAGGGCGACGGGGTCGAGGCGGCCGGGGCTCGCGTCCTCGTCCGCCCGGCTGCCCTCGGTCGTGATGGTCAACGCCGGGATGTGCTCGGCAAGGAACGCGTCCTGCTCGGTAAGGCTGAACGGAAACGCTAGATCGACGAGCTGCGCCAGCGCGCCGGGCGTGTTCGGTCGCTCGCCCGTCTGCTCGAGCAACCGCTGCTCGGCGGTCGCGACGAGCTCCGGAGCCGGCGAGCGCGGGCCGTGGCCGGCGATCTCGAGCCGAGGCGCGTGGCGTGACGCGACCGAGTCGAGAACGACGACGGCGACGACGTGGTCCGCCTGTGGCGAGGTCTTGGCGAGACGGCGAGCGCCCAGGAGCCCGTAGGCGCCGGCGTCCGTGGAGGCGAAGAGCAGCGTGTGGTTCGGGCTCACGCCTCCCGCTGTCGTTCGGGTTCCCGCGTATGCGCGGGCAAGCTCGAGGAGCGTGCCCGTGCCGGATGCGTTGTCGTTCATGCCGGCGTGGCCTCGGGTCGAGTCACGGTGTGCGACGACGACGATGGTGTCCCGCGAACGGCCGGGGACCACGGCGGTGACGTTCCGGAGATCGACCTGACCCCGGCCGGCGATCGACGCCGGAAATCGCTCGACTCTCGTGCGCAGGCCGAGGCTCGAGAGCTTCGACTCCATCCACCGCGCCGCGCCCGCCGACGCGGGGGTGCCCGGCGAGCGGTCCGGATAGAGCGCCGCCAGCTCCTGGGCGAGTCGGTATGCGGCGGCGTTGTCAAATGTCGGCTCGAGCACGGAGGGCGACTGCGGAAGCGGGGCGGGCCTGGAGATCGTGAATGCCGCGGCAAGCAACGGGACGGCGAGGACGATCCAGGAGACGCGGTAGAGGCGCCCGTTCACCGGGCGGTCCATCGAGCCAGAACGAGGCCTCCGCTGGACGCCGTTGGGGGGAGTGAGGTCGGAAATCGCGCGGCTATAGTAGGTCGCGGTCTTCCCGCGGCTCATGTCGAACCCCGCCACCATCCTCCTGGTCGACGATGAGGAAGCCGTCCAGAAGCTCTTGGCATACCCCCTCGAGCGCGACGGCCACCGCGTCGTGCAGGCGCGCGACGGCGACGAGGCGCTGAGGCAGTTCGACGAGCACTCGATCGACCTCGTCGTGCTCGACCTCATGTTGCCGAAGCTCGACGGCCTCGAAGTCTGCAAGCGGCTACGGGCTGTCAGCCACGTGCCGATCATCATGCTCACGGCCCGTGACGACGAGGTGGACAAGGTGCTCGGGCTCGAGCTCGGCGCCGACGACTACATCACGAAGCCGTTCTCGATCCGGGAGTTTCGCAGTCGTGTGAAAGCGGCCCTGCGCCGCGCTGCGGCCCCTAAGCACGACGGCGACGAGGTGGAGACGATCTCCATCGACGGCCTCGTTGTCGATCCGTCGCGCCGTGCTGTCGAGATGAACGGGGAGCCCGTGGAGCTCACGTACGTCGAGTTCGAGTTGCTAGCGACGCTCGCATCGAAGCCCGGCAGGGTGTACAGCCGCCAGGCGCTCCTGGTCGCACTCTGGGGAGACTCCGCGTACAGAGACCCGCGGACGATCGACGTCCACGTGCGCCATCTCCGCGAGAAGCTCGAGCCGACACCGAGCGAGCCCCAGTTCATCCTCACCGTACGCGGGGTCGGCTACCGCTTCCGAGACGCGTGAACCCGCTCCGCAGCGTCGGTGCGAAGCTCAGCCTCGCGCTGCTGCTCTGCGTAGCCGCCGCGCTCGGGCTCGTGTACGCCGCGGTTGCGCCGTCGCTCGAGAGCCGGCTCATCGACTCGAGGCTCGACGATCTCGAGGGGAGTGCGCCCGCGCTTGCTCAGCAGATCGAGGCGAAGCAATACATCCCGATCACCTTCTACGAGCGCGCTGCCACCACGACGAACTCCCGCGTCGTGTTGTTGAAGCCGCTCTCGCGCGGTAAGGAAACCTGGACGCTGGCCACAATCCAGGACTCCGGAGGCTCCGGCAACATCCGCGACGATCCGCTGGCGACCGCCACCGCGCGCGACCTCCGGCCACGCCGCGGGACGGTTTCTCGCGGTGGCGCGCGCTTCGCCGAGATGGCGGAGCCCGTCGGACGCGACGGCACCGTCCTCCTGCTCTCGGCATCGCTCGACCGCGCGCTGGGCGACGTCAATCTCGTCAAGCGCCGTCTCCTGCTTGCCGGTGGCGTTGTGCTGGCGCTCGTGTTCGTGGTCGGATACGCAGGCTCGTGGGTGTTCGCGCGCCGGCTTCGTCGGCTCGAGCGTGCTGCGGAACGGATCGCCGACGGCATGTTCGACGAGCCGGTGACGGACGAGGGTAGAGACGAGGTCGGCGAGCTCGCGCGCGCGTTCGAGCGCATGCGGCGGCGGCTCGCGCAGCTCGACCACGCGCGTCGGGAGTTCATCGCGAATGCATCGCACGAGCTGCGGACGCCTGTGTTCTCGCTCGGCGGTTTCCTCGAGCTGCTGGACGACGAGGAGCTGGACGAGGAAACGCGCCGTGAGTTCCTCACCACCATGCGAGAGCAGGTGCGCCGCCTCGAGAAGCTCGCCACCGAGCTGCTCGATCTCTCCCGGCTCGACGCGGGTCAGATCGACCTCGACCGCGAGGCCGTCGCTCTCGATGACGTGGCGCGTACGGCGGCGGACGAGTTCGCGGCAATCGCATTGCAGAGGGGACATGAGCTCGAGGTGGCGGCGCCCGAGTCGGTGCTCGCCATCGCGGACGAGCAGCGCCTGCTGCAGATCGCGCGCATTCTCGTCGAGAACGCAATCGTGCACACGCCCGAGGGAACACACGTGCGTATTGCCGTCTCCGAGGAGCGCGGCAACGCGAGGCTCGCGGTCTCCGACGACGGCCCCGGAGTCGCCGAGGCCGAGGCAGGGAACATCTTCGAGCGTTTCTATCGCGTCGGCGGCGCGCAGGCTTCGGGGAGCGGCCTCGGGCTCGCGATTGCGCGTGAGCTCGCGCGGCTCATGGGGGGCTCGCTCGAGCTGGAGCGCACGAACGGCCGCACCTCGTTTGCGGTCACGCTTCCTGCGGCCGCGCGCTCAGACGACGTGATGACCAGAGCGCCGGCCGCCGTCACGTAGCCGAGCGTTTTCACGTGAAAACGGCTGTCCGACCTGGGTCGGTATGCTCGCAGCGAGGTCGCTCGCCTTGCTGAATCTCGTAAACGTCGGTCGGAAGTCGCTCGCGGACTACGCGTCGATCTCTACCCCCGGTCTCATGGCCGAGATTCACGAGCTCGCAGGTCCACTGGCGGGAAAACGCGTGCTCCACCTGTCCGCAACGGCGTTCGGCGGCGGTGTGGCGGAGATCAACTACACGCTCGTGCCACTGATGGCGGACGTAGGCCTGGAGGTGGAGTGGCGCATCATCCAGCCGACCGACGGCTTCTTCGACGTCACGAAGACGATCCACAACGCGCTCCAGGGCAATCCCGAGGGACTGACGGAGGAGCAGCAGGAGATCTACCACCGCTGCAACGCCGAGAACGCCCGACTGCTCGAAGGCGACTACGACGTCATCATCGTCCACGACGCGCAGCCGGCCGGGATGATCGACACGGCGCCGTCTTCGCCCACGCGCTGGATCTGGCGCTGTCACATCGACCTGTCGACGCCGAACGAGGACGTGCTCGACTTCCTGCTGCCCTCGATCGCGCGGCACGACGCCGCGATCTTCCACATGGAGGAATACGTCCCGCGATCCCGCGCGATCCCGCGCTCGTACATCTGGCCGCCGGCCATCGACCCGCTCGCGCCGAAGAACATGGCGCTGCCGCCGGAAGAGTCGGTCTACATCGTCAACCAGTTCGGGATCGACACGAGCCGGCCGTTGCTCACCCAGGTCTCGCGATTCGACCCCTGGAAGGACCCGCTGGGCGTCATCGACGCCTACCGCGTGGTGAAGCAGGTCCATCCGGGCGTGCAGCTCGCGCTCGTGGGCTCGATGGCGCACGACGACCCGGAAGGGTGGGACTTCTACAACCAGACGGTTGCGTATGCGGGCGAGGACCCGGACATCTTCGTGCTCTCGAACCTCAACAACGTCGGCTCGGTGGAGGTCAACGCGTTCCAGGTCTACTCGTCGGCGCTGATCCAGAAGTCGATCCGCGAGGGATTCGGCCTCACGGTCTCCGAAGGGCTCTGGAAGGCGCGACCGGTCGTCGCCGGTCGTGTCGGCGGCATCGTCACGCAGATCGAGCATGGCGTCACGGGTTGGCTCGTCGACTCGTCGAGCGAGTGCGCGGACGCCTGCCTGACGATTCTCGATGACCCAGCCGCCGCGCGCGAGGCGGCATTGCGGGGGAAGGAGCACGTGCGCAGGCACTTCCTGACGCCGCGGTTGCTGCGCGACTGGCTGGCCCTCTTCAACCGCCTGCTCGGCTCGGAAGATGTGAGCGGCGAGCTCGTGGAGGTTGCTGCGCCGCGGTCGGGATGACGCCGCGCCGCAGGCTGATCGTCGTCTCCAACCGCGGTCCGGTCACATATGGGCGCGACGAGCCGGGCGAGCGAGTCGCGAGACGGGGCGGCGGCGGCCTCGTAACGGCTGTCGACAGCCTCGCGTCGGACTACGACGTGACGTGGATCGCGAGCGCGCTCAGCGAGGAAGACGCGTCGGTTGCGGCCGCGGCTGGTCATCGCTCATTCGACGAGACCTCGCGTCGCGAGTCGCCGTTTCGGCTTCGCCTCGTCGTGCACGACGAGGCGGCCTACGACCGCCACTACAACGTCGTTGCCAACCCGATGCTGTGGTTCATCCAGCACCGGCTCTGGGATCTCGTCCGCTCACCGGCCTTCGACGAGACGTTCCACGAGGCCTGGCACGGCGGGTACGTGGAGGTCAACCGCGGGTTCGCTGACGCCGTCGCCGACGAGCTCGAGCAGGACCCGGACGCGACCGTCTTCTTCCACGACTACCACCTGTATCTCGCGCCGCGGTTTGTCCGTGAGCAGTGTCC
The DNA here is from genome assembly GCA_963830835.1 of uncultured Actinomycetes bacterium. Classification (GTDB taxonomy): domain Bacteria; phylum Actinomycetota; class Thermoleophilia; order Gaiellales; family Gaiellaceae; genus PALSA-612. The sequence goes on along the minus strand of CAWHNJ010000002.1, from coordinate 83,084 downwards.
CGACGCCTGTCTCGCCCACTTCGTCCACATACCGTGGGTCAGCTTCGATGGCTGGAGCGTGCTGCCGTCGGACATGCGTTGGGCGGTCCACAACGGCCTGCTGGCGAACGACCTCGTCGGGTTCCACACCGAGCGCTGGCGCCGTCTGTTCGTGGAGGCGGCCACAGCGATCGTCGGCGGAGAGGTCAGCGGCACGACGATCGAGTACGCGGACCGCACGACACAAACGGTCGCCAGGCCCATCTCGGTGGATTCCGCGCGAGCTCGACGCGGCAGCTCTCGACCCTGTCGTGGTCGAACGGCAGGCGATACTGCGCCGCGAGCGGCCGGAGCGGCTCGTCGTGCGGGTCGATCGCACGGACCCGTCGAAGAACATCCTCCGTGGCTTCCGCGCGTTCGAGCTGCTGCTCGAGCGCTACCCGCAGCATCGAGGGCGCGTGCGCATGCTGGCGTTGCTGGATCCCTCCCGCCAGGAGATCGCGGAGTACGCGACGTACGTCTCGGAGATCGAGCAGGCGGCCGCCGACGTCAACGAGCGCGCCGGGGCAACGGTGATCGATCTCCGGCTGGGGGACGACTTCCCGCTCTCGGTCGCCGCGTACACGGAGTACGACGTGTTGTTCGTCAACCCGATCTTCGACGGGCTGAACCTCGTCGCGAAGGAGGGCCCGCTGCTCAACGAGCGCAACGGCGTGCTCGTGCTGTCGGAGAACGCGGGCGCGGCGGACGAGCTGGCACCCTGGGCGCTGCTCGTGAGCCCCTTCGATCTCGGCGAGCAGGCCGACGCTCTGCACTGGGCGCTCGAACTGTCGGAGGACGAGCGGGCGGCCCGGCTCGCAGGTCTCCGGGATCACATCCGCGCGCACGACATCGGCTGGTGGGCGGAGGGCCTCTTCGCCGCCCTCGATGCCCTTCCCCTGGCGCGACGCGGCTAAGATCGGCGCGTGACGGCTGTTGCGGCAGCGAGCCGCGTGCGGTCGGTCAATCCGGCGACGCTCGACGTCGTGTGGGAGAAGGTGGCGGCTGTTGTCGCTATGGGCAACGCGGCAGTGCTCGAGCCGTCCGAGCTCACACCCGGCGCACGCGGGCGAGGCGCAGCAGCTCGCCGTGAGGGGCTGGCTCATCTCACCCGGCGCTACCTGGGACGCGATTGAGCGGCGACCTTACGCACGTCGACGAGTCGGGCCGTGTGCACATGGTCGATGTGGGCGGCAAGCCGATGCAGCGGCGGCGCGCGACCGCGACCGCCACCGTCCGCATGTCGACGGCGACGGTCGGGCGGCTACGAGAGCTGCCGAAAGGAGACGCGCTGGCATGCGCGGAGGTGGCGGGCATCATGGCTGCGAAGCGGACGAGCGAGCTCATTCCGCTCTGTCATCCGCTGCCGCTCACACACGTGAGCGTGAAGGCGGAGCCCGGCGACTCGTCAGTCGAGATCACCGCGGTTGCCGAGACGACGGCGCAGACCGGTGTGGAGATGGAAGCGTTGACGGCTGCGTCGATCGCAGCGCTGACGCTCTACGACATGGTCAAGGGAGTGGACTCCGAGCTGGTCGTCGGAGACATCCGGCTTCTGGAAAAGACGAAGTCGTGAGGGCGGCGGTGCTGACGGTGTCCGACGGCGTGTCTGCGGGCACGCGTGAGGACACGAGCGGGGATACCCTCGCCGAGCTCCTCGCCGAGGAAGGCTACGACGTGACCCGGCGTGTCGTCGCGGACGATGCCGGCGAGATCTCGGCGGCGCTCGAGGCGCTCTCTGAGGAAGCCCATGTCGTGTTGACGACCGGCGGCACGGGTGTTGGCCCACGTGACGTCACGCCCGAGGCGACGCGCGCCGTTCTCGATCGCTGGGCGCTCGGGATCGCCGAGGCGATCCGCGCGGACGCCGTCGCGAAGACGCCGCACGGGATGCTCTCGCGCGGTATCGCCGGCATTCGCGGTCAGACGCTCATCGTCAACCTTCCGGGCTCTCCTGGTGGGTGTCGCGACGGGTTCGCCGTTCTTCGCCCGGCTCTCGGCCATGCCGTGAAGCTCATCGCGGGCGAAGAGACGGCGCACAGGCAGACGTGATGGAGAGCGCCGCCGTCTACCCGCGCCGCTTCGCGTCGCTCGTGAAGATCGAGCACACGGTGTTCGCGCTGCCGTTCGCCTACGTCGGCGCGTTCCTCGCCCTCGACGCGGTGCCGAGCGCCGCCGAGCTCGTCTGGCTGACGCTCGCGATGGTCGGCGCGCGGTCGTTTGCGATGGCGGTGAACCGGCTCGTGGACGCCGGCATCGACGCGCGCAATCCACGTACGGCGGGCCGCGAGCTGCCGCAGGGCGCGCTCCGCCCGTGGCAGGTCGTTGCCTTCTGCGCCGGCTCGCTCGCGCTCTTCCTGCTGGCCGTCTTCAACCTCGACCCGATCGTTCGCTGGCTGTGGCCGATCCCGGTGGCGATGTTCGTCGCCTACCCCTACCTCAAGCGGGTGACCTGGCTCAGCCACGCGTGGCTCGGCGCCGTGGATGGGCTCGCTCCCGTGGGAGGCTGGGTGGCCGTGACGGGAGACCTGCCGCTTGCTGCATGGTTGCTGGGCGGCGCCGTCGCGGTCTGGGTGGCCGGCTTCGATCTGCTCTACGCGATCTTCGATATCGACGTCGATCGCGCGCAGAACCTCCATTCGTTCCCGGCGCGATTCGGCATCCGTGCAGCGTTCTGGGGCGCGCGCCTGCTGCATGCGGCAACCGTGCTCCTGCTCGCGTGGGCCGGGCTCGTGCTCGACGCGGGCGTCTTCTACTGGCTCGGCGTCGCGGCCGTCGCGGCGCTACTCGCGTACGAGCATGCCATCGTCTCTCCAGGCGACCTGCGCCGGCTGAACATGGCGTTCTTCACGATGAACGGTGTGATCAGCATCGTGTTCTTCTGCTTCGTGCTTCTGGATGTGATCTAGGTGGCCATGATCCGAGCGACCGGCCTCGCGAAGCGTTACGGGCTGAAGCGCGTGCTCCAGGGCATCGATTTCGAGCTGCCGCGGGCCGGGTTCCTCGTCGTTACCGGCCCCAACGGGTCCGGCAAGACGACGCTGCTTCGGCTCTGCGCCGGGCTGGCGGCGCCGACGTCGGGCGAGCTCGAGGTGGCTGCCGACCGTGGCGAGATCGGCTTCCTCGCGCACGAGCCGCTCGTCTACAACGAGCTGACGGCGCTCGAGAACCTCGATCTCTACGGCCGCCTCTACGCCGTGCCCGAGCGGCGCGAGCGGATCGGCATGCTGCTCGAGCGCTTCGGCCTGTGGGACGTTCGCTCCGAGCGCGTGTCGACGTTCTCCCGGGGCATGAGCCAGCGGCTCGCGCTGTGCAGGTCACTGCTACACGACCCGAAGCTGCTCATTCTCGACGAGCCGTACAGCGCGCTCGACGAGGCGGGCGCCGATCTGCTCGACCGCGAGCTCGCCGAGCTTCGAGCCACATCCACATGTCTCGTGGCGACCCATGACCCCGAGCGGCTTGCCGCGCTCGCGAGCGGATCGCTCGCGCTCGCATGAGACGCTATTTCCACGACGCGGCCGTGCTCGCGCGCAAAGACGTGCTGCTCGAGCTCCGCGGCCGCGAGACGCTGCCGGCGATGGTGCTCTTCGTCGTGGCGGGGCTCGTGGTCTTCCACTTCGCCGTGCCGACCGAAGAGTCGGATGCAGTCGGGGCCGGCCTGCTTTGGGTCGTCATTCTGTTCACTGCCCTGCTGGCTCTCGTGCGGGCGTTCGTCGCCGAGCGCGAGCAGCGGCTGATGGATGGGTTGCTGCTCGCGCCCTGTGACCGGAGCGCGATCTGGCTGGGGAAGTCGCTCGCGGTGCTCGCGTTCCTCCTGCTCACGGAGCTCGTGGCGCTGCCCGCGTTCGCGATCTTCTTCGGCGGGCTCGGCTGGGGCACGGTTGCCGGCGTATGCCTGGCGAACATCGGCATTGTCACCGTTGGCACGCTCCTCGCTGCAATGGCCTCGGTGACGCGCGCCCGCGAGCTGCTCTTGCCCCTGCTGTTCCTGCCGCTTGCGATTCCCATTGTCGTCGGTGGGGTCGGTGCGAGCGTCGGCGACGATCCAGGTCGGTACCTCGGCTTCCTGGCGCTCTACGACGCGGTCTTTGCGATCATCTCGTGGGCTTCCTTTGAGTACGTGGTCTCGGAATAACCCGCTCGTGGTGACTGCCGCGGTGGCGGCGGTGCTCGCCGTCTGCGCGATCGCGCTCGTTGCCTTCTACGCGCCGGTGGACCAGGACGGGCTCAATCAGAAGATCTTCTACTTCCATGTGCCGATCGCGCTCACGGCATACGCGTGCTTCGGTCTCGGGGCGCTCAAGGCGTTTCTCTACCTGTGGAAGCGTGACGATGAACGGGACCTCGAGAGCTATGTCGCAGTCCACCTGGGCGTCATCTTCGGCCTGCTGACCCTCGTCACGGGCTCGATCTGGGCGAAGATCAGCTGGGGCCACTGGTGGGAGTGGGGAGACCGGCAGCTCGTGCTGTTCCTCATCCTCTTCCTCTTCTACTGCGCGTACTTCATGCTCCGCTTCTCGATCGAGCCGGGGCCGCAGCGGGCGTCGATCTCCGCGGTGTTCGCGCTCATCGGCGTCGTGCTGATCCCGATCAGCTTTCTGGCCATCCGACTCGCGGAGAGCCTCGTGCACCCGGTGACGTTCACGCGTGACGGCCCGCAAATGGCGGGCTCGCAGTTCACGACGTTCGTCGTCTGCCTGGCCGCGATGCTTGCGATCGGCTACTGCCTCTACCGCATCGAGCTCGCAGGGAAGCGTCTCGACCAGCGCCTACGCGAGCTGCGGGAGCTGCTCGCGTGACGTACGTCTCGTTCATGACGGGCCGCTGGCAAAGGAGGCAAGTGAGCGGCGCGCAGGACAGTACTGGGTACGGCCAAGCGCCGCGAGCGCAGGATCCTGCCGCCAGCGGCCGGAGCCTTTCGCGGAGCCCGGCTCCGCCGGGCGGGAGCGAAAGGTGGTCAGGGACGTGACGGCCGAGGAGAAGTATGTCGCGGCCGCGTATCTCGTCGTGTTCGCCTTCTTGCTCGTGTACGTGCTGCTGATCGCGGCCAAGCTCGGGCGCCTGCAGCGCGATGTCGAGGAGCTCGCGCAGATTGTGCATGAGCGCCAGGAGCGCCAGAGTGGTTGAGCTCCTGTTCCTGCCGGCGCTCATCGGCTACGGCGAGGCAGCCGTGGCGTACGCGGGCGAGGCGTGGCACCCGGGCCGCGCAGGAGGGCTGGCGACGTGGGGCGTGCGGCTCGGCTGGCTGGCGCAGACCGCGCTCATCGCCGTGCTCTTCGCGCGCAACGACGGCTTCCCGTGGGACACGTGGGCCGGGACGCTCAACCTCTTCGTCTGGCTCGTTGTCGGCGGCTACCTCGTGTGGGGCTGCCGGGCTCGCTACCGCCTCCTCGGCTTGACGATCATGCCGCTCGCTGCCGGGCTGCTGCTCGCCTCGTGGCTGGCGGGCGGCGACTCCAGTCGCGACACGAGCGCGTACTCGACGCCGTTCCTCGTCTTCCATGTCGGGCTCGTGCTCGCCGCCTTCGCAGGCTTCACCCTCGCCGCCGGGATGTCGGGCCTCTACCTCTTCGAAGAGCGCAGGCTGAAGCGGCGCCGGCCTGCCTCGCTGATCGGTCGCATGCCGTCGCTCGTGACCCTCGACACGCTCGCCGCGCGCACCGTGCTCGTCTCCCTCCCCGCATTGGCGGCCGGCATCGGCCTCGGCCTGGTCCGGCTGCGGGAGGCAGGCGGAAGCTTCGATGCTCTCATGGCCGGCTCGCTGCTGACGATCGCGGTCTATGCCGCGTATCTCGTGCTCCGGTACGAGGCGGGATGGAGGGGGCGCCGGGCCGCCTATCTCGCGCTTGCGGGCTTCGCTCTCGTCATCGTCGTCCGGCTCGCGTTGCCGGTCGCCCACTTCGCATGAGCGGGCTGAGCCTCGTAGGGCTGTCCCACCGCCGCGCACCGGTTGAGCTGCGCGAGCGTGTGACGCTGACGGATGGCGAGGCGGCGGACCTGTCCAGGCAGCTGGCCGGCGGCGAAGCCGAAGCCGTCTGTCTATCGACCTGCAACCGCACCGAGATCTACTGTGCGGGTGGCGACCCCGCAGCGGCCGTGGCGCTCCTGTCGGAGCGATCGGGGATGTCGCCGCCCGAGCTGGAGGGCGTCGCCTACCGCCTCCGTGATGACGACGTCGCGCTCCACCTCTATCGCGTCGCGGCCGGACTGGACTCGCTCGTTCCCGGTGAAGGCCAGATTCTCGGTCAGGTGCGGACGGCGTTCGAGCACGGTGCGGCAGGCCCGCTGCTCGACCGGATGTTCCGAGGTGCGATCCACGCCGGACGGCGTGTGCGGCGAGAGACGGCGGTCGGGGAGGTGCCGGCCTCGGTAGCTGCTGCTGCGGCCGCGCTTGCCGAGCAGCTGTTCGGCGATCTCGAGAGCTGCTCGGTCGTGCTGCTCGGCGCGGGGAAGACCGGCGAGCTGGCAGCCGCGAGCCTCGTTTCGAGGGGCGCCCGGATCGACCTCGTCGCCAACCGCTCTCCGCTGAAGGCGCGCGAGGTGGCAGAGCGGTACGGGGGCGTTGCCGTCGAGCTGACCGACGCTACCGCCCGCCTGTCCGAGGCCGATGTCGTCCTATGCTCGACGAGTGCCCGGAGCTTCGTGCTCACCCGCGAGGACGTCGAGCCGACTCTGCGCGCGAGGAAGGGCCGGCCGCTGTTCTTCATCGACATCGCCGTGCCGCGAGACGTCGATCCTGCGATTCACGAGCTCGAGGGCTGCTACGTCTACGACATCGACGATCTCGAAGCGGTCGTGACCGACAGCACGCCGGGCCGTGCGGGTGAGGCTGCGCGGGCGGAGGCGATCGTCGCCTCCGAGGCCGAGCGGTTCGCAGCCTGGCGCGCGGCTCGGGAGGCGGCGCCGGCGATCACGGCCCTCCGTGAGCAGGCCGAGGAGATTCGACTGCGCGAGCTCGAGCGAGCCCGTGGGCGCCTCGGCAGGCTCACGAAGGCAGAGCTCGACGTGGTGGAGTCGATCACGACACGGATAGTCGACAAGCTGCTCCACGTGCCGATGCTGCGGCTCAAGCAAGCCGCGGCGGGCCAACTGGACGACGATGCTGCTCCGGGTCGGAACCCGCGGCAGTAGGCTCGCCCTCACTCAGGCCGGTCTCGCAGCGGATCTCCTGCGCGGGGCCGGCGTCGAAGTCGCGCTCGTGCCGATCACGACCACCGGCGACCGCGACCGTCGGCAGCCGTTCGGCCAGATCGGCGAGCGCGGGGTGTTCGTGAAGGAGCTCGAGGAGGCGCTGCTGGCCGAGCGCATCGACGTCGGCGTCCACTCCGCCAAGGACATGACCTCGACCGACACGTCCGGCCTCGTCGTCGGTGCCTATCCCGCCCGGGAGGACCCGCGCGACGCGCTCGTCGGGGCAGACAGCCTTGCTCCCGGCATGCGCGTCGGGACGGCGTCGATCCGCCGCCGGGTGCAGCTACTCGCGCTCGAGCCGTCCCTGTCGGTCGAGCCGCTGCGAGGGAACATCGACACCCGTATCCGCAAGCGCTCGGAGCGTGGGCTGGACGCCATCGTGCTCGCCGCCTGTGGGCTCGAGCGGCTGGGTCTGGAAGACGAGATCGGCCATCGCTTCGAGCCCTCGGAGCTGCTTCCGGAAGCCGGCCAGGGCGCTCTTGCGCTGCAGGTGCGAGAGGGCGACGAGCAGCTCGTGGCGAGCGCGGACGACGCCGAGACACGGAGACGGGTCGAGCTGGAGCGGGCCTGCGTCGCGCTCATCGGCGGCGGGTGTCTCGCGCCCGTCGCAGCGCATCACGACGGCGAGGCGCTGGAGGCTCTCGTCGCCGACGAGGACGGCCGCTGGATCGAGCGCCGGCGAGGCGACGATCCCGATTCGCTGGCCCGGGAGCTCGTACGCCTCTCGGAGGCGCGGGCGTGAGGGTCGTCGTCACGCGTGCGCCCGGGCAGGCGGAGCCGCTCGCCTCGCGGCTCGAAGAGCTCGGTCACGAGGTCGTCCTTTGCCCGCTCATCCGCATCGACCGCATCGGCGGCGACCCGGTGGAGCTGTCGTCGTACGACTGGGTGATCGTGACGAGCCCCAACGGCGCGGAGGAGCTGCTGAATCGCGCACGGGGACGGCCGACGCGGCTCGCCGCGATCGGTCCCGGGACGGCTGCCGCGCTGTTGCATCGCGGAATCGCTCCCGACCTCGTACCGCACGTTTCGACGCAGGAAGGCCTGCTCGCCGAGCTGCCTCGGCCTGCGGGGCGGGTGCTGTTCGCAGCTGCGGAAGGCGCGCGGATGGCCATCGTCAACGACCTCGGCGCCGACTTCCTGCCGCTCTACCGGACGGTCGAGCTCCGGCCAGAGCCACCCGAGGGGGATCTCGTCGTGCTCGCGTCGGCGTCGGCCGCGCGTGCGTTCGGCGCGATCGGCGCCGGCCTGCCGGCGGTCTCGATCGGTCCCCAGACGAGCCGAGCGGCGCGCGAGCACGGCATTCGCGTCATCGCCGAAGCCGACCCGCACGACCTCGGCGGGCTCGTGGACGCGGTGGCTAGGCTCGGGAGCACGTAGATGCCGCGGGTGATCACGTTCCTCACGGATTTCGGCGTCACCGACGACTTCGTGGGCACCTGCCACGGCGTCATGAAGCGCATCGCCCCCGAGGTCGAGATCATCGACATCACGCACGGCATCGCTCCACAGCAGGTCCTGCAAGGGGCGCTCGTGCTTCGGAACACGCTGCCGTACATGCCCGAGGGCGTTCACCTGGCGGTTGTCGACCCCGGGGTCGGGACCGATCGCAAGGCGATCGCGCTGCGAGGGGAGGACGGCCGACTGTACGTCGGCCCGGACAACGGCCTGCTCGTCCCTGCCGCGGAAAGGATGGGCGGTGTCGCCGAGGCGTGGGAGCTGACGGAGCCCGAGTACCGGCTGGCGCCGCTCTCCCACACGTTCCACGGCCGCGATGTCTTCTCACCCGGCCGCGGCGTTTCTCGCCGGGGGTCTCGCGCCGTCCGAGCTGGGACCGTCGCTCGAGACGTCGTCGCTCGTCCGGATCGACGTTCCCGTCCCGCAGCTTTCAGCTGGCGAGATCATCGCCCACGTGCTCATCGTCGATCGCTTCGGGAACGTCCAGTTGAATCTCACGGCCAGCGACCTCGAGCAGGTCGGGATCGTGCCGGGTGCCCGGCTCGAGCTCGAGATCGGGCTCGAGCGGTACTTCGCAGTCGCCGCCCGGACGTTCGGCGAGGTCGCCAGGGGCGACATCGTCCTCTACGAGGACTCCTACCGGAACATCTCCATCGCCATCAACGTCGGCGATGCAGCGTCCGTGATCTCGGCGCGGGCCGGCGACCGAGTTCGCATCCGCACGCGTACGTAAGACGTGCTTGCCGTATGGATCGGGAGGTCGTAGGCTGAAGCCGGTGTCGGCGGCACGGTAGCACCGGCCGGGACACCCGCCCCCAGGGAGCTCCATCGAGCTACTTGGGGGCCTTTTCGTACGGAGGAACCCATGGTTCCACCGTAGGCCCCCTCCTTCCGTGGTGGCATGTCGTGGCCGCAGCGAGCCGAGCGCCGCGCATGTCGGCGCCGGCGGCGAACCTGGGTCTGCCATGGCTAGACTGACCAGGCCCTGGCGAGGTAGCTCAGTCGGTAGAGCACACGGCTGAAAACCGTGGTGTCGGCCGGTTCGATTCCGGCCCTCGCCATCTCTCCGCTTGCGTGACGGTAGCCTCCGGCGCGCCGTGGCAGGTTCCTCATCACAGCCCGTAGCCGTGATCGGCGCGCCGCTCGATCTCGGCCAGGACCGGCGTGGCGTGGACATGGGCCCTTCGGCGATCCGTTACGCCGGGCTCGCCCGGCGGATCGCAGAGCTAGGGCGGGAGTGCCTCGACTGGGGCAACGTGCAGACGCCCGTGGCCGAGGCGATCGCCGAGGGCGACGAGGAGCTGCGCTTCCTCGAGCAGATCACGGCGACGTGCGTCGAGGTGGCGAAGCTCACCCGACGTGCCGTGGACGACGGCTGCCTACCGCTCGTGCTCGGCGGCGACCACTCCGTCGCGCTCGGGACGCTGGCGGGCCTTCGCCGCGACGAGCCGGGCGGCGTCCTGTGGGTGGACGCCCACGGCGATCTCAACACCCCGGAGACGAGCATCACGGGAAACGTGCACGGCATGGTGCTGGCGGCAGCGCTCGGCCTGGGCGGAAGCGCGTTCGACCACGAGGCGTGGACGCTGCCGGCGGTCGATCCCGCGCGCGTTGCGCTCCTCGGCGTGCGCTCGCTCGATGAGGCGGAACGCACGCTGCTGCGCGACCTCGGCGCGGTCGTCTTCACGATGAGCGAACTCGACCGCCTCGGCGTGGAGAAAGCGATGCAGCGAGGCACTCGAGCACGTGGCCGGCCCGGGATTCGTCCACGTGTCGCTCGACATGGACGTCGTCGACCCTGCGGACGCACCGGGCGTCGGGACACCTGTGCGAGGCGGGTTGACGTACCGGGAAGCGCACCTCGCAATGGAGCTCGTGGCCGAGTCGGGCCTCGCAGGATCCCTCGAGGTGGTCGAGGTGAATCCCATCCTCGACCGGGAGAACGAGACGGCGCGGCTGGCGGTCGAGCTCGTCGCGAGCGCGCTCGGGGCGCGCATCCTTTAGAGCGGTTCTTCGGCGCCCACCCGAAGCGCTAGCCGTCGGGCTTGAAGTAGCGCTTGCCCTTCAGCTCGTCGGGCAGATAGCTCATCTCGAAGCCGGCCGGATCGTCGTGGGGATAGACGTATCCCTTGCCGTGGCCGAGCTCACGCTGGCCGGGATGGCCGGTGCTGCGCAGGAACTTCGGCGGGCGGACGTTCCCCTGCTCGCGCACGTCCCGCTTCGCCTCGGCTAGAGCGGTCGTGACAGCGTTCGACTTCGGCGCCTGCGCAAGATAGATGGCGGCCTGCGCAAGGTTGAGCTGGGCTTCCGGCAGGCCCACGTGCTCGACGGCGTTGGCGGCGGCGACCGCGACCACGAGTGCGTTCGGGTCGGCATTGCCGATGTCCTCCGAGGCGAGGATCACCATCCGACGGGCGATGAAGCGCGCGTCCTCGCCTCCCTCGAGCATCGCGGCGAGGTAGTACACGGCCGCGTCCGGGTCGGAGCCGCGCATCGACTTGATGAAGGCCGATGCGAAGTCGTAGTGGCGGTCGCCCGCGCGGTCATAAACGAGTGGCCGCTTCCGCGCCGCATCCTCCACGTGGCTCTCGGCGAGCTGCTCCCCCTGGGCGCCCGCCGTCTGCCACGCGAGCTCGAGGATGTTCAACGCCGTGCGCGCGTCGCCGCCTGCCCTGAGCGCGATCAGATCCACCAACGCGTCACTGACGCTCTCCCCGAGCTCGTCGGCGCCGCGGCGGACGATCGTCGCCAGTTCGTCCTCCGACAGTGGCTCCAGCTCGTAGACCTGGCAACGCGAGAGCAGCGCCGCGTTGACCTCGAAGTACGGGTTCTCCGTCGTCGCACCGATGAGCGTCAGCAGCCCCTCCTCCACCGAAGGCAGGAGCGCGTCCTGTTGAGCCTTGTTGAAGCGGTGGATCTCGTCGAGGAAGAGGATCGTGCGCCGCCCGTTGGCACCGAGGCGATCCCTCGCTGCGGCGATCACCGCGCGCACTTCCGCGACGGTCGCGCTCACGGCCGACAGCTGCTCGAACGCTGCATTCGTCGTCGCGGCGACGATCCGGGCGAGCGTCGTCTTACCGCTGCCAGGCGGCCCATAGAGAATGAGCGAGCCCACGCGGTCGTCCTGGATCGCCTGGCGCAGAGCGGATCCGGGACCGAGGATCTGCTGCTGGCCGACGAGGTCCTCGAGCGTCTTCGGGCGCACGCGCGCGGCAAGCGGCGCCTGCTCCGCCATGCGGGCTGACGCGGCCTCGGAGAACAGGTCGTCCATGCCGAAAGTATGCTCGCCGCGATGCCGCAGTCCCTCCGCGACGAGGCCGTCCGGCTGCTCCAGGAGCTGCTCCGCGTCAATACGGTCAACCCGCCCGGGAACGAGACCGCCGCCGCCGAGCTCTTGCGCGCATACCTCGAGGAGAGCGGCGTCACGTGCGAGCTGTATGCGCGGGATGCGGCTCGCGCGAACCTCGTGGCTCGTATTCCCGGATCGGGAGACGGCTCACGGCTGCTGTTGCTTTCGCATACGGACACCGTTCTCGCCGACCCGGCCGAGTGGACGGTCGACCCCTGGTCCGGGGAGCTGAAGGACGGATGCGTGTGGGGCCGAGGCGCACTCGACATGAAGGGCCAGGTGGTGGCGAGCGCGGTCGCCGTCGCGTCCCTCGCCCGCGAGGGGTTCCGGCCGTCCGGCGATCTCGTCTTCGCGGCAACGGCGGACGAGGAAGTCGGCGAGGGCGAGTACCAGGGCCTTCGCTGGTTGTGCCAGGAGCATCCAGAGGCGGTGCGCTGCGACTACGCGATCAACGAGGGGGCCGGCGATCGGCTGGAGCTCGGCGGCCGAGTCTTTTACACGTGCGCCGCCGCCGAGAAGATCTCGTCGCCCTTCCGGCTGCTCGTCCGCGGTCGCAGCGGCCACGCAGCACTCCCCGGGATCGCGGACAACGCGCTCGTGAAGGCTGCGCGGCTGATCGAGCGCGTGGCGGCATACAGCGAGGAGCCGCAGCTCGGGCCCGAGACCGAAGGCTTCCTTGCGGCGCTCACGGGCTCCGTTCCTTCCGCGGGCGATGCCCTGGAGACAGCGCGTGCGGTTGATTCCGCAGCTGCCGAGATTCTCGAGCCGCTGCTGGCCGTCACGCTCGCTCCGACGCGGATCTCGGCTTCCGACAAGCGCAACGTCATCCCCGGCCTCTGCGACGTGACCGTCGACTGCAGGCTCTTACCGGGTGACTCGCCCGAGCGCATCGACGCCGCGTTGCGGGACTGGCTCGTGTCCGACGACTACGAGCTCGTCTGGCGTGGGCCGCAGGGAGGCACGCGCTCGCTGCTCGACACGCCGCTGTGGTCTGCGATCGAGACGTTTGTCGAGCGCGCCGAGCCTGGCGCGGTGGTCGCGCCGCTTGTCGTCGCCGGCTTCACCGACAGCCACTGGCTGCGGGAGTCGTTCGGCGCTGTCGTCTACGGGTTCTTTCCGCAGAAGGAGATGTCGGCGGAGCTCGCAGCCCGTCTCGTGCACTCCGCTGACGAGCGCATCGAGGTGGCCGACCTCGAGCTCGGGATCGACTTCCTGCGTCATGCCGCGCAGGCGATCTGCCGATAGCTAGCCTGATGCGCATGCCCGAGGAGAAAGTCCGTCTGGGAGGGATGGCGCTCGCCAACGGCGTGCTCGTCCACGGCCCGACGTCGTGGGCGGCCGCGGTGCGAACCGAGGACGGCGAGTTGCACGTGTCCAGTGGACGAAAGCGCGTGCTGCCTGTCCAGCAGCCGCTTCTGCGAGGCCCGGCGCGGTTGCTCGAGGCCTTGCTCGTCCTGCCGCGCGTTCGCAAGAACCTCCCGCAGGCGCGATTCGCCTTCCAGCGGCCGTCCGTGCTCGGGGCGATGGCGGCCGCCGGGATCGGCGGGCGCGCGATCCGCGGGACTCGGCTGCCGCCGGCGCTGCAGGAGCTCGCCGCCGGTGCGCTGGCGCTCACGCCGGCGCTGCTCGCGCTGCGCGAACGGGAGCTCGCCGCCTACCACGGCGCCGAGCACGTCTCCATCGGCACGTACGAGCACGGCGAGCCGGCGGCGAAGGAGCACGAGCGGTGCGGCACGCATCTTGTCGGGCCTCTGCTGCTCGCCACTGCAGCGGGCGCGACGCTTGCCGGGAGAGCGCCCTCGTCGGTCAAGCGGCCCGCGAACCTCGCCGCAGCGATCGGCGCGATGGCCGCCGCCACCGAGATCTTCGGCTGGATGGTCCGCAACCCCGAGCATCCGGTGGCGAAGGCGCTCGCGCGGCCCGGTCAGGAGCTTCAGGAGCGCGTCGCGACCGCCGAGCCGTCGCCGGAACAGGTCGAGGTCGCCGACGCTGCGCTGCAGGCGTGCCTCGAGCTCGAACGCACCTGAGCGCTAAATCCGTCTCCACTAGCATCGGTGGCGTGCCGGCCGGCGGAATTCACCACATCGGCGTCGCCGTCGCCGACCTCGACGAAGCCGTTTCCACGTACGAGCGGCTCCTCGGCGCGCGCGTGGAGGCGAGGGAGACGATCGCGTCCCAGGGTGCGGAGGCGGTGGCGCTTCACGTCGGTGACGGCCGCGTGGAGCTGCTCGCCCCGCTCGCTGACGACACACCGGTGGGGCGGTTCCTCGCGCGGCGCGGCCCGGGCATGCACCACGTTGCATACGAGGTCGACGATCTCCGCGCCGAGCTGGCCCGGCTCGACGGCCAGGGAGTGGAGCTCGTCGACCGCGAGCCCCGCCCGGGCTTGTACGGTCTGCAGGTGGCGTTCATCCATCCCGACGCGGTTCACGGCGTGTTGACGGAGCTCGTGACGCATGGCTGAGACCGTCCTCGCAAGGGTCGAGATCGGCTTCCAGGGCGGGGAGGTCCTGGCGATGCGTGTCCCCGTCGAGGACGCGGACGCGCTCGATGCGGCGCTGAAGACGAGGGACGACTCGGTGTGCGAGCTGCGCGGGGAGGACGGCCGCTTTCTCGTCGTGCTGAGCCAGGTGCTCTACCTCAAGCGATACGCGCGCGAGGCACGCGTCGGCTTCACCCAGTAAGGGCCCGAGCCCGTGGGCCTCGAGGTCGGGATCGTCGGGCTGCCCCGGTCGGGCAAGACGACGCTGTTCAACGCGCTGACGCGAGCCGGTGCCCCCACCCACGACGCGAAGCCACACGTCGGCATGGCCGAGATCGCCGACGCTCGCGTCGCCGACATCGCACGAATCGACGGCTCGGCGAAGACGACGCCGGCGGCGATTCGTGTGGAGGACGTGCCCTGGCACGGGCGCGGCGCTGCTCGGCAACCTCCGTCGCGTCGACGCACTGCTCTGCGTCGTGGACGGGTTCTCTCCCGGTGCCGATCCCTCGCGCGACCTCGAGCAACTCGCTCTCGAGCTGCTCGTCGCCGATCGCGACCACGTGGACTCGCGGCTCGAGCGTGTGCGCACGCAGGCGAAGTCGGGCGACGCCCGGTTGCGCACCGAGGCGACCGCGCTGGAGGCGCTGCTTGCGCACTTCGACTCGGGGGGCAGCCTCGACGACTACGCAGACGACGTGCCCGGCGAGCTCGAGCCGCTGACGACGAAGCCGCGAGTCGTGATGGAGAACGGACCAGGCGGCATCGATCTCGCGTTCGAGCTCGAGCTTGCGGAGCTGGACGACGAGGAAGCGGCGGCGTTCCGGGAGGGCGCTTCCGCTCTGGAAGAGGTCCTGCGGAGGCTGCGCGACGCTCTCGGCCTGATCACGTTCTTCACCGGCGGCGAGACGGAGGCCCGGGCGTGGACGCTGCGACAGGGGCAGACCGCGCTCGAGGCTGCCGCCGAGATCCACTCCGACATGGCGCGCGGGTTCATCCGCTGCGAGGTGATCAGCTCCGGCGATCTCGTCGAGTCAGGATCGAGAGCCGAGGCAGCGCGTCGCGGCCTGCAGCGGCTGGAAGGCAAGGACTACGTTGTCGAGGACGGCGACGTTCTTCACATCAGGTTCTCTCCCTGAGCCTCCGCTGGAGGTTCGCCTTCACGGTCGGCCAGTCGTCGTCGACGATCGCGTACCAGGCGGAGTCGCGCAGCCGCTCCTGCTCGATAGCCCGCGAGCATGTGCTTCCTGGCGACGCCCTCGAACTGCGCGGGCAGTGCGGCCAGCGCACGCCGAGAGCGGTGATTCAAGGCGTCCGTCTTGAACTCCACGCGGATGCAGCCGAGGCGCTCGAACGCGTGCTCCAGCAAGAGGAGCTTGGCCTCGACGTTCGCACCGGTCGACCAGGCCGGGCGTGTGAGCCAGGTCCAACCGATCTCCAGTCCGCGATGCTCGGGTCGTAGCGAGAGGTAGCGCGTGCTGCCGAGCGGCTCTCCGCTGTCCGTGCCGAGCACCGCAAAGGGGACGTGCTCGCCTCGCTCGCCGTGCTCGAGCGCGTCGTCGAGCCACGTGCGGAATTGCGCCTCGTCGGCGGACGGGTCGACGGGCATCAGCGACCAGTCCATGTCCTGCGCCGCCCGGTACAGGCCATCCTCGTGGCTCGACGCTAGCGGCTCCACCCGTACGGCCCGCCCTTCCAGCGTTAATGAAATGTTCTCGTACACGCGGCTA
Organism: uncultured Actinomycetes bacterium; assembly: GCA_963830835.1. Classification (GTDB taxonomy): domain Bacteria; phylum Actinomycetota; class Thermoleophilia; order Gaiellales; family Gaiellaceae; genus PALSA-612. The sequence continues at coordinate 66,856 of CAWHNJ010000002.1, read as the reverse complement.
CCCTAGACGCATGCGCATCGCGGCCCTGACCCTGGTCGCGCTTACTCTTGTGGCCGCAGCTGCAGCCACGCCCGAAGCGAGACGTCCTGCTCCTCCGCTGAGCGGCGTCACGCTCGACGGGAAGCAACTGTCGCTCGCGAAGCTCCGCGGCAAGCCTGTCTTCATCAACGTCTGGTCGTCGTGGTGAGGCGCCTGCAATAGCGAGGCGGTCGCCTACGCCAACTGGACCCGGAGACATCCGCAGTACCGCTATCTCGGCCTGAACGCCGCCGACGAGCCGGATCGCGCGCGGGACTTCGTGAAGCGATACGGGTGGAAGTGGCCGCAGCTGATCGACAGGAACCGCAGCAAGGCGCGGCGCTTCGGCGTTCCCTGGCAGCCTGCGGTGATCCTCGTCGACGCGAAGGGCCGGGTCGTCGCGGTCGACCAGAGCTACGACCGCGAGCGCGCCTGGAACCGCCTCGAGAGGAAGCTTCCCTAGGCCTCAGCAACCGCCATCCCGCGTCAGCGGAGGTGATGGTTGGAGAGCTCCGCGAGCTGAGCTCCGAATCGAGCAATTCTCCGCGCCGAAAGTCCAACGCGTAAGCGAACTGGACTTTCGGCGCTAATCCACCGGCCGTGTGGCGGCCAGTGCGTCGAGCTGGTTTGCGTGGTAGAGGCACGCGGCCTCCGCTGTGCGGGCGGCGCGGGCGTCGTGGTGGCAGGCGATGGCGTGCAGCAGCTCGGCGCGCTCCCCGTCGTCCAGCTGCGCCGCCCTCTCCTCCACGAGCCGCAGGCCGAGATGGACGTGGCCGAGCAGGCGCCCTTCCTCCGTGACCTGGAATCCCGGACCCGGCTTCAGCTCGCGCGTTCGACCGACGTCGTGCAGCAGCGCGGCCGCGAGCAGGAGGTCCGAGCGCAGACGAGGGTGGAGTTGTGTGAGCTCCCGGCAGATCGTGGCGACCCCGACTGTGTGCTCGAGCAGGCCGCCCGCGTAGACGTGATGCCCCTCCGGGGACGCCGGCAGCGCGCGGAAGCTACGCCGAAGCGCCGCGTCGCCGAGGATCGCCTGGACGACGGCCCTGAGCCCTGCGTGCGCGATCTCTCCGGCGAGGAAGTCGAGAAAACCCTCCAGCTCGTCGGCGTCGCGGCGGAGCGACGGCGTCAGGTCGACCGGGTCGGCATCCGCGTCCGGCTCGATCGCACGCACGTCGAGCTGGAGCTGGTTGCGATAGCGCTCGACGCGGCCGAGCACGCGCACGGCGTCGCCCTCGGCGAAGCGGCTGTCCAGGAGATCGACGTCGTGCCAGACCCGTCCCTCGATACGTCCGCTCGGGTCCACCAGCTCGAGCGCGAGGTAGTCCGAGCCGGCCCGTGTCCGCAGACGGCGCTTGCGCGCCACCGCGTAGGTGCCCTCGACAGTCCCGTCCTCCACCAGCTCCGAGATTGCCGCCATTCGGGCCGAGTCTAGGCAGGTAAGCGGCTGTTAGTGTCCGTGCGCAGTGGCGCAGGTGAGACCGTTCCGGGCCGTGCGCTACGACGAGCGCCGGGCCGGCCCGCTTGCCTCTCTCGTCGCCCCGCCGTACGACGTGCTCGATACCGAAGCGCGCGAGCGCTACCGGGCTGCAAGCCCGCACAACGTCGTCCACCTCACGCTTGCTGACGACGAGGCGGATGCGGCGCGGCTTTGGTCGGAGTGGCTCGCGGAAGGCGCGCTCGTCCTGGAGCAGGAACCGGCCTGCTGGTGGCTGTCGCAGGAGTACGTCGGACCCGACGGCGTCGAGCGAACGCGCGAAGGCCTCGTCTGCTCCATGCGCGCTGAGCCGTACGAGACCCGCATCGTCCTGCCGCACGAGCGCACGCATGCGGGCCCCAAGGAAGGGCGGCTGCGGCTCCTCCGCGCCCTGCGGGCCCAGGTGGAGCCGATCTTCCTGCTCTACGACGGACGGCTCGTGAAGCCGGACGGCGAGAGCGCTGCTCGACGTGGAGCTGGAAGGCGTTCGCAGCCGGTTGTGGCGCCTCCCGGGTGAGCCGCCCGACGTGCTCGCCGACGCGCAGCTGCTGATCGCGGACGGCCACCACCGGTACGAGACGACCCTCGCGTACCACGCCGAGGAGGGCACGGAGGAGAGCGCGTGGCTGCTGGCGGCGATCGTCCCCGCGGAGCAGGAGGGCCTGACGATCTTCCCGACGCATCGCATCGCTGAGCGCTTCGCAGCCGCGCGAAGATGAGCAGCCCTGCACCGCGCTGCCATCCGACCGCTCCGCGGCGGTGATCTACCGCGCGACCGGAACCACGCTCGTGACCGGCGAGCCCGGCGAGCCCGACACTGCGCTCGTCGACCGACTCGGGCTCGACGGAGTCACGTATACGCCGTACGAGGACGAGGCGAAGGCGGCCGTCGACTCGGGAGCCGCCCAGGCGGCCGTCCTCGTCCGGCCGCCCAGTGTGGAGCTCATCCGCGAGCTGGCCGAGCGCGGCGAGACGATGCCGCAGAAGAGCACGTACTTCTATCCCAAGCTCCCCAGTGGCCTGGTGTTCCATCCGCTATGACCGTGTGGCTCGACCTATGCCGCGCCGCTCGTGCCGAGGTCGACACTGTGCTCGCGGAGATGACGACGCGCGAAGAGCGCGAGCGCGTCATCGGCAGCGGCCAGGGCGGCGACGAGACCACAGCCGTCGACGAGGCCGCCGAGCGCGCCGTCGTCGCTGTCCTCGATGCCGCGGGGATCGACTTCGCGCTTGTCTCCGAGGAGCTCGGCCACCGCGCGGCCGGCACGGAGGGCGCGATCACCGTCGTCCTGGACCCGATCGACGGCTCCATCAACGCGAAGCGCGGCATCCCGTTCTTCTCCCTGTCACTGGCCGTCGCCGAAGGGCCGACCATGGCCGACGTCGTGTTCGGCTATGTCCACGACTTCGGCTCGGGAGAGGAATGGTCGGCCGTGCGCGGCGAGGGCGCGACGCTGAACGGCACGCCGCTCGACGGCACGCTGCCGAAGGCGACGATCGAGCTGCTCGGCCTGGAAGCGACGAAGACCGTGCTCGTGGCGGAGCACGCGCCGGCGCTCACCGGCCTCGCCGAGCGCCTCCGGATCATGGGCTCGCTCGCGCTCTCGCTGTGCCACCTCGCCGCCGGCCGTGTCGACGCCGTGGCGTCGCTTCGTCCCGCGCGCTCCGTCGACATCGCGGCGGCGCAGCTGCTCGTCCGCGAGCGCGGCCTTGCGGTGGAGCTGTTCGACAGACCGCCGCTCACGGCTGCGCCGCTCGACCTCGTGCCGCGCTCGCGCATCGCCGCCGCTGCCACGCCCGATGCCTGCGCCCGGCTCGCGTCCGCCCTGGCGTGAGCAGCCTTCGCATCGGCGCGTCCGGGTGGAACTACAAGGACGGGCGCTTTGCCAGCGCGAGCCTACGACGTACCATTGAGGCATGAGGCTCAAGCTGTCGCTGGTGGCGCTCGTCGTCGCTCTGGCAGTGGTGGCACCCGGCGCCACGGGAGCGCCGATCCCGTTCAAGGCGACGCTGAAGGCGCCTGCGACCCAGCCCAAGGTCAACGTCAAGTGGCCCTATTCGATCAAGGTGACGGATCTCAAGAGGCAGGCCCATACGGGCCACGGTGACCGGCGTCGTCATCGACCCGCTTGGCACGGCGCACGCGATGGACTACGGACCGACCGGCCCGCCGAATCCGGGGCCGCCCAAGCCGATCACGAACTGGCCGTTCAAGGGCACGTTCCGTGACTACCTCATCTTCCCGGAGGACGCGCGGCTCGCGACCCAGTTCGGCGGGCTCACGCTGCGCTGGACCGTGAAGGCGAAGGTTGGCGGCAAGACCTACAAGAAGATCCTGAAGCGCCTCGTGAAAGTGCAGTGACCGAGGCTGCGGCTGGCGGCGCCGACGTCGCCGTCGACCATGTCTCCAAGGCGTTCGAAGGTGGGCGGATCGTCGCGCTCGACGATGTCTCCCTCGAGCTCGAGCCTGGTGACTTCGCCTCCGTCGTCGGGCCGTCCGGCTGTGGCAAGAGCACGCTCCTGAATCTCATCGGCGCTCTCGACCTTCCGGACTCGGGCACGATCCGGGTGGGCGGCACCGATCTCACCGAGCTAGACGACCTCGCGCGATATCGAGCGGAGACCGTGGGCTTCGTCTTCCAGTTCCACCATCTCATCCCGACGCTGAGCGCCCGCGAGAACGTCCAGGTGCCGATGATGGGCCGCGGCGCTTCACGGCGGGAGCGGATGGCGAAGGCGGACTCGCTGCTGGAGTCGTGCGCGATCGGGCACCGCGCAGCGGCGTCTCCGAGCACGCTGTCGGGCGGGGAGCGCCAGCGTGTCGCAATCGCCCGCGCCCTCGCGAACGACCCGAAGCTCTTGCTCGCCGACGAGCCGACGGGAGCGCTCGACTCGACGATCGGCGCGCAGATCGTCGAGCTGCTGCTGAGATTGCGCGACGAGCGCGGGATGACGATCGTCCTCGTGACGAACGACGAGGTCGTGGCCGCGGCGGCCGACCGCACGCTCCGCATCCGCGACGGCCGCGTGGAGGGCGCTACTCCCGCCGCAGCGCCTCTATCGGCCTGAGCCGTACGGCACGCCAGGCGGGATAGAGCGCCCCGAGCAGTGCTACGCCGAGCGCGAACGCGAGGCCCCATGCGAAGACGCCGGCCGTGAAGTCCGGCTCTGCGAGCCGGGAGATGCTGCCCTGCGAGGTGAACACCTCCGCGGCGAGATAGCCGAGCGCAAGGCCGAGACCGAGTGCGATCAGGCCGATGCCCGTTGCCTCGCCGAGGATCAGCAGTGCGATCCGCCGCTTGTGCCAGCCGACCGCCCGCATGATGCCGATCTCCTGGATCCGCTCGAAGACGGACATCGCCATCGTGTTGAGGACGCCGATGCCCCCGACGATGAGCGCCATCACCGAGAAGATCCAGCCCGCGTCGATGATGAGGCGGCTCGAGGTGTCGACCTTGACGACGGCGCCCGGTTCGGTGACAGCGACCGCGCCGGGCACGCGCTCCTCGACGAGCTCTGCGACGTCGGCTGGGCGCCGGCCGAGCCTCACGGTGACACCAAACGTTGTCACCTCACCGGGTCTCGACGCGATCGCCTGAACGGTCTCGAGAGGCAACACCACGCCGCCGTCTACGAAGGGGTTACCCGAGTGGAAGATCCCGGCAACCGGAACTCTCCTCCCCTCCACGGTCACCGTGCCGCCGGGTTCGACACTGAGCCTGCGCGACGCGGCGTCCCCGAGCAGGGCCTCCGTTCCTTTTGGGCGCCGCCCGGCGACGATCACGAGCCGGCGGGCCGGGAACTGCGTCGGGTCGTATCCGAAGACGAGCGTCGACTCCCGTCCGTTCACCTCTCCCACGCGGAGGTAGATGCCGGCCACGTCGTCGACCCCGTTGACGCCTGCGATCTTCTCGCCGAGAGACTCGGGCAGCAGCGACCGCGTCAGGTCGGACGCGCTCTCCTGGAACACGCCGAAGTCGGCGCGCCCGATGTGGATGAGATCGGATGCCGTGTTGCGGACACCCGCGGCGATCGAGAGCAGCGCGACGATGAGGCCGACGCCGATGGCGACGCCCGCGGCGGTCAGCGCCGTGCGGGCAGGACGGCGCCAGAGGTTTCGCCAGACGAAGCCCGCCCAGGTCACCCGTACATCTTCTTCCATCTGCCGCCGTGCGGGTACCCTCGGAGGTCATGGCTGTCTCCCGCGACGAGGTCCTCGCAGCGCTCGAGCGCGTGATCGACCCCGAGCTGCGCCGACCCGTCACGGAGCTCGACATGGTGCGTGACGTCGAGATCGACGGCGGCGCTGTGTCCGTCACGGTCGCGCTCACCGTGGCCGGCTGTCCGTTGCGGTCGAGCTTCTCCGACCAGGTGGCGGAGCACGTGGGCGCGCTCGAGGGCGTCGACAGCACGAGAGTGGGCTTCGAGGTGATGACGCCGGACGAGCGAGTGGCACTGACCGCGAAGCTGCGCGGCGATGTCGCCGGACGCACGAAGGGCATCTCCGTCGACCGCTCGACGCGCGTGCTCGCCGTCGCCAGCGGCAAAGGCGGCGTCGGCAAGTCGACGCTCACGACGAACCTCGCCGCGGCGTTCTCGGCACTCGACTGCCGGACGGGCGTTCTCGACGCCGACGTGTACGGCTACTCCATCCCCCACCTGCTCGGTGTCGCGCAGCGTCCGGTGGCGGTGGACGACATGATCGTGCCCCCCGTGCGCAACGGGTTGAAGCTCATGTCCATCGGCTTCTTCCTCGACGAGAACGCTGCGGTCATGTGGCGCGGCCCGATGCTGCACCGCGCGCTGGAGCAATTCCTGTCGGACGTCCACTGGGGCGAGCTCGACATTCTCCTCGTCGACATGCCGCCGGGTACCGGAGACGTCGCCATCTCGCTCGGCCAGCTTCTGCCGCGGGCCGAGGCAATCGTCGTCACCACGCCTCAGCCGCTGGCGCAGGATGTCGCTGCGCGTGCCGCGCTCATGGCGCAGAAGACGAACATGCGCCTGCTGGGTGTGGTCGAGAACATGACCTCGGACGTCTTCGGCTCGGGCGGCGGAGCTCAGCTTGCCGAGTCGCTCGGCACGAGCCTCCTGGGCGCTGTGCCGCTCGACGCCGCCCTGCGTCAGGCTGCGGACGAAGGCGAGCCGCTCGTGTGGAAGAGCCCGGACGCGCCCGCCAGCCGCGCGATCGTGGAGATCGCCGAGGCGGTGCTTGCGGCCGAGCGCGAGCGGGGTGTGGGGATCGTCAAGGAGCTTCCCGTCATCCCATAGCGAAAGGGCGCCGGGGGCGCCCTTTTGTAAGTCGCGTGCAAGAGTGCGCGTGTGCGTGAAGACGCCTTGGCTCGGTTGCGTGCCTACGGCTTCTCCGAGACGGACGCCGATGTCCTCGCCGACCACTTTCTCGACGCCGAGCGGCGCGGAAAGCGCGGTCACGGGCTGGCGAGGATCGAGTGGCTGGCGAATCTCGAAGGGCTCGACCCGACAGCGCGCCCCGCGCGCGTCGCCTCGGAGGAGGGCTTCGAGCGCTGGGACGGGCAGGGCGCGCTCGGCTACCTCACCCTGGCGGCGATCTGCGACGCGCAGCTCGCGGAGCCGCCCGCGCGGGCGCGTGTGGTCGTCGCGGCGAACTGCTTTCCCACCGGCATGCTCGGTTACTGGGTGCGCCGTCTGGCGGAAGGCGGCCTCGCCGCAGCGCTGACAGCGACATCCCCGCCGCGCCTTGCCCATCCGGACGGCGCTGAGCCGATCGTGGGGACGACGCCGCTCGCAATCGGCGTCCCCTCCTCCGACGGCAAGCCGCTGGTTGCCGACGTGTCGATGGGCAGGGTCACGCACGGCGACGTGATCGCGGGCCTGGCGCAGCCGGAGGAGCTCGTACCGTTCGGCGGGGACCAGGCGCACAAGGCCTTCGCGCTCGCGGTCGGCCTGCAGTTGCTCGTCGAGGCGCTCGGCGTGGAGACGTACGGCGCGCTGCTCGTCGTCGCGCGCCCCGAGGCGGACCCGGTGCCCGCCTTCCGCGCTGCCGCGTCCGGGCTCAGGCTTCCGGGGGACTCCTGAGCGGGGCGAGGTCCTCGTCCTCATCCGCCCACTTGCGCAGACCCGGGTCGAGCTCGAGTGCTCGCTCGAGGTGCAGCCTTGCGTCGTCGAGGCGACCGGCTCGGCTTTCGATGCAGGCGAGGTGGTAATGGAGAGGTGGGCTATCCGGTCGCTCGGCGAGCCCCTCGTTCATGTCCGCGATGGCGCGGTCGAAGTCACCCCGTTCTGCGTGGGAATACGCGGCGAAGAAGTACTCCCAGGCGGACGTCTCGTGCACACCGGGCTTTCCTCCGATCGCGAGGACCGTCGTCCCCGGCTCCTCGGCGACGGCATAGCGTCCGACCGCCGGCTCGGATAGGAACACGAGCGTCCCTGCGGGTGCGTCGACAGACTCCCCGTCCAGCTCGAATCGCGCACGGCCGCTGACCACGACGTACAGCTCCTCGTGGCCGAGCCGTGTTTCGTCGTGCTTCTCGACCACGTTCTCGCCCGGTTCTCCGGTGTACGCATTGATGCCGAAGGCCGTGATCCCGAGCCTCCGGCGGACTGGCCTCCACGTGATGTCTGCACCCGAAACCGGAATCCGGTCGAGGTCGTCGATCTTCAGCACTTCGTACTTACTCACGCTGGAACACCTCCCTGTGGAGATCGTAGAGCCGGCGCAGCTCCTCGAGAGGGCGCCCGTGGTCCTCGACGCGGAGATCGACCAACACGTCGGAGAGGCCCGCGTAGCCGGCGTCGCGCTGGACGACCACGAGCGCTGCCGACTGCTGTCCTCTGCTGTCCCCTCCTGCAGCCTGTGCGGCGTCGAGGCAATCGAGGAGTCGCGTCGTCAACGGGCTTCCCGCGCTGCCTTCGAACGTCTCCGCGAGCGCGTCGACGGTCGCGGCCGAGACGAGGATGTTCCCTTGCGCGGCATAGCCCTCGCCCGCCCGCCCGCCGGCCCACTCGAGACACTCGGCCCCGGTGAACGTCCCAGAGCGCCCCATGCCGTCGACGACCCCGACCTGTCGCTCCGCACGACCGTCGTCTGCCGTCGTCAGGCGATCGACCGTCTCCTGCGCGCTGAGGCCTTCGCGTAGCAGGGCGAGACCTTGTGGGCCGTAACGGGGGTTCGCGAACGCTTGCGTCGCGATGGCGCCGATCCCAGGCTCGGCCCAGGGGACGATCGACCCGACGCCGAGGAACTTCGACTGGACAGCGACGCCCCACTGGCCGGCCTCGAGGTCGCACGCGACGATGGAGTACGTCGCGAGGCGGACGCTAGCCATACGTGAGCGCGCGAAGGTCGAGCTTTGTGAGCTCGCGGTGCTCTGCAGGAACGAGCACGCACGAGACCTCGGGTCGCGCGAGCGCCGTCCGCACAGCTTCGGCCGTGTCGGCCCGCACGACGACCGGCCGACCGGCATCGAACGCCCTGCGCAGGATCTTCACGTCGACGGTCTCCAGGACGAGCACCTCGTCCGGCAGGGCGAGCTCACCTTCGACGGCGATCTCCGGCACCTTGCGCCCGGTGGCGCCGAGCCAGCGCTCTCTCATCGAGTCGCCAGACCCTCCTAAAGCTCGATTGAGCCGCAGGGCGCGACGTCGACGATCTCGACGCCCGCCGGCGCGAGCTCCCGCAATGCCTCGGGCGTACCGGTGAGCAGCTCGAACGTGCCCCAGTGGCAGGGGACGCAGCGTTCGACGCCGAGCAGCTCGAGGGCGAGAGCCGCCTCTTTCGGCCCCATCGTGTAATGGTCGCCGATCGGCAGCGCCGCCAGCTTCGGCTCGTAGAGCCTTCGGATGAGCGCCATGTCGCCAAAGACGTTCGTGTCACCGGCGAAGTAGAGCGTGTAGCCGTCCTCGAGCGTGACGATGAGACCCGTCGGCTCGCCGGTGTACCTCTCGGCAATGGAGCTCGAGTGATTCGCGTCGGTGATCGTGACCGAGATCCCGTCAGCGTCGACCGTGCCGCCCTTGTTCGGGTCCGAGCCAGCTGCCCCCTCGACTCCCTGCGCCTCGAGCCACCAGCGGAGCTCGACCGGTGCGATCACGCGCGGCTTGAACTTCTCGTAGAGGGCGACCGTGTCCCCGACGTGGTCATCGTGCCCATGCGTCAGCAGGATGAGGTCCACGCGCTCCGGCTGGACCTCGGACTCGTGACACTTCGGGTTGCCGTTGAGGAACGGGTCGACGTAGACGCGCTTGCCGCCCGGCGTGTCGATCCGGAAGGCCGCGTGGCCGAGCCAGGTGAGCGCCCCTGCCATTGTCTCAAGCCTAATCTACGAGCGCTATGGACAGGGCCGTGTATGACGAGCGCGACCCCCGATCTCCAATGGAGCCGGGACACGTCGTGCGATTGCTCCACTGCGTGAGCTCGGCGGGCCTCACCGTCTGGCTGGACGGTGGCTGGGGTGTCGACGCGCTGCTCGGCGAGCAGACGCGGGAGCACGACGACCTCGATCTCGTCGTCGCCCGCGGAGACGTGCCGTTGCTCGTCGAGAAACTCGGCGAGGAGGGTTACGAGGTGGCGAAGGGAGAGTTGCCGATGTCCATCGTGCTGCTAGACCCGGTTGGCCGTCAGGTCGATGTGCACCCCGTCGAGTTCGACGACGCGGGAGACGGCATCTATCGCATGGATGACGGCCGTGACTGGCCGTACCCGGCCCGCGGCTTCGCGGGTGAGGGTCTCGTGCTCGGCCGCCACCCTGTGCATTGCCTCACGCCCGAGGTGCAGGTGCTCTGCCACGCAGGATACGAGCTCGCCGAGACCGACCGCGCCGACCTCGCCCTGCTCCGTAAGCGGTTCGGCGCCGACAGCTAGTACGGGAAGCTCAGCGACGCGGCCGCGTCTTGCGCAAGATCGATGAGCGGCTCGACGGCGAAGAACGAGCCGACGACGACGACCACGCACGACAGAGCGGCAGCGGAGAGCGCGAGCTCTCGCGGCGGCTGACCGCCCGCCGGGACCGTGAGCGCGATCCCCGGTCGCATGTACATGGCGCGAATCACCGCGAGGTAGTAGTAGAGGCTGAGCGCGGTCGCGATCACGCCGACGACGATCAGCCATTCCCAGTCCCGGTCCCAGGCCGATGCGAAGACGTAGAACTTCGCGACGAAGCCGCCGGTCAGCGGCAGCCCCGCGAAGCTCAGCATGAACACCCACATCGCGCCGCCCAGCAGCGGTCGCTCCCAGCCCATCCCGCCCATCGACTCGAGCGTCGCCGGCCGCCCGAGCTCGCGCTCGCGCGCCGCGACGACGGCAAAGGCGCCGAGCGACGCCGCCCCGTAGGGGATGAGGAAGAAGAGCAGTGCGGTGCCGCTCGTCTCGTCCGCGGATGCGACTGCGATGAGCATGAAGCCCGCCTGGGCGATCGAGGAGTACGCGAGGAGGCGTTTGACGTTCGTCTGCACGATGGCGGCGAGGTTGCCCACTGCGAGCGAGATGCACGCGATCACAGCGAGCACGATCGTCCACACCTCGGCTTCGCCGGGGAACGCCGTCACGAGCAGACGGAGCGTGAGCACGAGTGCCGCCGCCTTCGTCGCCGCCGCCATGAACGCCGTGACGGGTGTCGGCGCGCCCTCGTAGACGTCTGGAGTCCACATGTGGAACGGGGCGGCCGAGACCTTGAAACCGAGCCCGACGACGATCATCGCGAGACCGGCCAGCAGGAACAGGTCGCTGCCGAGGTCCTGCTGCGCCGTCGCGGCGGCGATCTCCGAGAACCCGAGCTCGCCGGTCGCACCGTAGACGAACGCCGACCCGAACAGCAACACTGCCGAGCCGAAGCCGCCGACGACGAGGTACTTCAGTCCCGCCTCCAGGGAGCCCTCGCGACGGACGTCGTACGCGCACATGATGTACAGCGCGATCGAGAACCACTCGAGCCCGAGGAAGAGCGTCATGAGATTCGTTGCCTGGACGAGGAACACCATGCCGGCGGCGGCCGCCAGGAGCAGCGCGTAGTACTCGGCACCGTGGCGCCTCACGTCGTGGCGCCAGGCCACGGCTGTCGCCAGCAGGCCGATCCCGCAGAGGATGACCCCGGTGAGCGAGCCCAGCTGGTCGCGCACGGCGGCGCCGGCCACGATGCTCTCGGGCGTCGAGCTGTCCGCGAAGAGGAACGCGGCGGTGATGCCCGCTCCGGTGAAACAACCCAACGCGATGACGGCGCCTGCGGGCAGTTTCCAGTCGTCCGGCAGCAGCACGGCGGCGAGCACGCAGACGAAGCTCCCGCCGAGCAGCACGAGCAGCGGCGTGAGCGCGTACCAGTCGACAGGAGGCGTGGCGATGGCGCCGAGCGTCACTCGAACGGCTCCAGAAGATTCGTGAGCCCCGGAGTGCTCGTCGTTTGGCCGAAGCTGTGGTCGGTGACTGCGGCCGGCCAGGCGGAGAGCGCCAGCAGGCATGCAACGAGCGGGACGAGCACCGCCAGCTCGACGAGCCGCAGATCGCGGGCCTCTTGCGTGACTGCGGTCCCTTCGCGCTCATGGAGCACGGCGGAGATGAGTCGCAGCATGTACATGGCCGCGAGCACGATGGCGATCGCGCCTACGACCGCCCAGCCCCAGCCCGTGTCGAAGACTCCCGTGAGGATGAGAAACTCGCCTGCGAAGGCGGTCGAGCCCGGTACCGCCAGCGCGATGACGCCGGTCACCATCAGCACGGTGGCGAGCGCCGGGCGGCCCCGCGCCATACCTCCCAGCCGGTCGAAGCGGCCGGTGCCTGCTCGCGCCTCGACAAGGCCGGCGAGCAGGAAGAGCGTCAGCGACAGCAGCCCGTGGTTGACCATCTGCAGCAGTGCGCCGTTCCAGCCGGCGATGTTCGTTGCGAAGACGCCGAACAAGATCAGCGCGAGCTGGGCGAGGCTCGAGTACGCGATCACGCCGCGCACGTCGGCGGCGCGAAACGCGAGCAGCGACCCGTAGACGAGGCCGACAGCTGCCAGCGCGAGGATCGGCACGCGGAAGTCGGCGGCCGGTCCGGGGAAGAGGACGATGGCGATGTAGAGGAAGCCGTAGGCGGCTGCCTTCGAGACGACACCGGAAAGCACGCCGGCGACCTCGGCCGGCGCTTCTCGGTAGGCCGAGGGGAGCCAGCCGTGAAACGGGAAGAGCGGCGCCTTGACCGCGAACGCGAGCACGAAGCCGAGGAACAGCCACGTCGAGCCGCCCACAGTTCGTAGCGACCGGGATGTCGAACGTCCCCTCGGAGAGGCCGAAGACGATGATCGCCGCCAGCATCAGCAGTGACCCCGCCATCGTGTAGATGACGAAGAGCAGTGTCGCGCGCTGCCTGCCCTCGCCGCCCCAGACGCCGACGAGGAGGTACAGCGGAATCAGCATCGCTTCCCAGAAGACGTAGAAGAGGAGGAGATCCTGGGCACAGAAGACGCCGACGATCGCCCCCGTGAGGAGCAGCATGAGCCCGAAGTACGCGCGCGGCCGCTCGCGACCGGCGCGCATCGCGTACGCGATGGCCGCGGTCTGACAGACGACTGTGAGCCCGGTCAGCCAGAGGCCGATGCCGAGGAAGCCGACGTGGTACGAGATACCGAGCTCGCCGAACCATGTCGCCTGCTCCTCGTACTGGAGTGCGCTGCTCGCCTGTGAGAAGTCGAAGTCGGCGACCGCCGCGATCCAGAGCCCGACCTCGGCGATCGAGACGACGAGGGCGATGACGCCCGCCGCCACGCGCGGCCACGGGAGCAGCCAGATCGCGAGCGCCGCGCCGGCCGGCAGCAGGATCAAGGCGCTTGTCACCCAGCTTCCCATCAGCGGTAGGAGACCGAGACGAAGACGAGCACGATGACTGCGAGCCCGGCGGCAACGGCGAGCACGTACGTCCGGACGATCCCGGTCTGCAGCAGCCGGACATACCCGGCGAGGCGGCCGGTGCCGGAGACGACGCCTGTCAGTGAGCCACCGACGAGCGGTCCCTCGACGAGGGCGTACAGGAGCTTCGCCGTCGCTACCGCGGGGAGGTAGAAGACTGCTTCGTACAGCCGGTCGAAGTAGAGCTTCTCCTCGAGCGCGGGCCACGCACGCGGCGCCTGGAGTCGCTTCGCCGAGTAGACGAGCCACGCCACGGCGATACCGGCGAGCCCGAGGCCGACGGCAACGATGCTCGCGACGGCCTCCATCCAGTTGGTCGGGTGGACGAGCGGCTCGGCGACGGGGTCGAGGAAGTCGTCGACGGGCGTCCAGAAGGGCGCGAACTGGAGGAAGCCCGCGACGGCCGCCAGGACGGCGAGGACCGCGACGACGAAGACCATCGACGGCGGCCCCTCTGTCCCGCCATGCGGGTGGTACCTGGCCCGGAGCTCGTCCGACGGCTCGCCGCCGAACGCGAGGAAGATCATCCGGAACGTGTAGAGGCCGGTCAGGAAGGCGCCGGCTGCCGCCAGTGCGAATACCGAGTAACCGAGGCCACCGCCGGCGTCGAGCGCGTTGGCGAGGATCGGATCCTTCGAGAAGAAGCCGGAGAACGGCGGCACCCCGACGAGCGCGAGCGCGCCCACGAGGAACGCGACGTACGTGAAGGGCATGAGCGCCTTGAGGCCGCCCATCCGCCGCAGATCCTGCTCGCCCGCGAGCGCGTGGATGAGGATCCCGGCAGCGAGGAAGAGCAGCGCCTTGAAGAATGCGTGCGTCAGCAGGTGGAACATCCCGGTCGCGTATGCACCGATGCCGACGGCGACGAACATGTAGCCGATCTGCGACATCGTCGAGTACGCGATGACGCGCTTGATGTCCGTCTGCACGAGCGCGATGAGTCCCGGCGACGACGAGCGTCACGGCTCCTAGGACGGCGGCGGTGTCCTGCACCTCCGGCGCCGCTTCGAAGATGGGCGCCGTGCGGAAGATCAGGTAGACGCCCGCCACGACCATCGTCGCTGCGTGAATGAGCGCGGAGACCGGAGTCGGGCCTTCCATCGCGTCGGGAAGCCAGGTCTGGAGCGGCAGCTGCGCCGACTTCGCGACGGCGCCTCCCAGCAGGCCGAGGGCGATGAGCGTCGCTGTCGTCGATGAGAGGCCGTCGACCTGGGAGAAGGCTGCCTGGTAGTCGAGCGTCCCCGTCTGCTGGATGAGCAGGAACAGCGCGAGCGCGAACGTCGCGTCGCCGAACGCGTTCATGATGAAGGCCTTCTTCGCGGCGGCGACGGCGGCAGGCCGCTCGTGCTCGAAGCCGATGAGGAGGTACGAGGAGAGGCCGACGAGGCCCCAGGCGGCGAGCAGCATCAGGAGGTTGCCGCCCTCGACGAGCAGCAGCATCGAGAAGACAAAGAACGCCATGTACGCGAAGAAGCGGCGCTCCTCGTCGACCTTGTCCATGTAGCCGATCGAGTAGCCGACGATGAGGGCGCCGACACCGGAGACGATGAGCATCATGAAGACGGCGAGCTGGTCGACGTAGATCTCGAGCCCGAAGTCGAGGTTGCCGGCGGTAAGCCAGCTCCAGGCGGTGGACGCCTGTGCGCGCTCCGCCTCGTCGCGCGAGAGCATCACCACGAAGCTGTAGACGGCGGCGACGAAGGCGCCTGCTACCGACCCGGTGGCGATGACGCCTGCCGCCCGGCGGTTGATCGAATTGCCGGCAAGCGTGATCGCGAGGGTGCCGGCGAGCGGCAGGAAGAGGCAGATCCAGGCGGCGGCGATCATCCGCGCAGCGACGTCAGCCGGTCGGTGTCGAGGGCGACGTTACGCCGCGCCATGGCCACGACGAGCCCGAGCCCGACGACGACCTCGGAGGCGGCGACGGCCATCACCGCCAGGGCGAAGATCTGCCCGTCGAGCGAGCCGTGCTGGCGCGCGAACGCGATGAGCGTGAGGTTCGCGGCGTTCAGCATGAGCTCGAGCGAGAGGAGGATGATCAGCGGGTTGCGGCGCAGCAGCACGCCGAGCGCGCCGACGGTGAAGAGGAAGGCTGCGATGGCGAGGTACCAGGCGACACTCGGGCCGAGCACTAGCGCTCCGCGCCCTCGTCGAAGCGGCGTGCGTGCGAGCCGAGGATGACGCCGCCCACCGCTGCTACGAGCAGGACAATCGACGTGATCTCGAACGCGAGCAGGTGGTCTGTGAGGAACAGCTCGCCGATGCCGGCGGGACCCCCGAACACGCCCGAGATGTCGGCCTCCGTCGTCAGCTCCCCGCCCCCCGCCTGAATGCCGATGACGACGAGCACCTCGACGAGAATCGCGGCCGCAGCCGCGATCGCCGCCCACGTCTGGACGGAAGGCGTTCCCGCCCACGGCGCGTCGGCCCGGCCGCCGATGTACGCGATCACGAACAGGAACATCACGACGATCGCGCCGGCGTAGATCAGCACCTGTGCTGCGGCGACGAACTCCGCCGATAGCAGGAGGTAGAGCACGGCGAGGGAGGCGAGGTTCCCGATCAGCGCGAGCGCGGAGTAGAACGGGTCGGCGAAGCTCACGACCGCGACGGCCGTGAGGAGGCACGCAGCTCCGGCAACGGCCCACACGATCCAGACGAGGACGTCCGACGCCGATGCGGCGATGACGAGCGTCACGAATGCGTCTTGTAGAAGGGCTCGGGCGTGTCGTACTCCTCCGCATCGGCCACCGGCACCGTCTTTACCGGCGGCTGGAGCAGCATGTCCTTCGTGTAGATGAGGTCGTCCCGGGAGTACTCCGAGATCTCGTACTCCGTGCCGAGCGTGATGGCGTCGAACGGGCACGCGAGCTCGCAGTAGCCGCAGAAGATGCAACGGCTCATGTTGATCTCATAGATCCGCGCGTACCGCTCGCCGGGCGAGACCCGGTTGCCGGGCTCGTTCTCCTCGGCGACCACGCGGATGCAGTCCGCGGGGCAGGCGGCCGCACACAGCGAGCAACCGACGCACTTCTCGAGCCCGTTCTCGTACCGATGGAGCCGGTGGCGGCCGCGGAAGCGTGGATAGACGGGCCGTACGACCTCGGGGTACTGGACGGTGATCGGCTTCTTGAACAGCTGGCGGAACGTCACGCCGAAGCCGCGAACGGCGTCGAGAGGCGACGGAGTCATGCCGCTACCACCACGGCGGTAGCGATGGTGTTGAGCGTCGCCACCGGCAGCAGCACCTTCCAGCCGAAGCGCATGAGCTGGTCGTAGCGGAGGCGCGGCACGGTGGCCCTGATCCAGATGAAGACGGAGATCGCCAGCAGGAGCTTCAGGACGAACCACAGAGGCCCGAGCGGCGCCCACGGGCCCTCCCAGCCGCCGAAGAACAGCGTCACGGCGAGGCCTGAGAGGACGATGAGGTTCACGTACTCGGCCATCTGGAAGAGGCCCCAGCGCATGCCGCTGAACTCCGTGTGGTAGCCGGCGACGATCTCCGAGTCGGCCTCCACGAGGTCGAAGGGCGCGCGCGCCGTCTCGGCGGTCACGGCGATGAAGAACACGGCGAAGCCGACGAGCTGTGGGACGACGAACCACATCGTGTCGATCTGCTTGGCGACGATCGTCGAGAGGTTCAGCGACTCCGCGATGAGGATCACCCCGATCACGGACAGCGTGAGCGAGACCTCGTACGAGACGAGCTGCGCGCACGTGCGCATCGAGCCCAGCAGCGAGAACTTCGAGTCGGATGCCCAGCCGCCGACGACGAAGCCGTAGACGCCGATCGACCCGAGCGCGAAGATCACGATCAGCCCGATGTCGACGTTCGCGACGGCGCCGTTGATCTCGTAGCCGCCGACCTCCCAGCCCTCCCCGAACGGAATCACGCTGAATGCCAGCAGCGCCGTGAAGGCGGAGAAGGCCGGCGCGACGATGTACGGGATCGCCTCCACCTTGCGCGGGAAGAACGCCTCCTTGCGGACGAGCTTGACGAGGTCCGCGATCGGCTGCAGCAGCCCGCGAAAGCCAGCGCGGTTCGGCCCGTAGCGGAGCTGCATGCGACCGAGAAGCTTCCGCTCCAGCAGCGTGGTGTACGCGAACGAGAGCAGCAGGATGTTGATGACGATGAACGCCTCGACGAGGTAGACGAGCCACTGCCAATTCACGGCCGGACCTCGATCAGGTCAGGGAGATCGCGGACGTGCTCGTCGGCCGCACGCGCCGCGCCGGCCACGAGCCGCTTGTTGATGAGCGCCCGGAGCTCCACGGACGTGCCGTTCGCGAGTACCGTCACGGTGTCGCCGGCAGCGATCGACCGCCGCTGGGCGTCCTCGGGCGAAAGCTCGATCACGGCCTCGGGCCGCTGGAATTCGAGCTGCGGGACGCGCTCGACCACGCTCCCCGAGAAGAGCGCGCGGTAACGGCTCAGACGGAGCTTCGGCGCGACCGGCGGCTTCAGCGGCTCGACCTTCGGGGCCTTCCCGACCCCTTGTAACAACTTGTCACTTGGTGAAAACGGCTCGATCGAGACGTCAAAGCGGGCTGCCAGCTCGGCGATCCACTCGAGCTCTCTCCGGCTCGGCGGATCGGTCGCCTTGTGGAGGCGCTGCTCGCGCCCCTCGAGGTTGACCATCGTCCCGTCGCGCTCGAGATAGCTCGTTCCCGGCAAGACGAGGTGTGTCCAGCCGCGGACTGCGTCGCCGAACATCGTCACCGCCACGACGGCGTCGCTCCGCTCGGCGAGCGCGCGCACGCGCGGATCCGCCACCGCCTCCTCGCCCGAGATCAAGAGCAGGCCGACGCGCTCTGGGGCCGGCGCCGTGCCCTCGCCCGCCGCTTCCCAGGCGGCTGCCACGCCGCGACCGTTCGGCGTCGCCGGCAGGAAGTACGCGCCGCTGCCCGGCTTGTCGGCGAGCCCGAGCGCTTCTGCGAGTGGCGCCAGCGTCGCTCCGCCATGACCGCCCGGGCCCGACCACACGAGCGCGATGCGCTCGGCGGCGTGAAGGCGCTTGCTGGTCGCCTTCCGCTTGTCCGCGAGCTCCGCGACAACTGCCGCGCCGTCGCCCGGAGGCCGCGGCACTGTTCCGGCCGGTCCGAACGTCAGTCACCTCGGCGCCGTTCCGTCGTGCGGCGCGGATCCAGAGGTCGACGACAGGCGCCCGCTCGGCCACGGGATCGTCGCCGATGACGACGACCACTTCGGCATCTGCGATGGCGGACAGCGGCGCGCGGTAGGCGTCGAGCGCCGTGCTCGCCTCTTCCGGGAGCACAACGCGGTGTGAGCCGAAGCCCTTGCGGACGAGCTGGGACAGCGCCGAGGCGATCTCCACCGTCTCCGAGCCGGAGAGCGCGAGCACGACCGAGTCGCCCGCGCTACGGGCTAGTCGTTCGAGCTCGCCCAGAGCGTCATCCCAGCTCGCGTCGGCGAAGCGCCAGGTGCCCTCGACGCGCATGAGCGGTGAGGTCACGCGGTCCGGCGCGCGGAGCGCTGGGTACGTGAATCGCCCCTTGTCGCAGATCCAGCCGCCGTCGACCTCGGGGTGGTTGTGGCTCGAGACTCGGCGTACGTGCCCCTCGCGGATCGTCGCGCTGACGTTGCAGCCGACGGGGCACAGCCCACAGACGGTGGGGACGTTCACGATCTCCCACGGCCGTCCCTCGAAGCGGTAGAGCGTCGAGGTCAGCGCGCCTACCGGGCAGAGCTCGACGACGTTGCCCGAGAATGGTGCCCGGTACGGGAGATCCTCGTACGTCGCGATCTGGGAGAGCGACCCCCGGTCGCGGGCGATCAGCTGGCCGTCTTCCGCGACGTCCTCGGAGAAGCGCGTGCAGCGGTAGCAGAGGATGCAGCGCTCGCGGTCGAGCGCGATCGTCGGCGAGATCGGGATCGGCTTCTCGAACGTCCGCTTGTCGAACGTCATCCGCGTCGAGCCCGGGCCGTAGCGGAACGTGAGGTCCTGGAGCGGGCACTCGCCGCCCTTGTCGCACACGGGGCAGTCGAGCGGGTGGTTGACGAGGATGAACTCGAGCGTCGAGTGCTGGGATGCCGCGGCGAGATCGGACGTCTGGGCGGTCTTCACGACCATGCCGTCCTGCGCGGTCAGTGTGCAGCCCGCCTGTGGCTTGCCGATTCCTTCGATCTCGACGAGGCACATGCGGCAGGCGCCCACAGGCGGGCCCAGCCGAGGCTCGTAGCAGAACACCGGGATCTCGATGCCTGCCGCCGCCGCCGTCTCCACAAGACCCGTGCCCGCGGGCACCTCGACTTCGCGGTCGTCGACCGTCAGCCTGACGAGATCAGGCATGGACTGGCTCCTGCTCGGGATGCGCGGCGTGCACGTCCGACGGGGCGAGGATCCCTTCGAGCGTGGAGGAGTCGCCGAACGGGCAGCCTCCGCGGTCGACGTGGGCGCGGAACTCGTCGGGGAACTTCTGGAGGAAGCTCGCGACCGGGTACACGGCGAAGTCGCCGAGCGCGCACAGCGAGCGGCCGAGGATGCCGGTGCCCACCGACTCCAGCAGGTCGATGTCCGCGTGCGACGCGTCGCCCGCCTCGATCTTCTCGAGCAGCTGCACCATCCAGCGCGTGCCCTCGCGACAGGGCGTGCACTTGCCGCACGACTCGTGCATGTAGAACTTCGACGTCCTCAGCGCGAGCTGCACCATGCAGCAGCGGTCGTCCACGACGATGAGCGAGGCGGCGCCGAAGAACGAGCCGGCGGCCTGGATCGAGTCGTAGTCGAGCGGCGTGTCGAGCTGGTCGGGCGTGAGCGCCGGCACGGACGAGCCGCCGGGAATGACGCATTTCAGCTGCCGCCCGTCGGGCACGCCTCCCGCGATGTCGTAGACGAGCTCGCGCATCGGCGTCCCCAGCTCGAGCTCGTAGTTGCCGGGCCGCTCGATGTTTCCCGAGATGGAGAAGATCGCCGTGCCGGGTGAGGATTCCGGCCCGATCTTCGCGAACGCGGCCGCGCCGAGCTCGAGGATGATCGGGACCGTCGCGATCGTGCAGACATTGTTGATCTGCGTCGGCGAGTCGTAGAGGCCCTGCACCGGCGGGAACGGTGGCCGTGGCCTGGGCTGCCCGCGGCGCCCCTCGAGCGAGTCGAGCAGCGCCGTCTCCTCACCGCAGATGTACGCACCGGCGCCGCGGTGGACGATGATGTCGCAGCTGCCGAGGATGCCCGCGGCGCGCGCCTCGTCGACCGCCGCCTGGAGGATCTCGTACTCCGTGAGGTACTCGCCGCGGATGTAGATGAAGATGCGGTCAGCCTCGATTGCGTGTGCGGCGATGAGGCAGCCTTCGATCAGCCGGTGCGGAACGCGTGCCATCACCTCGCGGTCCTTGAACGCGCCCGGCTCCGACTCGTCGGCGTTGACGACGAGGTACGCCGGACGACCGCTCTTGCGGTCGATGAGCGACGCCTTGCGGCCCATGGGGAAGCCCGCGCCGCCGCGCCCGCGGAGGTTCGCCTCCTGGAGCTCGGCGATGAGGTCGTCGGGCGTCATCGCGCGCGCCTTCTCGACGCCCGCATAGCCGCCGATCGCCCTGTACTCGTCGAGCTTCGTGAGGTCGCGCTCGCCCGCGCCTGCGAGCAGGGCCTCACGCGCCGGCACGAAGCTCCTCGACGATCCCCGGGACGTCCTCCGGCTGCACAGGGTGGCGGTGACGGTGGTCGACGGCGATCACCGGTGCGTAACCGCAGCCGTTGAGGCACTCGACCACGCGCAGCGTCACCTGCCCGTCCTCGGTCGTCTGCCCCGCTGCGATCCCGAGCTCCGCCTCGAAGGCGCGGACGACTCCCTGTGCTCCCACGAGCGCGCAGGAGAGGTTCGTGCACACCTCGATCTCGTGCTCGCCGACGGGCGAGAGATGGAACATGTCGTAGAACGACGCGACTGCGTGGCAATAGGCCGGCGTGTACTCGAGCGCGTCCGCGACCTCGGCGAGCGCTTCCGGTGAGAGCCAGCCGTAGCGCTCCTGCGCCATGCGCAACGCGGGCAGCATCGCCGAGCGGCGGTCGGGATAGCGCGCCGCGACCGCTTGGATCTGATCCGCGAGCGCCACTAGCGGTCCACTTCTCCCATGACGGTGTCGAGGGAGCCGACGACGGCGATCATGTCCGCGACGAGCGCGTGGCCCATGCAGGTGGCCGTCGCCTCGAGCGCCACGAAGCTCGGAGCGCGGAAGCGGACGCGCCAGGGCCTCGGGCCGCCGTCGGAGCACACGTAGCAGCCGAACTCGCCGCGCGGCGACTCGACGGCGACGTAGACCTCGCCCTCCGGCACCGTGTAGCCCTCGGTCACGAGCTTGAAGTGGTGGATGAGCGACTCCATGGACGTGTGGAGCTCTTCGCGCGGCGGCAGTACGACCTTGCGGTCGTCCGCGATCCACGGGCCGGGGGGCATGCCCTCGAGGGTCTGTTCGACGATGCGCACGGACTCGCGCATCTCGTCCATGTGGATCTTGTACCGGTCCCACACGTCCCCGTTCTCCCTGACAGGGACGTCGAAGTCGACGTCGCCGTAGGCGAGATACGGCTCGGCCTTGCGCAGGTCCCAGTCGACGCCGGACGCGCGGAGCACGGGCCCCGACTGGCCGAGCGCAATTGCGTCCTCTGCTGAGAGCAGGCCGACTCCCTTCGTCCGGCTGAGCCAGATCGGGTTCTCCGTGAGCATCGCCTCGTACTGGTCGATCGCGCCCGGCATCACGTCGCAGAACTCACGGCACTGCGGGAAGAAGCCGCGCGGGATGTCCTCCGCGAGGCCTCCGACCTGGAAGTAGCGGGTGTGCATACGCGTGCCGGTCACGAGCTCGAACAGGTCGAGCACGCGGTCGCGCTCGCGGAACGCGTACCAGAAGGGCGAGATCGCGCCCAGCTCGAGCGCCGACGTTCCCAGCCACACCAGGTGGGAATGGATCCGGTTCAGCTCGAGCAGAAGCGTCCTCATCCAGACTGACTTCGGCGGCTGCTCGATGCCGAGCAGCTTCTCCACCGCCATCACGAAGGCGAGCTCGTTCGCCTGGAATGCGAGGTAGTCCATGCGCGGCGCATACGGGATGCCCTTCCACCACGTTTTGTGCTCCATCGACTTCTCGAAGCCGGTGTGGAGGTAGCCGATGATCGCCTTGAGGCCGATGACCGTCTCGCCGTCCAGCTGCACGACGAGCCGGAGCACGCCGTGTGTGGACGGGTGGTTGGGCCCGAAGTTCACCTCGAGGATGTCCGCGTCGCGGGCGAGCTCCTCGGGCACCTGGAGCATCGTCGGAACCGGCGAAGGGATGCGGGTGCCGGGATAGATTTGGGGGGCGGCTATCGCCACCTACACCTCATCCGAGAACCGAACCGGTTCCCCGCCGATGGGGTAGTCCTTGCGCAGCGGGTGCCCTTCCCAGTCGTCCTCCATGATGATGCGGACGAGGTTCGGGTGACCCTCGAAGCGGATGCCCATCAGGTCCCAGACCTCGCGCTCGTGCCAGTCGGCTGTCGGCCAGACCGGAACCACGCTCTGCGCCGCCTCGCCGTCGTCGAGCCAGATCTGCACGCGGACACGGCGAGCGCCTCGGGCGCTCGGGTCGACGCGGAGCAGGTGGTAGTTGACGGCGAAGCGCTTCGGCTTCGGCTCGGGGGTGCGCGACAGCGCCCATGTTCCCGGTGCGTTGAGGTCGCGACCGCCCGCCGATCCCCAGTAGCCGGCTACGGGCTCCTCGCCCCAGCCGAGGTAGTCGACGGAGGAGAGGTCGGCGAGGAAGTTGAAGCCGAGGGCGTCGCGCAGGTAGAGGCACGCGTCGATGAGACGTGCGGGATCGACGACGAGCGTCGGCTCGCCGTACGCCTCCTTCGTCTCCACGACGCCCGGGACGCCCTCGTAAATCACTCGGCGACCCCGCGGATCTCATACGCGGGAGGTACGCCTGCCTGGATCTTCTCGTGCAGCCGCACGATGCCCTCCATCAGTGCCTCCGGTCGCGGCGGGCAGCCGGGCACGTGGATGTCGACGGGCACGATCTTGTCGACGCCCTGGAGCGTCGTGTAGTTGTTGAACATTCCGCCCGAGGAGGCACACGCCCCCATGGCGATGACCCACTTCGGCTCGAGCATCTGGTCGTAGATCTGGCGCAGCGGCGCGGCCATCTTGTGGACGACGCGGCCGGAGACGATCAGCAGGTCGGCCTGGCGCGGCGACGCGCGGAACGCCTCCATCCCGAAGCGCGCGATGTCGTAGCGCGAGGAGACGATCGACATCATCTCGATCGCGCAGCAGGCAAGGCCGAACGTGTCCGGCCACATCGACTTCGTCTGCGCCCAGGCGATGGCCTTCTCGAGCGTCGTGAGCATCAACCGCTCCTCGAGCTGGGCCACCTCTTGCTCGAAGACGCCGGGGCCCTTTCCCTTCCAGAGGACGCGCTCCGACTTCAGCCCGTAGTCGCGCAGGCGCTTGCCGTTCGAGCCTATCGCCACTCGAGCGCCCCCTTCCGCCAGACGTAGACGTAGCCGAGCGCGAGGATCCCGATGAAGACGAAGAGCTCGACTAGGCCGAACCACGCGAGCTCGTCGAGCACGACGGCGAGCGGGTAGAGGAAGACGATCTCGATGTCGAAGACGATGAAGAGCATCGCCGTCAGGTAGAAGCTCACGGTGAAGCGCTGCTCCGGCAACGGCCCCGTGGACACTCCCGACTCGAACGGCACGCCGCGCGCCCGCGTCCTCGCCGCCGGCCGCGTGGCGAAGAGGAACGACATGGTGACCATCGTGGCCGGGATGGCGGCGGCGAAGATCCCGTAGATGAGGAACGGAAGCCAGCTGTCGAGCACCGCGGTTGCCTCCCTGGGGTCGCCAGGCGGAACGTAGCACGTCTACGGCCCGCACGAGCGTCGGGGAAATCGGCTCAACGATGCGTGAGACGACTGTTACAAAGTTGGCCTGTTCGCCGGCGGGGCGCCGCCTTCCGGCGCTGCTACCATCGACGCATGGCCACCATCGAGCGGGCGGAGACCTCTGTCATCCTGACCGAGGCTGCCGCGACGAAGATCAAGGAGCTGCAGGCACTGGAGCCCGAGGGCGAGGCGACCGTCCTGCGCGTCGCCGTGCAGGGCGGAGGCTGCTCCGGCTTCGAGTATGCGCTCGGCTTCGACCGCGGCCTCCAGGAGGGTGACCACGAGCTCGAGTCGCACGGCGTCACCGTCGTCGTCGACCCGTTCAGTGCGCCGTATCTCCAGGGCGCCGAGGTGGACTTCCTCGACACGATCACCGAGTCCGGGTTCAAGATCTCGAACCCGAACGCCGTTTCCGCCTGTGGCTGCGGCCACTCGTTCCAGGTCGAGGAAGGCGAGGAGCTGCCCGAGGGCACCGAGGTGGGCGGCTGCGGCTCGGGTTGTTCGCACTGATGCGCAAGCGCATCAGTGGTGCCTGCTCGCACTAGCCGTTCCAGGCGCACACGCCGTAGACTCCTCGCCGTGATCGTTCGGCGCGACGAGAAGGTACGACTCATCTCTCGGATCCCGCTCTTCCAGTCGTGCTCGCAGGCGGAGCGCGCACGCTTTGCGACGATCTTGACTCAGGTCGATCTGCCCGCCGGCGAGGTGCTGATGCGCGAGGGCGAGCCAGGCGAGCGCTTCTTCGTCCTCGTCAAGGGGCATGCCGAGGTGCGAAAGGGGAACCGGAAGATCGGCACGCTCGGCGCCGGCGACTTCGCGGGTGAGATCGCGCTGCTGACGAACGCGCCGCGTATGGCGACGGTTCGCACGACGACGCCCGTGACCGCGCTCGAAGCGACGCACGATGGCTTCTCGGCGCTGCTCGACACGTCACCGGCGATCCAGCGGAAGCTCCTGAGGGCGCTCGCCGACCGGCTCGCTCCGGCTGCCATCTAGCGCGCTACCTCACGGTGAGCTCGGCGCGGTAGCCCTGCTCCTCCTCGAACACGACGTACTGCTGACCTGACTCGAAGTCGAGCGTCAGGAAGACGGACGAGCCGGCCGGAATCGATTGCATCGCGCCGACGAAGGCCAGTGGGGCTGGACCCTCCGAGCCCGACTCGAACCACTTCTCTGCGTCGGCGATCGTCTTGCCGGGATTCAGCCTGAGGAGGTTGAACTCCCGCGGGCCCGATGCGTCGTTGCGCAGCTCGATCGTCTTCGTCCCGGCTTCCAGCTCGGGTACGTCGTAGCTGTCCTCACCGGCGACGATCGCTCCGTCTGCCTCCGGCAGCCCGGCGCCTGAGTCTCCCTCGACCACGAAGCTGCCCACCATCCCCTCGTCGAAGTGCGTGTTGCCGCTCGTGGTGGGCACGAAGCAGACGAGGACGTGCGTGCCTGGCTCGAGCCGGCGCGTGATCGTCACCTCTTCGCCGGGGCTGAGCAGGGGCACGCCTCCGACGTCGACGCTGCTCGACGGGCCTTCCTCGCCCCCGTCCTCCAACTCGCGGCGGAAGTCCTCGAACGTCTTGCCGGGGGCAAGGCGACCCATCGCGAACTCGTGCAGCTCCTTCCCGGTGTTCGCGAACTCCATCGCGACGATACCGCCCTCGATGCTGGCGGGCGTAACGTAGGCGTACTCGGTTCCTTCGACGCGGGCGTTCTCTGCCTCGCCGTTGTCGCCACCGCACGCCGCGAGCAGGATCGCGAGGGGCAACAGTCCGAAGAACGGGCGCATTGGCGCGCGGGACCCTAACGGACGACCCTCAGCCGGTCCTCCCGAAGCGCTGCGTCGCGGCGAGGTTCGCCTCGTTCATCCCCTGGTGTAGTCCACCGTGTCCCGCGCCCTCCACGATTACGAGCTCCGCGCCGGGCCATGTCTGCGCGAGCTGGAAGGCGATGTCCGACGGACCGCTGATGTCGAGGCGGCCGTTGATCAGTACGGCGGGGATCTCGGCGAGGCGATTGGCGTCGCGAAGCAGTTGGCCGTCTTCGAGGAACGCCGCGTTGCTCCAGTAGTGCGTGACGAGGCGCGCGAAACAGAGACGGAAGCGAGGTTCGTCATAGCGTGGGTCGGGCCTGTGGCCCGGGTACGTGGCCACGTGTGTGTCCTCCCATGCGCACCAGTCCCTGGCCGCTTGCTCTCGGATTGCCGGGTCGGACGACTCCAGGAGGCGGCTATAGGCAACGGACAGGTCGCCGTCCCGGTCCTCATCGGGTACCCCGTCACGGAAGCGAGCCCACTCGTCGGGAAAGACGCGTCCCATGTCGCGGGTGACCCACTCCACCTCGCGACGTGTCGTCGTCACGACGCTCACCAGGATCATCCCCGTCACGCGGTCGGGGTGCGCCTGTGCGTACGCGAGGCCGAGCGTCGATCCCCACGAGCCTCCCCAGACCAGCCAGCGATCGATCCCGAGATGCTCCCGCAGCCGCTCGCAGTCCCCTACCAAGGCGGCGGTCGTGTTCGTCGAGAGGTCGACGTCGGCCTCGCTTGCATGAGGACTGCTTCGCCCGCAGTTCCGCTGGTCGAAGAGCACGATCCTGTAGGCGGACGGGTCGAACATCCTCCGCATGCCGGATGAGCAGCCCGATCCCGGCCCGCCATGGAGGACGACAGCCGGCTTGCCGTCCGGGTTGCCGCAGGTTTCCCAGTAGAGCCGGTGACCCTCCCCGGCGTCGAGCAGGCCAGTCGCGTACGGCTGGATCTCGGAGAACTGGCGCACCGTCAGAGCGTAGGCTCCCGTCGTGTCGGAGCGCCCCCTACGCGTCGCCGTGATCGGCTCCGGGCCTGCGGGCTTTTACGCCGCGGGTGCGCTGCTAGGCGCCGACGTGCCCGTGGAGGTGGACGTATTCGATCGGCTGCCCACGCCGTGGGGCCTCGTCCGGCTCGGCGTCGCCCCCGACCATCCCCAGCTGAAGACCGTCTCGCGTGCGTTCGAGAAGATCGCTGCTCAGCCCGGCTTTCGTTTCCTCGGCAATGTCGAAGTGGGGCGCGATCTCACGCACGACGAGCTCGCGCGGCTGTACGACGCGGTGATCTACTCGTACGGCTCGGCTGCCGACAGGCGTCTCGGCATTCCCGGCGAGGACCTCCGCGGCTCGTGGGCGGCGACGGAGCTCGTCGCCTGGTACAACGGCCATCCCGACTACCAGCACCTGGAATTCGACCTAGCGTCGGCCGAGCGGGTGGTCGTGGTCGGCAACGGGAACGTCGCGCTCGACGTGGCGCGCATGCTCGCGCTGACCCACGAGGAGCTGGCCCCGACCGACGCGACCGACGAGTCGATCGAGGCGATCACGACGTCGGCAATCCGGGAGATCGTCGTGCTCGGCAGGCGCGGCCCGGTCCAGGCGGCCTGGACCTCGACCGAGCTCCACGAGATGGGCGAGATGGCGGGCGCCGACATCGTGGTCGACCCGGCGGAGCTCGAGCTCGATCCCGTCAGCGAGGCCGAGCTGGCCGACGCTTCGAACATCGTCAAGCGCAACATGGAGATCCTGCGCGACTTCGCCGCCCGGGCGGCCGAGGGCAAGCCTCGCCGCATCGTGCTCCGCTTCCGCGTGTCTCCCGTGGAGATCCTTGGCGAAGAGCGCGTGGAGGGGATCGCGCTAGTCCGGAACGAGCTCGTCCCGGATGGCAAGGGGAGCGTGAGGGCACAAGCGACGGACGATCGGGAGACGCTCGCGGCTGGACTCGTGTTCCGCAGCGTCGGCTACCGGGGCCTGCCGAGCCCCGGCGTGCCATTCGACGAGGCGAGTGGGACGATGCCGAACGAAGGCGGCCGGTTGTTGGGAGCGGACGGCCGGCCGCTGGCCGGCGTGTACTGCGCCGGCTGGATCAAGCGCGGGCCGACCGGCGTGATCGGCACGAACAAGAAGGACGCGACGGAGACGGTGGAGGCGCTGCTCGCGGACGCCGAAGCCGGGTCGATCGGCGGCCAGGGGGCGCCTGCCGAGGAAGTCGACGCCCGGCTCACGGAGCGCGGGATCGACGCGGTCATCTACTCAGGCTGGGAGGCGATCGACGCGGCCGAGCGCGCCCGCGGAGAGCCGCACGGCCGTCCGCGGATCAAGCTGACGACGTGGGACGATCTCCTCGCGGCCGCCCGGGGCTAGACTCGCCGCGTGGCCGTGAAGGACGAGCTCTGGGGCGCGGAGACGCGCAAGGCGGTCGAGAACTTCCCCGTCTCGGGGCAGCCGATTCCGGTGTCCGTCGCCCGCTGGCTCGGGCGGGTCAAGGCCGCCGCGGCCCGCGTCAACGCCGAGCTGGGCCTGCTCGACGCTGACAAGGCCGAACGGATCGCCGCTGCGGCCGACCGCGTGGCCGCGGGAGAGCTCGACGACCAGTTCCCGATCGACGTCTTCCAGACCGGCTCCGGGACGTCGTCGAACATGAACGCGAACGAGGTGATCGCGTCCCTCGCGGGCGACGACGTTCATGCGAACGACGACGTCAACATGGGCCAGTCGTCCAACGACGTCTTCCCGTCGGCCGTGCATCTGGCTGCGCTCGGCCAGGCGACGGACGACCTGCTGCCGGCGCTCGAGCTGCTGGCGTCGTCGCTCGAGCGCAAGTCGAAGGAGTTCGACGACGTCGTGAAGTCCGGCCGCACGCACCTCATGGACGCTGTTCCTGTGACCCTTGGCCAGGAGTTCGGCGGCTATGCGGCGCAGATGCGGCAGGGGATCGCTCGCGTCGAGGATGCGCTGCCACGCGTGGGCCAGATCCCGCTCGGCGGGCACGGCCGTCGGCACCGGCCTCAATACCCATCCCGAGTTCGCCGAGCGTGTTCGGCAGCGGCTACAGGAGGAGACCGGCCTCACGATCGCCGCGCCCGCGGACCCGTTCGAGGCGCAGGCCGCCCGTGACGCGCTCGTCGAGCTGTCGGGTGCGCTCAAGGTCGTTGCCGTCTCGCTGACGAAGATCGCGAACGACATCCGGCTCATGGGCTCCGGCCCGCGGGCCGGTCTCGCGGAGCTCTTCCTCCCCGAGCTGCAGAAGGGCTCGTCGATCATGCCCGGCAAGGTCAATCCCGTCATCCCCGAGGTGGTGACGCAGGTGGCCGCCCAGGTGATCGGCAACGACGCCGCCATCACCGTCGGCGGCATGCAGGGTCACTTCGAGCTCAACGTCTTCGTGCCGCTCATGGCGCGCAACCTCCTCGACTCGATCGAGCTGCTCGCGAGCGCCGCGCGGCTCTTCGCCGAGAAGTGCGTCGACGGCATCGAGGCGAACCGCGAGACGTACGAGCGCTATGCGGAGCTGACGCTCTCCGCCGCCACCGCGCTCAACCCGTACATCGGGTACGACAAGGCCGCCGAGATCGTGAAGGAGGCGGCCGCGTCGGGCCGATCGCTGCGCGAGGTGGCTCGTGATGCGGGCGTCGACGAGGCCACCCTCGACGAGGCCCTCGACTTCCGCCGCATGGCGAAGCCCCACGGAGGCGAGGTTTAGGCGACCCCCGCGTGCAGGGTATCACGCGCACATTTGTACCGCTATTGCCGTAGGGCAATCCATCTTACGCGCGACCTACGGTAATTGCCTTATAGTCCCGCAGCTTGCGTCAGTACCTAATCAAGGAGGAGAGCGTGCGACTCAAATCGCTCAAGGCGTTTGCCGCGCTTGCGACCCTGGCGAGCGTCGTCTTCATCGTCCCGGCGGCCATCGGTGCACCGTCCGCCGGCTCGACGCAGACGTACATCGTCCAGATGGCGCAGAGCCCGGCCGTCGCCTACACCGGAGGCGTTGCCGGGCTGAAGGCAACCAAGCCGGCCAAAGGCCAGAAGATCAACCCGGCATCACCTGATGTCGTCAAGTACGTAGGCCACCTCAAGGCAACCCATGACGCTGCACTGAGCAGCGCCGGCGGTGGCCAGAAGCTCTACGACTACGCGTACACGTACAACGGGTTCGCCGCAAAGCTGAGTGAAGCGCAGGCGGCGAAGCTCGAAGCCGCCGGGACGTCCTCGCGGTGACGGCCGACGAGCTGCTGACGGCGGACACGTCGTCCACGCCGGCATTCCTCGGCCTGACTGCTCCGGGCGGTCTGTGGGAGCACCTTGGCGGGCAGGCCGACTGGAGAAGCCGGGGCCTGACTCCGCGGGCCCGGCGAGGACATCATCATCGGCATCGTCGACTCGGGCATCTGGCCGCAGGCCAAGAGCTTCTCCGACCGAGACGCAAACGGGAAGCTCGTCTACCAGCAGATCCCGGGCTTCCATGGCAAGTGCGAGTCCGCCGAGATCGTCACCGACGGTTCGTGGGACGCGAACCTCTGCAACAAGAAGCTCGTCGCGGCTCAACACTTCAACGCCGCCTGGGGCGGTGACGCCGCTGTCGAGGCGCAGAGGCCCTGGGAGTTCATGTCCCCGCGTGACTACAACGGGCACGGGACGCACACCGGCAGCACGGCCGGCGGAAACCACGGCGTCCTGCCCACAGGCCCCGCTGCCGTATTCGGGCCGATCAGCGGCATGGCTCCCCGTGCGCGGATCGCTGCCTACAAGGCGCTCTGGTCGACGCAAGACGGGTCGACGGCGAGCGGCTTCACCTCCGACCTCGTTGCTGCCATCGACTCGGCTGTCGCAGATGGTGTCGACGTCATCAACTACTCGATCTCCGGGACGCTGACGAACTTCCGCGACCCGGCCGAGATCGCGTTCCTGTTCGCTGCGGACGCGGGCGTCTTCGTAGCCGCGTCGGCCGGGAACAGCGGGCCGACCGTCGGAACGGTTGCCCACCCGAGCCCGTGGATCACGACCGTCGCAGCGGGCACGCACAATCGCGACGGACAGGGCTCGGTGACGCTTGGAAACGGGGTCACGTACAACGGCGCTTCCGTCGCGACGCCTGTGGGGCCTGCCCCGCTCATCGATTCGGTCAACGCGGGGCTCCCCGGAGCGAATCCGACCAATTTGGCGCTGTGCTTCACCGCAGCGAACAATGGCGGGACACCCGTGCTCGATCCGGCGAAAGTGACTGGCAAGATCGTCGTCTGCGATCGCGGGGTCAACGCCCGCGTGGACAAGTCGCTGGCTGTCCAGCAGGCCGGTGGCGTGGGAATGATCCTCGTCAACACGTCGCCCGAACTCGCTGAACGCGGACTTCCACTCGGTGCCGACGGTGCACCTTGCGGACACGGTTCGAGCGGCCGTCAAGGCCTACGCGGCCACGGCCAACCCGACGGCCACCATCAACCAGTCAACCATCGTCTTCAACGCGGCGGCGCCGTTCACGGCAGCCTTCTCGTCTCGCGGCCCGCTGACTGCGGGCGGAGGCGATCTCCTGAAGCCGGACGTCATCGCTCCGGGTCAGGACATCCTCGCGGCGGTCGCACCTCCGGGTCAGGGAGGCCGCGACTTCAACCTCCTGAGCGGCACGTCGATGTCGAGCCCGCACGCGGCCGGCCTCGCGGCACTGCTCGCGCAAAAGCACCCGAGCTGGTCGCCGATGATGATCAAGTCGGCGCTCATGACGTCTGGGTCCGATGTTCTCGATGGACCGAACACGAACCCGCTCGTGATCTTCCGGCAGGGTGCGGGTCACGTGAAGCCGAACAGCGCGGCGAACCCCGGCCTCGTGTTCGATTCCGGCTTCAACGACTGGTTGAGGTTCATCTGCGCCGAGCGCCGGAAGGGCTCGCCTCCCTGTGTGCGAGCCTGGGGACAGATCCCGGACGCGAGCGACTTCAACGTCGCGTCGATCGCGATCGGGGACCTCGCCGGCGTGCAGACGGTGAAGCGCACGGTCACGAACGTGGGCTCCGTCTTCGGCGACCTACAACTCGTCCGTCACGGGTATGTCGGGCTTCACAGTCAACGTCAGCCCGAGCAACTTCACCATCGCTCCGGGTGCAACGCAGACGTTCAACGTGACGATCACCAGGACGACTGCCACCCTGAACGTCTACACCGGTGGTCAGCTCACATGGAGTGACGGAACGCACAGCGTGCGCATTCCGCTCGTTGTCAGGCCCGTCGCTCTCGCGGCACCCGCAGAGGTGAGTGGCACTGGTGGTCCGATCAACTACAACGTGACGTTCGGCTACACGGGTGCGTTCTCGGCCACGGCTCGGGGATTGATCCCCGCTGCAATCACGGCCGACACGGTCCTGGACGACCCGACGGACAGCACGTGCTCTCTGTCGTCGCCGAATGCGAAGCTGATCGCTGTCGCGATTCCCGCAGGGACGACGTACGCGCGATTCCAGCTGTTCGACGCGGACGTCGCGCCCGGTAGCGACATCGACATGTGTGTGTTCCGCGGCGCGACCAACGTTGGTTCGAGCGCGGGAGGTACTTCCGCGGAGCAGGTGAACCTCGTGAACCCGGTCGCGGACAACTACACGGTCGTCGTGCAGGGATGGGGCGTGCCCGGCTCGTCGCCGTTCAAGCTCCACACCTGGGTGCTCGGCTCGACCGACGCCGGGAACATGACGGTGACGGCTCCGGCCGCGGCGACCCTTGGAACGACCGCGGCTATCAATCTCACGTTCGCGGGATTGGCGGCAGCGACGAAGTACCTCGGCTCGGTCGCGTACGGCGGCATCAGCCGGGCTGCCGAACCCGACGATCGTTCGGGTCGACACGCCGTAACACGAACACCGCAGCACGCTTGACAGAGAGGGCCGGGAAACCGGCCCTCTCTGTTTAGAAACGAGGCAGCTGGGCAACCCCTCCCCGGACCTGACGTATCGACCCTAAGGAGAGAGAAGTGAACCAACGCCTACGCGGCGTGCGCTGGCTTGCGCTCGTCGCATTCGCGGTTCCGCTAGCGCTCACCTTTGCAGCAACGAGCGCGGCGGCTCCACAACCGGAAGCACTAGATGAACAGCTGTCGCTTGACACCTCGTTCGTTCCGCGCAGCCTCAGCGCAGAAGCGACGACTGTGGTGGTTCGACTCGGCGGCAAGTCGGTCGCTCAAGCGCAGGCCGACGCCGGCCGCAAGCTCACCGGCTCGGAGAAGAACCAGATCAAGGGCCAGCTCAAGGCGAGCCAGGACGCGCTCGTGCCGCAGATCCAGGCGGCGGGCGGGACGGTCCTCGCCCAGTACCAGGGCGCCCTCAACGGCATCAAGGTGCAGATCGCCGGGTCGAAGCGCGGCGAGCTCGCCAAGTTGCCCGGCGTGTCGGCGATTCTGCCGGTAAACGACGACGTTCTAGAGAATGCCGTCAGCGTTCCGTACATCGGTACTCCGACCGTATGGAGTGCGCCGACGAACTACCGTGGCGAGGGCATCAAGATCGGTGTCATCGACTCGGGTATCGACTACACGCACGCGAACTTCAACGGCCCGGGCACGGTGGCGGCCTATGCGGCGGCAGACGCTGCGGATACGGCCCCCGCCAACCCGCTCTACTTCGGCCCGCTCGCGCCGAGGGTCAAGGGTGGCTGGGACTTCGTCGGTGACGCGTACTCGGGGAGTGCCACCACTCCGATGCCCGACCCGAACCCACTCGACTGCAACACCGGCAACGCGGGTGGCCACGGCTCGCATACCGCCGGGACCGCCGCCGGCGGTGGCGTCACATTCGGCGGGGACCGCCTACACGGGGCCATACGACTCGACGATCTACACGCCGAATGCGTTCCGAATCGGTCCCGGAACTGCCCCGAAGGCGGACATCTACTCGTACCGCGTCTTCGGGTGCAGTGGGTCGACGAACCTCACGGTCGACGCCATCGACATGGCGTTCAACGATGGCATGGACGTCATCAACATGTCGCTCGGATCGGTATTCGGTTCGGAAGACGACGCTTCGGCGGTAGCCTCGACCGACGTCGCCAAGGCCGGGATGATCGTGGTGGCATCCGCCGGCAACAGCGGGCCGAACCAGTACATCACGGGTGCACCCGGCGCTGGCACCGGCACGATCAGCGTCGCGGCGAACGATTCGACGCCGTCGTTCCCAGGCTTCTCGATGGCTCTCAGCACCGGCCCGCCGGCGCTGAATGTGATCAACGCCAACGGGGCGACGGTTGCCAACGGCACCGCGTACACCATCAAGGTGATCACTAACAACCCGGCGACACCGGCCGATGAGTCCCTCGGATGCAGCGTCTCCGACTTCACGTGGGACGGCGTTCCGGTGGCGGGCAAGATGGCCGTCGTCGTCCGCGGAGTCTGCGCTCGTGTCGCGAAGGCCATCTTCGGTGAGCAGGCTGGTGCGGGCGCCGTGGCGATGATCAACACCGATGCCGGACTGCCCCCGTTCGAGGGCGCTATCTTCTCGAACCCCGACACGGGCGTTCCGTTCACGGTGACGATCCCGTTCATCGGCGTTCGTGGAGTGCTCGGAGCCGCCGCGACCGTCGATCCGGACAGTCTGGTTGCCGCGAACGGCGGAACGGCTACGCTGACGAACGCGACAGTCGTCAACCCGAACTTCTCGGGCCTGGCGAGCTTCACGTCGGGAGGCCCGCGGACTGGTGACAGCTGGCTCAAGCCGGACATCACCGCCCCGGGTGTGAGCATTTTCTCGACCGGCGTCGGAACGGGGAACCTCCCACGCAATAGCTCGGGTACCTCGATGGCGTCACCGCACGTAGCAGGCATTGCCGCTCTCGTGAAGCAGGCTCACCCGGGTTGGAACCAGGTGCAGGAGTGGAAGGCCGCGATCGTGAACACGGCCAACCCGTCCGCAATTGGCGGGACGACCCCGTATCGCACGAGTCGTGCCGGTTCCGGACTCGTACAACCGGTCAACGCCGTGGCGACGAACGTCATCGCTCTCGGCGACACGGCGACGTCGACGTTGAACTTCGGTTTCGACGAGCTCAACGCCGACTTCTCGAAGTCGAAGCAGATCAAGCTGCGGAACAAGGGCGGCTCGTCGGCGACGTTCAACATCGCGCAGACGAACCCAGCCGGATCACCGCACTCGATCGTGCTCGGCTCGAGCTCAGTGACGATTCCGGCGGGTGGCGAGGCCACCGTCAACGTCACGCTGAACG
Organism: uncultured Actinomycetes bacterium; assembly: GCA_963830835.1. GTDB lineage: Bacteria > Actinomycetota > Thermoleophilia > Gaiellales > Gaiellaceae > PALSA-612. Next base: position 31,628 of record CAWHNJ010000002.1, on the reverse strand, counting down.
TGCCGGTGGCAACAGCCGGCGACTCCAACGGTGCGGCTCTGTCGTTCCGTGAAGTTGCCGGGCTGGTGACATTCACACCGACCGGCGGCTCGAACAACGGCGTATCGCTGCGCGTGCCGTACTACCTCGTGCCGCGTGCGCTCTCGGGCATCAACGTTCAGATGCAGAAGTCCGTAACGACGGCGTCTCCATCGACGAACGCGAATGTCTCGAACCCGAGCGGCCCGATCGCGGGCAACGTGGACTTCTACGCGTGGGGTATCGAGGACGAGAATGACGCTGGGACGAACTCAGCGGATGTTCGCGCCGTCGGTGTGCAGTCGTTCCCGTCGGGTGCGAGCAGCACCATCGTGTTCGCTGTGAATACATGGGACCGGTGGTCGAATGCAGCCGCGAACGAGTTCGACGTTGTAGTCGATGTCGATCCCGCCAACCGCAACGGTGACGACTACGCAGTCGTCGGCGTCGATCAAGGTGCCGGTTCAGGCGGGCGCATTCAACGGTCGTATGGCGGCGTTCGTCTTCGATCTGAAGGCGCCGATCGCCCCCACGTCCGTGGTGTTCTTTGCGACGGCTCCGACCGACAGCTCGACGGCACTGCTACCGGTTCTCCACTCGCAGCTCTGCGTAGCCGGGAATCCGTGCCTCTCCCAGGCGAACCCGCGGTTCACGTACCACATCAACAGCTTCGATGTGACGAGCGACTTCGAGGACATCGTCCCTGGCGTTGGCAGCTACAACGCCTGGACGTCCTCGATCAGCCAGGGCATGTTCGCGACCGTGCCGGTAGGCGCGGCGGGAGCTGTCCCGGTGGCGATCACTCCGGCCGAGTGGGCGTTGACGCCTGCGCTCGGCTCGATGATCGTGTCGCTCGACAACAAGGCAGGTAAGGACGAAGCAGCACTGATGCCGCTCGAGCTCAACCCGTAATTCGAGCAGCAGCAGCTAGTTACGAGAGGGCCGGGAAACCGGCCCTCTCGTTTGTCCTGCGAGCATTTGGGAATAGAGACCTGGGGAGGGTTGCCCGGGGGCGGCCCTCCCTTTCTTGCTAGTACGCGACTGCGCCGCGGCCGGTCTCGGCCGCATGGCGCTGCTCGTCGGCACGGTAGCTCGAGCGCACGAGCGGGCCGGAGAACACCGAGCCGAAGCCGAGCGCCTCGCCCTGCTCGCGGAACCAGCGGAACTCGTCCGGATGAACCCAGCGGTCGATCGTCGCATGCTTCGACGAAGGCTGGAGGTATTGCCCGATCGTGACGACGTCGACGCCGTTCTGCGCGCAGGTCGCGCATGGTCTCGACGACCTCGTCGTTCGTCTCGCCGAGGCCGACGATGATCCCCGACTTCGTGAGCACGGGATAGTCGGCGACCTCCTTTGCCCGCCGCAGCAGCCAGAGCGCCTTGTCGTACGACGCCTTCGCGCCGCGCATGCGGCGGTGCAACCTGCGCACGGTCTCGATGTTGTGGTTGAAGACCTCCGGTCGTGCTCCGAGCACGATCGCGAGCGCCTCCTCCTCGTAGTCGAGGAAGTCCGGCGTGAGCACCTCGACCGACGCGCCGGGCAGCTTGCTCTTGACGGCGCGGATGGTCGCTGCGTAGTGCGCGGCGCCCTTATCGGCGAGGTCGTCGCGGTCGACCGAGGTGATGACGACGTGGCGGAGCTCCATCTGCGCCGCCGCCTGCGCGAGCCGCAGCGGCTCGAGTGGATCGGGCGGGCTCTCGGGTTTGCCGGAGTGGACGTAGCAGTAGCGGCAGGCTCGCGTGCACGTGTCCCCGAGGATCTGGAAGGTCGCGGTGCCGCGTCCCCAGCACTCGGCGATGTTCGGGCAGCGCGCCTCCTCGCAGATCGTGTTGAGCCTCTGACCGTGGAGCAGCGACCGCACCTCGAAGTACCGCGTGTCGGCACTCGGCGCGCGCACCTTCATCCACTCGGGGCGGCGAGGCCGTTCCGCCACTGGCAGCGAGCGCTCCATCGGCGTCAGGGTAGTCGCTCGAACATGAGCGTCGTCATCGTGGAGCCCTCGGTCCACAGGCGGTGCGGGATGCCCTTGGGCCAGCGCACCTGCTGCTCCTCGCGAATCGGCTCGGTCTCGCCGCCGATCGACGTGAACCCCTCGCCCTGGATGCAGGTGACGATCGTGTCGTTGACGCCGGCATGCTCGGTGATCGACGCATGCTCGGAGAACCGGAGCTCGGCGATGAAGAATCCCCACTCGCGGACGAGCACGCGGCCCACGATGCCGTGGATTCAGGGAGGGGATCCCAGCCCGGGCGCGGTATGGGCTCGATGTCGACGGTCATCGGGCGCCGATCTTCTCGTGGAGGGGTTGTGGCCAGAGGCCGGCGCCGCCTTCTGCCGGGAGTTCCTCCAGCTCGAGGTCGAACACTTCGCCGAGCGCCTCCACCGCGGCCGGTCGAACGTCCTCCACGGTGATGGCGCGCTCGAGCTCCCGCGCCATCGTCGTGAACGCGGCGTCCTCGAGGCCACAGGCCGTGATCCAGTCGGTGAGCGGCGCCGGATCGAGGTCGACGTTGAGCGCATAGCCGTGCGTCGTCACCCACCGCGACACGTGGACGCCGATCGAGCAAACCTTTCTCGGAGGCGAGGAGAGCCAGACGCCGGTCAGGCCCTCGATCCGCTCGCCCTCGATGGCGTGGGCCGCCAGCGTGCGAATGACCGCCTCCTCGAGCTCGCGAACGTAACGCTTCACGTCGCGTCCGTGGCGGTTGAGGTCGAGTATCGGGTAGCAGACGAGCTGGCCCGGTGCGTGGTAGGTGGACTTGCCACCGCGGTCCGTCTCCACTACCTCGACCTCCGTGTTCTCGGGCACATGAAGCTCCCCGTCCTCTGTGCGGCGACCCACCGTGACAACCGGCGGGTGCTCGAGCAGGACGACCGTGTCCGGCATGGCGCCCTGCTGGACGGCTGCCGCCAGGGATCTCTGGAGCTCCCACGCCTCGACGTACGGCGTCTGGCCGAGGTGGAGCAGATACCCCTGCCTCACGGCACCTCGTCGTACCGCGGAAGGCCGTCGTCGGGAAGCGTCTCCCAGGGCGCGACCGAGCGAACGTAGATGTGCATGTCCGCTTTGGCCTCGTACGGCTCGACGAGGGTGGTCAAGCGGATGCCCGTGATGTCGGACTCAGGCCAGCCTGTGCCGAAGAGGTTGGAGCCGCAGACCGAGCAGAAGCTCTTGGCGGTGCCCTCGTCCGGCTGGTACGTCGTGATCAGCTCGCGGCCCGTCAGGATCCGGATCGCGTCCGTCGAGACGCGGCCGGTCGCGCTACCGACACCGCCTGAGATCGCCTTGCATGTCGTGCAGTGGCACATCGAGACGCGCGAAAACTGCTCGGTGACTTCGAACGTCACGCCGCCGCAGAGGCAGCTTCCCTGCCGGACGGATTCGGACACGGTCGTCAATGTACAGCTGAGTTCGATTGACGTCAGTCAGGCGCTCGCTCGGGGAGGTTGCCGTGGCCGGAGCCGGGCTTGGCCCGGCGGGAGGCCGCACCGGTGCCCGTTTAGGGCGCAGTGCGAAGGAGGGGGCCAATGGGGGAACCATGGGTTCCCCCATTTAACCATGGGTTCCCCCATTCATTAGTACTTCTCTTCGGGCCAGGTCTCGAGCTTCTCGCGCATGTCGCGCAGGAAGCGGCCCGCGAGCGCGCCGTCGACGAGACGGTGGTCGTACGTGAGCGTGAGGTTCATGATCGGCCGCACGGCGATGACGTCCGCGCCGCGGGTGTCCTGGATCACCCACGGCCGCTTGACGACGGCATACGTCCCGAGGATCGCCGCCTGCGGCTGGTTGATGATCGGCGTCCCGTGGAACGTGCCGTAGCCGCCGGGGTTCGTGATCGTGAACGTCCCGCCCTGAACGTCGTCCGGTAACAGCTTCTTCGAGCGTGAACGCTCGGCGAGGTCCGCGATCGCCCGTGTGATGCCGAGCAGGTTGAGACCCTCGGAGTTCCTGATCACCGGGACGATCAGCCCCTTGCCGTCGGCAAGCTCGACGGCGATGCCGAGGTTCACGTAGTTGCGCGAGACGATCGACTCGCCGCGGATCTCGCCATTGATCCAGGGGTAGTCGCGAAGGGTGTCGACGGCGGCGCGGGCGACGAAGGCGAGGTACGTCGGGTTGACGCCGTACGCCTTCTCGTACTCGGGCTTGAGCTTCTGGCGGATGGAGACGACGGCGGACATGTCGACCTCGATCGCGCTCGTGACATGTGCCGAGGTGTCGAGCGAGCGGCGCATGTGCTCGGCGACGCCGCGCCGCATCGCGTTCATCGGCTCGACGGTCTCGCCGGCAATGGCCGGCGCCCGCGCCGGCGGAGCGGCGGCTGGTGGTGCCGGTGGCGGAGCCTCCGCGGCAGCGGGAGCGGGCTCTGGGGCAGGCGGCGGTACAGCTGCGGGCGCCTCTTCGGGAGCGGGCGGAGCTGGTTCGGCGGCAGGCGGCGGCGCGGGCGGGCCGGACTCGACGTACGCGAGGATGTCCTTCTTCGTCACCCGGCCTCCGGCCCCCGTGCCGGGCACCTGCGAGACGTCGATGCCGTGCTCCCCGGCGATCCGCGCGACGACCGGCGAGACGAACGTCCGCTCTCCTGCGCCGCCGTTGTCCGGCGGCGCCGGCGCGGCAGGCACAGGTGCGGCGGGAGCAGCAGCGGCCGGTTCGGGAGCCGGCTCCTCGGCCGCAGGCTCGGGCTTGGGCTCGGCCGGAGCTTCCTTCTCGACGGCGGCGCCCTCGGGCGCGATGACCGCCAGCCGCGTGCCGACGTCGACCGTCTCGCCCTCTTGAACGAGGATCTGCTGTACGACGCCGGAGCCGGGGCTCGGCACCTCCGTGTCCACCTTGTCGGTCGAGATCTCGAGCAGCGGCTCGTCGGCCTCGATCGTCTCGCCCTCCTGCTTCAGCCACTTGAGGATGGTCCCTTCCGAGACCGAGACGCCCATCTGGGGCATGACGACGTCGACGACGGTGGTGGCCATCAGTACCGAGCCAACTCCTTGACGCCGTTGACGACGTCTTCGACCTGCGGGATGTACGCCTGCTCGAGCACCGGCGAGAACGGCACGGGGCAGTCCGGGGCGGTGATCCGGCGCACGGGCCCGTCGAGATCCTCGAATGCCTCCTCCGCGATCGTCGCCACGATTTCGGCGCCGAAGCCGCCGGTGTGCGTGTCTTCGTGGAGCACGAGCGCCTTCGACGTCTTGCGAACGCTTTCGAGCACTGCAGCCTTGTCCCAGGGCATGACCGAGCGCAGGTCGACGATCTCCATCGAGATGCCCTCGCCCTCGAGCTGCTCGGCAGCCTCGGCCGCCGTATACACCATGGCGCCCCAGGTGATCACCGAGATGTCGTCGCCCTCGCGATGGAGGCGAGCCTTCCCGATCGGCGTCGTGTAGCGCTCCTCCGGCACGTTGGCCTTGATGCGCCGGTAAAGGTGCTTGTGCTCGAAGTAGAGCACGGGGTTCGGGTCCTCGATGGCAGAGATGAGGAGACCCTTGGCGTCTTCCGGCGTCGCCGGGCAGACGCACTTGAGCCCCGGGATGTGGGCGAACGAGCTTTCGGGGTTTTGCGAATGGAATGGACCGCCGGAGAAGCCGCCGCCCGACGGCAGCCGGACGACGATCGGCACCGCGGTTCCCGCACGGTAACGCTGCTTCGCGGCCACCGTCACGAGCTGGTCCCACGCGCACGAGACGAAGTCGGCGAACTGCATCTCGGCCACCGGTCGCATGCCCATGATCGCCGCCCCGGTGCAACCGCCCACGATCGCCGTCTCGGAGAGCGGCGCGTCGATCACGCGCCACGGGCCGAACTCCTCCTGGAAGCCCTGGGTGACCTTGAACGCGCCGCCGTAGACGCCGACGTCCTCGCCGATGACGAACACGCGCTGGTCGCGACGCATCTCCGAGCGGAGGCCGTCCGAGATCGCTTGCAGGTAGGTCAGCTCGGCCATGTGGCTACTCCGGTGACGTTACCGCTTCCATGGCGCGCGAAAGGCAAGCCAGGGCAGGACGCAGGGAGCGGCCGTATTGAAATACGGCCGCGACTGAGGACGCAGCCTGGCGACGCCTTGCAGCCGCCAGGGGAGCTAGTGATGTTGCCGGAGTAGCCACCTACTTGTGGTGTGGTGTGTCGAGCTCTTCCGGCGTCGCGTAGACGCCCTGGGTGAGCGTGGAGACGTCCGGGAGCGGCGATTCGTCCGCCATCCGGATCGCCTCGTTGAGCAGGCGCTTCACGTCGGCCGTAATGCCGTCCTCCTCGTCGTCCGTGAAGTCGGCGTTCGTCCGCAGCCAGTCGCGGAAGCGCTCGATCGGGTCGCGCTTCGCCCATTCCTCGAACATCTCTTTGGGCACGTAGAAGGCGTCGTCGTGCACCGCGTGGCCTTCCATGCGCAAGGTCACCGACTCGATGAGTGTCGGGCCGCCGCCCGATCGGGCTTTCTCGATCGCGCGCTTCGTCTCGCGGTAGACGGCGAGCACGTCCGTGCCGTCGACGACGACGCCGTCGAAGCCGTACGCCTGGGCGCGGTCGGCGATCTGCTCGACCGCGTACTCCAGGTGGGCGGGCGTCGAGTACGCCCACTGGTTGTTGTCGCAGATGAAGACCACGGGCAGACGCCGCACTCCGGCGAAGTTCATCGCCTCGTGGCAGTCCCCGCGCGCGGACGCTCCCTCGCCGAACCAGCCGACGGCGACGCGCTGCTCTTCGCGGATGCGGAAGGCGAGGGCGCAACCGACGGCGACCGGAAGCATCGCCGGCAGGTGGCTGACCATGGCGATCAGGCCGAGATTCGCGTCCGCCATGTGGACATTCCCGTCCTTGCCGCCCGTCGGCCCGCCCGAACGACCCATGTATTGCGCGAAGATGCGCCAGGGCTCGACGCCGCGCGTCACGTGGACGCCCATGTCCCGGTGGAGCGGCGTGCCGACGTCGTCAGGACTCATCGCCGTCGCGACGCCGACAGCAGCGGCCTCGTTCCCCCTGCCCGTGTAGAACGAGCCGGGGATCTTCCCCTGCTTGTAGAGGATGTGGCCGCGCTCCTCGATCCCGCGCGTGATCAGCATGGTGCGGTAGATGCCGAGGAGATCCTCGCGGTCGAGACCGGCCTCGCGGACCTCGGCGAGTGAGCCGACGGGCTCGGCTTCGCGGGCGATCGCCATTTCGTGGCACTCTAACGAGATGGTGGGTCGGCGCGCCGGTCTGGGCGTGGTCTTCGGCGCCGCCGTCGCGGCGGTCTGCATCGCGTACGCGAGCGACTCCTCATCGGCAGCTTCGACGTGCGCGGCGTCGCGGGTGCACTGGGAGTGGAACAAGCACGCCCCCGGCTTTCCGTGGGTTGCCGTTGGGCCGAAGCGATCCCGACTGCAAGGTGCGCTGCTCGGGTACCGGTACCTCGGGGACGGGCGCGTAAACCAGTCGGAGGGTGTCGTTCTGCGCGCCGGCCGGGCGGAGAAGATCGCCTGGTACTCGAACAGGTGGGGCGGCGGCTTCCTGACGGTCATCGGCAAGCGGCTGGACGGCGCGGGGTCTTTCCGCCAGCGCTTCGGCGCGACGATCGGCGCCGGCTGGTACCCGTCGGGGATCGCCGTGCCGGCCGCGGGTTGCTGGGAGCTGACGCTCCGGACGGACGGCTGGACTCGGCGCCTGGTCGTAAAGGCGGTCGACCCGGCGCCGGAAGGCACATGCGACGCGACCCCCGTGGGTGCGGACAATTCTGCGAAGGTCCTGCCTTCCCGCTCGGGAATCAGCGGTCTCTGGTCGTGGAAGACGCCCGAGGGCGGAGCCCTCCTCTACACCGGTGGCAAGACGCCGTCCGGCGGCAATACAAAGGTGCTCTGGCGGGCGCGGCCGCTCGGCGGGACGCTGGTCGTCACAGGTTCGCGCCTGGACGGGCAGGCGACGTTCCGGCAGGAGTTCAGAGGAGCGGGAGGCCCGGCCGGCTACTGGCCGTCGATCGTCGTCGTGCCGGAGGCCGGCTGCTGGCTCCTCACCGTGCGGATAGTGGGCCAGACGGGCGCTGCCGGCATCGTTGTCACTCGCGTCGTCGCGTCGTGAGCCTGTAGCATCGCGCGATCATGGAAGACCGGCGCGGACTCAAGATCATCGCGATCATCCTGCTCGTCCTGATGTTCCCGGTCGTGCTTGCGATCCCGCTCGCGATCTTCGTCCACCCGGCCTTCCTGCTGCTACTGCTCGTGCTCCTCTTCTCGATACCCGTCATCCGCGCCGCCAAGCGCTAACAGGAACCTCCAAGTAACAAGTTGTTACTTGGGAAGACGGCGCTAGAGTCGTCCTGTGGGCAAGGCCGCGGACTGGCTGCGAGAGGAGCGCCGGAAGGTGCTCGGCGACTGGGTGGCCGTGTGCCTTCGCTGCGGCGCGGCTCAGCGGTACTTCGAGGAGTCGGAGGACGAGCTGCCGGCCGCGTGCCCCGCATGCGGTGGCGACCTCCTCGCGCACTGTCCCACGTGCGACGCTCGCTTCTCGTCGGCCTTCGCTGTCGAGTGCGAAGAGTGCGGGGCCGAGCTGAGGCCCGGGGAGCAATTCGGCATCCCCATCCGCAAATCGTCGTAGGATCTCCCGGGACGTCGAGCAAGGAGGGATCGTGAGCGAAGCGACGTACGACGCCGCGGGCGCCGCGCGGATGCTGTCCAAGGCGTGGTGGATCTTTCTGATCGCCGGGATCCTCTGGCTGATCATGAGCCTCATCGTCTTCCGCATGGAGCTCTCCACGGTCTATGCGGTCTCGATCCTCTTCGGCATCATCGCCATCGCCGCGGGCATCGACGAGTTCATGACCCTTGGCGCAGTGCACGGCGGCTGGAAGTGGCTACACGGAACCCTCGGTGTGATCTTCGTCATCGCTGGGGTCGTGGCGCTCGTGAACCCGGAGTGGACGTTCCTCGCCCTCGCCTCGATCATCGGCTGGTGGTTCCTGTTCAAGGGCATCTTCGACCTCATCGTCGCTTTCTCCACGAAGCACGTGAACGAGCTCTGGTGGATCACGCTCATCGTCGGCCTGATCGAGCTCGGGCTTGCCTTCTGGGTGGCCGGCAACTTCCACGAGCAGGTGGTCCTGCTCGTCGTCTACGTCGGTGTCCTCTGCCTGAGCAAGGGCATCACGGACCTCCTGCTCGCATTCCGTCTGCGCGGGTTGCGTTAGGGTCAGTGGCATGAACGCCGCTCCGCCGCTCCGCCGCTGGCGCCGGATCACGGTCTGGGTGCTGATCGTGCTCGCGGGCGTCATCGGCCTCGTGTCTGCGCTGACGGTGTGGGCGAAGCGGCAGGCGCTGGACACCGACAAGTGGGTGGCGACGAGCTCGCGGCTGCTCGAGGACGACGAGATCCGGGGGCTCTGTCGATTTACCTCGTCGACCAGCTCTACGAGAACGTCGATGTGGCTGCCGAGCTCCGGACGTCGCTACCCCCGGCCGTGAAGCCGCTCGCCGCTCCGATCGCGGGTGGCCTGCAGGAGCTCTCCGTGCGCGCGGCCAATACTCTCCTCAGCCGCCCGAGAGTGCAGGCTCTGTGGGAGGAGGCGAACCGCCGGGCGCACGAAGCCTTCATCCGCATTGTCGACGACGAGGGTGAGTTCCTGCAAGTGGGAGAGGAAGAGGTCGTGCTCGACCTGCAACCGGTCGTCCAGCAGTTGGCCGACCGCATCGGCCTGACCGAGGCGCAGGTCGAGGAGCGTCTCGGTCCGGACGCGGGTCGCATCGTGATCATGGAGTCGGACCAGCTGGGATCGGTGCAGACCGCCGTCGAGCTCATCCGCAAGCTGTCCATCTGGCTCGCGATCGCCATTCTCGTGCTGTTCGCCGTTGCTGTCTTCCTTGCCCGCGGGCGGCGGCGGGAGACGCTTCGCAACATTGGCATCACGTTGGTCATCGTCGGGGCACTGCTGCTGGTCATCCGCCGCCTCGCGGGGAACTGGATCGTGGACACGCTCGCGAGCGGCGAGTCCATACGAGATCCCGCGTCGCACGCCTGGCTCATCGGCACGGATCTCCTCAAGGGAATTGCGGTGACCGCGATCGCGTACGGAGCCGTCGTCATCCTCGCCGCGTGGATCGCGGGGCCGTCGCGGCCCGCGGTGTCCGTTCGGCAGCGGTTGGCGCCAAGCCTCCGCGACCGCCCGGGGCTCGTCTACGCGGTCGTTGGCCTGCTGTACCTGCTCGTCGTCGCCTGGGGCCCGACCCCTGCCTTCCGACAGCCGTGGGCGATTCTCATCTTCGCCGCCTTGATCGGGCTCGGCGTCGAGGCATTCCGCCGGCTCACCGTTCGTGAGGCGATGGTTGCCAGGGCGACCCCCTAGAAGACTTCACATGTCCAGCCGGCTCGAGAAGTCGGTGCAGCGAGCGGTCGGCCGCCGGCGGATCTTCCCGTACCTCGCGGCGGCGACGGTGATCCTCGCGCTGATCTCGGGCTTTGTGATGACGATCGTCGATGAGACAGACTTCCCGAATTACGGCATCGCGGTCTGGTGGGCGATCGTCACGCTCGCCACTGTCGGCTATGGCGACGTCGTACCAACCACGCCGTTAGGCCGCATCGTAGGCAGTGCCGTGATCATCCTCGGTGTCACATTCCTCGCCTTCCTGACGGCGACCGTGACCTCGCTGTTCGTCTCCAGCGACCAGGAGGCCGCGAGAGAGCGGGAGCTCGCCGATCGCGAGGCGGCTGACCAGGAGTTTCGCGAGCTGCTCAAGCGTCTTGAGGAACGGCTCGCCGCCATTGAGTCGAAGCTCGACTAGAAGTCCAACGAGGCGCCCGGCTCGAGGACCCGTACTTCGACATCCGAGGCGAGCTCCGCGACGAGCTGGGCGAACTCGTGCGGGGGATCGGGATCGGGTACACGGCCCATCGGCGCCAGCGTGCCCCAGTGGATCGGTACTGCCAGCCGCGGTTGTAGCAGCCGAACGGCCTCGGCCGCACGCTCGGGGTCGAGATGCCCCGGGCCGACCTTGGAGCCCCAACCGGCGACGGGGATCAATGCGAGGTCTAATGTTCCCAGCTCGGCCAGGCCGTCGAACAGATCGGTGTCACCCGCGAAGTAGATCCTGCGCGAGCCCTCGACGACGAAGCCCAGCTCGCCCGATGCCCCGAGCGGGCCGCGGCCCCCGTCGTGCTCGGCGTGCACACCCGTCACGACGAGCCCGCCGATGCTTACATCCTCGCCCACCTCGAGCGTCGTGACGTGGGAGAACTTCTTCCTGCGCAAGAGACCGGCGACGCCCTTCGGGCAGACGATCGGCAGGTCCTTGCCGAGGCGCTCGATCGATGGGACGTCGAGATGGTCCCAGTGCGAGTGCGAAAGGAGCACGGCATCGAGACCACGTAAGGCGGCCGCCGGCACCGAGCCAACGCGCCGGAGGTGAAGCACGCGCGGCCGGAGCACCGGATCGGTGATCAGGCGTACGCCGTCAAGGTCGATGACGAGCGTGGCGTGCCCGACGTACGTCACCTGCGCCATATGGGCAAGCGTACGGCAGTCCCTTGGTCGTTCGACGGGGTGTGGCCGTGGCGGCGGCGGCGCTCGTCATCGATGGCGCCTGCTGCTACTGCCTGGCCATGGCGATGCCCACGCGTTCGTCGGGGTCGATCAAGTGGTCGTGGTCGTCGGTGCCGAGGTCGATCTGTACCCAGTTGATCTTGCCGGTGAAACGGCTGTTTTCAGCGGTGTGGTCGGGCGTGACTGTCGTACCGGTCTCCTGACCGATGTCGGTCGCTCGGCCGCGCTCTGTTGGTTTCGAACGGCGGGAGGGCGTCCAAGGCGGCTGCGATCGTCGCGCGGATCCGGTTCCGAGTCTTCGCCGAGAGCGCCGGCGGAACGTCTACCCAGCCTCCGCGCAGCTCCCCTGCCGGGAACCCGAGCGTCGCCTTGGCGGCCGCGACCTTCTCCCGGCGGGCGGTCGTCAGCTCCTGGATGAAGATCTGGATCGGCCCTCACGCGTCGGACTCGGCGTGGAGGGCTGGATCCGCGTTCACGTCCGTCGGAGCCGCTCCTGCCTCTGCCTTGCGCTTCCTGCTGCGCGCGACGAAGAACACCAAGGCCAGCGCGCCCGCCGTGATCACCGACGAGATAAGGAGCGACGCGAGCGGATAACCGGAGAGAGTGGTCGCAACGTAATAGGCCAGCGCGCACGTGTAGACCGACCAGAGGATCCCGCTCAGGACCGACCAGCCGAAGAAGCGACGGTAGGCGATGTCGGAGAGTCCCATCGACGCGTTGACGACGAAGCGCATCCCGGGGACGTAGCGCCCGGCGACGATCAGGAGGCCAGGAGACCGGTTCATCGCGTCCCAGGCGACGCGAACCTTGTCGTCCTCCAGCGCCTTGTCGAGATGGGGCTGCATCTTGGCGGAGCTCAGGCGGGCGATCCAGAACAGCGACGAGTCTCCGATGACCGCACCGACTGCACCGGCCACCATGACTATCCCGAGTTCGAGCTCTCCCGCTGCGGCGAGCGTCGACGCAGCGCTAAGCGTCGTCTCGCCGGGGAAGATCGGGATGACCGCATCGAACCAGATGAACAGGAACGTGATGACGTAGGCCCACTGCTCCGGCACGTCGGCGATCCACTTGGAGATGTCGCCGTCTTCGATGAACTGGCCCGCGATGATCACGACCAGGAGGACAGCCAAGTCCACCGACGATCAGAGTGCTGTGACGCTTCCAGAACGGCTGTTGCTTTTCGACGACTTCCATGACCACGCTCCCTTTCGTCGCTGCCGTGGCTCGTTTCACCGCGAACGCGGGTGGAAGTCTGAGCCGAAAGACGCCGTAGTACCTCATACCGATGGTATGAACGGCCCGGATCGCGTGCACCCCCGTCAGACCCAGCGCCGGCCGGTCCGGGATCGGCAACATCGTGCGGGCGTGCTGGTCTGGGCTCAAGGGTTCCTCCGCGATTTGGCTTGAACTCAGGGAACCCGAGCGCCGCCTTGGCGGCCGCGACCTTCTCCCGGCGGGCGGTTGTCAGCTCTTGGATAAAGATCTGGATCGTTGCGGCACCGAAACCAAGACCTCTTCCGCTCCTGTCTGCACGTTCTCGGCACCGCCGCTATCCACCCAGCCATGACAGCTTGTCAGTTTCGCGCAGCTGCTCGACGGTCGCCGGGAGGTCCTGGAGAGTCCCGAGCGGAGCTCACGAGCGGCACGAGAGCAGCACCAAGAGCACGGCCACCACGATGGCGGAGCCGGAGCACGGTCACGGTTGCCGCCAGCCCGCGCGACATCTTCGTCTTCGACATCAGATACCGCGTGGGCTATTCGAACACGAACGCCAGGAAGATCCCGACGAAGACGACCAGGAACATCTGTGCTCATCTGGTCATCGGACGGTGCCATGGGATTCCCTGGCCACGAACGTTCGCGGATTGATCAGCCTGGAGGCGGCTTCCTTGACTTCAGCGGCGCTGTCGCTGTCGACCTCGTGCTTGGTGACCTGGTCGGCGTTCCCCAGTGACTGTTCGACGTTGTCTGCCCAGCTTTCCTCGAACAGCGCGACGATGGCCGAGCTGCCGGGCGGCATGACGTCCTCGACGTCTTCCCTGATCTCCTTCTTTTCATGGTGGTCGACGATCTTGCCCGCGCCGGCTCCGATTCCGGCCCCCACCACGGCGGAGGCCAGGAACGCCGGCGGGAAGATGAGGCCGATGATCGCGCCACCGACGGCGCCGAGCGTGGCTCCCCTGCCCACGTCGTGGGCGTTGTCCTTCACGTCGATCTTGCCATCCTCGTCGCGGCTGACGAGTACGAGGCCGTCCACGACGATCACGCCGTCGCGGGCGAGCTGCTTGATGGCGTCCCAATCCTCCTGGGCGGAGCCCTCATCGGAGTAGGTCGCGATGTACAGGTCTACGGGTGCGTCAGTGCCAGTCATGACTTCTCCCTTCCGTCGTGGAATCCAACGAGCGGGACTATGAGTGCGGACGCGGCGCCGTTCCTCATACGAATCGTGTGATTTCGCAACTCGTCACCCGTCGAATCACTCGAGCGCATCCTCGACGTCGTAGCCGAGCGCCAGCCCGACCTTCGGGGCGCACTGCACGACTCGCGCGGCGCCCGTGATCGGCGTTCAATGGGATGAACTCCAAACCTTGAAGAGGCGTGAGGCCGACTACCGGTCGAGAAACTCGTCGATCGCTTGATCCACTGCTTCGTCGAGCGGCTGGGCGCCAGAGCCGACCAGCGGCGCAAGGTCGAGACGCTCCACCGCGTCCAGCGCCATTTCGGTCTTCTTCCGAGTGTCTCGACCGAGCGCGCCGCTCACGATCCAGCGACGAGCGAGCCGGGCGAGCGGCAGGCTGAGATTCGAGACTTCGGGAGCCCGTCGCGGCTTGAGATAGATCTCGACCGTGAGCTTTCGAAGGAGCGCGGGATCGGGGGCCGACCCTGTCTCCTGCTCGAAACGGTGTGCCAACAGCGCGGCGAGTGCCTGGAGATCTCGGACGCCGGTTCGGACCGTCACTCCGATCGACACGGCGGACGACACCACCAGCACCCAAGGAATGCGCGTGAACCGTGCTCCACGAAGCGCGATCCGAGCGACCGGCGTTGCGATGGCGACGAATCGTTGAATCGCATCGGTCATCTCCTCCGTGTCCTCGCTGTCCGCGACCAGGCGCTTCGCTTCGGCGGCAGTCTTGACTTCGACATTCGACGAGATCAGGCGCTCGAATGCCTGATGAACCACGTCTCCCACGGCCCGCTCCACGGTGCGCGGGATCGCGAGGAGAGTTCCGCGCTTCTCCTTGATCTGGGTCTCGGGCATGGCTACAGAATGCCCGTCCGACGACTTCGTCACACACGCTCTTGCCGGCGAGCAGGAGCCGCGCGACGCGACGAGGGCACGTTTGTGATCGCTCGCACGGGCTGTGGCCGCAGACGCACGCCTATCTCACACCAGATGGTGTGAATTGCAGCTCGTCACTCGTCGAGTCGCTCGAGCGCGTCCTCGACGTCGTAGCCGAGCGCCAATGCGACCCTCGGGGCGCACAAGACGACTCGGGTGGCGCCGGTCACAGGTGTCACTGCCTCGAGGGTCGCGACGATCTCGCTGCATGTCGCCCCGGCTGCGAGGGCGAGCGAAACGGCGTGCTGAAACGAGGAAAGCGCGGCATCGTC
This sequence comes from uncultured Actinomycetes bacterium, assembly GCA_963830835.1. GTDB lineage: Bacteria > Actinomycetota > Thermoleophilia > Gaiellales > Gaiellaceae > PALSA-612. The sequence goes on along the minus strand of CAWHNJ010000002.1, from coordinate 16,493 downwards.
GGCGACCGTTGCGGCGAGGCGTAGTAGCGCCTCTGTCCTCCCGTCTATGACCGATGCGTCGAACGAGCTGCCGGCCACCGCGATCGCTTCGAGGAACTCATCCTCATGTACGGCGAGTCGACGGAGGTGCTCCTTGTATTCGTCCATTTGCGCCCTCCACCCATCCGACCTGATGGAGGCGGCCCGCGCCTCATCTCTTCTGGGTGAGATTCTCGCGACGTGGGTAGATCGAGCTCTCCAGAAGCCCCACTTCGACGGCGCGCTCGATCGCCTGGCTGCGCGATGAGGCGCCCAGCTTGCGGTAGATCGAGACGGCTTCCGTCTTGACGGTGTTGCGCGAGATGAACAGCCTCGTCGCGATCTCCGGCACCGTGAGATGCGTGGCCAGGTAGGGAAGCAATCGCAGTTCCGCACCCGTGAGGCTCATCGCCCACGCCCCTGCCGGCCCGGACGTTGCAGCCACGCGCTCCTGAAGCGTTCGCGTCTCGTCGATGAGGACGCCCATGTCGGGCGGAGCTCGAGCACCCGCTCGGTCTCCGCAAGAACTGTGCGGGCTGCGGCGACTTCCGCGAGTGCGAGGTGGATGCGAGTGGCTCGAGCCCGACCTGCACCGTCACCCAGGGAATGCCGTGGTCGAGCATCGGCCGGAGGCGGTGGGCACGCGCCAGCGCCGTGCGAACGTCCTGCGGTCTCCCCTCGTGTAGCGCGACTCGTGCCATCGCGACGTACACGAGCGCGCTAGACGAGTAGTCGCCGAGACCCGCCTCGTCGACGATTCCTTGTGCAGCCCGCGCGCGGCGCCCTGCCTCATCCCAGGTTCCCTCCCGGATCGCCAGGAGCGCAAGCTCCGCCTGCGCCAGATAGACCTCTTCGATGCTGCCGGCGGCCAGTGCCTGCTCGACGGTTTCACTGAGGCTTTCCACCGCGCGATCGTTCATGCCGAGCAGCACCTCTGCGACGCCTCGCGCGAGTAGGGCGACGGGAAAGAACGTGGTATCCGGCGGCAGCTGCCCCAGTGCGAGATCGGCCTCGGCAAGCGCTCGCTCGGCTCCGTCCCGCATCATGTGCGCCCGCAGAGTCGCCACCCTTGGCTCGATCGCGGCGCGTCGATCCGAGATCGGCGTCGAAGTCGACCCGTCGGCGAGCGAGAGCCAACGCTCGGCGTCTTCCGCCCGCCCCGTCAGCGCACGGTTCCAGGCTCCGTAGACAGCGAGCTCCGGATACCGGGCCAGCTCGGCGTCGTCGAACCACGAGAGCCACTCCTCGAGGGTCTCCAGGCGACCGTCGTAGTACACAGAGGGGAAAAGGGCGTCCATCAAGCCGGCGACGGTGCCTTTCTCACCGGCGGCGTGCCCGTAGGCAACCGCCGCTTCTGGCAAGTCGTTGGTGATACACCACGTCATCGCACGACGGTTGAGTGCGGGCACCACGTCCGGTTCGCCCCGCTCGAGCTCGTCTCTGAGTAGTTGGCCGAACAGGTGGTGGTAGCGATACCACTCTCCGCGCCGATCCAGCGGAACCACGAAGCCGTTCGCTCGCGCGAGCTTCTCGAGCGTTTGTGCCGATCCCGTCGTTTCGAGGACGGCGTCGCAGAGAGCGCCGTTCATACGGTCCAGGATCGAGGTGTACTCGAGGAAACGGACCTCCGCCGCTGGTAGCCGCGACAGGAGCTCGTGCCGGAAGTACTCGGACACGAACCGGTCGTCGCCGGCGAAGACCTCGACGCCGAAGGAGTGAGCTGCCCCAGCCTGCATCGACAACGCTGCGAGGTACAGGCCGGCAGGCCATCCTTCCGTCCGCTCGGTCAGCTGAACGATCTCGTCAACGTCGAGCTCGACTCCCGCTGCTTCCAGCAGCAACCCAGCCTCCTGCTCGTCCAGCCTGAGATCCGGTACGCCGATCTCGTGCACCCAGCCGTGCGCCCGCCAGCGACCGAGCGGCAGCGCCGGATCCTCCCGGCTCGCAATCGCGATCTGCGAGCCCGCGGGAACGTACTCGAACAACGCCGCAAGCGCGTCCAGACACGACGGATTGGCAACAGCGTGCAGATCGTCGAGCACCAGCACCAGCGGGCGCTGGAGCGCAGTCACGGCGTTGCCGACACGTGGCACCGTCGTCGTCCAGGCGCGTGGCCCCCGGCCGGATACCGCGTCGAGTGCCTCGAGGGGCATCGGCTCGATCCGGTGAATTGCGGCCGTGATGTAGCGTAGGAACACCACGGCGTCGTCGTGTTCCCCGTCGAGCGCGACCCATGCAAACGGCCGGGGATCGGCTTCCGACCACCGCGCTAGAAGCGTCGTCTTCCCGTAGCCGGCAGGCGCGATCACGGTCGCGAACGGCACGTCAGCCGTGCACAGCCGTGTGATCGCCTCCTCCTTCGCCACGGTGCCGGACCGCGCCATCGGCGGGGCGAGCTTTACCTCCGCGAGCTCGAAAGGAACTTCTGTTACGAAGCCACGCTTCGGAAGGCTAGGCAAAGCGCTTCCTCAGCGCCAATCGGCCTCGAGCATCCCCGGTACGTGTATTTCATGCCATTCGTATGAGGTTTGTTGGGACGAAGCTCGGCGATACTCCAGCTACGACAATACGACTGCCACGAAGGAGGGTTCATGGCTGAATCAACCAGCGAGACCCAGGTCCTCGACCTGCTTGCGAGCATGACCGCGGATTCTCTCGAAGCTTCGAGTCTCGAGACCGAGACGCTCGCGCTCGTGCGCATCGCCGCGCTTGTCGCGGTCGATGCTCCCGTCCGTCTCGTATCTGCTGAACCTCGCAGCAGCAAGCGAGGCCGGCATCGACGCCGAGGACGTCCGCGGGGTCCTGGCCGCGGTAGCACCGATCGTCGGCACGGCCCGAGTCGCGTCTGCGACGGGCAAGATCGCCCAGGCGCTCGAGGTCGCGATCGAGATCGCGGAGGAAGAGGAGCAAGAGGACACAGAGCAGTAACCAGCCCGCCGGAGCCGTCCCTCCTCGGAGGGACGGCCCGTGGCGGCTCAGTCGAGCGCGTGGATCGTGAACGCGACCGCGAATCCGAGTGTCGTCACGACGCCGGCCAGCTTGCCTCCGTGCTCGAACGCCTCGGGCATCATCGTGTCCGCGAGCATGGTGAGGATCGCGCCTGCGGCGAAGGCGAGAACAAAGGCGATGATGTCCGGTGAGGCGTCCTGGAACAGGCCGTACCCCGCTAGCGAGGCGAGTCCCGAGACCACTGCGATCGCGATCCACATCCAGAGGATTCGCGCCTTCTTCCAGCCGCCGGCTACGAGCCCCGCGGTCGAGGAGATGGCTTCCGGCAGGTTGGAGATGAAGACCGCTGCCAGGAAGGCTGCGCCCACGGCCCCGCCTTCGAAGATCGTGAGGCCGATCACCATAGACTCGGGGACTCCGTCGAGCACCGTTCCGAGCACGATCGCGAGCGCGGAGCCGCTTTCCTGGCCCCCCTTTGGACTCTTGCGGTCACTTCCCCCGAGCCAGTCGATCAGCACGTCGCCGCCGAAGAAGACCGCGCAGCCCACGAACAAGCCCGCTATGACCGCTTCCCGGCCGGATGCCTTTGCAGCAGCCTCCTCGACGAGGTCGAACGCAACCGCGCTGATGAGGACGCCTGCGCCGAAGCCCATGATCAGCCCGACCACCCGCAAACCGATCTGATACCAGATCGCGACGAGGGCGCCGATCACGAGCGACGAAGCCCCCAGGAGTCCCCCAGCCGAAGGCTGCTGCCATCTAGAGCTGCTGGCCTTCATCGCACTGCGTAGAAAAGGGTCTCTCGCGTCGGTGTCCTTGAGCATCTTCTTCACCGTCGGCTCGGCCCTCTCGGCGACCAGCCTGAAGAAGCCTCTTTCGCGAAGGCGGCCGACGGCGTCGCCGGCGATCACGGTGAAGGGCACGGCCAGGAGAAGCCCGACGATGCCGGCGAGAAAGCCGCCCAGCGCCGTGACGACGATCACCACCATCGGATGGATGTCGAGCGTTCGGCCCATCACCCTGGGCTCCACGAAGTTCTCCAGCATCAGGTTGGCGGCCAGCACGATCAGGAGCATGAGGGCAGCCAGGCCGAGCCCGCCTTCGCCGTAGGCGACGATCACGGCCAGTCCTCCGCCGAGGAAGGCGCCGATGTACGGGATGTAGCCGCCGATGAAGTTCGCCATGGCGATCGTGAACACGAGCGGCAGGCCCATCAGGAGGCTGGCGAGACCTATGACCACCGCGACGATCGCGGACATCGCTGTACGGCCCCGGCCGTAGTCCCGGAGGGTCCGGCACGCATCACCGACGAAGCTGTCGACTTCGTCCCGGATCGAGGGGGCAATCTGTTTGACGACTGAGCGACGGATGCTCGTGCCGTCCTTGAGCAGGTAGTACATGAGCAGCGAGCCGAGAATCAGGCCGCCGGCGAGCCCGACGAGTGCCTCGACGCCGGAGACGACCTTCGTGACGAAGCCTTCGGCGACTGCCGGGCTCGTTGCCTCGACCGCCGTCCGGGCATCCTCCAACGCCTCCTCGTCGATCTCGAGCTCGTCGACCGCCTTCTCCATCGCCGCATCGACAGAGCTGCCGATGTCGTCCGTCTGCTGGACGATGCCGCGTACGGTCGCGACCATGACGACGGCCATCAGCGCGAGTAGGCCGAGGACGACCAGGCCGGCGCCGAGGGTGGGCTTGAGCCCGCGGCGCTCGAGCTTCCGGACGAAGGGCTTGAAGATCACGGCCAGAACGGCTGCGAAGAGCAGCGGGAGCACGATCTCGCTCACCGCGCCCAATGCCGTGACGACGATCACCGTCGCCAGGACGACACCGACGAAGCTCCACGCCCAGATTCCAAGCTTCGGGACCGAGCTCGTGGTCGGCTGCTCCACGGGACGAGCGTGAACTATTCACGACGGCCGGTCGTCATCCATACGGGGTGATTCGCCGAGAAGTCATCCGATCCGGGTGACGCGAGTCACATGGCGCACGCCTACGGTTTGCCCGTACCCGCCCAGATGGCGCGGGAAAGGCGAGTAGAGGAGATGACTCATGAGCGCGACCGCGGACATGCTGGCTTCGATCACGACACCCGACACGGTGGAGACCACGAGGCTCGGGACGCTCGAGTTCAACGACGGCGCGCCGACGCGGGAAACGGCCGAGCGGATCTACGACCATCTCGACTTCGTCCACGGGGTCGAGGCGTTCCTGGGTGCGCTGCCGGGCGCATCGCTCGCTGCCATCCGTCGCGGGTACGCCTCCATAGGAGCGGAGGACAACGACTTCGTGTTCTTCCCCGAGCTGATGGGTTCAGCGTCGGTGTTCCTGACCGGGAACTGCGACACGATCTACTTCTGGGGGTTCCTCGACCTGTCCGACGGACCGATGGTGATCGACGTGCCTTCGATCGAGGCGCCGTCGGGGGTCCTCGGGTGCATCGACGACATGTGGTTCCGGTGGGTCACGGACTTCGGGCTGTCCGGCCCGGACCGCGGCCAGGGCGGTCGCTATCTCATGGTGGGGCCTGGCTACGACGGGCCGCTGCCCGACAGCGGCTTCCACGTCTCGCACGCTCGCACGACGCGCGTGAGCGTAATCGGCCGGGCGTTCATGATCGACAACGATCCAAAGATCGCAGTCGAAGCAGTCCGGACCGGCTTTCGTGTCTCTCCCTACGTCCCGGGTGCACAAGGGACCGCCGTCGGCACGTTCCTTGCCGGCGAGGCGCCGTTGGGGGCGGTCGCTCCGGTGCCGGAGACGCGTTTCGTCGAGGCGACGGGCAAATCGTTCAACACCGTCTACCCGAACGACTTCGGGTTCTGGGAGCTAGTGGACGAGCTGGTGCAGCAGGAGCCGCCGGGTGCGAGCGATCCGGACCTGCTCGGCCTGCTCGCGGCCGTCGGCATCGTTCACGGCAAGCCGTTCGAGCCAGACGCGCGAATGCGCAAGATCCTCGAAGAGGCGGTCGAGGTCGGCAACGCCACCGCCCGTACCGTCACGTTCTCGGCACGACCTGAGGAGGGCTTCGCCGTCTACCCGGACTCGGCGTGGGAGAGCGCGCTCTTCGTCGGTGGCTACGAGTTCCTCGACCCGCCGCCGCAGATCACCGCGGACGGCGTGGTCGCGGCCCCGAGCGACGGTGCCCGCAAGCTCAGTTCCCGCACCAACTTCTTCTACATGGCCACCGGGATCACACCGGCGATGTGCATGCGCCTCACCGGCATCGGCTCGCAGTACATCTACGCGATGCGCGACAGCCAAGGCGAGTACTTCGACGGCGCGCGCGACTACCGCCTCACGCTTCCGCCCGACATTCCCGAGAGCCGGTTCTGGTCGGTGATCCTCTACGACCGCCAGACACGCTCCATGCTGCAGACGGATCAACACCTGCCTCGCCTCGGCAGCCAGTCCGGGACGGTCGAGACGAACCCCGACGGCTCGACCGACATCTACTTCGGCCCGGAGGCGCCGGAAGGGAAGGAGCACAACTGGCTCCAGACCATTCCCGGCAAGGGCTGGTGGACGATTCTTCGGCTCTACAACCCGCTCCAGCCGTTCTTCGACAAGAGCTGGCGGCCGAGCGAGATCGAGCCCCAGGACTAGACGACCCCAACGACGTAGTCCTCGCCTGAGGACAAAGCTCGAACGAAAGGAGAGCAAGCATGGCTGGTTCCACCAGCGAGACCCCCGTCCTCGACCTGCTTACGAGCATGACCGCGGACTCGATCGAGGCCTCGAGCCTCGACCCCGAAACGCTCATGCTCGTTCGCATCGCCGCGCTCGCCGCGGTCGATGCCCCGCCCGTCTCGTACCTTCTGAACCTGGGAGCGGCGAGCGAGCTGGAGATCGATCCCGAGCAGATCCGGGGTGTACTGGCCGCGATCGCTCCGATCGTCGGCACCGCGCGCATTGCGTCGGCTACGGGCAAGATCGTCGATGCGCTCGAAGTCGCGATCGAGGTCGCGGAGGCGGACGAGCAGGACGAGAGCTAGCGGCTGGCGGGCCGCCAGCCGCCCTTCGCGGATGGGGCGGCTGGCGATGTCCCGCACCGGCACATCACACCAACCGACAGGAGTTACACGACATGCTTTTGTGGATTCTGGCCGCGGTCATCTGGATCGCCATCGCGTTCTGGCCGGCCCGAGTTGCCGCTCGGAAGGGCCACAGCTTCTTCCTCTACTTCCTCTTTAGCCTTGTCTTCTTCCCGCTCGCACTGCTTGTCGCCTACATGGTCGACGACCGTACGGTGGCCGCCGTCTGACGCGATTGCGCAGGTACCGGATCGGCGGTGGCTAGAAGTGCCAGAGGTGGCCGTGCTCGTCGTGCAAATGGCGACCGGGATTCCGCCGACTCGATGCCACCGTCGGCGACGCCTGGCGCGAACTCGGTCGACCTCGATAGCGTGAGGGCGCCGACGGTCAGGGGATCGGTAGCCAGGCGCCATGCTCGGTGAGCCGCCTGTGAGGCGCGACCCCTACTCACGAAGTAGGACGCCTAGCCGCCGGCGAGCGGGCGCTTGAAGATCACGACGTGCCCGTCCTTCTCGCCGTGGAGGTTCTGATCCATGAGGATCCACGCGAGCTCGTATCCCTCTGTGCCGAGCGCGTTGAACGGCTGATCCAGATCGTCGCGCCTCAGCTCGTCGCTGTGCCGTCCCATGAACCCGCCCGTCAGCACGATCGTCTTGTAGTCCCACTTCGTCATCGTGACTCCTTCCGCTTGCGGGTTCAGCGTCAGCGCGTCCTCGTGCGGGAGCTCATCGTGGAGCGAGCTGTTGAGAACGGGTGCGAGGACGACGAGGATCCCAACCATGTAGATGAAGAAGAGGAGCGTCGTCGTGGCTCCGAGGCTGCCGTACAGCGACGTCGCCTTCTCGAGCTTCGGGACGAGCAGGTGGCCCACGAGCTCGTGGAGCACCTGGAACCCGACCGCGACGAGGAGCGCGCCGGGCACGAGCGCCCGCCAGGCAGCGTCTCGGTGCGGAAGGTGGAGAGAGACGAGGAGCCACAGCGCAGCGAGCGGCACGACCGTGATCACGGGGGCGAGGAGGCCCGGCCAGTCTTCACGTACCCACCAGGTGAGGGCGACCACGGCCATGAACGCAAGCACGGTGCCGGTGAAGGCAAGTGAGGCCTGGAGCGGCTTGGGCCGCGGCGGAGGCTCGTCCCAGACGAGAGAGTGGATGAGCTGTACGGCTTTCGCGCCGGCGAAGCCTGCCCAAAGGAGGAGCGGCACGCCGACGGCGAAGAGCCACCAGGAGTTGGACTCCGTGGACCGCGCGGCGTCGCCGATCGCATTCGAGATCGCCCCCGGAATGCCGCCGCCCTCGACTGCCTCCTCGGTGCTGTCCGCGTTGCTCAGGCCGAGCGCGCCTCCGACGACCAACCCGAACGGCAGCAACCACAGGAACAACTTGTAGGCCAGCCCGCCGGCGAGAACGGTTGCGGCGACGCGCTTGTTTCGTTCCACCGCACGGAGGGGGACAGCGAGGGCGACGTGCAGCTCGCTCGGGTCCTTCACGCTCATCGCTCGGCGCGAGCGGCGGCCGGCGCTTACGGTCTCGTCGCCGCCGTCGGCGACGTCGGGCCGTTGTTCCTCTGTGTCGCTCGTCGTCTCTGACTCGGACAGATCGGCCGTCACCCTGCTCCCTCGCTTCCGTGATCATGCTGTGCGGCGAACTAGCAGGGACTATGAGCGCGGAGGCACCGGCCGACCTCATACCGATCGGATGAATCGCTGTTCGTCACGGGCGCTCGCGATGCGTGAGTCGCAGTTCTGCCGCCCGTCCTGGTGGGCGCTGCTCGGGAGCCGGCGCACTCTCGAACCGAGGCGTCTTGTCGGTCGGGTGCGCTGCGAACCACGCTGCGTAGCGCCCTGCGAGCGGGGTTGCGCTCAGGCCGTGCAGGAGGACGGAGAGGCCGATGGTGAGAAAGGTCGTACTCAGCAGCACCGACTCGTTCGCGAGGTCGGCATCCTCGACCAGGATCACGGCGAACACAATCGAGGCCAGGCCTCGCGGCCCGAACCAACCGAGGAACGCGACCGTCGGCCGTTTGGCGCCGGATCCGAGCATCGCCAGGGCGACGGGGAGCATGCGTACGAGGGTCAGGCTGAGAACCGCGTACAGGACGATCTCGGCAGACAAGTCGTCGAGCACCGGAACGAGCATGACGGCGCCGAAGAGGACCCATGTGGCCGCACCGAGCACGCTGCCCGTCTCTTCGAGGAAGAAGGTCACCTCGCCTCCGACCTCGCGGCGCAGCACGCCGAAGACGGCGCCTCCGACGAACGCGGCGATGAAGCCGCTCCCCCCCATCCAGACGGCTAGCCCGTACGCGAGCGCGGCGCCGCCGACCGGGACGATCTGGAGCCAGCTCGGATCGACGAGGCGGCGCGGGACGCCCACCTTGACGACGAGCACGGCCGCGAGACCCGCGACCACGCCGCCAACGCATCCGAAGCCGATCTCCTCGAGCACCAGGCGCACCGCCGCGCCGTCTCCGATCGCGCCCTCAGTTGCCTCGGCGACGGCGATCGCGATCAGGAGCAGTGGCACGCAGATGCCGTCGTTGAGCCCGCTCTCGACGTTGAGCCCTTGCCGTACGCGCGAAGGAACCCGCGGATCGGTGACCACCGCCTGCCCGAGCGCGGCGTCCGTCGGTGCGAGCACGATCGCGAGCAGGACGGCCTCGATGAGCGCGAGCTCTCCCAGCACCGCGACACCCGCGAGAACGCCCGCCGCGATCGTCAGCGGCAGCCCGATCGCGAGCAGGCGAAGGGGCACGACATACTCGCGGCGCAGTGCCGCGATGTCGATCCGCGACGCGTCCGAGAACAGTACGACCGTCAAAGTCGCCTCGGCGACCCAGCGGACCGACTCGCTCCCGATCGTCGAGTCGAGCCAGCCGAGGGCCTCGTCGCTCGCCAGGATGCCGCCGGCGACGAACACCATCGCCGTCGTGATCATCGACCCCGCTAGCCGTCGAGAGACCGCCGCGTACGCGAGGACGAGCAGCGCGATCGCGACGAGACCCGAGCCGCCCACCTCAGCCTCCGCCGGTGCGTGACTCGAGGAAACGGGTCCGGCGTTCGGTGATCACAGCGCTACGGTGAGCGGGTAAGGGCGGCTTCGATTCGTTCGAGCCGCTCGTCGAGCTGTCGGAACTGCTCCGCCGTCGGAGCTTGGGGCTCGGAGCCCTTCAGCTCGAGCTGCGAGCGCGCGACGAACGTGCTCGTGATCGCGGCGGTGATGACCGTCAGGAACCCGATGCCGAAGAGCATCACGAACGCCGCGAGGGCGCGTCCGGCGAAGGTCGTCGGAACATGGTCGCCGTAGCCGACCGTCGTAGTCGTCTGGATCGCCCACCAGAGCCCCGTTCCGATCGTCGGATAGTTGTCGCGATCGACGACCGTCATCACGATGCCGGACGCGACAGTGATCACGATCGTTGTGACGGCGATCACGACAGCCGCCCCGCGCGGTGTCGTGGCGCGGTCTACCGCGCGATCGAGCCGCTTCTCGAGCCGCGTCTCTCCTGGCATCACGATCCTTTCACGAGGATCGACCGATCACAGGTCGCACTCCGGGACGATGAATTTCGGCCGGCGCGACGACGCTGGGTCGATCTCGTGACTTGCCTCATGCCATGAATCTTGCGATGCCATGTCGCTGCTCCTTCTCACAGACGAATGCATGCGAACTGACGGAGCCATGATGTGCGCTGAGGCGCCCGGTTTCGTCATACCGACGGGATGAATCTCGCGGCTCGTCAGATGCGGCGGCTCGTCACGAGACCCTCTCGTCGGTGTCGAGCATCCTCTGCACGGTCGGCTGGGCTTTGTCAGCCACGACCGTGAAAAAGCCTCTCGCCCGCAGGCGGCTGATCGCGTTGCCCGCGATCACGGTGAACGGCACAGCCAGGAGTAGGCCAACGATTCCGAAGAGGAAGCCGCCCAGCGCCGTGACGATGATCACGAGCAGCGGGTGGATGTCGAGCGTGCGTCCCATCACTCTGGGCTCCACGAAGTTCTCCAGCAACAAGTTCGAGGCGAGAACCACCACGAGCATGACGGTGGCCAAGGGGAGGCCGCCTTCCCCGTAGGCGACGATCACCGCGAGCCCGCCACCGAGGAAGGCGCCGATGTACGGGATGTAGCCGCCGATGAAGTTCACGACGACGATGGTCAGCACCAACGGAAGACCCAGAAGCAAGCTCGCGATGCCGACGACCACCGACACGATGGCGGACATGGCTGTGCGGCCGCGCGCGTAACTGCGAAGGGTCTGGCACGCGTCAGTGATGAAGCTGTCGACCTCGTCCCTGATCGACGGCGCGATCTGCGCGACGACGGAGCGCCGCAGACTGGTGCCGTCCTTGAGCAGGTAGTACATGATGAGCGCGCCGAGGATCAGGCCGCTCGCCAGGCCGATCAGCGCGTCGACGCCGGAAACGATCTTCGTGACGAAGCCCTCTGCGACCGCCGGAGACGTCTCCTCGGCTGCCGTTCGGGCATCCTCGAGAGCTTCCTCGTCGACATCGAGCTCGTCGTCCGCGTTGTCGATCGCCGCGTCGACGGAGTCGCCGATCCCGTCCGTCTGCTGGATCACGCCCCGCACGGTGGCGACCATGACGAAGGCCATCAAGGCGAGCAGGCCGAGGACGACCAGGCCGGCGCCGATGGTGGGCTTGAGCCCGCGGCGTTGGAGCTTCCCCACTAGCGGCTTGAAGATCACGGCCAGCACGGCGGCAAAGAGCAGCGGGAGCAGGATCTCGCTCACCGCCGCGAATGCAACGAACACGATGACCAACGCCACTACGAACCCGACGAAGCTCCAGGACCAGATTCCGAGCCTGGGAATTGCGTTCAAGTCTCCACCCCCGGCATCGATTGCTGGTAGGCCACGCGCCGAGGGTGGCTGGTCTACGACCGACGGACATCATCCATACCGGGTGATTGCGCACCAAGTCGAGGTTCATCCGATCCGGATGATGCGACGCGGATGGCGGACGGCCTACGGTTCAGAGGATCCCGCCCCGATGGACGCGGGGACGTGCGCTCGAGAGACGAGGAGGATGACGATGACGACTGCGACCCGTAAGCGCGAGCCAGGTCTTTCCGACGACGACATGGCGCGCTTCATCGCGCTGATCAAGGATTCCGACAGCGTCGAGCTGAAACTCACGGTCCCGGAGACCGCGCACAGCTCGACCGCGGCGGCGCTGGAGATCGACCCTCTGGACGCCCAGATACGGCAGGTGTTCTTCTTCGACACGCCCGACTTGACGCTGTACGAGCACGGCGTGGTCGCCCGCGCTCGCCGCGTGCAGCGGAAGGGGGACGACTCCGTCGTGAAGCTACGGCCGGTCGTCCCGTCGGAGCTCCCGGGCGGTGTGCGCCGGTCGCCCGAGTTCGGTGTCGAGGTCGACGCGATGCCGGGCGGGTTCGTCTGCTCAGGCTCGATGAAAGGGATGCCGAAGGCCGACGTTCGCGAGACCATCGTCGAGCAGGGGCGGCTGCGGAAGCTGTTCACGAAGGAGCAGCGGGCCTTCTACGACGAGCACGCACCGGAGAGCATCGCGCTCGACGACCTGTCCGTTCTCGGCCCGATCTTCGTGCTCAAGCTGAAGTTCGCCCCGAGAGAGTTCGACCGCAGGCTGGTCGCCGAGCTGTGGCTGTATCCCGACGGGTCGCGGATTCTCGAGCTCTCGACGAAGTGTGCCCCTTCCGAGACATTCGACGTCGCCGCGGAGGCACGGGCGTTCCTGGTCGGACGCGGCGTGGACCTCGGCGGCGAGCAGGAGACGAAGACCCGCAAGGCGCTCGAGTTCTTCTCGGAGCGGCTGAAGGCCGCAGCCGCCGCGGCCTGAGTTTGCGAGTCCGCCGTGACTCAGGCAGGCAACTGGTCGCGGTCTGGCGGTTGCAAGCGGTAGGCCACAGCCGAGCGACCGGTCGGGAAGAAGCGGCCCTCGCCGATGACATCGTGGGGTCGGTGCGCGTCCTGCGCAGGCCGACGGATTCATCCAGATCGGATGATGCAGTGTCGTGTGACGGCGACGAGGATCGCGTCGATGAGCGAGATCGCCGTCCAGCCGTCGTCCGTGCACCCCTTCCACGACCCGTCTCGCCGGAGCCGCCTGATCAAGGTAGGCGGATGGCTCGTCGGCATCGCCCTGGTCGTCGTCGTCCTGAACCTGCTCGGGGTCGACGTGGTCGGCTGGCTGTCCGACTTCTGGGAGCAGATCAAGGACATTCCGGTCGGCTACCTCGTCGCGGCGCTGTTCTTCCAGACGGGCCAGACCGTCTTCGCCGGGCTCTCCTACTACGGCATCCTGCGCGCGGCCTATCCGGGCCAGGTCGAGTTCTGGCCGATCGTGACCGCCTACGCCGTGGGCGTGGCGATGAACAACTTCCTGCCCGCGAACATCGGCACGTTCGCGACGCTGGTCATGTTCACGGCGATCATCCCGGCCTGCACGTTCCCGGGGGCGCTCGCCGCCTACCTCGTCCAGAAGATCTTCTTCACGGTCGCCGGCACATTCGTCTACCTCTATTTGTTCCTGTCAGTACCAGGGTCGTTCGACGAGAGCTTCGGCAACGTCACCGAGGAGCCACTGCGGGCGGTCCTGATCGCGGCCGGCGCCGTCTTCCTGATCGTGATCCTCGCCCGCGTCTTCTGGAAGCAGCTCAAGAAGCTCTGGGAGAAGGCGAAGCAAGGTGGAGTGATCCTCTCCCGCCCGAAGGAGTACTTCACGCACTCGTTTCTCCCGTCGCTTGTTTCCTGGCTGTGCAAGCTCGCCGTGATCGGAATCATGCTGGCGGCCTTCACGATCCCGGTCACGTTCGAGTCGGTCATGTGGGTGACGGGATCGGGCTCGCTCGCCAACGTCGTCTCGGTCACGCCCGGCGCCGTCGGCATCACGCAGGCGACGAACGCGCTCGCGCTCGACACGTGCTGCGACGTCGCGAAGAGCACCGCGGTCGACTACTCCACCGCGCAACAGCTGATCACGACCGCCTGGAACGTCCTCTTCGCGATCGTGCTCGTCGTCTCGGTCTTCGGCTGGAAGGGCGGGAAGCAGCTCGTCACGCAGTCGTACGCCGACGCGAAGGTCAAGGTGGCCGAGCAGAAGGCCGAGCACGCCGAGAAGAAGGCGGAGAAGAAAGCGGAGCGCGAAGGGTCCGCGCGAGGGCCTGTTCCATCGCGGCCACGACGGCGCGAGCGACGAGAGTGCCTCCCCATCAGCGATCGAAGGAGAACACGATGACAACTAGCGGCCCGGAGCCGACCTACGGACAGTCCTGGCAACCCGAGCGCCCGCGCCTGCGGCTGTTCCCCCTCCTCGTCGCGTGGATCGCCACCGGCATCGCGCTGATGGTCGCCGCCTGGATCCTCCCGGGCGTCGACATCGAGACCTTCTGGGGTGCGCTCGTCGTCGCAGCGATCGTCGCCGTGCTGAACGCCGTCATCCCGCCCGTCCTCGCCGCGCTGCGGCTGCCGCTCACGCTCGTGCTCGGCTTCCTGCTCGTGCTGATCGCGGACGCGCTGATCCTCCAGATCGCCGGCGAAGTGGCCGACTCGTTCACCGTCGACAACTTCGGCTGGGCTCTCCTTGCCGCCTTCGTCGTCGGCGCGGTGAGCGTCGTGCTCACGGTTCTTCTCGGCTCGGACGACATGGGGTCGATCCGCATCGCGCAGCGGATCGCGAAGCGGCAGGGCATCATCGCCAGCACCGAGGTCCCCGGAATCATCTACCTCGAGATCGACGGTCTCGCACTGCCGGTACTGCGTCGGGCGATGCGCGACGGCAATGCCCCGAACATGGCCCGCTGGGCACGCAACACGCACAGTCTCGTCGAGTGGGAGACCGATCTCTCCTCGCAGACGGGCGCCAGCCAGGCGGGCATCCTGCTGGGCTCGAACGAGGACATCTCGGCCTTCCGCTGGGTCGAGAAGGAGACGGCGACGATGATGACCTGCTCGGCGCCGCCGGATTGCGCGGAGATCGAGCGGCGGCGTGGGACCGGCATCGGTCTCCTCGTCGATGGCGGCGCCAGCCGCGGGAATCTCCTCTCCGGCGAGGCGGAGGACGTGATCCTCACCGTCAGCCGGATGGAGGCCGAGAAGAAGTCCAATCCTGGCTATCGGGCGTTCTTCGCCAACGGCGACAACGCGATCCGCACGCTCGTCCTCTTCGGGTGGGAGGTCATCCTCGAGTGGACGGCTGCCCTGCGCGCTATCCGCCGGGACGTGCAACCACGCGGCCACCGGGGCGGCATCTACCCGCTGATGCGGGGAGCGCTCTGCGTCTTCGTGCGCGACCTGATCGTGTCGGGCGTCCTCACCGACATCATGCGCGGGCGACCTGCCGTCTACGCGACGTTCTCGAGCTACGACGAGGTGGCGCACCACTCGGGCCTCGAGCGCGCCGACACGCTCGAGGCGTTGCGCAAGCTCGACGACAAGTTCGGACACATCGAGCTGGCGTGCCGGTATGCGCCGCGGCCGTACGAGATCGTGGTCCTCTCCGACCATGGCCAGACTCAGGGCGCGACCTTCAAGCAGCGCAACGGGTACGGCCTCGACGAGCTGGTCGAGCGCGCGCTGGCTGGGGGTGACGTCGAGGGAATCGCCGGTGGGGACGAGCAGACTCCATGGTCGGCCACGCCTTGAGCGAAGCGACGGGGAAGAAGGAGAAGCGGCCCAAGAACGACGTCTCCGATCGCGACGTCGTCGTGATGGGCTCGGGCAACCTCGGCCTCATCTACCTGATGGAGGAGCGTCGCCGCCTGACCCTTGAGGAGATCGACGAGCGGCATCCGCAGCTTCTGCCCGCGCTCCGGGAGCACCCACACGTCGGCTGGCTGCTCGTCCGCTCGTCGGAGCACGGGGCGGTCGCGCTCGGTGCCAACGGCGTCCACTACCTCGCGGAAGGCCGTGTCGAGGGCGAAGACCCGCTCGCGCGCGTTCTCGCCCCACGCGCCGCAGCACCTGCTCCGCACTGACGGCTTCGAGCACGTCGGCGACATCATGGTGGGCAGCTTCTACGACCCCGAGCTCGACGAGGGCTGCGCCTTCGAGGAGCTGATCTCGTTCCACGGCGGCATCGGCGGGCTTCAGACGCGCCCGTTCATCCTCCACCCGGCGCACCTCGATGTGCCGCGGGGGCCAATCCTCGGCGCGGCGAGCGTGCACGGCATCCTCGCGGGCTGGCGGCAAGAGCTCCAGGGCGGTGGAACAGCGACGAGTAAGACACAGCCCGAGCAGACGGGGGCCGCCGATGGTGCGATCGACGCACCCATTCGCGTTCTGGGCTAGCAAGCGCAGCACCGAACAGATTCACGGCGACGCGCTCGGCGATGGCAGTCCATCGTCGCGTCGGACGACGTCCGCCTGGCGGCCATTGAGCCGCTGGCTCCGGGTATCGCCGAGGAGCACTACAGCTACGCGCGTGACCGACTACGGGAGATCAACTACCGAAGGCTGCTTGCACGGACGCGGCAGACCCAGGGGCATACGTCGG
>CAWHNJ010000001.1:0-150780 GCA_963830835.1 uncultured Actinomycetes bacterium | reverse complement strand
CGGCAGTCGAAGGGCAGAGCAATCGTCAATCTCTTGCCGTTCACCCAGGACGAGCAGGTGAAGACGGTTATCCGCACGCGCGACTTCTCGGAAGCGAAGTATCTCGTGCTCGCGACGCGCAACGGCATCGTCAAGAAGACCGAGTTCGCGCAGTACAACACGCCGCTGAAGTCGGAGGGCATCATCGCCGTGAACCTCCGCGAGGGTGACGAGCTCGTCGACGCCTTCCTCACCCATGGCGAGGACGACGTCTTGCTCGTCTCGCGCAAGGGCCAGGCTATCCGCTTCCCCAACGGCGCCGTGCGGCCGATGGGCCGCGTGACCGGCGGCGTGATCGGCATGAAGCTGCGCCCTGGTGACGACGTGATCGCCGCGATGATCGCGAACGACACTGCCGACCTGCTCGTCGTGACCGAGAACGGGTACGGCAAGCGGACGCGCATGTCCGACTACCCGCGGAAGGGCCGCGGAGGCATGGGCGTGCAGACGGTGAAGCTGACCGAGGCGAAGGGCCAGCTTGCGGGCGCACAGCCTGTTCGCGAGGGCTATCAGGTGATGCTGATTTCCACGAGTGGCCAGGTGATTCGCATGCCGACCGAGGGCATTCGCCGCGCCGGCCGCGCGACGCAAGGCGTGATCGTCATGCGCCTGCGAGAGAAGGGCGAGCGCGTGTCGAGCCTCGCGCCGGTCGTCGAGAGCGAGAACGGCACCGATGTAGTGTCGGACGCGGAGGATGAGTCGGTGCCCGAGGCAGTTGTTGCCGACGCCGAAGCCGATCCCGAGGAAGAGGAAGAGAGCTAGCCGCGCAGTCTCGCCGCCGCCTCTTCGGGCGGCAGCGGGTTCACGTGGATGCCGGCGCCGAGCTCGATGCCGGCGGCGACGGTCAGCCGCGGCACGAGGTGGATGTGCCACCAGGGCCCGTCGTGGAGCCAGAGGTTGGCCGGCGCACCGGGCTCGACGGCCCGGAGCCGGCGCAGCGCCTCCGCGGCAATCTCGAGGGCGACCGCGAGCAGCGGGCTCGCGAATGCATCGCTCTCGGGCTCCGCGGAGCGATTCGCATCTCGTAGGGGTCTGACGAGATCGCCGGGCAAGGACGACGACGCCCTCTCGCTCGAGCACCGGCTCGCCGTCCGTCACCCCTCCATCGCGCCCTCCCGACGACGGCGGGCGGCGGCTCGCGTAGCCAGACGAGCTGGGAATGCGTGTGTGGAAGGCTCGCTCCGGCGACCCGTCCTTCGTTCACGATCGCGTGGACGTACCTCGCTCGCGCCCTCGGCGCGCGATCGCCAGGCTTCCGCGACGAGGGCCAGCTGTTCGTCGAGAGCTCCGCGATCGAGCGGAGATGCTCCGGCGCGTGGACGACCACCTCCTGCCGCTCGAACGCCGGATAGAGGTTCGGCACGACGCGCACCTGCCAGTCGCCTCCGCCGGCAGCCGCAGCGTCTCCGGAGGCGTCCGGTCCTCACGGCCCGCACAGAACGGGCACTCGTCGAGCTCGCCGGGGTCAGGCGGCGGCTCGAGCTGCGGAAAGGCTCCCGGCCGCCTGGCGCGGTCGGGGGCGACCACCACGAGGCGGCCGGACAGCGGGTCGCGGCGCAGCTCGGGCGCCGCCCCGCTCAGCTCGTCTCCTTGTCCTGTTCGGTGTGCTCGAGGAACGGCTTGAGCAGGTCGATGGGCGCGGGGAAGACGATCGTCGAATTGTTGTTGGATGCGCCGATCTCGAGCAACGTCTGGAGGTAGCGGAGCTGGAGCGCGATCGGAGCCTTTCCCATCACGACCGCCGCTTCCGTGAGCCGCTGGGCGGCCTGGAACTCACCCTCCGCGTTGATGATCTTTGCCCGCCGCTCACGTTCGGCTTCCGCCTGACGTGCCATCGCGCGTTGCATGTCGGCGGGGATCTCGACGTCCTTGACCTCGACGATCGAGACCTTGATGCCCCAGGGGGCCGTCGTCTCGTCGATGATCTCCTGGAGGATCGAGTTGATCTTCTCGCGCTCGGACAGGAGCTCGTCGAGCGAGTGCTGGCCGAGCACCGAGCGCAGCGTCGTCTGCGCGACCTGCGACGTGGCCACCATGAAGTTCTCCACCTGCACTACGGAAGCCGAGGCGTCGACGACGCGGAAGTAGCAGACGGCGTTCACGCGCGCGGGCACGTTGTCCTTCGTGATCACTTCCTGCGGCGGGATCATCAGCGTGATCGTCCGCAGGTCGACCTTGACCATGCGGTCGACGATGGGGATGAGGAAGATCAGCCCGGCCCCTTGGGCTTCCCGAGCAGCGGCCGAGCCGGAAGATGACACCGCGCTCGTACTCCCGCAGCACCTTGATCGCGGCGCTGAGCACGAGGATGACGAGGATCGCGATGACGGCGACGACGATCAGGGCAGCAAGCATCGGGTCCTTTCCGAGGGTCGATCGGGATCCTACGTTGTCTCCGGCGTGCGTCGGCGTGGCGAACCCGAGCCGCAGGCCGTCCTGGACGTCCTCCACGACCACCGCGTCGCCGGTCGTGAGCGGCTCGCCGTCTGCCGACTCCGCCTGCCAGAGCTCGCCCTTGACCGCCACGAGGCCGCCGCGCCGCACGACGCCCGGCGTACCGACGAGGCTCGATGTGCCGACGGCGACCGGCTGGCGCCGTACCTGGACGACCTTGGCGACGGCGAAGGCCATGAAGAGCGCCACCGAGCCGGCGATCGCGATCGCCACCGGCAGCGACACCTGGTACGTATCGCCCGCGGGGTCGAAGAGCAGCAGGGCGCCGAAGACGAACGACACGGCTCCCGCCAGCGCGAGCGCGCCGTGGCTCATCACGAACGGTTCCGCCGCCCAGAACCCGGCAGCGAGCAGCATCAGCAGCACTCCCGCCCAGTTGATGGGCAGCACCTGGAGCCCGTAGAGGCCGATGATGAGGCAGATGCCGCCGAGCGTCGCGGGGAAGACCAGGCCGGGGTTGTAGAGCTCGACGACGATCCCGAGCACGCCGAGCGAGAGCATCAGGGCGATGATGTTCGGGTCGATCAGCGTGTCGAGGATGCGCTTCCACAGGCCCATCTCGACCTCGGTCACCTCGGCGCCGGCCGTGTCGAGGACGAAGCCGCGAGGCACGGTCTTCATGCCGTCGATCTTGTCGAGCAAGCGCGGGCAGGGTCGGGGCGATGACGTCGATGACGTTCATCGAGAGCGCCTCGCGCGCGCTGAGGTTCGAGCCGACCCGAACGGCTGCGTCGGCCCACTTCGCGTTGCGCCCGTGCTCCTTGGCGAGCGCCCGCAGCTGCGCGGCCGCATCGTTGACCACCTTGCGCCGCAGGTCCTTCTGGATGTCCTCCCCTCCGATCGAGATCGGCGTCGAGGAGCCGAGGTTCGTCTGCGGCGCCATGGCGAGGATGTCGGCCGCCTGGCCGATCCAGACGCCGGCCGAGGCCGCGCGTGCGCCGTCGGGCGCCACGTAGACGACGACCGGGATGCTCCGACGCGAGCTCCTTCTTGACGATGTCCCGCATCGACTCCGAGAGCCCGCCGGGCGTGTCGAGCACGATGACGACGGCGTTGTAGCCGTCCTCGTTTGCACGGTCGATCTGGTCCTCGACGTACTGCGCGGTGACGGGGTTGATGTCGTTGTCGAGGTGAACTGCGAGCACCTGCGGTGTGGCGGCCATCGCCGTCTGCGCGAGCACGAGAGCGGCGAACAGCGCCAGCGAGGTGAAAAATCCCCGCAAAACGGCAGGCATCACGGTGCTCCACAACCTACCATCGCAGGGGCTCCTGACTTCAAGGCGAACGAGGAGAGGGCCGAAGGTACGACTGATGAGAGTTTCCTGATCGCAGCGGCGCTTCTGCTCGCAGCCCCGGCGGCTGCGCATGCCGCCGATCCGTCGCTCTGGAGCCGCGATCTCCCTCGTGATGCCCGAGCGCCGGCGGCAGTGAGCCCGGAGCGGCCGTTCGACCTCGTCGGCGTGCACTGGCGGGGCAGCGGCCGCGTCGAGCTGCGAACGCGGCGCCTCCGGCACGTGGAGCCCGTGGCGTCTCGCGGCGCCCGAGGCCGAAGACCGCCCGACGGCGGCGCATCCGAGCGCTCGCGCTCGGGTTGGAGGGTCGGCAACCCGTGGTGGGCTCCCGGCTCGACGCGACTGGAGGTGCGCACCGTCGGCCAGGTGACGCGAGTGCGGGCCTGGTTTGTGCGCAGCCGGTCTGCGCGCATCCCGCTGCGCACGGTGGCGACGGCGGGCTCGCCGAGGATCGTGCCGAGAAGCGGCTGGAACGCCAACGAGAAGATCGTGCGGGCCGCGCCACGCTATGCGCCCGTGCTGCGCTTCGCCCTCGTCCACCACACGGCCGGCTCCAGCTCGTACAGGCCCGAGGAATCCGCGGCGATCGTTCGCGGCATCGAGCTCTACCACGTGAAGGCCAACGGCTGGAACGACATCGGCTACAACTTTCTCGTCGACCGCTACGGCCAGGTCTTCGAGGGGCGGGGCGGCGGGATGCAGCGCAACGTCATCGGCGCTCACGCCGCCGGTTTCAACACCGGGTCCGTAGGCGTCGCCGTCCTCGGGACGTACTCGGCCAAGGCCCCGACTCGCGAGGCAGAGAACGCCCTCGGTGCGCTGCTCGCATGGCGCCTGGACGTCGGGCACGTCGATCCTGCGTCCTCGGCGATGGTCTCGTCCGGAGTCAGTCCCGCGTATCTCCGGGCCGTCTCCGGGCATCGGGACGCGGGCTCTACGGCCTGTCCTGGCAACGCGCTGTACGCGCGGCTGGGACAGCTGCGAGAGGTGGCGCTGACCACCGGGCTGCCGAAGCTCTACGACCCTCGCATCAGCGGCCAGCTGGGGCGGTGGATGCGCTTCAAGGCGCGGCTCTCGGAACCGCTCGACTGGACGGTGACCGTCACGACGCCGCCGGCAAGGTGGTGGCCGAGAGGACCGGCAGCGGGGATCGCATCTCGTGGTTCTGGAACTCCTCCGAGGTCAGGCCCGGCCGCTACCGGTGGACGATGGAGGCCGACGGCGTGCGCCCGGCCAGCGGCGTCCTCGGCGCATCACCTGCTATCGCACCGCCGCGTCCGGCGCGCGACCGCCGCGCGACCGCCCGTGGCGGCGGATCTCTGGCCGCAGCCTCGCATCGTCTCGCCAGACGGCGACGGCTACGCGGATCTGCTGACGGTGCGCTACACGCTCAGCGAGCCGGCCGTCGTCAGCGCCGAGCTGAAGGACGAGAGCGGGCTGACCGTGGTCTCGCTTGCGATCAATGTACGCCAGCAGGCCGGTGCGCAGACGCTTCCCTGGGCTCCCGACTCGCTGGCTGACGGCCGCTACCGGCTGCTGCTCACCGCGCGGGGGGACTCGGGGAGGACGGCGAAGCTCGTCGACGAGCTCGTGGTGCTCCGCTCGCTGGCCTGGCTGCGAGCAGATCCTGTCGACCTCTCGCCGAACGGCGACGGCGTCGACGATGCGATCACGATCTCGTTCGAGCTGCGGCAGGCCGGTGTCGTGGCCGTGGAGATCAGGGACCCCGGCTACCCGCTCGCGCTCGTGCAGGTGGGCTGGCTCGAGGCCGGCTCGTATGCGGCTGTCTGGAACGGGCAGCCGACGCCGGGAACCACGATCGAGCCAGGCGCGTACACCGTCTGGGTAACGGTGTCGACGGAGATCGGCACGGTGACCCAGAAAGCGCCGATCACGGTCACGAGCTAGCGTCCGCGCGGCCTGTTCCAGGCAGGGAGCCGAGTACACTTCGACGATCGTGGCTCATGCTCCCGGGCAGGTGGCAGACGTCGTTCGCGCACCGTTCGGCCGCGACGTCATCGAGACGATCATCCCCCACCGCGACCCGTTTCTCTTCCTCGACGAGGTGCTCGAGCTGGAGCCGGGTGTGAGCGTCGTCGCCCGCAAGCAGATCCGCGGCGACGAGTGGTTTCTCACCGGTCACTTCCCCGACCGGCCGGTCGTGCCCGGAGTGATCATGGTCGAGGCCCTTGCCCAGGCATGCGCGATTCCCGTGCTCGTCATGCCGGAGAACCACGGCAAGCTGCCGCTCTTCGCGGGTATCGACAAGATCCGCTTCAAGCGCATCGTCTCGCCCGGGGACACGCTGACGATGACCTGCGAGATCCACGCCGTCCGCGCTCGGGTCGGCAAAGGAACCGTCGAAGCCCGCGTCGACGATGCGCTCGCGGTGCGCGGCACCTTGATGTTCGCAACGGAATGATCGGCTCCGCGAACGGCAACCGCGTCTCGATCACCGGTCTCGGCACGGCCGTTCCCGAGCGGGTCCTGACGAACGACGAGCTGGCGGGAATGGTCGACACGTCGGACGAATGGATCGTCGCGCGCACGGGGATCCACGAGCGGCGTGTGGCCGAGCCTGGCGAGGCGCTCTCCGACTTCTGCCTTCCGGCTGCGCGCGACGCGCTCGACCGTGCGGGGGTGCGTGCCGAGGACCTCGACCTGCTCATCGTCGCCACGGTGACGCCGGACATGGCGTTCCCGGCCACGGCGGCGCTCGTGGCCGACCAGCTCGGCGCGAAGAAGGCCGGCGCCTACGATCTCTCGGCGGGCTGCACGGGGTTCGTGTATGCCCTCGCGCAGGCCTACGCGATGCTGGCTGCCGGAGTGGGTCGCCGCGCGCTCGTCATCGGCGCCGATCTGCTCTCGAAGGTCGTCGACTGGTCGGACCGCTCGACGTGCGTCCTCTTCGGGGATGGAGCGGGCGCCGTCGTGCTCGAGCGCGTCGACCGCGGCGGCTTCCTGGGGTTCGAGCTCGGCGCCGACGGGTCCGGCGGGATGGAGCTGTACGTGGCCGCCGGGGGCTCCCGCAAGCCTGCCTCGAGCGAGACGGTCGCTGCCGGGGAGCACTTCGCGCGCATGAACGGCCGTGAGGTCTTCAAGTTTGCGACGCGCGTGCTCGTGTCCTCGGCTCGCGAGCTGCTCGACGAGGTCGGCCTCACCGTCGACGACGTCGACGTCTACGTTCCCCACCAGGCGAACATCCGGATCATCGACCACGCGGCAGAGAAGCTCGGCATCCCCATGGAGAAGGTCGTCGTCAACGTCGATCGCTACGGCAACACGTCCTCCGGCTCGATTCCCCTCGCTCTTGCCGACGCCGAGAGGGACGGGAGGCTCAGCAAGGGCAGCATCGTGCTGATGACGGGGATGGGTGCCGGTCTCACATGGGGCTCCGGCGTGATGGAATGGACGGCGATGAACGGAGCGCTGCATGACGAGGACGAAGGCCAAGGTCGCATTCTGCTTCCCAGGGCAGGGCTCGCTCGAGCAGGGAATGGGCCGCGATATCGCCGAGGCGGTGCCCGAGGCGATGCGGGTGTTCGAGCTCGGGAGCTCTGCATCAGGACTCGACCTGACGCGGCTGTGCTTCGACGCGGACCTCGAAGAGCTCGTCGAGACCGAGGTGCAGCAGCCGGCGCTCGTCGCCACGAGTCTCGCCGTCCTCGCCGCGCTCGAGGCGCGCGGCATCAAGCCCGACTACGTCGTCGGCCACTCGGTCGGCGAGTTCGCAGCGCTGGCGGCTGCGTCGTCGATCGGCGTCGAGGAGACCATCGGCCTCGTACGCGAGCGCGGTCTGGCGATGGCCGAGGCAGCGCGCGAGCATCCCGGCCGCATGGCCGCCATCCTCGGTCTCGACGACGACGTCGTGGAGCGGATCTGCCGCCGCATCCGCGGTGTGTGGCCCGCGAACTACAACTGCCCCGGCCAGCTCGTGGTCTCGGGCGAGAGCGACGCCGTCGACGAATGCTGCGCGCAGGCCGAGGAGGCGGGCGCGCGCCGTACCGTGAAGCTGCGTGTGTCCGGAGCGTTCCACTCGCCACTCGTCGCAAGGGCCGCGGAGCGCCTCAGGCCGGCGGTGGACAAGGTTCGCTTCGGCGAGCCGGCCGCGCCGTTCATGTCGACGGTGACAGCCCGGCTCGAGTCCGCTCCACGAATCGCCCCGCTGCTCGTCGACCAGCTCACCGCGCCGGTGCGCTTCACGCAGGCCGCCAGCGAGCTCGTCCGCGACGGCGCGCGCACGTTCGTGGAGGTCGGCCCGGGGAACGTCCTCTCAGGGCTCGTCAAACGCATCGACAAGGGCGTGAAGGCGATCCCCGTCAACAGCCTCGCGGCGCTCGAGCGCGTGGAGGAGGCGCTCGGCGCTGCCTGACGAGGACGGATTCGCCAGGCTCGACGGCAAGCTCGCGCTCGTCACCGGGGCCTCACGGGGCATCGGCCGTGCGATCGCGATCGAGCTCGCCGGGGCTGGGGCTCAGGTCGTCGTCGGCTACCGCTCGGGGGGTGAGGAGGCCGAAGAGGTTGCCTCTCAGATCGGCGGACGTGCGGTGCAGGCCGACGTCGCGAGCCCCGAGGAAGCGGCGCGCCTGGTCGAGGAGGCGGGCGACGTCGACGTGCTCGTGAACAATGCCGGGCTCACCCGCGACGGGCTCATAGCGAGAATGTCCGACGAGGACTGGCGTGTGGTGCTCGACACGAACCTCGGCGGCGTCTTCCACACCTGCCGCGCCGTCGCGCGCGGGATGATGCGCCGCAAGTCTGGCTCGATCGTGAACCTCACGAGTGTCGTGGGCATGCACGGCAACCCGGGCCAGACGAACTACGCGGCCTCCAAGGCGGGCATCATCGGCTTCACGAAGGCTCTCGCCCGGGAGCTCGCTTCCCGCAACGTTCGCGCGAACGCTGTCGCTCCCGGCTACATCACGACGGCTCTCACCGATGTCCTGACGGAGCAGCAGCAGCAGGCGATCCTCCAGAACACACCGCTCGAGCGCCTTGGCACGCCGGAAGACGTGGCCGCGGCCGTTCGCTTTCTCTCCTCCGACTCCGCATCGTTCGTGACAGGCGAGGTGCTGCTCGTCGACGGCGGGCTGGGGATGTGATCGCGTGAGCCTGGAGAACGGGCAGCGCAGAGCGGTCGTGACCGGCCTCGGCACGGTCTCGCCGCTCGGCAACGACGTCGAGACGTCGTGGGCCAACGTCCTGGCCGGCAAGTCCGGGGCGGGGCCGATCACGCACTTCGACCCGTCCGAGTATCCCGTGCACTTCGCCTGCGAGGTGAAGGACTTCGATCCCGAGGACTGGATCGACCGCAAGACGGCCCGGCGCATGGACCGGTTCACGCACCTCGTCCTCGCCGCAGCGCGTCAGGCGGAGGCCGACTCCGGCCTCGACATCGCGGCCGAGGCGCCCCGAATCGGCGCCTCCGTCGCGACCGGCATCGGCGGCCTCCAGTCCTTTCAGGACTGCTACGACGTCCTGCGCGACCGCGGCCCCGACCGCGTCGGCCCGTTCTCGATTCCCTCCATCATCCCGAACCTCGGCGCCGGCTGGCTGTCGATCGAGCTCGGCACACAGGGACCCCTGTCCTCTCAGTGCACGGCGTGCGCTGCGTCCAACATGTCCATCGGCGACTCGCTCGACGCCATCCGGCTCGGCCGTGCGGACGCGATGTTCTGTGGCGGCACCGAGGCGCCGATCGCGGAGGTGGGCATCGCCGGCTTCTCGGCCATGCGGGCCCTGTCCAAGCGGAACGACGATCCCGAGCGCGCGAGTCGTCCCTTCGACGCGGAGCGCGACGGCTTCGTCATGGGCGAGGCGGGCGCGGTGGTCGTGCTCGAGGAGCTCGAGCACGCGAAGGCGCGCGGCGCGAAGATCTACGCGGAGGTGATCGGCTACGGCGTCTCCTCCGACGCGAACCACATCACCGAGCCGGATCCGCACGGCCCGGGAAGGGCGCTGAAGATGGCGCTCGCCGATGCGGGCATCGAGGCGAAGGACATCGACTACATCAACGCGCACGCGACGGCGACGCCGCTCGGGGACGCGTCGGAGACGTCGATGCTGAAGCTCGCGCTTGGCGAGGAGAAGGCGTACGCAACGCCGGTCTCGTCGACGAAGGGGGCGACCGGGCACTGCCTCGGCGCGGCCGGCGCGCTCGAGGCGATCTTCTGCATCCTCGCGCTGCGGGACGGCATGCTGCCGCCGACGATCAACCTCGAGGTGCCCGACCCCGAGTGCGATCTCGACTACGTGCCCAACCAGGCACGTCCCGCAGACGTCGAAGTGGCCATGAACAACTCCTTCGGGTTCGGCGGCCACAACGCGTGCATCGTCCTCCGGCGGTTCACGGACTGACGCGCCGGGTCTGGATCGCCGCGCTCGTGCTGCCGGCGCTCGTGCTGGTGGCGATGGCGGCGCGGTCGTACCAGCCGTTCGGAGGCGACGGCAGCACGCGGCGGGAGCCCTCCACGACGTTCTTCGACGGCGCCTTCACCATCATGTTCGTGCTCATGGCCCTCGCGGCGTTGGTCGCGGTCTGGGCGTGGCTTCACGCTCTGAGGACACGGACGAGGGGGCCCGGCGCGCGGGCACCGTACTCGTCTCTCCTCGTCTTCCTGGGGATTGTCGCTTTTGGTGTCATCGCCGGCCGGAACATCCTCGAGTACAAGCGCCGGCCGGGCGAGCCAGAGGCGGTCGGACCCCGGGATTCCCGCAGAGGGGTACCGGAGCAGCCCGTGCAGCAGCTGGAGGAGGTGCGAGATCCGCAGGTCATCTGGCCGCTGGCGATCGGGCTCGCCGTCCTGATCGCGGCTGTGATCGTCGCGGTGATCGTCATCGACCGCCGGCGTTCTCGAATGGACGAGCGCTCGCCCGCCGAGCGGGAGGAGCTCGCCAGGGCGCTCGACGAGGCGATCGACGACCTGCGGCGTGATCCCGACCCGCGGCGGGCGGTGATCGCCGCCTACGCCCGCATGGAGCAGGCGCTCACGGTCTACGGGCTGCCACGTAAGCCGTCAGAGGCGCCGTATGAGTACCTCCACCGGGTCGCGCGAGAGCTGGAGGCTGAGAGGCCGGTCGCGGCGCTGACCGAGCTGTTCGAGGTCGCAAAGTTCTCCGAGCACGCAGTCGACGAGACGATGCGAGGTCGCGCGATCGACGCGCTCACGGCGGTACGGGCAGAGGTGCGGACGGCGGCGACATGACGGGGCTGACACAGCGCGTCGCCATCGCGGCTCTCGTCCTGCCAGCGCTCGTGCTGGTGGCGATGGCGGCACGCTCCTATCAGCCCTTCGGCGGCGAGGGAGGCGGTCGGCGGGCGCCCTCGACGACCTTCCTCGACGGCGCCCTTACGGTCATGTTCGTCCTTGGGGGCCTCGCCGCGTTGGTCGCGGTCTGGGCCTGGTACCGCGCTTTCAGGGCGCGACCGCCAGGGCGCCGTAGTCAGCCCCCGTACGCGTCTCTCGCCGCCTTGCTGGTGATCGTCCTCATTGCCGTGGTGGCCGGGAGCGACATCCTTCAGAACGGCGTCAGCGGACCGCGAGCGCAAGATTCGGCGGACTTCGCGTTTCCTGCGCAGGTGGTCCCGGAGCAGCCGAGGCCGCAACTGGCCGACGGGCGAGATCCAGAGCTCGTCTGGTCGCTTGCAATCGGGCTGGCTGCCCTCATCGTCGCTGTGATCGTCGCCGCGGTCATCGCCGATCGTTGGCGCGACCGTCGCGGGCGCCGCACGCCTGAGCAGCTGGAGGAGCTCGGCAGGGCGCTCGACGAGGCGATCGACGACCTCCGCCGCGATCCCGACCCGCGGCGGGCGGTGATCGCGGCGTACGCCCGCATGGAGCAGGCGCTGACGTCATATGGCTTCCCGCGTCGGCCATCTGAGGCGCCGTACGAGTACCTGCACCGGGTCGCCCGCGAGCTGGAGGCAGAAGGCCCGGTCGCGGCGCTCACCGAGCTCTTCGAGGTTGCGAAGTTCTCCGAGCACGCCGTCGACGAGACGATGCGAGGACGGGCAATCGACGCGCTCACGGCGGTACGGGCAGAGGTGCGGACGGCGGCGACATGAGGCACGTCGCCGTCTCGACGATCGCCTACGCGATCATCGGAGCGCTCATTGCCCTTCTCGTGGTGGTGATCGGCGTCGACCGCACGGACTACGTTGTCGACGCCTACCTCGTCTACGCCGGCGGCCTGGTGGCGCTCGCCGCCTCGCGCATTGCCCGCGGCGCCTTCCCCTCACCTCACGGGACGGTCCCCGCGGTGCTCTCGGGCTCGCCCAGGAGGTATGTGCATCCCGAGTCGCTCGCAGCGATGGAAGACGACGTCGCGCTCGCGCAGGCGGACAAGTTCGACCTTCACTTCCGCCTGCGGCCGGTGGTCCGCGAGATCTGCGCCGCGGGCCTCGCCGCGCAATCCGGCATCGAGCTCGATCGCCAGCCGGACCGGGCTCGGGAACGGCTGTCTCCGGCCACGTGGGAGCTCGTCCGCCCCGACCGGCCACGCCCAGAACGGGCACCGAGCGGAAGCCTGGGACAGGGTGGCATCGACACGGGCTCTCTCCGCGAGATCGTCACCGAGCTTGAAAGGATCCTCCCGTCGTGATCGCTGTCTCCGACGTCCAGGCCCACTGCGACCGCATCCTCGACGCAGTCGAGCAGGCCGTCGTCGGCAAGCGGGAGGCGCTCGAGCTCGTGTTGCTGGGCGTGCTCGCCGACGGCCACGTTCTCATCGAGGACTTCCCCGGGCTGGCGAAGACGCTTCTGGCCCGTTCGTTCGCGGCCGTCACCGATCTCCGGTTCTCGCGCATCCAGTTCACGCCCGATCTCATGCCCTCCGACGTCACCGGCTCCTCGATCTACAACCAACGGACGGGAGACTTCGACTTCCGGCCGGGCCCTGTCTTCGCGAACCTCCTGCTCGGCGACGAGATCAACCGTGCACCGCCGAAGACCCAGGCTGCGCTGCTCGAGGCGATGCAGGAGCGTCAGGTGACGCTGGAAGGGGAAACGCGTCCGCTCGAGCGCCCGTTCCTCGTGCTGGCCACCCAGAACCCGATCGAGTACGAGGGCACGTACCCGTTGCCCGAGGCCCAGCTCGACCGTTTCCTGCTGCGGATCGGAGTCGGCTATCCGGCGCGCGACCACGAGTGGGAGATGCTCGAGCGCCGTCGCGAGCGGCGCGTCGACGAGGTCGAGCTGACGCCCATCGTCGACCGTGCGACCGTGCTCGACCTTCAGCGGGCGATCGAGGAGGTGCACGTCGCCGAGAGCATCGGGCTCTACATGGTCGACGTCGTGGCGGCCACGCGTCAGAGCCCCCGCGTTCAGGTGGGTCCAGCCCGCGCGGATCGCTCGCGCTCATGAAGCTCTCCCGCGGCCTCGCGGCGCTCCGCGGCCGCGACTTCGTCACGCCCGAGGATGTGAAGAACGTCGCGGTGCCGGCGCTCTCACACCGCCTGACGCTCAATCCTGAGCTATGGGTGCAGCGCATTCGCGCCGAGGACGTCGTGCAGGAGTGCCTGGACGCGGTACCGACGCCGAAGGCCGAGGACGCAGCTCGCACCGCTTGACCCGCGCAGCAACAGCGAAGCTCGCCGGGTACTCGTCGCTGGCTGCCCTCGGCCTCTTTGCCGGCATCGCCTCCGGTCGCGCCGAGCTCGTCGTTCTCGCCACGCCGTTCGTCCTCGTGCTCGCGTTCGGGCTTGTGACGGGTGTCGAGCCGGATCTCGGCGTGGCCGTCCGCGGCGGCACGGTGCGGGCCCTCGAGGGCGACGAGGTCGCCGTGGTCCTCGCACTCGATGCGCGGAGCCGGATCGAGCGGCTCGAGCTCTCGGTCGCCGTCCCGCGCGACGCCGAGCCGGTGGGGGATACGTCCTTCGGGCTGAGCCTCAAGCGTGGCGAGCAGCGCGAGCTGGAGATGAGGCTGCGCTTCCCACGCTGGGGTGTGTACAGGCTCGGTCGAGTGGGACTCGCCGTCTTCGATCGGCTCGGGCTCTTCGTGTTCGAGCGGGAGCTGCCGGCTGGTCACTTGTTGCGTGTGTATCCGAGGGAGGAGCGTCTGCGCGAGATCGTGAAGCCTCACGAGACGCAGCTCTATGTCGGCAATCTCGTCGCCAGGCAGAAGGGCGAGGGGATCGAGTTCGCCGATCTCCGCCTGTACCAGCCGGGTGACCGCGTGCGGCGCGTCAACTGGAAAGCGACAGCGCGGCGCGGAGCGCTCGTTGTCAACGAAGAGCATCCGGAGCGGAACACCGCAACCGTTCTGCTCCTCGACTCGTTTGCCGAGGCACGGCTGGGCGCGGCCGGCACACTCGATCAGGGTGTCCGGGCGACAGCGGCACTCGCGGGCGCCTACCTGCGCCGGCGAGACCAGGTAGGCCTGCTGAGCTTCGGAGGCTCCATGAACTGGCTGGAGCCGTCGCTTGGCAGCGTTCAGCTCTATCGCATCGTCGAGGCGCTGCTCGACACCGAGGTCGTGCTCTCGTACGTGTGGCGGGACATCCGCGTCATCCCCACGCACGTCCTTCCGCCCAAGGCGCTCGTGCTCGGCCTCACGCCGCTACTCGACGAGCGGATGGTGAGTGCTCTCGTCGACGTACGCGGGCGCGGCGCCGATGTCGCAGCCTTGGAGATCGCGCCGGAGCCCTTCCTCCGCGTGAGCGAACGCGATCAGGCACAGCTCGCCTACCGCATCTGGAAGCTTCGCCGCGCGGCTATGCGCAGCCGCTTTCGAAGGCTCGGCGTTCCGGTCGTCCAGTGGCGCTTTGGCGATCCACTCGAGCCCGTGTTGGAGGAGGTGTCGGCATTCAGGCGTTTCGCCAGGGCGATGCGCGCGTAGCGGCCGGGATCGCGTCGATCGCCTGCGCGGTGCTGTTTGCGCTTGCCGTGCGGCTGTCGGCGGGAGACCTGCCAGGACCGGCGGGCGTCGCCGTGGTGGCGGGCCTGGCAGTGCTGATCGGGGGTCTCGTCCTCCGGCGGGGAACGCTCGCGACCATCGGCCTCGCATTGCTCGGAGCCGGGTACGGCATCTCGCTTGCGGGCAGGGGGCTCGACCCCGCCGCCGTTCTCTTTGCCGGTGGCCTCGTGGCCATTGCCGAGCTCGCGTTCTGGGCGCTCGAGCCCGGTGCGGCGGTTCGCATCGGTCGCGCCGCGACCGGCCGTCGGGTGCTCACCGTCGCAGCCGTCGTCTTCGGTGCGGTCGTGAGCGGGGCGCTACTGCTGTTGGCGGTGTCCGACCCGCTTCGAGGAGGAGCTGCGCTCGGGATTGCCGGTGTCCTTGCGCTGCTGACGATCGTCGCGGTGGCGGTCGTGCTCGCACGCTCCCTCCGCGACGACGTCGGCGAGATGTAGAGTCGCCCCGCGATGGCCCAGGTGCTTCCGGCCGAGTCGGGTCTGCGGCGTGTGATCGGTGACGGCGACACCATCCCGGACGGCACCGTGACGGGCCTCGAGGACGGCGACCTGCTCGAGCTCTATCGCCAGCTCGTCCTCCTCCGGACGTACGACGAGCGCTCGCTCGTGTACCACAGGCAAGGCCGCATCGGCACCTACGCGATGTACTGGGGCCACGAGGCGATGCAGGTCGGCGCCGCGTACGCGCTCGACCGTGAGGACTGGATCTTTCCCAGCTATCGCGAGTCTGCGATCGGGCTCCTCCGTGGGCTGGAGGCGTCGACCGTCCTCTCGTGGTGGCGCGGCCACCCCGCCGGTTGGTGGAACCCGAGCGAGCTCGGGGTCGCGTCCCTATGCGTGCCCGTCGCGACGCAGGTGCCGCACGCGGCCGGCTTCGCGTGGGGGAAGCGGCTGCGTGGAGAGCGCACTTGCGCGCTCGTCTTCTTCGGAGACGGCGCGACGTCGGAAGGCGCCTTTCACGAGGGCGCGAACTTCGCCGCCGTCATGCGCGCGCCGCTCGTCCTCTTCTGCAACAACAACCAGTGGGCGATCTCGACGCCGCTCGACGCGCAGACGGCGGCTTCGGCGCTTGTCGACAAGGCGGTCGGCTACGGGATGCCGGGCGTGCGCGTGGATGGCACAGACGTGCTCGCCGTGTACGAAGCGACGGCGGAGGCAGTCGAGCGCGCTCGCGGAGGGGATGGCCCGACGTTCATCGAGGCCGCGACCTACCGGTGCGCGCCGCACGGGACGGCCGATGATCCGTCGGCGTACATCGATGCAGTGCGCGTCGAGGAGGAGAGGCGCAACGAGTGCGTCGGCCGCTTCGAGCGCTACCTGCGCAGGCGTGGGCTGCTGACCGACGAGCTGGTTGCCCAGACGCGAGATGAGGCCCTGAACGTGATGCGACAGGCGATCGCTGCCGCGGAGGCCGAGCCGGCGCCAGATCCCGACGAGGTGTTCGAGCACGCGTACGCAGACCCGCCTCCGGGGTTGCGAGATGGCTGAGCGGACGATTCTCGAGGCCGTCAACGACTGCCTCCACGTCGAGCTGGCGCGCGACGACGACGTGATGGTGATGGGCGAGGACGTCGGGCGCGCCGGCGGGGTCTTTCGGGCGACGGCCGGTCTCCGCGATCGGTTCGGCCCTGACCGCTGCGTGGACACCCCGCTCGCGGAGGCCGGAATCATGGGCACTGCCATCGGGCTGGCGATGGCCGGCTGGCGCCCCGTCTGTGAGCTGCAGTACGACGCGTTCAGCTACCCGGCGCTCGACCAGCTGATCAATCACGTCGGGCGCTACCGCTGGCGGACGCGGGGTGCGATGGAGTTTCCCATCACCGTGCGCATACCGTACGGCGGCGGCATCCGCGCCCCGGAGCTCCACGACGACTCGCCCGAGACGTACTACGTGCACACGCCGGGTGTGAAAGTCGCGATCCCGTCGACACCGGCGGACGCGAAGGGTTTGCTGGCGGCCGCCATCCGCGATCCCGACCCCGTCGTCGTGCTCGAGCCGAAGCTCCACTACCGGACGATGCGCGGTGAGGTTCCGGACGGCGAGCACGTCGTTCCACTGGGGAAGGCACGCCTGGCGCGGGAGGGCGACGACGTAACGATCGTCGCCTACGGGTCGATGGTGCCGCTCGCCGAGCAGGCTGCGGACGAGATCGGCTCGGAGGCCTCGGTGGAAGTGCTCGACTTGCGGACGCTGAAGCCGCTCGACGCTGAGGCGCTGCTCGCGTCCGCCGCGAAGACGGGGCGCGTCGTCGTCGTGCAGGAAGCGCCGCGTGTCTGTGGGTTCGCCGCCGAGGTCGCAGCCGTGCTTGCGGAGCAGGCCATTCTCGACCTCCGAGGGCCGGTGCTCCGCGTGACCGGCTACGACGTGCCGTATCCGTACTGGCAGCTCGAGGACGCGTACATGCCGTCCGTCGCTCGCGTGCTCGAAGCCGTCCGCCGTCTCTTGGAGTTCTGATCGACCCGCCGTACCGCATCGTCACCGAGCGGCTCGTCCTCCGCTGCTGGGAGCCGCGCGACGCACCGCTCCTCAAGGACGCCATCGACTCGAGCCTCGACCACCTGCAGGCCTGGATGCCGTGGGCCCTCGAAGAGCCGCAGCCGCTCGAGGAGAAGGTGCAGCTCCTGCGGAGATTTCGAGGGAGCTTCGATCTCGGCCAGGACTTCGTGTACGGGATCTTCTCCGCGGACGAGACCGAGGTCATCGGCGGAACCGGGCTACACACGCGTGTCGGCGAAGGAGCCTTCGAGATCGGCTACTGGATTCGCGAGTCACGGGTGCGAGCTGGGTTCGCGGCGGAGTCGGCTGCCGCTCTCACGCGGGTTGGCTTCGAGGTCTGCGGCGTCGACCGGATCGAGATTCGCGTGGACCCGGCAAATGAGCCGAGCGTGGCCGTGCCGAGAAAGCTCGGCTTCTCGGAGGAAGCGCGTCTACGGCGTCGCTTACGGACGCAGGAACGTGAGGAGCCGCGTGACGTCATCGTCTTCACGCTCTTTCGCAATGAGCTCTCGGGCACGCTGGCGGCCTCTGCGCAGCTCGAGGCCTTCGACGCTCGCGGCGGGAGGGTTTGGCCACCGTGATCCACGAGATCCCGCTCGAACGGCGTACGCTGCATGGCTACTTCTCACGCGACCTCGAGCCCGTGCTCGCGGTCGACTCTGGGGACACGATCGCGTTCTCGTGCCCGAATGCGGGGTGGTGGCTGACGGACGACGAGCGTTTCGAGGAGCGCGACCCGGAGCTCGATCGAGGCCACGCCCTCATCGGCCCGGTCGAGGTGCGTGGCGCGAAGGCCGGGCAGACGCTGGAGGTGCGGATCGAATCGGTGCGTGTCACGACATTCGGTGTCACCGAAGCGGGAGGTTGGCAGACGGACCTGAACGACCGGCTCGGCGTCAGCGGAGGAGACGAATGGCGGCTGAAGTGGGCGCTGGACCCGGATGCCGGCGTCGGTCGCGACCAGTTCGGTCGGGAAGTGGCCTTGCGGCCGTTCCTCGGCGTGCTCGGCATGCCTCCGCCTGAGCCGGGAGTGCACTCCACGCAGCCGCCACGCGTGTGGGGAGGGAACATCGACTGCAAGGAGCTGGTCGCCGGCACGACGCTGTCGCTGCCAGTTCCCGTCGACGGTGCGCTGTTCTCCGCCGGCGACGGCCACGCCAGGCAGGGAGACGGGGAGGTCTCGCAGCTCGCCATCGAGTGCCCGCTCGAGCGCGTGGAGCTCACGCTGACGGTGCGGAGCGACCTCGAGCTCAGGACTCCGCTCGCGTGGACTCCGCTCGCGTGGCTGACCTTCGGCTTCGACGAGGACCTCGACGAGGCCGCAGCCATCGCGACGGATGCCATGCTCGAGCTGATGGATCGCGAGTATGGGCTCGAGCGGCGCGACGCGCTGGCGCTGGCAAGCCTCGTCGTCGATCTGCGAGTGACGCAGATCGTGAACCGCGTCCGCGGCGTGCACGCGATGCTCTGCCACGACGCCATCCGGTTCGAGGGATGATCTGACCGTGGGGTACGAGTTCAAGCTCCCCGACCTCGGCGAGGGGCTCACCGAGGGTGAGGTGGCCCGCTGGCTCGTCGTGGAGGGCCAGGAGATCGCCGAGGACGACCCGCTGGTCGAGATCCAGACGGACAAGGCGACGGTGGAGGTCCCTTCGCCGGCCGCGGGGGTCGTCACGCGCATCCACGTACGAGAAGGGGAGGTCGTCCCCGTGGGCACGGTGCTCGTCGCCATCGGCGGCGATGCGGAGCCGGCGCCGTCTGAACCAGACGTGTCCACGGGTCAGACCCCGGCCGTGGTCTCCAACCCGCCGGTACGAGAGCCCGGGCGACACCGCTCGTCCGGAAGATCGCCTCTGAGCTCGGAGTCGACCTGGACGCCATCGCAGGGACCGGCCCGCAGGGGCGGATCACCGAAGAGGACGTTCGCGCCGCCGCAGGTGACACAGGCTCCGACGAGGGAAGGCAGGAGCCGCTGCGCGGAGTTCGCCGCGTGATCGCGGAGCACATGGCGCGCGCGCACCGCGAGGTGCCGCCCGTGACCTGGGTGGAGGAGTGCGACTTCGGCGCTGTCGACCTCGATCGGCTCGTCGCCACGGTCGTGAAGGCCTGCGCCGACGAGCTTCAGGCGTTCCCGGAGCTGAACGCTCGCCTCGAGCGCGACACGATCGTCTACCTCGACCGCTACGACATCGGCGTCGCTGTGCAGACCCAGCAGGGGTTGATGGTGCCCGTCGTTCGGGCCTGCGACGCAAAGAGCGTCGACGAGATCCAGGCCGAGCTCGCCTCCCTCGCCGAGCGTGGGCGTGCGGGCACGCTCGCCCCCGAGGAGCTGCGCGGCTCGACGTTCACGGTCACGAGCGCCGGCAAGCTCGGAGGCCTCTTCACGACGCCGATCGTCAATCACCCCGAGGTGGCGATCCTCTCCATCGGCCGCATCGCCGAGCGCCCCGTCGTGCGGGACGGCGAGATCGTCGCCCGCCCGATGGGCACGATCGCAGTGACGTTCGACCACCGCGTCATCGACGGTGCGCGCGCCGCAGAGTTCGGACTCGCCGTTATCGGGCGGCTCCAGGACGCGCCCGGCGTTTAGCGCCGCCCGCACGGGAAACGCTGGAGAGGGATCCGATTGCCGGGAAGTCGGGTATTCATGGTCAGAACGGGGGAGAAAGGGGAATGCGAATGAAATGGCTTGTTATTGCAGCGTTTGTCTGCGCTGCTGCAGTCGCCGGCGTCGCCGTCGCCGTGAACCAGAGCTACAACACGCACCTGACCGGCGACAACGAAGTGCCGGTCCGACACTCACGAATGCGGCGGGGCAGGCGAACTTCAAGCTGAGCAACGACGGAACCGAGCTCGAGTACAAGCTCATTGCCTCGAACATCGAGAACGTCGTTGCTGCGCACATCCACGTGGGGGCCGAAGGCGTCAACGGCCCGGTCGTGGCCTTCCTCTACGGCCCGGCAGCGCCGGGTGGTGGCCGCACGAACGGCGTCCTGGCCACAGGTACGATCACCGCGGCGAACCTCGTCGGACCGCTGGCCGGCCAGCCGCTCAGCGCGCTGATCGACGCCGATAGAGGCGGGGAACGCGTACGTGAACGTCCACACGAATGACGGTGTGGCGCCGCCAGACACCGGCCCGGGGACTTCCCCGGCGGCGAGATTCGCGGCCAGCTTCCGTAACGGATGCTGGCGAGGCCCGGCGGCCTCTTGCCGCCGGGCCTCGGCTACGCTCGGCCGTGTGACGACGACCCGTGCTCGCGCGCTCGTTCGCGGCCGCGTCCAGGGCGTGTTCTTCCGGGCGGAGGCGTCCTCGCGGGCACGGTCGCTCGGCCTGGCGGGCTCGGTGAGGAACCTCCCGGACGGCTCGGTGGAGGCCGTCTTCGAGGGCGAGCAGGAGCGGGTCGACTCGATGCTCCGCTGGTGCGAGCACGGTCCGGCCGGAGCTCGCGTCGACGCTGTCGAGGTGTCGTGGGAGCAGCCGGCGGGCGACACGACGTTCGTGGTCCGCTAGGGCACGCCGGTACGCTGCCGCGGTGGCCAGGGTGGTGGAAGGAACGGCGCGGCTCGGCACGCGCGCGGGACGGGCGCTTCGCCGCCCGCACAACTGGCTCCAGCTCCTGAAGTTCTGTCTCGTCGGCGCGATCGGCTACGTCGTCAACCTCACGGTGTACGCGCTGCTCGTCCGCGGTTTCGACGTCTATTACATGCCGGCCGCCGTCGCCTCGTTCTGCGTCGCCGTGGCGAACAACTACCTCTGGAACCGGCTGTGGACGTTCCGCGGGCAGCGCGGCCACTTCTACTACCAGGGGCTCCGCTTCTTCATCGTCGCCTGGTGCGCGCTGGCGGCGAACCTCATCGTCCTCCGCGCGCTCGTGGGGCTCGGGATGGACGAGGTGGGAGCGCAGGCGATCGCGATCATCGTCGTCACGCCCGTGAACTTCATCGGCAACAAGCTCTGGTCGTTCCGGCGCCATTGAGGTGAGACGCGCTTGCGTCGGCGTCTTCGCTGTCGTCGCGTTGCTCGCGGCCGCACCCGACGCGTGGAGCCAGGAGTCACCGCTGCCGCCCCCTCGCCTCACCGAGGAGCGGGCTGTCGACATCCTCCTCGCCGACGACGGCGTCGTGGCATGGGTCGGCCGCTACCCCGAGGACAGCCTTGTCACCGACGGGAAGTACGACCCCCGGTATCGCGACTGGACCGTGAAGGTCTGGTCTGGGCCTGCGGGCCAGATCGCGTTTGGGCGCGTCGACGACGCGAGCGGGCTCGTGGAGGTGGCGTGGACGGGCCCCCAGGTGGCCTGGCCAATGGCGCGCGGTGGGGGCCACGTGTTCGGCGGCAAGCGGCTCAACAGCCTGCCCGTATGGCTCGGGTTCTGCGCTGTGTTCCTGCTCGGTCTGGCCGACCTCCGTCGCCTGCGCTCCATTCGCAACCTCGACCTGCTCGTGCTCGTGTCGCTGACCGTCTCGTTCTGGTTCTTCAACGACGGCCGGATCTTCACGAGTGTGTCCCTCGTCTATCCGGTGCTGCTCTACCTGCTAGGACGGATGCTCTGGGTGGGTCTACGGAACCGTGCGCCGGCCGCCTCGCGCCCCGTCTGGCCGGTGTGGCTGATCGTCGCGGCGACGATCTTCCTCTCGGGTTTCCGGATCGGGCTCGACCTCTCGGACTCGATGGTCATCGACGTCGGCTACTCGGGCGTCGTCGGCGCCCATCGCATCGCGAACGGGCAGGCCCCCTACGGGCACTTTCCGCAGGCTTCTGGGCGACGCTGCGGGCCGGTCGACCGCGACGGCCGCTCGGTGCTTCGCGTGCAGGAGAACGGTCGCTGCGAGAAGCAGAACGAGCACGGAGACACCTATGGGCCGGCCGCGTACGAGGCGTATCTGCCCGGGTACGCCCTCTTCGGCTGGGACGGAGGAGATGACCCGCTGCACGCGGCGCACTTCACCGCGATCGTCTTCGACCTTGCCTGCATGCTCGGGCTCGTGCTCGTCGGGCTGCGGTACGGCGACCGGCGCCTGGCGGCGATGCTCGCCTTCGCCTGGGCGGCGTTCCCGTTCACCCAGTACGTCGCGAGCACGAGCTCGAACGACGCCATTCAACCGGCGCTCCTCATCTTCGGCTTCTGGCTGGCCGCCTCGCCGTGGGGGCGCGGTGTGTTCGCTGCTCTAGCGTCGTGGACGAAGTTCGCGCCGCTCGTCGTCGCGCCGATGTGGGCGACGTATCCGGCCAGAAAGGTCCGCCCGACCGCGTTCTTCGCCGCCGCCTTTGTCGCCGCGACGCTCGCGGCGTTCTGGTTGCTGCTGCTCGAGTCGAGCCCGTGGGACGCCGCATCGACGTTCTTCGACCGCACGATCTGGAACCAGCTCGAACGGGAGTCCCCGTTCTCGCTCTGGGACTGGCGGCAATACCACGCCGGCCTGCCCGACCTCCACGTCGTCCAGCGCGTGCTTCAAGGAGTGCTACTGGTCGGCGCGATCATGCTGGCCGTCGTCCCCCGCCGCAAGTCGCCACTCCAGCTGGCCGCGCTGACGGCGGCACTCTTGATCGCCTTCGAGATCGTGCTCACGCACTGGTTCTATCTCTACGTCGCGTGGTTCTTCCCGTTCGTCGCGTTCGCCATCCTCGTCCCGAACGAGCGAGGGCGGCTCTCGCCGCCCTCGTCGTCCGGTGGGAGGGTGATGCGCTGTTCTGGTGCTAGGTGCCCTTCGCGTTCAGTACCGCGTACTTGAACTGGCGCTTCGCGTTCTTCAACTGCGCGGTCGTCAGCGGGACGAACTTCGCCTTGACGGCGATCGCCTTCTCGTTCTTGAGGATGTAGTCGACGAAGCCCTGCACCACGGGCTTCTTGAATGACGACTTCTTCACGTACATGAAGAGGCCACGAGAGATCGGGTACGTGCGGTTCTGCACCGTCTGGTTGTTCGGCTGGACACAGCCCGAGCCCCTGTCCACGCTGACGATGTTGAGCTTGTCCCGGTTCGCGATGGCGTATGAGAGGCCGAAGTAGCCCATGCCACCCCGTTCGCCCGCGACGCCCTGCACGAGCACGTTGTCGTCCTCGGAGGCCTGGTAGTCGGTCCGGCTCGCGCGCGCCCGTCCGTTGACATGCTCGGTGAAGAAGTCGAAGGTGCCCGAGTCGGTGCCCGGTCCGAACAGCCGCAGGCTCTGGTTCGGGAAGCTCGACCGGATGTCGTTCCAGTTGTTCACCTTCGAGCCGGGCTCCCAGACCTTCTTCAGCTCGGCCATCGTCAGGCACGAGGCCCACGTGTTCTGCTGGTTGACGGCGATGGAGATACCGTCGTTCGCGGCCGCGAAGGCGATGTACCCAATGCCGGCGGCACGACAAGCCGGCGCCTCGCTCGCAGACGTCTGGTTGATCTTGCGCGACGCGTTCGAGATGTCCGTCTCGCCCTTGCAGAATCTCGTGAAGCCACCGCCGGTCCCCGAGATGCCGACGGTCACGCGGGCCCTCGGGTTCTTCTTCTGGAACCCTTCGGCGGCTGCCGTCACGTACGGGCCGAGCGTGCTCGAGCCGTCGGCCGTGATCGTGCCGCGGAAGGCGCTGCCGCTCGCGCCGACCGTTCCTGCGGCGACTGCGGTGCCGACGAAGACCGTCGCCAGCAATCCTGCTGAACGCCTGAATCGCATGCTTGTGCCTCGCTTTCGAGAGGGGTTGTTTCGTCAGCGAGTCTCCACGCGCGGCACGTTGGTGTGGTCGTCCGGCCGGTTTCCTTCTGGTGACGGTCCGGTGAAGTAGCCGCCGAAAGTCCAGTTCGCTTACGCGTTGGACTTTCGGCGGAGAGGAGGCATCGGAGCGGGCGCCCTAGTCGGTGCTGTCGTCATGCGAGGCGTCCGAGAACTCTCGGAGCTCGCCGGTGATGAGGTACGCAACCTGCTCGCCGATGTCCACCGTGTGGTCGCCGAAGCGCTCCAGGCAGCGGGAGATGACGATCATTCGCAGTCCCCATTCCCGCTTTGTCTCGTCACCGCCGACTGCCAGCACGTGGCGGACCAGGCGCCGGTTGGCGCGGTCGATCAGCTCGTCGAGCTCGACGAGCGACTCGGCGGCGGCCAGGTCGCGCTCGGTGAGCGCCCGCATCGCCACGCCGACCATCTCCTCGGCCCGCAGGCCCATCTCGTCGAAGCTCTCGAGCACCTGGGCATCGCCCTCGAACGAGCCCGCGAGCTTCGTGAGCTTCGAGATGGTCACGCAGAGGTCGGCCATGCGCTCGAGATGGAGATTCATGTGGAGGATCGCCAGCACGAGGCGGAGGTCGACCGCCACGGGGGTCTGCCTGGCGAGCAACGACTCGATGCCCTGCTCGAGGGCGAGATAGCGCGCATCGACCTCGTCGTCGAACGCGATCACCTCGTCCGCGAGCTCTGCGTCTCGCTCGCGTAGCGCGTTCATCGCGCCGCGCAGAGACCGGAGCGCGAGCTCCGACTCCTCCTGCAGGCTCGCCTCGAGGGAGTCGAGCTCCTCCTGGAACGATGCGCGCGGCACGGCCATCGCTTACCCGAATCGCCCGGTGACGTAGTCCTCGGTGCGCTGGTCGGACGGCTGCGTGAAGATCTTGTCGGTGCGGTCGAACTCGACGAGGATGCCGGTTCGCTCGCCCTCCTCCGCGACGTCGACCGAGAAGAAGGCCGTCATGTCCGCCACGCGTGCCGCCTGCTGCATGTTGTGGGTGACGATGACGATCGCATAGGTCTGCTTGAGGTCCTGCATGAGGTCCTCGATCCGTGTCGTCGCTATCGGGTCGAGAGCGGATGCGGGCTCGTCCATGAGGATGACGTCGGGCTCGACGGCAAGGCAGCGCGCGATGCAGAGGCGCTGCTGCTGTCCTCCCGAGAGGCTGAGCGCGCTCGCCTTGAGCCGGTGCTTGACCTCGTCCCAGAGCGCGGCCTGCTGAAGGGCACGCTCCACGCGCGCATCGAGGTTGTCCTTTCTGCCGAGCACACGCGGTCCGAAGGCGACGTTGTCGTAGATCGACTTCGGGAACGGGTTCGGCTTCTGGAAGACCATGCCGATGCGCTTGCGTACTTCGACCGGGTCGACCTTGGGCCCGTAGAGATCGAGGCCGTGGTAGAGCATCTCGCCCTTTACCTCGGCTCCGGGAATGAGGTCGTTCATACGGTTGAAACAGCGGATGAACGTGCTCTTGCCGCAGCCCGAGGGCCCGATCATCGCGGTCACCTCGTTCGGCGCGATGTCGAGCGAGATCTCGCGAACGGCCGATCTTGCCGCTGTACGAGACCTCGAGGTCACGCACCTGGAAGATGGCTTCGCGGCGTCCCGTGTAAGGCTCCGTCGTGGGCTCGGCCAAGCGGACTGGGTCGGCGATCGTTACCACCTCTTCTGGTAGCGGTTGCGGATGATGATGGCGACCGAGTTCAGCACGAGCATAATCACGAGCAGGACGATGATCGCGCCCGCCGCGAGCAGCCGGAACTCCGTCTGCGGCTGCCGGATCCAGTTGTAGATCTGCACCGGGAGCGCGGTGAACGCGCCGAGGATCGTCGGGTCGAAGGAGACGTACGTCAGCGCTCCGATCATCAAGAGCGGCGCCGTTTCGCCGATAGCCCGCGAGAGCGCGAGGATCGAGCCGGTGGCGATACCCGGAATGGCGGCCGGAATCACCTGGCGGCGAACGACCTGCCACTGAGTCGCGCCCAGTGCGTACGCGCCCTGACGGATGGAGTCGGGCACGGCGCGGATCGCTTCGCGGGAGGCGATGATCACCGTCGGCAGCGTGAGCAGCGTGAGAATGATCGCACCGGCCAGCAACACCCTGCCCAGGCCGATTCCGCGAACGATGAACGCCAGCCCGAGGATGCCGTAGACGATCGAGGGCACACCCGCGAGGTTCTGGATGTTGACCTCGAGGAAGCGGTTGTACCAGCGGTCCTTGTTCGCGTACTCCTCGAGGTACAGCGCCGTCGCCACGCCGAGCGGCACCGTGAAGAGGAGCACGAGGATGCCGAGGTAGATCGTGGCGAGGATCGCGGGGCGAGCGCCTGCGATGTTCGGGTCGACCGAGGGCGGGTCGAAGAGGAGTGTGGTCGTGAGCCAGCTGCCCCCGTCGATTACCACGTCTCCGACCAGCACTACGAGGGTGACCATGGCCAGGGCGAGCGAAGCAAGTAGCAATACGTAGAACAGCGCGCCTCGGACGTCGCGTCGCGTGCGGCTGATGGACTCCGTGGCGGCGCTCATGGGCCAACCTCTGGCCCATGAGCGGAGGTCAGGGGAACCGGGAGGTTCCCCAGCCAGATCGGCTTCCAACGGGAGCGAGCCGAAGGCGAGCGACGCTCACTCGTAGACCTCCCGGAACCGCCTCACGAGCCTGATCGAGACGATGTTCATGAACAGCGTCAACACGAACAGGTAGAGCGCGACAGCGAAGATCGTCTTGTACTCGATCGAGCCGGTAGGCACGTCACCCTGCGCCGTCGCCCCGATGAAGGCGGTCATCGTCTCCATCGAGACGCGAGGGTCCCCGGAGATCTGGGCGAACTGGCCGGCCGCTATGAGCACGATCATCGTCTCGCCGATCCCACGCGAGATGGCCAACACGAAGCTGGCGACGATGCCCGATGTTGCCGCTGGCACGACGATGCGCGTCGCCACGTGACGTCGCGTCGCACCCAGCGCGTAGCCGCCGTCGCGAAGATCCTGGGGGACGGCGAACATCGCGTCCTCGGACAGCGACGCGACGAGCGGGATGAGCATCACGCCCATGACGAGCCCTGCAGACAGCGCGTTGAAGATCTCCACCTGCACGCCGACGTCGCGCAGAAAGGGCGTGAAGAACGTCAGCGCGAAGTAGCCGTAGACGACCGTCGGGATGCCTGCGAGCACTTCCAGCACAGGCTTGAGGAGGCCGCGGACGCGCGGATTTGCGTATTCGCTGAGGAAGATTGCGGTGCCGAGCCCGCACGGGATCGCAACAAGACAGGCCCAGAACGTGATCACGATCGTGCCGACGAGCAGCGGCACGGCACCGAACTCGCCATCGAGGAAGAGCGGCGTCCAGGTGGTGCCAGTGAGAAAGTCCCACGGAGACTTCTCGGTAAAGAACTCGATGGCCGGCCTGAGCAGGGCGATGATGATCGTGAACGTCGTGATCACCGAGACGAAGGCCGCCGTGAGCAGGACGATGCGCACGATGTCCTCGCTGTAGCGCCGGCGCGGCGCACGCAGCGTGAGCGGAGCCGCCGTGTCGTGTGTGGCCACTACGTGCCGAGCGCGGCGTCGAGCTTGGCCCTGGCGTCGGCGAGCTGTTCGGACGTGAGCGGGACGAAGTCGGCCTGCTCGGCGATCTCGGCGCCGTTGTCGATCATGTACGTGAGGAACTCGGCGACCTCCGAGCGCTCGAGGGAGCTCGTCTTCGCATAGACGAACAACGGGCGCGAGAGCGGCGCGTATGTGCCGTCCTGCGCCGTCTGGACCGAGGGAGCCACGCAGCCGGAGCCATCGTCGATCGCCACGGCCTTCATGGCGTCCTGGTTCTGCTCGTAGTACGAGAAGCCGAAGTACCCGAGCGCACCTCTGTCGCCGGTCACGCCTTCGACGATGACGTTGTCGTCCTCGGAGGCCTGGTAGTCGGTACGGCTCTCGCCCTCCTCGCCGACGATGGCGCCGGTGAAGTAGTCGAACGTGCCGGAGTCGGTACCCGGCCCATACAGGCGGAGCGGCTCGTCAGGAAAGCTCAGGGTCGACGTCCTGCCAGCTCTTGACGGTCGAGCCGGGCTCCCAGATCGCCTTGAGCTGGTCCACTGTCAGGCACGTCGCCCAGTCGTTCTCGGAGTTGACG
Source organism: uncultured Actinomycetes bacterium (assembly GCA_963830835.1). GTDB lineage: Bacteria > Actinomycetota > Thermoleophilia > Gaiellales > Gaiellaceae > PALSA-612. The sequence goes on along the minus strand of CAWHNJ010000001.1, from coordinate 122,765 downwards.
ACCACGGTGAGCGCGTCATTCGCGACGGGCAGCTCGACGTACTCGATGCCTGCGTCGGCGCAGTTCTGCTTCTCGTCGTCTTCGATCGGCCGCGAAGCGTCCGCGAGATCGATCTCGTCCCGGCAGAACCGCTCGAAGCCGCCGCCGGTACCCGAGATGCCCACGGTCACCTCGACGTCGGCGTTCTGCTGCTTGAAGTTCTCGGCGGCGCGAGTCGTGAATGGCCCGACGGTGCTCGAGCCGTCGGCGAGGATCGCGTCACTGCCGCCGCCGCCGCCGCAGCCTGCGGCGAGCAGTAGAGCGCACGACAACACGGCGGCTGCAGCCAACCTCGTCATCCAACGAAGTCTTGCGAGCGCCGGCTGGGGATGGGGCGGCGTGGTGGTGAAGATCTGGTAACGATCCAGTTACAAAGGGAACGTGCAGCGGACCTCGAGCCCGCTGCCCTGCGCCGGCGCGTGCGCCTCGGCTGTGCCACCCGCCGACGTCACGATGTGCTTGACGATGGCGAGCCCGAGCCCCGTGCCGTGTGACGAGCGGGCGCGGTCGGAGCGGAAGAATCGCTCGAACAGCCGCGGCAAGTCCTCGTCGGGAACGCCGTGTCCGTTGTCGAAACCCGAGAGCACCACGTCACCGTTCGTGCGCTCCGCTCGCAGGGTGAACGTCGTTCCAGGCCCTGCGTAGCGCAATGCGTTGTCCGCAAGGTTGGCGGCGATCGTCTCCAGCATTCGCGGCCGCAGCGGCAGCTCGATGTCGTCAGGGCAGTCGAGCACGAGCTCGACCCCGGCGTTCGCGCCGCGCTCCGCTCGGGCAGCGACGACCTCCTCGAGAACGGGTCGCGCGCGGGTCGAGCCGAGCGATACGACAGCCCGGCCGCTCTCCAGCTCACTGAGGAAGAGCACGTCGTCGATGAGCTCGCCGATCTGCTCCACCTCGGCCCGCGCCTGCCTCGCCAGCTCGTCCGCGTCCGCTCCGGGCAACGCGAAGTTGTCGAGGAGCACCATCAACCGGGCGAGCGGCGTTCTCAGCTCATGGGAGACCGCAGCCGTGAATCCTGCGCGGAGCTCCTGATAGGCGGCGAGATCGCCCGGGGTGCCGAGGTACACGAGCGTCTCCCGGCCGCCGTCGACGTCGTACGGGATCTCGATGGGGTCGCGTCCGCCGCTCGCCTCGAGCAGCCCCTCGGGAATGCGCTCGCCGACGACGACGCCGTCGAGCGACTGCCGGGCGCGTCGGCTCGCGGCGACCATCCGCCGGTCGGCGTCGAGGACGACGACCATCTCGCGGCTCTCCTCGATCGAGCACATGTGCGCGCTTGCGGGCAGCGTCGCGCTCGGCCAGCGCTTGCTCGAGCCGTTCGTCCTTCCGGCCGAACAGCCCCTTTACCACTTAGTCACCAGTCTCTCACCATCCCTGTACCCCGGTCCGGGCTCCCTGTCCCGATCATGGCAGAGAGGTCAATGGCCAAAGTCCTTATCGTCGAAGACGACGCGATGATCGGCCGTGGGATCGCCGACCATCTGACGCTTGGTGGGTTCGATCCGATGGTCGTCGACAACGGCGAGACGGGGTTGGCGCGGCTTCGGTATGAGCAGCCGGACGTCTGTGTGCTCGACCTCATGCTGCCTAGGGTCGATGGGTGGCACATCATCGAGACGGCGCGTCACGAAGGCATCGGCACGCCGATCGTCGTCGTCAGCGCGCGTGGCACGGAGGAGGATCGCGTACGCGCTCTCGAGATGGGCGCAGACGACTACCTCGTCAAGCCGTTCGCGATGCCCGAGCTCGTTGCGCGAGTGCGAGCGGCTGCTCGCCGGGGAGCCTCTGCGGCGTCTCGGGACCGGGGCGAAGAGCTCCACTTCGAAGAGCTCCTCATCGATCCGCGTAATGTCCAGGCCTACGTCGATGGCGTGTCGGTTGGCCTGACTCCGACCGAGTTCAAGCTGTTGCACGCGCTCGGCCTGAGTGCCGGTCAGGTCGTCACGCGCGACGAGCTCATGCAGCGGATCTGGGGTCGCCGCTATCGCTATCGGGACCGAACCGTCGACGTGTTCGTGCGCAAGCTACGCGAGAAGATCGATCGTCCCGCCTTGCGTCACACCTTCATCCAGACGCGCTACGGCGTGGGGTACAAGCTCGAGCCTGTTTCGAAGTAAGCCGCGGGTTATCGTTGCGCCGTGACGAAGGTGCTCGTGGTCGAAGACGACGAGGTCATCGCCGAGGGCATCGTGCAACACCTCGGCGCTGCAGGCTTCGATGCGGTGAGCGTGGCGGGCGGAGAGCCGGGCCTCGCCCGTCTCCGCTACGAGCAGCCGGATGTGTGTGTGCTCGATCTCATGCTCCCCGGCGTTGACGGCTGGAAGCTCATCGAGACGGTGCGGGCGGAGGGGATCGGCACGCCGATCGTCGTCATCAGCGCGAGGGGAACGGAGCACGACCGGGTTCACGCGCTCGAGATCGGAGCGGACGACTACCTCGTGAAGCCGTTCTCCATGAAGGAGCTCGTGGCGAGGGTCGGAGCGGCGAGCCGCCGTGGAGGGCAGGCTCAGCCGGCGGCTCAGCGGGGAGAGGCGATCGAGATCGAGGAGCTGCGCGTCGATCCGCGCGAAGTCCAGGCCTACGTTGACGGCGAGAGCGCCGGCCTGACGCCGACGGAGTTCAAGCTGCTCTACGCGCTCGCGCTCGAGCAGGGCCGCGTCGTCTCGCGGGACGAGTTGCTCCAGCGTCTCTGGGGTCGACGGCAGGGACATCGCGACCGCACTGTCGACGTCTTCGTCCGCAGGCTGCGCGAGAAGGTCGACCGCCCGGCGTCGCGGCATACATTCATCCAGACCCGCTACGGCGTGGGCTACAAGCTCGAGCCAGTCGCGAAGCCGTAGCGCGCGTTCACCACCTGTTCCCCGGCATTTCGCCGCGATGTCACCGCCGAGGGACGCACGATACGTTCTATGAAGAGCAACGTTTGCACGTGCCGCAAGGGCGCCGTCTGCCTGAGCTGCCTCGGCCTCAGGCGCTAGCTGACGTCGATCCGTAGCGGCTCGATGGCCGTCGCGCGGCCCGTTTCCGGGTCGCAGTCGAGCACGACGCCCTCCAGCCTGACGCCGCCCTTGGCGGGCTTGAAACGCACGGGAATCCCGGTGCGCATGCGCTGGATGGCGAGGTCGGCCTCGACGCCGATGACGGAGTCGTGCGGGCCCGTCATGCCCGCGTCGCTGATGGTCGCGGTACCGCCGGGCTGGATCCTCGCGTCGGCTGTCTGGACGTGTGTGTGCGTGCCGATGACGGCGGTCACCCGCCCGTCGAGCCAGCGCGCGACGGCCATCTTCTCGCTCGTCGCCTCCGCGTGAAAGTCGACGAGCACGACGCGCGCGCGGCTGCGGGCGTCCTCCGCGAGGCGATCGAGGACCTCGAACGGGCCGACCGGAACGTCGAGGAACAGCTGTCCCAGGACGTTGCACACGGCAACCGGCGTGCCGTCGGCGGCCTCGACGACGGCGAGTGCCCGTCCGGGTGCGGAGCTCGCGAGATTCGCCGGCCGGATCACGCGCTCGGAGGCGTCGAGGTACGGCCCCATGCCGTCCCGTGCCCACGTGTGGTTGCCGAGCGTCACGACGTCCGCCCCCGACGCGAGCAGGCGGTCCGCGAGTCGTGGCGTGATGCCCCTCCCGTCGGCGACGTTCTCGCCGTTCACGACCGCCAGCGCCGCCCCTAGCTCCTCGCGCAGGCCGGGCAGTCGCGACTCGACCGCCTCCCGGCCCGGCGGGCCGAAGACGTCTGCGACGAAGACGATCCTCACGTACCGAGGTTCGCGGCCGGGCCGGACTTCGATCGTCACGTGGTTGCCGGGGTCGTTCGTGACGTCGGCCAGCGCCTGCTCTTCGGCCTTCGAGAGGTCGAGGACGATGCCGATCTTCGACGTCCCGGACGTGACGGCCGAGCCGACCGTGAGGGCAGGGTCGGCACGGAGCCTTCGAATGGAGACGACGACGGAAGGAGCGTCGTTCGGCACCACGTCGATGCGATGGCCTCGGCGCTTGCCGTCGATGACGACGTCTCGGATGCTCACGACCGTGCCGTCGACCGGCGCGTACACGGCGGTGCCGGCGGGAGCGCCGACGTCGAGCGCGCCCGTTGGCGGGCCCGAGCCTCCGCTCAGCTGGTAGTACGTGATCCTGCTCGGCTCGTCCCCCGTCAGCCGGTGGACGATGCGCGAGAAGATTCCCTCGTTCGCCTGGCGGCCGACCGGCTCGAGCGGCAGCGCGTTGCCGCTGGAGCTGTGATAGCCGAGCGCGGTCACCGACTGGCACGAGACGGGAAGCTGGATGCGAACGTCGCCCTGGAAGGCGATCACGTGCGGCAGTGGACGCCCGGTCTCGAGGAGCGCCGAGTCGGTCGAAACGCATGCCTGCACCGACGACGGCGAGCTGAAGGCCGCCAGAAGGATCGTCACGATCAGCGCCGTTCCCAAGAGCAATCCCACGACGGTCCACCGTCTCGCGGTGCGGCTCCGGCGGCGTCGTGTGGCACGCTCGCTCAGCGGCCCTGAGTAGGCGCGTGGCGAGGCCATCGAAACGCAACGTAGCAGCCGCGGGCGCGTACTCTTCCGCTCGTGAGCTTCCCCGCCACCCGCCTCCGGCGGCTACGCCGCTCGCCCGCGCTGCGCCAGCTCGTGCGCGAGACACGCCTCAGCATTGACGACCTCGTCATGCCGGTATTCGTCGCCCCCGAGACGCTCGTGAACGAGCGGCTGCCCGCGCTCGGCAGACACACGGTCGACGGTCTGCTGCGCGAGACAGAGGACGCTGGCCGCCGTGGGCATTCCCGCCCTGCTGCTCTTCGGCGTGCCCGAGGAGAAGGACGATGACGCGTCCGGAGCGTGGGCGGAGGACGGCGTCGTCCAGCAGGCGCTCCGCGCGCTGCGGCAGCGGTTTCCCGAGTTGCTGCTGCTCACGGACGTTTGCGTCTGCTCGTATACGTCGCACGGCCACTGCGGCATCGTCGAGGACGGGGAGATCGCGAACGACGCGACCCTCGACCTGCTCGCGCGTGTGGCGGTGAGCCACGCCGAGGCCGGTGCCGATGCTGTCTGTCCGAGCGACATGATGGACGGGCGTGTGGGCGCAATCCGCGAAGCGCTCGACGACGGCGACTTCGGCCAGGCGGCGATCGTCGCGTACTCGGCGAAGTATGCCTCGGCGTTCTATGGGCCCTTCCGCGACGCCGCCGACTCCACGCCTGTCTTCGGCGACCGCGCCTCGTACCAGATGGATCCCGCGAACGTTCGGGAGGCGCTCCGCGAGTGCGAGCTCGACCTCGCCGAGGGCGCCGACATGCTCATGGTGAAGCCCGCGCTGCCGTATCTCGACGTCATTCGTGCCGTGCGCGACCGGTTCGACGCACCGCTTGCCGCATTCAGCGTCTCCGGCGAGTACGCGATGGTGAAGGCCGGCGCCGCCGCCGGCGATCTCGACGAGCGGCGGGCCGCGCTCGAGGGCCTGACGGCCGTGCGACGCGCCGGCGCCGACATCGTCATCTCCTACTGGGCGAAGGAGGCGGCTGCGTGGCTCTGAGGACGGCCTCCGAGCGCTGGCAGCGAGCGGCGGCGGTCATCCCCGGCGGCGTCAACTCGCCGATTCGTGCCATGCGCGCGGTGGGCCTCGACGAGCCGATCTTCATGCGGCGCGGGGCCGGCGCCACCATCGAGGACGTCGACGGGAACAGCTACGTCGACTGGGTCATGTCGTGGGGGCCGCTGATCTTCGGTCACGCGGACGAAGAGACGGTCACAGCCGTCGTGAGGGCGGCCGGAGACGGGACGACGTTCGGTGCGCCGACCGAAGCCGAGGTGGAACTGGCGACGGAGATCGCGGCGGCCGTGCCCTCCGTCGAGCAGGTGCGGCTCGTTTCGTCCGGGACCGAGGCGGCGATGAGCGCCCTCCGGCTCGCGCGTGCCGCGACGGGCAGCGACCGGGTGCTGAAGTTCGCGGGCTGCTACCACGGCCATGCCGACGCGCTGCTCGCCGCCGCGGGCTCGGGCGTCGCGACCCTCGGCATTCCCTCGACGCCCGGTGTTCCTGCCGGCGCGGCTGCCGACACCATCGTCTGCCCGTACAACGACATCGATGCCGTGACCGAGGCATTCGCGCGCTTCGGCGAGAGCCTGGCCTGCGTGATCGTCGAGCCGGTGGCCGGAAACATGGGCGTCGTACCCCCGGAGCCCGGGTTCCTCGAGGCCCTGCGCTCGCTTTGTGACGACGCCGGCGCCCTGCTCGTCTTCGACGAGGTGATCACCGGCTTCCGCGTCGCGCGCGGGGGCGCTCAGCAGCTGTTCGGCGTCGCGCCGGACCTGACCGTGCTCGGGAAGATCGTCGGCGGCGGCCTACCGCTTGGCGCGTTCGGCGGTCCCGTCGAGCTGATGGAGCAGCTTGCGCCGGTGGGCGACGTGTACCAGGCAGGCACCCTGTCCGGGAACCCGCTGGCGACCGCGGCCGGACTGTCGGTGCTGCGCCGCCTTCGAGACGCGGGCGTCTACGCGGCCCTCGAGGAGCGCGCAGCTCGTCTGGAAGCGGGCCTCGCCGCGTGCGGCCAAGTCCAGCGCGTCGGCTCGATGCTTACGCTCTTCACAGGGTCAGACCCTGTAAGGAACTTCGAGGACGCGCAAGGGTGCGACGCGGAGCGCTACGGCTCCCTCTTCCGCTTCCTGCTGGACGAGGGCATCTACGTCGCGCCGTCGCAGTACGAGGCGATGTTCGTGTCGCTCGCACACGGCGATGAGGAGATCGAGCACACGATCGAGGCGGCCACGCGGTTCTTCGGGCAGTGACGGCGAGCCTCTGGCAGGAGGTGGCCGACGGTGCCCGCCGCGAGAGCCCTCTCTGGGCGGCGGCGCTCCGGCCGGAAGCCGAGCGGGAGCTCGAGCCGGTGTTCTCGCCGCTCGGTGAAGAGCGGCGCGCGCTCGGCGTGGAGACGATCTACGAGGGCTACCTCCTCCACTACGGTCGGCCGCGGCTTTTCGACCCACCGGCGCCGGAGGAGGCGTTGTTGCTCGGCGACTACCTCTACGCCCACGGCCTCGTACGAGTGGCAGAGCTGCCACGACGTCGATGCCGTTGCGGACCTGGCTGCATTGATCTCGGTCTGCGCGCAGCTCCGCGCAGAAGGCGCGAACGACGGAGACGGCGCCGCCTGGGCCGCGACGGCAGCTCTGGCCGGAGCAAATGGGCTCGTAGCGGCCCGCGACGCGCTACGGCTGCGCGGGGACTCGGAGCCGCTGCTCTTGCTGGCGCGCAGTGAAGCGGGAGAGGACGCCGTCGAGGAGGCGCTCGCGGCACATCGCCGTCGCGTGGGTTAAAGTCACTTCCGGATGCTCGCTGTCGCAACGCTGCTCGCCGACGTTGCCGAAGAAGGCCGGAACATCGTGCTCTCGATGCTCGTCGTCGGGCTGATCTTCATCGCGGTGATCGCGATCGGCCAGTTCTTCAAGTGGCTCGGCCATCGACAGCGCTGAGCGCGTCGTCGACCGCTCGCCTGAGCGCGGCCCATACGGGACCAGGGCGTAGCCTCGAGCCACTCGTCGCGCACGTCTGTGCCGCGCTCGCGCAGCTCCTGGGCGACATGTGCGCCGATGAAGCCACTCGCACCCGTGACATAGACGCGCATTTCGGCGCATCATCTCCCTCTGACATGCGCGCAGATCTGCCCACCGGCACGGTCACGTTCCTCTTCACGGACGTCGAGGGCTCGACGAAGCTGCTCCGCGAGCTCGGCGCAGAAGCCTACGCAGAGGCGCTCGCCGAGCACCGCCGGCTGATCCGCGAAGCCTGCGCAGCACAGCACGGCGTGGAGGGTGACACGCAGGGCGACGCGTTCTTCTTCGCCTTCCCCACGGCACCGGGCGCGCTCGCCGCCGCGGAAGCGATGACGGAGGCGCTTGCTTCGGGGCCGATCCAGGTGCGGGTCGGCCTGCACACCGGTACGCCGCCCTCGTCGGGCGAGGGATACGTCGGCGACGACGTCCATCGCGCTGCCCGCATCGCCGCCGCCGGTCACGGCGGACAGGTGTTGGTCTCCTCGACCACCGCCCAGCTCGTCGGAGGCGAGCTCAAAGACCTCGGCGAGCACCGCCTCAAGGACCTCTCCGCGCCGGAACGCATATACCAGCTCGGGGACAGAGCCTTCCCCTCGCTGACGAGTCTCTACCGCACGAATCTCCCCATCCCTGCGAGTCCGTTTCTCGGTCGCGAACAGGAGCTGGCGGAGGTGGTCGCGCGCCTCGCCGACACCCGCCTGCTCACGCTCACCGGCCCCGGAGGAACTGGCAAGACACGGCTTGCCGCGCAGGCGGCCGCCACGAGCTCCGGCAGCTACCCCGACGGCGTCTGGTGGGTCCCGCTCGAAACACTGCGCGACCCGACGCTCGTGCTGGAGGGCGTTGCCCAGGCGCTCGGAGCCAAGCAAGAGGTCGCCCAACACATAGCGGATCAGCGCATGCTGATCCTTCTCGATTCCTTCGAGGGCGTCGTTGAAGCCGCGCGCGACGTCAGCGAGCTCGTCGCACGCTGTCCCAATCTCGACGTGCTCGTCACGAGCCGGGAGCGGCTGAACGTCACCGCAGAGCAGGAGTATCCCGTGCCCGCTCTCGCTCACGAGGAGGCGGTCGGCTTCTTCGCTGCCCGCGTTCGGAGCTTCGATCCGGGCTTCGAGCCAGACGATGCGGTAGCGGAGCTTTGTCGGCGCCTCGACGACATGCCGCTCGCCCTGGAGCTCGCAGCCGCCCAGGCCAAGGTGCTCTCCGCCCAGCAGATCCTCGAACGGGGTCTCGGGCTCTCCGCGCCGGGGCCCCGCGATCTGCCCGATCGCCAGCGGACGCTCAGCGCGACGATCGAGTGGAGCTACGAGCTGCTGACGGAGCAGGAGCGGCAGCTCTTCTCCCGCCTCTCGGTCTTTGCCGGCGGCTGCACGCTCGAGGCGGCCGAGGAGGTCGCAGAGGCAGAGGTCGCCACACTGCACGCGCTCGTGGACAAGAGCCTCGTGCGCAAGACGGACGAGCGCTTCCGGATGCTCGAGACGATTCGCGAGTACGCAGCGAAGCGTCTTGAGGAGTCGGGTGAGGCCGACGACCTCCTCGAACGGCTTGGCAAGCACCTGACCGCACTCGCCGTCGCGGAAGGCGCTCCAGGCTTCATGGAGAGGCAGGCGGAAGCGTACGACCGCCTCGAGCCGGAGCACGCGAACACCCGCGACCGTCATGGGCTGGGCGCTTGCGGAGGGCCGGTACGAGCTCGCGGCGGAGCTCACCGTCCTGGCCTGGGCGTGGATTGCTCGCGGACACCTGAGCGAGGCTCGGGGATGGTTCGACGCCGTCCTCGAGGCTCGTCCGGCCCTTCCCACGCGAACGTGGGGCCGGATTTTCATACAGGCGATCGATGTGGCCAAGACCCAGGGCGACGATGCACGAACGACCGAGTTGGCGGAGGAGCTCGTCGAATCGATGGGTGACGACCCCTCCGTCGATCCGCTCAATGTCGCCGCGGCTCTCGCAGACCTGTCGGATCTGGCCCTTCGGCAGGGTGATCTCGAACGTGCCCGTGAGTACGGGGAGCGCAGCCTGACGCTCAGCGCGGCAAGGGGCTCGCCGTACGCCCGCGGGCGCAATGCCCTCGGGGAGGTTGCGCTCCAGGAGGGCGATTTCGCGGAGGCGCGGCGTCTGATGGAGGAAGCACTTGCGGACTACAAACGCGTGGGCCATGAGGCCAATTACGTCGCGACGCTCGAATCGCTGGCCGAGGTGGCGCGGCGAGAAGGCGACGTCGAGCGCGCGACCACGCTTCTCGCCGAGGCGCTTCCGCGGGCGGTGGCGCTGGGTGACCGAGCGTTCGTGGGGGACGTGCTCGCGGAGCTCGCGGTAGTCGTGGGCGAACGCGGCGAGAGCGATGTCGCTGGGACGCTCTGGGGCGCCGCGAACGTGCTTCTCGAAGGATCGAGGCCGTGGCGTATCCGTTCGGAGCCCGATGCGCCGGCCGAGGCGAAGGCGGCAGGCGCCGCGATGACCCTTGACGAGGCCGTCGCGTACGCGCTGAGGAGCATCGATGCGTAAGATCTCCCGACCGGGGCCGGCGGCACCGGCAAGACGCGGCTCGCATTCGAGGCTGCAGCCGAGCGGGTCCGCGGCTTCAGCCGCGCACAAGTGTTGCGACAGCCCGCTCGTCGAGCGGGTCGACGCGACGAAGACCTCGTATCTCGTCGAAGTCGGCATCCGCGGTCACGATCGTGTCGATGCCGTTCTCGAGGCAGGTGGCGACGTGGATGCGGTCGTTCGCACCCAGCCGAACCGCGTCAAGGGAGAGCGCACGCGTCACCGTCTCGTCCGTAACGGCGAGCAGTGGCGTGAACACCGTGTAGGCGGTCAGGGCCAGGCCGGCGGCCTCGCCGAGCCGGCCCGAGAGCTCCAGGTGCCAGACCTCCTCGATGCACCGCAGTCGAGGTCCGTCCGTCAGCGTCGCCAGAGATTGCATCGAGCAGCTTGCTGCACCCACGTCTTCGGGGGTTCGCGCTGGCCGTGTAGGCGATGACGCTCGTGTCGACGAAGAACGTCACCGCGGGTCGGCGGCCGCCTCGCGTTCCTCCGCGATGATTGCCTCCATCTCGTCGACTGTCAGGAACTTCGCGTTCATCGCCTTGATGGCCGCGACGGCAGCTCGCCGCTCCTCTCGAGTCGGACCGGTCACGGTTGCGTCGATCGCCTCCCGCACGACGGTGGCGACGGAGCTGCCGCGACGCTGCGCCTCGGCTTCGAGACGACGGCGCTGCTCGGGGAGATGAGGATTTGGAGGCGTTCTGTGAGCATGCTCATAGCATACAGCATATCGAGCAGGCCTCTCGACGCGCAGATAGTCAAGGCCGTGCGTCCCGACCTTCCCTCCGGCACCGTCACCTTCCTCTTCACGGACGTCGAGGGCTCGACGAAGCTGCTGCACGAGCTCGGGGCCGAGGCGTACGCCGAGGCGCTGGCCGAGCACCGCCGCGTGATCCGCGAGGCGTGCGCCGTCGAAGGTGGGGTCGAGGTGGACACGCAGGGCGACGCGTTCTTCTTCGCCTTTCCCACGGCGCCGGGAGCGCTCGCCGCTGCAGAGGCGATGACCGAAGGCGCTGTCGCGAGGACCGATCCAGGTGCGGATCGGCCTGCACACCGGCACGCCGCTGCTCGACCGAGGAGGGCTACGTCGGCGACGACGTGCACTTCGCGGCCCGAGTCGCCGCGTCGGGCCACGGCGGCCAGGTGGTCCTCTCCGCTGCCACCGCCGAGCTCGTCGAGCTCGAGCTGACCGACCTCGGCGAGCACCGACTCAAGGACATCGCCGAGGCGGTGCCGATCTTCCAGCTCGGAAACGGCTCCTTCCCGCCGCTCAAGACGATCTCGAACACGAACCTGCCGCGACCGGCGAGCTCGTTCGTGGGCAGAGAGGCCGAGGTCGAGGCCGTGCTCTCACGGATCGAGGGCGGCGCGCGGCTCGTCACGCTCACCGGCCCCGGCGGCTCGGGGAAGACCCGGCTCGCGATCGAGGCGGCGTCCACCCTCGTGCCCGAATACAAGGCGGGCGTCTTCTGGGTCGGCCTTGCCGCGCTCCGCGATCCGGCGCTCGTCACCGAGACGATCGCGCAGACGCTCGGCGCCACGGACGGGCTCGCCGAGCACGTCGGCGAGCGGGAGCTGCTGTTGCTTCTCGACAACCTGGAGCAGGTGATCGAGGCGGCGCCGGAGCTCGCGTCGCTCGTCGAGCGCTGCCCCAACCTTGCCTTGCTCGTCACGAGTCGCGAGCGCCTGCGCGTGCGCGGTGAGGTCGAGTACGAGGTGCCGCCGCTCGCCGAGCCCGAGGCCGTCGAGCTCTTCTGCATGCGCTCGCAGCTCGCTCCGAGCGAGGAGATCGGAGAGCTCTGTGCGCGGCTCGACAACCTGCCGCTCGCCGTCGAGCTCGCGGCTGCCCGCACGAAGGCGCTCTCTCCGGCGCAGGTCCTCGATCGCCTCTCGGACCGCCTCGATCTCTTGAAGGGCGGTCGCGACGCAGACCCCCGCCAGCAGACGCTACGCGCGACGATCGAGTGGAGCTACGACCTCCTCTACGAAGACGAGCAGCGGCTGTTCGCCCGCCTCTCGGTCTTCGCCCGCGGCTGCACGTTCGCGGCCGCGGAGGAGGTGGCGGACGCCGACCTCGACACCGTGCAATCGCTCGTCGAGAAGGGCCTCCTCCGTTTCACGGACGAGCGCTACTGGATGCTCGAGACGATCCGAGAGTTTGCAGCGGAGCGGCTCGGCGAGTCGGGCGACGAAGGACAGCTTCGGCGGCGGCACGCCCGGTTCTTTCTCGAGCTCGCGCAGTCCCTCGGGATGACCTACGAGTCGATCGAGGTTCACGGACGACAGCGGCATGACGTCGCGATCGCCGAACAGGAGAACTTTCGCTCGGCGATCGATTGGGCGTTCGAGGACGATGTCGAGCTCGCGGCGCGAATCGCGGTCGCGCTCGAAGGCTTCTGGGTGGCGCTCAGCCCGTTCGAGGGTGTGCGGCGCTTCGGGGCGTTGCTGGAGCGCGCGGAGGGGTTGCCGTACGGGCTCCGCGCGGGCTGCTGGCGCTGCCTCGCAAGCTCGACCATCCTCACCGGCGGGCGGGTCGAGGACGGCATCGACCGGAACGAGAAGAGCCTCGATCTGTATCGGCGCGCCGGCGACGAGCGGGGGATCGCGATCATCCTGAATCGCCTGGGCGTCCAGGTCTGGTAGCATCGGCGACGCGGAACGCGGGCGCTCGCTGATCGAGGAGAGCCTCGCTCGCTATCGGGCGCTTCGGTTCCGCGTGGGCGAGGCAGTGGCGCTCGGCGGCCTCGGTCGCGTCGAGTACAGCGAGGGGAACGTCGAACGCGGGCTCGAGCTGCTCGAGCAGAGCGCGGAGCTGGCCCGTGTGGCGGGCTTCACCTTCTATGAAGCCCAGTTCCTCGACCTGCTGGCTTCGTATGCTTTCGAGCTCGGCCGGCTCGACGAGGCCCTCAGACACAGCTGTGCGGCCCTCATGCTGTCGCGCAGCACCGGAGAACGGCAGCGCACGGTCTTCTCGCTCGCACGCATCGCCGGCATCGCGGCCAGACACAAGGACTCGACGCGCGCGGGGCGCCTGTGGGGTGCGATCGAAGCCGAAGAAGCCCGTGGTCCGCTCGGCGTGTGGGAGCAACAGCGCGACGAGCTCGCGGCGCCCGTGCTGGCGGTGTCCGGTGCAGAGTTCGAGCGTGGACGCGTCGCGGGCCGTCGTCTGACCCTGGACGAGGCGGTGGACTACGCGCTCGCGTCCCTAGACTGATCGCGGCGTGGCGCCGGTGCAAGGACCTCCGCGAGTGGATCGCGCTGCTCGAGCGCGAGGGCGAGCTGCGCCGCATCACGGCCGAGGTCGACCCGCACCTCGAGATCACCGAGATCGTCGACCGCCTGGTCAAGTCGGGCGGCGGGCCGGCGCTGCTCTTCGAGAACCCGAAGGGCTCCGAGCACCCGCTGCTCATCAACCAGTTCGGCACCGAGCGGCGCATGTGCCTCGCGTTCGGCGCGCCGAGCCTCGACGACGTCGCCGAGAAGCTCTCCGACGTGCTCGAGATGCAGCCGCCGGAGGGGCTCCGCGAGAAGGTCCAGGGCCTGAAGAAGCTCAAGTCGATCGCCGACTCGCGGCCGAAGGTCGTCTCCAAGGGCGCCTGCCAGGAGATCGTGCTGACCGGCGACGAGGTCGACATCACGCGGCTCCCGATCCAGACGTGCTGGCCGGGCGACCCGGCCCCGTTCATCACGCTGCCGGCCGTGATCACGAAGGACCCGAAGGGGACGCGCAACGCCGGCATGTATCGCATGCAGGTGATCGACGGCCGCTCGACGTTCATGCACTGGCAGATGCACAAGGACGGCCGCGCCGACCTGCTGGCGGCGGAGGACGGCCGGATCCCCGTCGCGGTCGCTCTCGGCCTCGATCCGGTGACCGCGTACTCGGCGAGCGCCCCCCTCCCGCACCACATCGACGAGCTGATGGTCGCCGGCTTCCTGCGCGGCGAGAACGTCGAGCTCGTGAAGTGCAAGACGGTCGATCTCGAGGTCCCCGCAAACGCCGAGATCGTCCTCGAGGGCCATGTCGCAAAGGACGACGTCGGCATCGAGGGGCCGTTCGGCGACCACACGGGCTATTACTCGCACGCCGAGGAGTTCCCGATCTTCCGCATCAGCGCGATGACGATGCGGCGCGATGCGATCTATCCGTCGATCGTCGTCGGGAAGCCGCCCGCCGAGGACGCGTGGCTCGGCAAGGCGACCGAGCGCATCTTCCTGCCGGCTGTCCGGATGACCCTGCCGGAGATCGTCGACTATGACCTGCCGGTGGCTGGCGCCTTCCACAACTGCGTCATCGTCTCCATCCGCAAGGCCTTCCCCGGCCATGCGCAGAAGGTCATGCACGCGCTCTGGGGGCTGGGGATGCTCTCGCTCTCGAAGTCGATCGTCGTCGTCGACGAGCACGTGAACGTCCACGATTACGAGGACGTGTTCTTCCGCGTCACCGCGAACGTTGATCCGAAGCGCGACGTGCTGCTCACCGAGGGCCCGCTCGACCACCTCGATCACGCACCCGGGCGGCAGTTCTACGGCGGCAAGCTCGGCATCGACGCGACGCACAAGCTGCCCGAGGAGGACGCGCGGCCGTGGCCGGAGGAGATCGAGATGTCGGCCGAGGTGAAGTCCCTGGTCGACAGCCGTTGGACGGAATACGGTCTCCCCTAGATACGCCTGCCACCACGTTGACAGGCGAGATACGTAAGGATTGAATCGCGGGTAGGCGACGAGGAGGGCCAGGCGAGCGGTGGACCAGTCGGAGCACACTCACACGCAGGTCTTCAGCCTCTGGCCGATTGGCGTTGCCGTCGGCGTCGTCTTCGCGCTCGTCGGGCTGCTCGTGAGCTGGTGGATCGTCGCGGTCGGCGTCGTGATCATCGTCCTCTTCGGCACCGCGTGGATCTACGACGTGATGCGCGAGCGCCGGCCGGAGCCGGTCGCCGCGGCCGCAGCACCGGCGGCGGGGGAGCAGATCGCGCGCGCGTCGGTCGGCGAGCACGAGACTTCGCGCGCCGGCTTCCTGTCCGCCGTGACGCTGGGACTCGGTGCCGCAATCGGCGCCATCGTCACCATTCCGCCCCTGGTCTTCGCGGGCCTGCCGCCGTTCAAGAAAGGCGAGGGATTCGTCGACGTCGACGTCGACCTCGGGCCGCTCGACCGACTTCGAGGAAGACCAGTGGCTGATCACGCAGTTCAACATGGCCCCCGAGCTCGGCGACGTCGCAGAACGCACCGCGTACGTCCGCTTCAACGGTGACCTGGAGGGAGAGCCGAGCTTCACGATCATCTCGAACCGCTGCGTCCACCTCGGCTGCCCGGTGCAGGCCAACGGCCCGACCACTCCGGAGGACAGGCGGACGTACGGGGCCGGAAGGAGACAGGTCACGTACACCCCGGTCCTTCCGGCGGGTGGCTTCGGTTGCCCGTGTCACGGCGGCCAGTACGGCACCGAGGGCAACCGCACGGCTGGGCCGCCCGTTCGCGCGCTCGATCGCTGGGCGTACAAGGTCACCGACGGCCGCCTCAGGCTCGATCGGCGCCTACAGCGTCAATGAGGTCGAGGGCTCGGGCGCGGACGCGTCGATTGGCAAGTATCGGCTCGCGCAGCCCGGCGTCCACATCGACGGCCTCGAGCAGATCCTCTACCCCTTCATCCCGCCGTAGCTGATGCCGAAGTCCGAACGCCGAAAGCAGGTCGAGACCGTCGTCACGTATCCGCTCGACTGGATCGAGGAACGGACGGGTTGGGTCGGTGCCGCCAAGTACTTCCTCTTCCGCAAGGTCCCGCAAGGACGAACTGGTTCCACACGCTCGGATCGGCCACGCTCACGGCGTTCCTCGTTCAGGTCATCACCGGGATCATCCTCGCGATGTACTACCAGCCCTCGCCGGACAAGGCGTACGAGTCGATCCTCTTCATCACCGATGACCTCACGTGGGGCTGGCTCGTGCGCGGAATGCACCGCTTCGGCGCCAGCGTCTTCATCATCCTCATGTTCTTCCACATGGCGCGCGTCTTCCTGTTCGGCGCCTACAAGTACCCGCGTGAGGTCAACTGGATGGTCGGCGCGGCGCTGCTCATCCTCGGCATGTTCGAGGGCTTCACCGGCTACCTGCTGCCGTGGGACCAGACGTCGTACTGGGCCTCGGTCGTCGGCATCAACATCACGGGCACGGGCCCGTTCGTCGGCCCGTTCCTCGCCCAGATCATGAAGGCCGGCGCCGAGATCGACGCCAACACGTTAGCCCGGTTCTACTCGATCCACATGCTCGTCTTACCGTTGGCGATCGCTGGGCTGATCCTGCTCCACCTCTGGCTCGTGATCCGGCTGGGCGTGTCCAACCCGCCGTGGGGACCGGATCCGGAGGACTGGATGAGGAAGAGAGGCGCCCGCGCGTCAGGGTCTCGTCCAGCCAGTGCCGCGAGGCAACGGGAATGAGCTCACAAGACGATCGCCGACGCCACTTCGCGGCGTACAAGCGCGACGTCGAGAAGCGCGGGAAGTCGTTCTTCCCGCACGCGATGTTCCACGACACGGTGATGAGCCTCGTCGTCGTGTCGGTGATCATCGGGCTCGCGGTCGTCTGGCACGAGTCAGCAGACGGGACCGACGCGGGCATTCTTGGACCCGAGTATGCGGAGAAGGCCGATCCCGCCACGACGAGCTTCATCCCGCGACCGGACTGGTACTTCTACTTCCTCTTCTACCTCCTCCGGATCTTCGAATGGCCGGCCACCGTCGTGCTTGCCACGGTGGGCATTCCGACCATCCTCATGCTGCTCCTCTTCGCGCTGCCGTTCATCGACCGGTCGACCGAGCGGCGGCTTTCGCGGCGCCCGGTGGCGATCGTCGCCGCAATCCTCACCGCCGTGGCGATGGGCGTGCTCACGTGGAAGGGCGCGACGGCCTCCGAGTTCCTCGCCAGCGAGGCCCCGCTGCTCGCTCAGGAGTTCATCGAGGCGAACGACCTGCCCGAAGCAGCGCGGCCCGGCGCAGAGCTCTTCGCGGCCTCCGGCTGCCTCAACTGTCACACGTATGCGGGCGAGGGCGGCACGAACCTCGGCGCGCCTGATCTGACCGAGGAGGGGCTGAAGAACCGCGGCATCCAGTGGCAGATCGACCACCTGATCAACCCTGTGAGCAAGTCTCCCGGCTCGAAGATGCCGTCGTTCGCGGACTTCCCCGAGGAGGACCTCAGGGCCCTCGCAATCTTCCTCGAGGCCTCCAAGGGTTCGCAAGACTAGGGTCGTGACTGACGGCGGCGACCCGCTCGCCGGCATCGAGTCGGGAACGCTGGCGCCGGAGGGCGTCCGCGCGATGTTCGATCGCATCGCACCCGTCTACGACCTCATGAACCACGTCATGACGGCCGGGCTCGACCGGCGCTGGCGGCGCGTGACCGCCGAGTCGGTCGTACGGCCGGGCGACCGCGTGCTCGACGCCTGTTGCGGCACCGGCGATCTCGCGCTCGCGTGCGTCCGCGCGGGTGCGGGCAGCGTGGTCGGGCTCGACTTCTCGCCGCGGATGATCGAACGCGCACGGAAGAAGTCGGACTCGGTCGCCTGGGTCGAGGGCGACGTGTTGTCGCTGCCCTTCGACGATGCTGCCTTCGACGCCGCCACCGTCGGCTTCGGCGTCCGTAACGTCGCATCGCTCGTAGCCGCCCTGTCCGAGCTAGGGCGCGTGCTCGTCGCCGGAGGGCGCATGGCGGTACTCGAGATCACGCAACCCACCGGGGCGCTTGCGCCGTTCTACCGCGTCTGGTTCGACCGCATCGTCCCGGTGCTCGGCAAGCCGTTCGCGGGCGGCTCGGCGTACACGTATCTGCCCGCGAGCGTGCGCCGCTTCCCCGGCAGGGACGATCTCGTCAAGGTGATCGAAAGTGCCGGGTTCCACGATGTCCGGTACCG
The DNA here is from genome assembly GCA_963830835.1 of uncultured Actinomycetes bacterium. Classification (GTDB taxonomy): domain Bacteria; phylum Actinomycetota; class Thermoleophilia; order Gaiellales; family Gaiellaceae; genus PALSA-612. The sequence goes on along the minus strand of CAWHNJ010000001.1, from coordinate 104,721 downwards.
GACGTTCGCGGGAGGCATCGTCGCCCTCCATACTGCTGTCAGGGAATGACCGCGCTCGCCGCCATCCGCGAAGTGCCGGGCCTCGAGGACTACCTCGACGAGCTCGAGGTGCGGCTCCAGGAGACGGTCGGCAGCCACCCCGGCACCGTCGCGGCCGTGGGTGGCGACGCGCTGGCGGCGGGGGGCAAACGCCTGCGCCCGATGCTCGTCTTCCTCTCCTCGCCCGCAGATGGGCCGCCGCCGCTCGCAGCGGGCGTGGCTGTCGAGCTGATCCACATGGCGACGCTCGTGCACGACGACCTGATCGACCGCGCCCGCTTCCGGCGCGGACGAGCGGCAGCGTGGACTGCGTACGGGGAGGGGGCTGCGCGAGCTGCGGGCGATTACCTCTTCGCTCGCGCGTTCGCGGAGCTGGCGGGGACCGGTGACGGGCAGGCCGTCGAGCTGCTCGCCGACGCGACGCTCTGCCTCGCACGCGGGGAGGCGTTGCAGCGGCGGCAGACGCACGACCCCGACACGACGGTCGAGAGCTACCTCGAGCGGTGCGCGCTGAAGACGGGCAAGTTGTTCGAGGCGGCGTGCCTGCTCGGCTCCCGCGGTAGCGACGCCCGGCTCGGCGAGTTCGGAACCGCCCTCGGAATCGCCTTCCAGATCACGGACGACATCCTCGACTGCACGGGTGAGGCCACAGAGACGGGAAAGATCGCCGGCGTCGATCTCCGCGAGGGGACGCCGACGCTGCCGCTGCTGCTCGCCGCGCGTGAGGACAGGATCGTCCACGACGCGCTCGCCGGCGGGCCCCTGGACGGCGCGCTCGTTCGTGTCGCCGCCACCGGGGCACTCGAGCGCTCGCGGGCGATGGCTCTCGACTACGCCGATTGCGCGCGGGCGTGCCTCGACGGTGACGACCATCGCGAGGAGCTCGAAGCGTTGACCCACCTGGTGGTGGATCGGGACAGCTGATGGCGACGGTCGAACGCATAGCGACGCTCGAGACGATTCGCGAGAAGATCGAGTCGGGCGAGCGGCTCGACTTCGAGGACGGCGTGACGCTCTACGAGTCGGACGACCTGCTCACCCTCGGCGACCTCGCCGATCTCGCCCGCCGGAAGCGCGGCGACGACGACCGCGTCTTCTTCGTCCAGAACCTCTACCTCAACCAGACGAACGTCTGCCGCGTGAAGTGCAAGTTCTGCGCCTTCGCCGTGACGCAGAAGGAGGAGGGCGCCTACACGTACACGGGCGACGAGCTTGTCGAGGACGCGCTCCGGCAGCGTGAGCTGACGGGCTTCACGGAGATCCACATGGTCGGCGGCGAGAGCCCGCACGTCGACTTCGGCTACTACGTCGAGATCGTCTCGAAGCTCCACCACGCGATGCCCGACGTGCACCTGAAGCTCTTCACGGCCAGCGAGATCCACCACATGTCGAAGCTCGCCGGCATCACGCACGAGGCCGTGCTGCGGGAGCTGAAGGCGGCCGGGCTCGGATCGCTCCCGGGCGGCGGTGCGGAGGTCTTCGCAGACCGTGTGCGCCGGCTCGTCGCGCCGGGCAAGGAGCACCCCGACGAGTGGTTCGACGTCCATCGAACTGCGCACGCCCTCGGCATCCCGACCCACTGCACGATGCTCTACGGCCATGTCGAGACGAACGAGGAGCGGGTCGATCACCTGCTGCGGTTGCGCGCGCTCCAGGACGAGACCGGCGGCTTCCTCGCCTTCGTGCCGCTCGCGTTCCATCCCGAGAACACTGTCTTCGAGCGCCGGGGTTGGCGCCACACGACCGGCTCCGACGATCTGAAGATGATCGCCGTCTCGAGGCTGCTGCTCGACAACGTGCCGAACGTCAAGGCCTACTGGATCATGATGGGGCTGCCGCTGGCGCAGGTCGCACTGCACTTCGGCGCCAACGACGTCCAGGGGACGGTCGTGCGCGAGGAGATCTTCCAGGCGGCGGGCGCGACTGCGGGCACGGAGCAGAAGCTCGAGGAGCTGGTGCGGGTCATTCGCGACGCCGGCCGCGTCCCCGTTCAGCGCGACACGCTCTACAACGAGCTGCGGAGGTGGGAGTGAGCGAGACCGAGTTCCTCTCGGCTGTTCCCATCATCCCGGCGCGTGACGTGGAGGAGAGCACGGCGTGGTATCGCGACCGGCTCGGCTTCGACGTCTTCCACACCGAGCGCGAGTACGGCATCGTCGGGCGCGGAGAGTCTTGGATCCACTTCTGGGGGCCGAGCGGGATCGACCCGCCCGACTCGAACACGATGATCCGTCTCGGCGTCAGGGGCATCGATGGCCTGTACGAGCAGTGCCAGGCGGAAGGGATCGTGCACCCCAACGGCCCGCTCGAGGAGCAGCCGTGGGGCTTCAGGGAGTTCTCTGTCAGAGACCACGATGGCAATCTCGTCACGTTCTTCGAGCCGCCGGAGGGCTACGACCCCAGGTGATCAGGCTCGGACGAATCTCGTACGTGAACATGGCGCCCGTCTTCTTCCGGCTGGATGCCGAGGTCGACGAGGTCACCGGCGTGCCGACCGAGCTCAACCGGAAATTGCTGGCGGGCGAGGTCGACGTCGCCCCGATCCCGTCCATCGAGTACGCGCGCAATGCCGGACAGCTTCGCCTGCTACCGAGGCTCTGCGTCTCCTCCGAGGGCGCCGTCGACTCGATCCAGCTCGTCTCCCGTCTCCCGCTCGAACAGGTGCGGACGGTGGCGGTGACGCCCGAGAGCGCCACCTCGGCGGTGCTCACGAAGGTGCTGCTGCCCGACGCCGAGCACGTGCCGCTCGAAGCTGAAGCGGACGCGAAGCTCCTCATCGGCGACGCCGCGCTGCGCAGTGCGTTCGAGGATCCGACGCCGCACCACGACCTGGGGCGACTCTGGCTCGAACGGACGGGCTTGCCGATGGTGTTCGCCGTCTGGGCGGCGCGGGAGCCGGTCTCGGCGGCGGTGAAGGAGCTCGAGGACGCGCTTGTGGAGTCCGTGCGCCAGGCACGCGCCGAACCGGAGACCCTCGCCCGCGAGGCGTCGGAGCTCTACGGCTATCCGCCGGGGTTCCTCGCACGCTACTTCGAGAAGCTGCGCTATCGCTTCGGCCCGCGCGAGCGTGCCGGCCTGTACACGTTCCTCGAGCTCGCGCACGGCGCGGACGAGCTGGCCGAGGTTCCCGAGCTCCGCTTCGTACGCGAAGGCGTGCCCGCATGAGCGTCGGCCAGTTGAGCCATGTCCCAGGGACAGTCCCTGTATCGGAAGTGCTACAGAAGGCGCTCGCGGGAGAACGGATCTCCGAAGAGGACGCGCTCACGCTGCTCGAATCGCGTGACCTCGTCGCGGTCGGCCGCGCGGCCGACGAGCTTCGCGCGCGCAAGACCGATCCTGCTCGCGTGACGTTCATCATCGACCGCAACGTCAACTACACGAACGTTTGCTACACGGACTGCGACTTCTGCGCCTTCTACCGCAGTCCGGGTGACACGCGCGAGGGCTATCTCCTGCCGAAGGCCGTCATCTTCAAGAAGATCGAGGAGACGCTCGCGATCGGCGGCACCGGCCTGCTGATGCAGGGCGGCCACCACCCGGACCTCGGCGTCGAGTACTACGAGGATCTGTTCTCGTCGATCAAGGCGCGCTACCCGATCCACCTGCACGCGCTCTCGCCGTCCGAGGTGCAGCACGCGGCGCGGCGCTCGAAGATCACGGTTCCCGAGGCGCTCACCCGCATGCGTGATGCCGGCCTCGACTCGCTGCCGGGCGGCGGCGCGGAGATCCTCGTCGACCGTGTGCGCGACATCATCTCGCCGAAGAAGACGACGTCAGCGGAGTGGCTCGACGTCATGCGCCACGCCCAGCGGCTGGGCATGTCGACGACGGCGACGATGATGTACGGGCACGTGGAGACGCTCGCCGAGCGTGTCGAGCACATGCGCCGCATCCGCGAGCTCCAGGACGAGATGCACGGCTTCCGCGCGTTCATCTCGTGGACGTTCCAGGACGACGGCAACAGGCTCGGCCCTAAGGTGCCGCGCGAGAAGATGCCGACCTCGTTCGACTACCTGCTCACGCAGGCCGTGTCCCGCATCTACCTCGACAACGTCGACCACATCCAGTCGTCGTGGGTGACCCAGGGGATGAAGATCGGTCAGGTCGCGCTCGGCTTCGGTGCCGACGACATGGGCTCGGTGATGATCGAGGAGAACGTCGTCTCAGCTGCAGGCACGACGCACCGGACGTCGACGGAGGAGCTCGTCCATCTGATCCGGTCGCTGGGCAAGGTGCCCGTGCAGCGCGACACGCTCTACCGCGACGTTCGCGTCTGGAACTAGGAGGGCTGGCGGACGTCGCTCGTCGTCGGGACGCGATGGTCGTTCCGAGGCAAGGACGCAGGGAGCCCGCGTACCCGCAGCGGGCGGAGCGTACGTGGGTGACCGAGGACGCCGCCTCGGGGCGATCCAGCGCGTCATGGACGGCACAGTCGATGTCCCGTCAAGTCCCTACGCTACTTCGTCGTGACGACGGCGAAGGAGCGCTTGCCGTCGGTCGACTGGAGCTTCACGAGAAACTTCGTCCCGGCGGGTACGCGGGGCTGGAAGGAGATCGCGAACGTCTCGTCCTTGGCCATCGTCGGGTCCAGCTTGCAGACGATGACCCCGTTCACGATCTTGCCCCAGCCAGAGCTGTACTGACCCGTCGGCTTCTGGAGCGTGTAGATCGCGAGCTTCGTGATCGGCAGCGAGGGTGCGCGGCGTAGGCCGCCGGGCTCAGCTGCATTCGCCGTCTCCCGGCCGGCAAGGCCGATGACGACCTTCGAGATCGTCATGCCGGGCGCCTTCGCATTCAGCCCGAGGTACTCCTCCCAGCCCTGGATGTTTCCGAGCTCGCGGTAGTTCGCCACCACCCTGAAGTCGCTCGCGAGCGGAACCCCGAACATCGCGAGCGCCTCGTCCGTCGCGTCCATCGCGAGATCCACGTTCCTGCGAGCCGTTGCGTAGCTGCGGCTGCTCAAGGACTTCGATGCCTGAGCGCCGAGCGTCTGGGCCTCCCGCACGCTCGCCGCAATCTCGTCGTCGGAAGCGCCGATCGTCGCCGGGGCGACTCGGGCGGCTTTCTTCAGGTGAGCGATCGCGCCGGAGACCTCGAGCTTGGCCTTGCTCAGCTCGTCGGGGGTGACGCCGCCCGGCTTCAGCTGGGTGAGGGCGACCTGGTTCGACGCGCGTGAGCTCCTGAGCTCGAAGACCCACTCCTGGTCCGGGGACAGGCGAGCGGCTGATATGGCCCCAGCCAGAGGCACGACAACCAGCGACAGAGCCGCCATTACCGGAACGAGCCGCCTCCCGTTCATATGCGCAGCCTACGCTTTGAGCGGGCTTCCGTCCATTGGAACCGTCACAAAACGACTGTCACGCGCGTCACACTTGGCTCAGCGCGTCGCGAACACCGAGTAAGAGCGCTCGCCTGCCGCCGAGCGGAACTTCACGAGCAGCTTCGTTCCCGGCGGGAGCTTCGGGCCGAACGCGATCGTGAAGACGTGGTCCGTTGGCATCGCCGGCCGGATGCGGCACGTGATGACACCTGCGTCGAGCTCGCACCAGCCGGAGCTGAAGCGCCCGATCGGGTCGGAGATGACCGCGAGGCTCATCCGCGTGATCGGCAGGCCGACCGCTGCATCGGCCACAGCGCCCTGCTCGCCGGCGTTGGCCGTTGACCGGTTGGCGGCGCCCATGACGACCTCGGTGATCTCGCTCCCGACGCGCGCGGACAGGCCGGAGTAGTTGACGAACTCGGGGAGGTAGCCGAAGTCGCGATTGACCGCAAAAGCCTGGAACTCCTTCGCGAGTGGCACGCCGAAGTCGAGCAGAGCCTCGGTTGCGAGGTTGCCCGCCCGCCCGAGCTTCGCCCGCGCAGCTCCGTACTGCCTCGTGGCCAGGTCCGCTCGTGCCTTCCGGACGAGTGATCGCGCCTGTTCGAGCGCCGTGCGGACGGACGGCATGTCGAGCGCACCGACAGCACCCTTGGCAGCCCGCTCTGCGACGCTGCCGCCGCCGAGCGATCGGGCGATCTCGGCCCTTGCGCGGGCGACATTCTTCGCGGATGGCTGGGCGAGCCGGACGGTCGCCACGCGCGCCGCTTCGCGCAACGTCGTCAGACCGGAGACGAGCTGCTGGTCGGGTGTCTGCGCGGCCTGGGCGCCGGCGAGCAGGATCGCAGCCGAGCCTCCCGCCAGCGGCACGATGAAGAACGCGACCACGATGCCCGCGCACACGAGCTTTTTCCGCATTCGCTGAAAGTGTTGCAGGCACCGAGAAGGGGGGCAAGAGGTCCGCGTCGGCCAGCGGAGGGTTCCGCTAGCCTCATTGCGGGTCGTGCCTCGCCGCGTCGTCATCGGAGCGCTCGCCGCGCTCGCCCTTGCCGCGCCCGCGGCCGGTCAGCCGACGCTGCTCATGCCCGGTGTCACCTACGACCAGCAGGTGCAGTTCACGTTCCACGGGCCGTCCGTGATCCACGTGCTGACGATGCCCCGGCCCGGCGGCCTCTGGACGCTCAAGCCGGTGCTCTCGAACGACGCGATCCTCGGCACCGAGCGGGTGACGGCCATCCAGAAGCGGATGGCGCCGTTTGCCACGGTGGCGGGCGTCAACGGTGACCGCTTCTCCTCGAACGGCCGACCGAGCGGGATCCTGATCCGCGACGGCCTGCTCCAGCACAGTCCGGGAGACAGCCGTTCGAGCATCGGCTTCGACGCCAGGGGGAACCTGCGCGTCGAGCGCCTCCGTCTGCTGCCCACATGGCAGGGGACGGGACAGCGGCAGAACCTCGCGGCGGTGAACAACTCGCCTTCCTCGAGCGGCATGTCGCTGTACACGCCCACCTGGGGGCCGACGACACCCACGGCGCCCGGCTCCTACGAAGTCGTGCTGAGGCCGTTCCCAGGGACGGCGCCGAACGTCGAGGTGTCGGGGCCCGTGACGGAGACGAGAGAAGGTGGCGCGACGCCGATTCCCCGCGATGGGGCAGTGCTGGTCGCCCGTGGCTCGGCGGCGACGACGCGCCTGCGGAACGAGGCGCCGGTGGGCGCGACCGTGCGCGTGCGGCTCATCCTCCAGCCCGACTGGGCGGGCGTCGTCGACGCTGTCGGGGGTGGACCGGCGCTCGTCCGCGGCGGCAAGGCGGTCTTCAGTGCCGGCGAGGCGTTCGTGCCGAGCCAGCTCGCGCTCCCCGAGCCGCGGACGGCCGTGGGCCAGCTGGCCGACGGGCGGATCGTGCTCGTCGTGGTCGACGGACGCCGCCCCGGCTACTCGAGCGGCATGACGAACTTCGAGCTCGCGCTCACGCTCACCCGTCTCGGAGCTGTATCGGCCGCTGCGCTCGACGGCGGCGGCTCGTCGACGATGGCCTTCGAAGGACAGGTGCTGAATCGTCCCTCGGGCACGACCGAGCGCCCCGTGTCCGAAGCGTTGCTGATGGCGTACGCGGGCGTCCATGCGCCACTGCCGACGGAGACGGTCGTCTCGCCGAACGGCGACGGCGTCGCCGAGAGCCAGGAGCTCGCCTACAAGCTCGTCCGGCCGTCGTCCGTGACGGCGAATCTCGTCGCGCCTGACGGCTCGACGCGGCCAATCTTCTCCGGTCAGGCTGCGCCCGGCACGTACCCGTTCACGTGGAGCGGCCTCACTGCCGAAGCCGCGCTCGAGCCCGAGGGGCTCTGGCGATGGGTCGTGAGTGCGACGGATGACCGTGGTCAGGCATCTGCTTTCGAGCGCCCGTTCTCCCTCAACACGACCCTGGGCTTCGGCAAGGCGGTCCCGCCGACTCTGTCCGTGCCCCGGCGGCAGGCGAAGGCCGTCGCGCAGTTCACGCTCGCGCGGGCTGCGACCGTCACATCGCGTATCGAGACGCTGGCGGGCACCGTCGTCCGCAAGGCCGACCCGGCGGTGACGTTGCAGGCCGGCACCGCCACCGTGTCCTGGGACGGCCGCTCGAACAAGGGCGCGTCCGTTCACTCGGGGACGTACGTCGCGCGCATGACCGCGAAGAACTCGGCAGGCACCGTTTCGCTGACGTCGAAGTTCTCGGTGCGCCGGATGCGTTCCGGTAAGTGAAGATCGGCATAGACCCCGCTCCAAACTCCGTAAGGGGACAGGATGAATCCTGTCCCCGCTCCTAACATGCCAATCGCTTCCATCACTCAGTCGATCACCGACGCTCTGACGTCGTTCATCGGCGATCACGGCGTCTATGCGGTCTTCCTGCTGATGTTCGTCGACGCCGTGCTGCCGGCGGCGAGCGAGCTCGTGATGCTCTACGCAGGGGCGCTGGCGGCCGGCGCGTTCGTAGGCCAGGACGTCGTCGTCTTCGGACGTGAGGTGCCGACGGGCTGGAAGTCGTTCGTCGTGATGGTGGCAGCGGGGACGATCGGCTACACGCTCGGCTCGCTCGCCGGCTGGGCGATCGGCGACTACGGCGGGCGGCCGCTCGTCGAGCGACACGGCAAATGGTTCCACCTGTCCCCGGAGCGATTTGCGCGTGCCGAGCGCTGGTTCGACCGCTGGGGAGGCGAGGCGGTGTTCCTCGGCCGGATCACGCCGATCGTGCGCTCGTTCGTCTCCATCCCGGCCGGCGTCTTCCAGCATCCCCTCGGCCGCTACACGCTGCTGACCTTCATCGGCTCGACCATCTGGTGCCTCGCGTTCGCCGGCATCGGCTGGGCGGTGGGCGAGAACTGGGAGAGCTTCCATCACGCCTTCCGGTACGTCGAGTACGCGGTGGCGGGCTTGATCGTCGTCGGTCTCGGGTATCTGGTGCTGCGGTGGCGTTCCTCTAGACTCAATCGGCGTGCCTCGGATTCCTCTCTTTAAGCCCGCGGCGCAGTACGGACCCCTTCTCCCTCAGCTGAAGCAGCGCCTCGGCGAGGTCCTGGACAGCGGTGAGTTCATCCTCGGGCCCAACGTCCGCGCCTTCGAGCAGGAGGCTGCGGCGTACCTCGGAGTGCCGCATGCGATCGGCGTGGCCAACGGCACCGATGCGATCGTGCTCGTGCTGCGCGCGCTCGAGATCGGCCCGGGTGACGAGGTCGTCTGTCCGGCGTTCACCTTCTACGCGACGGCTGAGTCGATCGCCAGCGTCGGCGCCACGCCGATCTTCGCCGACATCGACCCGGGGACGCTCAACCTCGACCCTGCAGATGTCGAGCGGCGGCTGACGCCGCAAACGCGCGCGATCATGCCCGTGCACCTCTTCGGACGTCCGGCGCCGCTCGAGGAGCTGGCCGGCCTGGGACTGCCGCTGATCGAGGACGCCGCGCAGGCGTTCGGCGCGCCGGGAATTGCGACGACCGGCGTCGCTTCGACATTCAGCTTCTACCCCACGAAGAACCTTGGTGGCATCGGGGATGGCGGCCTGGTCACGGTGCTGGAGGACGACCTCGCAGAGCGCGTGCGGCTGCTGCGGTTCCACGGATCGCGAGACAAGCGCGACTTCTTCATCCATTGGCACGAATTCGCGGCTCGACGAGCTCCAGGCCGCGGCTCTACGTCTCTTCCTCGAGCGCCTGGACGAGTGGAACGCGTTACGACGTGACGCGGCGGCGCGCTATGCCGAGCTCGGGCTGGGCGACCTCGTCGAGCTCCCGGCCGACGACGGCGCCCACGTCTACCACCTCTACGTCGTTCGGACGCCGGAGCGCGACCGTATCGCCGCCGCATTGGCCGCGGCCGAGATCGGGAGCGCGTCGTACTACGCCACGCCGCTCCATCTCCAGCCGGCGTTCCGCTACCTCGGGTGGGAGGCCGGCTCCCTGCCGGAAACCGAGCGCGCGGGGCGGGAGAACCTTGCGCTGCCGATGTGGGCGGGGATGGACGCCGAGACACAGGAGCGAGTCGTCGCCACTGTTCGCGGAGCTGTCTCCGTGGGAGTGCCCGCGTCGTGATCAACAGACACCGTCTCTGGCAGCTCGCCGCGGACGCGGGGCTCATCGTCGCCGCTTGGTACCTCGCCTTCCGGCTGCGCTTCGACCAGCCGCGGATCCCGCCGTACTACGAGGACCTCCTCTGGCGGTCGCTGCCGATCGTCGTCGTCTTCCAGCTCGCGATCTTCGTTCTCTTCGGCTTCTACAACCGCTGGTGGCGCTACGTGTCCACGCGGGACATGTGGACGGCCGTGCGCGGCGTCTCCGTCGCCTGCCTCGTCTCCAGCCTCGTCGTGTACTTCGTGGCCCCCGTCGAGCAGATCCGCTTGCCGCGCTCGATCGCGATCATGGACTGGCTGCTGCTGCTCGCGTTCGTCGCCGGCTCGCGGATGCTCGCCCGGACGATCCTCGAGCGGCCGTCGACGAAGGGCATCGTGGCGCGTGGCAAGGAGGTCATCGTCGCCGGTGCCGGCGATGCCGCACAGGTGATCGTGAAGGAGATGCTGAAGTCGCAGGCGCTCGGGACGACGCCGATCGGCCTCGTCGACGACGACCCACGCAAGCAGGGCCTCCGGGTGCACGGCGTCCGCGTCCTTGGGACGACGGCTGACCTGCCCCGCATCCTCCGCGAGCAGCGGCCGGACGAGGTGCTGATCGCCATGCCGTCCGCCACGGGAGAGTCGCGCCAGCGGGTGGTCGACGCCGCTCGTGCGGCGGGCGTGCCCGTGAAGACGTTGCCGGGGCTCCACGAGCTGATCGCCGGCGACGTCGCTCTCGCGCCCCAGATCCGCCCCGTCCAGGTGGAGGACGTGCTCGGCCGCGAGCAGGTGGAGGTCGACCTCGAGGCGGTCGCTTCCTACCTCGCCGACGAGACGGTGCTCGTCACCGGCGCGGGCGGCTCGATCGGCGCAGAGCTCTGCCGCCAGATCGCCCGCATCGGCTGCAAGCGGCTGATCCTCGTCGACCAGGGAGAGACGCCGCTGTTCGAGATCGAGCGCGAGCTCGTCGACCGGCGTGGCTTCCCGCCGGGCGTGCCCGTCCTCGCCGACGTCGGCAACAGACAGAAGATGCGACAGATCTTCGAGCGCTATACGCCCGGCGTCGTGTTCCACGCCGCGGCGTACAAGCACGTCCCGCTCATGGAGGCGAACCCGCTCGAGTCGGTGCGCAACAACACGCTCGCAACGCGGGCCGTGGCCGACGTAGCGATCGAGTTCGGTGCGAGCCGCTTCGTCCTCGTCTCGACCGACAAGGCGGTCAATCCGAAGACGGTGATGGGACAGTCGAAGGCGCTCTGCGAGTGGATCGTGGAAGCGCACGGGCAGCGCGCGGACATCTCGACCCGCTTCGTGGCCGTCCGCTTCGGCAACGTCCTCGGCTCGTCGGGCAGCGTGATCCCCATCTTCCGCCGCCAGATCGAGCGCGGCGGGCCGGTGACGGTCACGCACCCGGAGATGACGCGCTTCTTCATGACCATCCCCGAGGCGGTCTCCCTCGTCGTCCAGGCGGGCGCCATCGGCGGCCGCGGCGAGGTGTTCGTGCTCGACATGGGCGAGCCCGTGAAGATCGTCGACCTCGCGCACAACATGATCGAGCTGTCGGGGAAGGAGCCTGGACGCGACATCGCGATCGACTTCATCGGTGCTCGGCCCGGCGAGAAGCTTCACGAGGAGCTCTGGTCGGACGGTGAGACGGTGACGGCGACGGGGCGCGAGAAGATCCACCTCGTCACGCGGCCCTCCATCGACGCCTCGTGGCTGGACGAGGAGCTCGCGACGCTCGACCGGCTCGTGGAGGAAGGCGACACGCTCGAGCTCGTCGCGAAGCTCGCCGCGATGATGAAGAGCCGCGCCGCGGGCCCGTGGAGGCACCCGCGACGCGGCCGTTGTCGTAGGTCCTAGACGCCGGGCATCTTCAGCAGGATCAGCTGTCCGCCTTCCCTCTTGAAGAAGTAGTCGGCGCCGTTCGGCGCTCCAGCACATCGGGCCCCGCCTGCTTCGCGACCCAGTACGAGTGTGCCTGGATCGTGAGGAAGAACGCGCCGGGGCCGAACGCCGCCGAGGCGTCGACGATGCCGCTCGATTCCCACGCGCCCAGTCTTGCGGCGCCTGCGGCATCGACGTCGATCGCTCCGAGAGCAGCATTCGCGTTCTCGTCGAGCGCCTGGTTCACCTCGAGCAACGGCACCTTTGCGGCGTCCGGGTTGGCGACGCCAAGCGGTACCTTCCAGAGCCTCGCCGGCGTGTCCAGCGGGTCGCGCGGAAGGTCGTACTGGCTCGCCGAGCTCGGGTCCTCCGTGACGAGCAGGTTGCCGTTGACGGTCGTCTCGAGGTTGTCCGGCTGGTGGATCTCATTGATTGAGAGCGCGGGGTCCCCCAACCTGCCGGTGGGGTTGTCGTCGCCCTGGACGAGGATCGAGATCTCGGCCTCGGTCGGATCACCCGTGCCGTCGGGGTCGAGCACCATCTTGTAGATGCGCCCGTTCGTCGACTTCGTCAGCGGATCGGCGGCGCCTGACTCTGCTCGGCCGGAGTCCGCGATGTAGACGACGTTGGGGTCGTTCTTGTCGTACGCGATGTCCTCGAGGCGGATGAAGTCGAAGACGTTGTTCCCCTCGACGCTCGGCATTGTTCGCGACGTTGCCCCACTGGTCGAGGATCCACTGCGGCCCATCCGGCGGCACGGAAGGCCCGCCCGACGGAGCCGGGTAGCCCGGGAAGTCCGCCGTCGTCAGTTCGTGGCCGTCGGCGGCCTTGCCCTTGGCGATGTTCTCGGGCACGGCCACGAAGTTCCCCGTGATCGTCTCGCCGGGCTGGAGGTCGAAGTAGTCGTCATCGGTACCGTCCGCGACGAAGGCGCGGAGCGTGCCCGCGTCTGCCCAGAGCTCCTTCTCGTCCGCCGCGGTGTACATGTAGAGCTGGGACGACGCCGGCGGGTTCGTCTGGAACGTGTCGTCGCCGGAGAGCAGCACGAGCTCGTCGAAGCCCGGGACCGCGACGCTGTTCTCGTGGTTGTGCCGGCCCATGCCGTAGATCGGCTTCGTCTTGCCGTTCTTCACGTCGTGCGCGACGACGACGCCCGCCTGCTCAGCGCCGGCGGTGCCCGGCGTGATCGAGGTCGGGCCGGGCCAGGCGGTTCCGCTGCGGAAGACCCAGTCCTGCGCCTCCTCGTTCGTGAAGAGGATCGGCTGCTTGAAGCCCTCGATCGCCGTTGCGAGGTAGTTCGAGCAGAAGCGCTGGTAGTTCTCGAGGCTGGCTATCGCCTTCGAGGCCTTGTTGATCTCGATCTTGTGCCCCGTGAACGTCAGCAGGCTCAACCTCGGAGTTCACGAAGTCGTTCTGGTTCGCCTCGGCCGCGGCCCGACCCCCGAACGGCGGGTTGTACGGGAACGGCACGGTCGACGTCTCGTGGTTGACGTAGACGTCTGCTCGGCCGTTGCCCCGCGCGAGGATCGACACGCCGTCCGGGATCGACTCGAACGGGTAGCCGCCGATCGTGTCGCCGACGGAGATGATCGCGTCGGCGGTCGAGCCCGCAGGCGCCCCGCTCGCCGGGTTGGTCGTGTACGTCACCATCGGCGCCTGCGCCGTGTTGTAGCCGGCGGCCTTCGGCCCACCGGACGCCACGCTCGCGACGGCGGCGGCAGCGAGTGCGCCGGCCGCGATCGTGACAAGAATCGATCGTCGTGCTCTGAACATCAACATCCCTCCCTGACCTCGATGTGGTGCGGACGCTACTACGCGTACCCATTCCGCGAAGCCGAATCACATGCGCAGGCCGGGCAGTGGGCCAGGCCTGCGCGTTATGGAGGATGCGCGTGTTTCGTTACTTGAACTTGCCGGGTGGGACGTGCATCGCGAACAGCTGCCCGCCCTCGACGAGCTCACCGGGGATCGCAGTAGTGCGCCTGCACGTCTCCGAGGAACGTCCCTTCGCCGAGGATCGACGAGACGTCGATGATCCCTGACGACTCCTCGTCTTGTGTCAGGAACGACGAGCCGCCAGGTGCGAAGAGGTCGGGATCGAAGTGCGCGACCTCGACGAGGCTGTCGGAGGCGGGCGAGTACTGCCAGATCCGTGCGATGTAGGCCTGGTTGCCCGGATCCTCCTGGAGCAGCACGCGGCCGCGCGAGTCCACGGTGATGTTGTCGAACATGCGGTGGCCTTCCTCGTCGTCCTCGACGAGCATGTCGATCGTGCCACCTGAGGCCGGGTTGTTCACGTCGTTGAACGTGAGCCGCCACAACCGGCTCTCTTCGGTGAAGCTCGCTGTCGTGACGAAGTAGAAGACGTTCGGGTCCTGGGTGTCCCAGGCGCCGTCCTCGGGACGGCGGAACTGGGTCACGTCGCCTAGGTCGCTCGCCGTCTGCAGCTGGGCGCCTGTCATGTTCTCGACGTTGCCGAGCGAGAAGAGCGAGAACGGCGTCCCGCTCGGAATGCCGTCTGCGATCGACTCGTCCGGGAAGCCGGTGACCTTGATCCCAAAGAGTGAGCCGTTCGTCAGGCCGGCCTTGTCCACGGGACTGCCGCTCGACGTCTTCGTGCCGACGTAGACGTAAACCTCACCGACTGGCGAGCTGTCGTCGAGACCGATGACGACCGTCTTGTCGCCGCTGTCGGGCGATGCGACGGAGTTCTCCCACGCGAACTTCCCGAGGCGCGGGAGCTCCCAGCTCGTTCCGTCGAGCGCGTGCGCGAACGCGCGGCCGCTTCCTGACCTCCTCGCCGTCCATGAACAGCCGGCCGTCGTAGCCGAGCGAGCCGGTCCAGAACGCCGACGTGGCAGGCAGATCCGCCGAGCACAGCCGGGAGAGCGCCACGCCCGTTGCCGGCGCGTTGTACGAGCTCGTCCCTGTGTTCCAGGTTGCTATCTGCTTGATCAGATCCTCGCCGTTGAGCACGCGGAGCGAGTCCTTCTCAATCGTCCACTTGGAGACGAAGGCACCGGTTGCCCCATGCGCACGAACGACTCCGCCGCCCGGGAGCTCGTGGTTCATGAGCACGGAGAACGTGCCATCGCCGTTGTCGTATGCACCCAGACCGTCGGGGATGCCGACCATGCGATACGGGTCGCCGTTCGGCTTGTCGTTGACCGAGTCGCCCACGGTCAGAATCGACTTCGTCACGACGCCTGGCTGCGAGCGGAGCACGTACGGCGCCTGTGAGCTGCTGGGGCCGGTCTGGGCGCCGGGCGCGCCAAAAGCCACCGCGGCAACGGTGCCGGCCGCGAACACGCTGAGCACGAAGGCTCGAACGCTCATCAGAGAGTCTCCTTCCGGGCGGATTGCAGTGAAGGCAACGGCCGGGATCTTCCTCGCCCCTGCCCTCGCGCTGGGCAACGAGACGGTTGTTAGGTGGTTGAGATCCGGTGAGGAAGGAGCATCTCGAGCAGCTCGCGGGGATCGCGACGTGCGCGGGCTGTCTCAGAACGAGGGCGCTTGACGAGATCGATAGCCCGCGGATCGGTCAGCGGCCGTAGGCGACCCTCGCGAATGAGCATCTCGTCGACGCCGCCGAGCCGCCCGCCGTATGTCGTGTACACCGGCACGCCGAGGGATGCCGCCTCCCGATTCATCGTGCCGCCGGCAGAGACGACGACGTCTGCGAGCGCGATCATGCTCTGCGCATCGACGGCTCGGTCCGGAACGATCACCGAAGGCAGGTTGAGCGAGCGGACGAAGTCTCGCTGCTCCTCGGTTCGCGGCAAGACGACCGCGTGGACGTCGTCGTGTCGGCCGAGCGCGTCGAGCGTCTGGGGAAACAACGGGTTCGCGTGCCGGTGGTAGAGGGAGACGTCCGGCGGTGGCCGTAGCACAACGGTCACACGCGCCGGGTCCGCGCCGACGTCCTCCAACACGTCCGGCCTAGGCTGGAAATCGGCGAGGTAGTAGTCCTCCTTCAAACCCGGGTAGCGCCGGAGCTTCGGTGGTCGCACGCCGTAGGTCGTCAACCGTTCCGGAGGAATCGCCTCAGGGACGACGACGTGGTTTGCGGCACGGCAGCCGAGCTGGTGCTGCAGCCTGGCGAACTCGTAGTCAAATGTCGTCGTGCTGGGGATCCCCAGTCGGCGCGCCGTAAGGGTCAGCTCGTGCGACCCGTGGGCGAGGGCCGCGTCAAAGCCTTTCCCACGCGCGAAGCGCTTCAGCGCGCGCAGGCGCGCGAACATCGCTCGCGCCTTCGCGCTCCGTGATCGGCCGCCGTGACGGCCGATCACCGTGGCTTCCAAGCCGTGGAGATCGAGCAGCTCGAGCGTCTGCGCGTACTGCCGGGCCGTGATCTCGACCTCGTGGCCACCCTCTCGCAGCAGGCGGATCAGCGGTCTGAAATACGAGCACGTGCGCACTCGCCGTCATGTCGATCCAGACCTTCATCGCTCGGCCAGGAGCTCGGGCACGCGCACGGGCCCGGGGTGCCGCTCCACGTGCAGCTCGTACCAGAGCGTGAAGGCGAGCAGACCCCACAACTGCCGGGAGAGATCCTCGCCGCCCGACACGTGACGGTCAATCAGGCGGTCGACGGCCTCCGGCCGGAAGAAGCCCTGCCGCTCCACCACTGTCCTCGCGAGCGTGTCGCGGGCTAACGGCTCCAGGTCGCCCCGGAGCCACGCTGCCGCGGGAATCGAGAAGCCCCTCTTGCGGCCGTGGATGACGGATCGGGGAAGGAGCGGCGTGACGGCCTTTCGCAGCAACACCTTCTTCGAGAATCCGCGTACCTTGAGCTCGTCCGGCAGCGAAAGGGCGAAGTCGGCAACGCTCGTATCGACGTAAGGAACGCGTGCCTCGAGCGAGTGCGCCATCGACGCGCGGTCGGTCTTCACGAGCAGGTCGTCGACGAGATACAGGCCGAGATCGACGTCCTGGAGCCGCCCGAGCAGCGTGGCATCCTTAGTCTCTGCGAAGCGTGCCCGGTAGAGATCGACCGGGTCGTAGCTGCTGTCGTGCACCGTGAGCGCCGCTCGAGCGTCGGCGGAGAAGATCTCCTTCCAGCCGTGGTGCCGTTCGAGAGGGGGCAGATGAGCGACGCGGGCGAAGCGCTTGAGCCGGTAGTCGAGGCTGGCTTTCCGGTTCGAACTCGGGAGCCGATCGACGAGCGGCCGGGCGAAGCGGGCGAGGACCCCGACTCGCTCCGCGAGTAGGTCTGCGACGTAGGTGTAGTAGCCGCCGAAGAGCTCGTCCCCGCCCTCTCCCGAGAGCGCGACCTTGACGTCCTGTGCCGCAAGCTCGGAGACGAGGTACGTGGGCAGCGCGGACGAGTCCGCGAAGGGCTCGTCGAACGCCTTCGCGAGGCTGGGAAGCAGGAGGGCTGCATCGGGCTTGAGTACGAGCTCGCGATGACGCGTCCCATATCGCTCGGCGACGAGCCGGGCATCGGCCAGCTCGTCGAACGACTCCTCTTCGAAGCCGATCGTGAACGTGCGCACGGGCTCCGAGGTCTGCTCTGCGACGAGTGCCGCAAGCGCACCGGAGTCGACGCCTCCCGACAACAGCACGCCGACGGGCACGTCGCTGATGAGGTGAGCGCGTACCGAGTCGCGCAGGCATGCGCGGAGCTCTTCGGCGAGCGTCTCCTCGTCCTCCCGGCGGATGGTTGCGGCCGGCGCCGGCGCCGGCCGCGCGAAACGCTCGAGCTTTGGTTCGTCACCGGTCCAGACGAGGATGTGTCCGGGGAGCAGCTTTCTTGTCTTGCGGAAGATCGAGAACGGTGCCGGGATCGTGTTGAAGGCCAGGAAGCACTCGAGTGCGTCCAGGTCGATCTCGCCCCTCGGCAGCGCGCGGAGCTCGGAGGCAAACGAAAGCTCCTCTCCGTCGATGCGGTAGTAGAGCGGCTTGATCCCGAAGCGGTCCCGGGCCAGTACCAGTCGCCGTCTTCGGGTGTCCCAGACGGCGATCGCGAACATGCCGCGCAGACGCTCGGCGAACCGCTCGCCCCGCTCTTCGTACAGATGGACGAGGACCTCGGTGTCCGCGTTTGTCCGGAAGCGGTGACCGGCCGCCTCCAGCTCCGCGCGCAGCTCGCGGAAGTTGTAGATCTCGCCGTTCTGCACCACGTGGACCGTGGCGTCCTCGTTGGCGATCGGCTGATCCCCGTTTGCGAGGTCGATGATCGAGAGGCGGCGAACCGCCAGGCCGACCGGGCCGTCGACGACGATACCGCTCGAGTCAGGTCCGCGGTGGACGAGGGACTCGGCCATCGCCTGGAGGCGCTCCCGATCGGGTGTGCCTGCTGACGTCGCGATGCCGCAGATCCCGCACATCGCGGGGCACTCTATCCGCGTGCCTGGTCGCGCCCGGAGGCGCCCCGCAGGGACTGACGAATGACGCGCATGCCGGTACTCACGACCGTCCGCAGGTAGAGCCCGACGGAACGATCAGCGACCCATTCGAGGTCGTGTGCGAGCTTCTCGGCCCACGCCTCCTCGCGTCCCATCCGCGTCTGGGCGAGCCCGTCAGCCCCGGCCGCACGACGAGCCGCTGCCAGTAGGCGGGGACGTCGGCTGCGAGCTCCTCGAAGAAGCGAGGACGGATGGGGCGCGGCCCGACGAAGCTCATGTCGCCCCGCAGGACGTTCCAGAGCTGCGGGATCTCGTCGAGCTGTGTAGCGCGAAGCCAGCGGCCGAACGCCGTCACCTCAGCCTGCGTTCGTCGTGTCAGCTCCTCGCCGTAGTACGGTCCGAGCCGGCTCTCGGCATCTGCCGACAGCGTCCGGAACTTGACCATTGCGAAGGTTCGGCCGGCGCGGCCGACCCGCTCGCCGCGGTAGAAGAGCGGACGGCCGTCGGCGACGAGCGCCAGCGTGCCGACCGCGATCCACACCGGGCTGAGGAGCACGAGGAGGCTGCCCGAGAGCACGATGTCGAGGACTCGGATGGCGGTGTCGACGGCCGGGCGCAGAGGCGCGTGCTCCGTGAGCTCGGCGTAGCGCCGCGCGAGGGACGAGGTCGTCACGGCGCCGAGTGTAGGCAGCGGACCGGGGACGCGTCCGGCCTTGATCGGCCCGACCGTACTACCAGGGCGCTGCATAATAAATGCTTATGGACACGAAGCAGCTGGCAGCATTTTGCGCCGTCGTCGAACGCGAGAGCTTCTCGCAGGCAGCAGCGTCGCTCGGGGTCACCCAGCCCGCGGTGAGCCAGCAGGTGAGGGCGCTCGAGAAGCGCTTCGGCTCGCAGCTGCTCGACCGCTCCGGCCGCCGGGTGGTGCCCACGGACGCGGGCACCCGGCTCTATCGCGGCGCCCAGCGCCTGCTCGCGCTCGAGGAGCAGCTGTTGGCGGAGCTCACCGGCCCGGACGAGGGCCCGCTGGCCGGAACGCTCGAGCTCGGGGCGTCCACGGGCCCTGCGGCGATCGTTGTGCCCCTGCTGCTGTGCGACTTCCACGCCGAGAACCGGGACCTCGACGTTCGCCTGTCCGTCCACGACACGCAGACGATCGTGTCGCTCGTCGCCGAGCGCGAGCTCGAGCTCGGCATCGTCGGGGCAGCCCGGCGCCGCCGCTCGGTCGAGTTCGAGCCGTTCTTCTCGGACGAGGTGATTCTCGTCTGCCCGCCCGATCACCCGTCGGCTGGCGGATCGATCGACATGGACGAGTTACGCGACCTGCCCATCGTCCTCATGCAAGAGGGCGCGGGCGTCCGCCAGCTGCTCGAAGACGAGCTCCGCCGCCAGGGCACGCGTCTTCGCGATCTGCGCGTCGAGGTCGTGCTCGGGCTCCAGGAGTCCGTGAGGAGCGCCGTGCAGGCAGGCTACGGCGCGACCTTCATCTCTCGTCGGGCTGTCGAGGCCGATCTGGCCGCCGGGACGCTGGCACAGATCGTCGTCGACGGGCTCGATCTCCAGCGGCAGATCTCGATCGTTCGCGCCACGGGTCGCGTGCCGAGCCGCGCCGCAGAAGCCTTCGTCGCCTTCGCAAGAGAACGACTTGGCGTGATCGTCCGCTGGGGGATCGACGAGCTCGCGCCGCTCCTCGCGGAGCTCGACATCGAGCGGCCGTTCCTCGTCGCGAGCCCGCGCTGGGATGACGCCGGCCTGCCGGCCGCCGCGCGCTGGAGCGAGATCCCCTCGCATCGGATCGCTGTGCCGGACGCCGTCGACGGCGTGCTCGCCGCAGGCGGCGGCAGCGCGATCGACACGGGGAAGGCAGCGTCGGCCGCGGCCGGTCTGCCGCTCGTCTCGGTGCCGACGACGTACTCGGGCGCGGAGTGGACCGAGTTCTACGGCGTCCGCGATCCCGACAAGCGCATGGTCGGCGGAGGGTCGGGAGCGAACCCGGCCGGGATCGTCTACGAGCCGAAGCTCACGCTCGACCTCCCCCGGCCGGCGTCCGGCGGCACGGCGATGAATGCACTCGCACACTGCGTCGAGGCGTTGTACCCCGGCGACCTCGAGCCTGCGCGTCGCGGCGCTGCGCTCATCGTCGAGTGGCTGCCGCAGGTGCTGGAGAACCTCGACGACCTGGAGGCACGCACGCATCTGCTCGAAGGAGCGGCCGCGGCCGGGGAGGCGCTCGCGGCGCACGGCCTCGGTCTCGGCCACGCAATGGCGCAGGCGATCGGCGGCCGCTACGGCCTGCCGCACGGGGCGCTCAATGCCATCTGCCTGCCGGCGGCGATGCGCTTCAACGCCGACGTCGCGCCGCTCGCCCTCGAGGTGGTGCCCGTGGAGACGGTGGAGGAGCTCGGCCGCCTCGCCGGCTTCACGCGGCTCCGCGATCTCGGCGTGCCGCACGAGGACCTGGACGAGCTGGCCGAGGCCGTCGCCGCTCGGCCGGGCGCGCGCGCGAACCCGCGGCCGGCGAGCCCGGCGGAGATCGCCGAGCTGCTGCGGTCGGTCTGGTAGGCGCGCGGGTTTGTAAGTACGCCGAAACTGCGGTTAAATCCAGGCCCCGGCCATTCACCAAGGAAAGGACGAGCTGCATGGACAAGCTTGCGGAGATTAACCACGGCGCGAAGGTCGTACTCGGCGCCACCATCGCGTTCCTGATCATCTCGTTCTTCAACTGGCAGGAGGTCGATCTCGGCGCGTTCGGCGAGGCCGGGGTCAGCATGTGGAACGGCGTCGGCTGGATCGCCGGTCTGCTCGCGATCGCGATCATCGCCTGGCAGGCGGTTCGGCTAGCGAACATGAACTTCGACGTCGGCGTCGGGCCGGCAATGGTCACGGCCGTTCCTGGCGATCCTCTTGCTGCTCTTCACCGTCATCAAGTTCTTCGCAGACAACGAGTTCCGTACGTGGGCCGCCTGGCTGGGCCTCATCCTCGCAGTCGTCGATCTGCATCGGCGCGTGGGCGAACATGAAGCTCACCGGCGAGAGTCTCGGCGACCTTCAGAAGCTCGGCAGTGGCGGCTCCGGCAGGCGGAGGGTCGAGCCCGCCGCCGCCCTCGACGCCATCCGAGACGCCGCCTCCGCCGCCTCCCGGCGACGACACGTCCAGGGTCCTAGAGCGCTCTTCGTAGCTGGGCCTCTCCCGTGCGGGAGGGGCCCCGCTGCCTGCAGCATGAATAAGCTTCGCTAATTCCAGGAATTAGCTACACTCGTGCCGTCGTGACGGCTGCGCGCGCATACGACGTCCTCGTCGTCGGGTCGGGCGCTTCCGGTCTCGCGGCTGCCGTCAGTGCCGAGGCTGCGGGAGCGCGTGTGGCGCTCGTGACGAAGGACGCGCTGCAGTCGTGCAACTCCGCGAAGGCGCAGGGCGGCATCCAGGCTGCGTTCGGCGAAGACGACTCGCCCGAGCAGCACGCGGCCGACGTCTGGGCGAGCTCGCACGAGACCGCCGACCTCCGGCTTGTCGAGATTCTCACCTCCGAGGCGCCTTCGGCCATCCATTGGCTCGAGGAGCACGGCGTGGAGTTCACGCGACGACAACGGCGGCTACCGGCTCGCTCGCTGCGGTGGCGCGACGCGGAAGCGGCTACTCCAGGTGGGCGACCGCACCGGCCACGCGATTACCAAGAGCCTGCGGCGGGTGGTCGAGGCGTCGAGCGCCGACGCCTTCCCGAAGTCGCCCTTGCGGGACCTCGAGCCGACGCCAGCGGGCTGGCGCGCGCGCTGCGGCGAGCATGAGATCGAGGCGGGCGCCGTCGTGCTCGCGGCCGGCGGGCGCTGCTACCGCGAGGCGCAGGTGCGCCACGAGCTGACGACGAATCACCCCGGCGCCACGGGCGAGGTCACGCAGATCGCGCGTGCGCCTCGGGGCCGAGGCGCGGGACCTCGACGCTCTCCAGTACCACCCGAACGGCGGCGCCTGGCCGGAGACGATGCAGGGGTATTCGATCCCCGAGACGACACGTGCCTACGGCGCCGTCCTGCTCAACGCCGACGGGGAGGAGTTCACAGACTCGCTCGGTCCGCGCGATGTCGTCTCGCAGGCCATCTTCGACGAGGTGTCGAAGGGCAACGGCGTCGAGTCCCCCGACGGCCGCCCCGCTGTCTACCTCGACACGACCCGCATCCCGGAGGCCGATGCCGACATCTCGCTGCCGTACATGCTGCGCCGCTATCGCGCCGGCGGCATCGACCCGCTCTCGGAGCCCATCCTCACGTACCCCGTCCTCCACTACCAGAACGGAGGCCTCGTCATCTCGGAGGACGCCGAGACAACGGTGCCCGGCCTCTTCGCGTGCGGCGAGATCGCGGGCGGCACGCACGGGCGGAACCGGATGATGGGCAACTCGCTGCTCGAGTGCTGCGTGTTCGGGCGGCGAGCCGGGCGGGCAGCCGCCGCGAGGGCGGCGGCGTGATCGCCACCGATCTGCACAAGGTCGTCGAGGACGCAGCAGCCCACCTCTACGTGTGGGCCCTGAAGGACATCCCGCAGGACCTCCGCGACGCGCTGGCAGACGCGGCCGGCCGTGAGACGCACCCGACGGGCAAGCGCGTGCTCGACACGATTCTCAAGAACGTCCAGGTGGCCGAGGAGCGGGCGAACCTCGTCTGCCAGGACACGGGCATTCCCGTCTACTACTGCCGCGTCGGCGAGGGCTTCCCGCTTCACCCCGCGCGGATCTACGAGGCGCTGCGCGACGGCACCGAGCGGGCCACCGTCGAGCATCCGCTGCGCTCGAACACCGTGCACACGCTGACGCGCGAGAACACGGGCGCCAACGTCGGGCACCGCGTGCCGATCGTCCACTGGGACTTCGTGCCCGACTGGGACGGGCTCGACGTGAAGTGCGTGCCGAAGGGCTCGGGCTCGGAGAACATGAGCTTCCTGAAGATGTGCGTCCCGGCTGACGGCGTCGCGGGCGTGAAGAGGTTCGTCCTCGAGTCGATCGTCGGCGCGGGCGGCAAGCCGTGCCCGCCGGGGATCGTCGGCGTGGGCATCGGCGGCTCGGCCGACTACGCGATGCATCTCGCGAAGGAGGCCATCGCACGCCCGTCGGCTCGGAGAACGAGGATCCGCAGGTCGCAGAGCTCGAACGGGAGCTGACCGACCTGCTCAACGAGACCGGCATCGGCCCCATGGGGCTCGGCGGCGACGTGACCGTGCTCCACGTCCACGTCGAGCACGCCGACACGCACATGACGCTCAATCCCGTCGCCGTCAACTACCAGTGCTGGGCCGCGCGCCGCGCGAGCGCGCACGTCAGGCGGACGGCGTCGTCGACTACGACCGGGACGCCTGATGGCCGAGCATCGCCTGCACCATTCCCCACGACCGAGGATGAGATCCGCAAGCTCCGCGCGGGCGACCTCGTCACGGTCGACGGCCACATCATCGGCATCCGGGACCGCACGCAGGTGCGGATCTTCGACCAGGGCGTCGAGCCGCCCTGGGACCTGAGCGGCGCGTTCCTCCTCCACACGGCGCCGGGCGTCCGCAAGCGGGACGACGGTACGTACGAGCCGATGTGCGTGGGCACGACGACCTCGGCGCGCATGGTGCGCTTCACGGAGCCGCTGGGGCGCGACCACGGCGTGCGGGCGATCTGCGGCAAGGGAGGCCTCCCCGACGAGGCGATCGAGCCGATGCGCCGGTACGGGATGGTCTACTTCGCCATCGTCGGCGGCGCGGCCGCGCTCGAGACGACGCAGATCGAGGAGATCGAGGAGGTGGCCTGGGAGGAGCTCATGCCCGAGTGCCTCTGGAAGTTCCGCGTCAAGGACTTCGGGCCGCTGTGGGTCGGCATCGACTCCCACGGGAACTCGCTGTTCCACGACGTCCAAGAGCAGGCGACGAAGAAGCTGGAGGAGCTCTATGAGCGCATCTGAGTTCGATCTCGACCTCGGCCTGCCGCCGCGAAACGGCGGCCTGACCCACGTCATCGACAAGGGTCTCGGGCCCCGCGCCGTCGAAGACCTGCTGGAGACGGCGGGCCCGTACATCGACATCGTGAAGCTCGGCTGGGGCACCGGCGCCGTGACGCCGAACCTCGGCCGCAAGCTCGAGCTCTACCGGGAAGCCGGCAAGCCTGTCGTCTGCGGTGGGACGTTCTTCGAGGTCGTCTTCGCGCGGGACAAGCTCGACGAGTACCGGGCGTGGCTGACGAAGCACGGGTTCACTCATGTCGAGATCTCCGACGGTGTCGTCGACATGCCGCGCGAGCGCAAGCTCGAGCTGATCGGCGAGCTTGCCCAGGACTTCACGGTTCTCTCCGAGGTCGGCTCGAAGGACGCGGACGAGATCTTCGCGCCGTACCAGTGGGTGGAGTGGATCACCGAGGAGCTCGCCGCTGGATCGTGGAAGGTGATCACCGAGGGCCGCGAAGGAGGGACGGCCGGCATCTACCGGCCGAGCGGCGAGATGCGGACGGGGCTCGTCGACGAGATCGTGCATGGCGTCCCGCTCGGCGACCTCATCTTCGAAGCTCCGCAGAAGTCCGCCCAGGCGTGGTTCGTGCGGCAGTTCGGTCCCGAGGTGAACCTCGGGAACATCCCGCCGGACGAGGTGATCGCGCTCGAGACGCTGCGCCGCGGTCTCCGGGCGGACACGCTGAAGGAGGTGCTGCTGATGGCTCTCAGCAGCCCGCCTAGGGAGCTGCCGCTCCCACGTGCCGAGGAGCTCTCCGGCCGAAGAGCTGATCCTCGCCGCGTACGAGCGCTTCGGCGAGCGGCTCTGCCTCACGTGCTCCTGGCAGAAGCAGTCGTCGGTGCTCGTGCACATGGTCGCCGAGTTGGGCGTGAAGATCGACATCGTCGAGCTCGACACGCATCTGTTCTTCCGCGAGTCCTACGAGACTCGCGAGCGCCTCGTCGAGCGCTACGGCATCGAGCTCATCCGTCCCGAGATTCCGACGGTCGCCGAACAGCACCGGCAGGAGGGGCCGAACCTCTGGGAGCGCGACCCCGATCGCTGCTGCCATGTTCGCAAGGTGGAGCCGCTTATCCGCGCGCTCCAGCCCTACGACGCGTGGATCTCCGGCATCCGGCGCGACCAGTCCCCGAGCCGAGTGGACACGCCGCAGATGGTGTGGTCGGACCGCTACCGGGTCTGGAAGCTCCACCCGCTCGCCGGCTGGGACGAGGAGCGCGTGTGGGCGTACATCGGCGACAACGACATTCCCGTACAACCCGCTCCACGATTCCGGGTACCGTTCGATCGGCTGCATTCCCTGCACGCGCCCGACCGCGCCGGACGAAGAAGAGCGCGCCGGGCGCTGGGCGGGATCGGACAAGCTGGAGTGCGGTATCCATCTGGAGGGAAAGGACGCATGAGCGATCACATCTACGCCCATGAGCACCCCGAGTCCGAGCACAAGCGAGACGGCGGCTTCACCCTGTGGTTCACCGGCCTCTCGGGCTCCGGCAAGTCGACGATCGCGCATCTCGTCGGGCCCGAGCTCGACCGCCGCGGGCTCGTCGTCGAGTACCTGGACGGCGACACCGTCCGCACGCATCTCTCGAAGGGCCTTGGCTTCTCGAAGGAGGACCGCGACACGAACATCGAGCGCATCGGCTGGGTCGCGTCCCGGCTCACGCGGCAGGGTGGCGCGGTGATCGCCGCCGCGATCTCCCCGTACGAGGAGACGCGGCAGAAGGCCCGTTCGATGGTCGAGGAGTGGGGCGCGTTCGTGGAGGTCTACGTCGCCGCCTCCGTCGAGGAGTGCGCGAAGCGTGACGTGAAGGGCCTCTACGAGAAGGCCTTCGCAGGCGAGATCAAGGGCTTCACGGGCGTCGACGACCCGTACGAGGCGCCGACGAACCCCGAGCTCGTGATCGACACCGAGGCGCACTCGCCCGAGGAGTCGGCGCAGCTCGTGGTGGCGAAGCTCGAGGAGCTCGGGCTCGTGAAGCCGGCGGTGGCTTCGTGACGGCCGTGACGGTCGATCACCTCATCGCGCCGCACGGCGGCACGCTCGTCGACCGCACCGGCGAGCGGCCCGAAGGCGTGGACGGCCTGGAGCGGCTGACGCTCACCTCGCGCGAGGTCTCCGACCTCGACATGCTTGCCGTCGGCGCGCTGTCGCCGCTCGAAGGCTTCATGGGGCGCGAGGACTACGAGGGCGTAGTCGACGGCATGCGGCTCGCTTCCGGGCTGCCCTGGGCGCTACCCGTGTGCCTGGCCGTGGACGAGGCGCCGAAGGGCGACGTTGTCGCCCTCGCGGACGAGGATGGCCGCCCGCTCGCCACGCTCGAGGTGCAGGAGGTGTTCGAGTACGACAAGGAGCGCGAGGCCGAACAGTGCTTCCGCACGACGGACGCCGAGCATCCGGGCGTAGCGCGCCTGTACGACCAGAAGCCGCTCTACCTTGCGGGTCGCGTGACCGTCTTCGAGCGGGTTCCGCCTCCGTATCCGGAGCTTGCGCGCGACCCCGCCGAGACGCGTGCGACGTTCGCCGAGCGTGGCTGGCGCCGCGTGGTCGGCTTTCAGACACGCAACCCCATCCACCGCGCGCACGAGTACCTCACGAAAGTCGCGCTCGAGACCGTCGACGGCCTGCTCGTCCATCCGCTCGTGGGTGACACGAAGTCGGACGACGTACCCGCCGACGTGCGGGTCGAGTGCTACCGGCAGCTGCTCAGTGGCTACTACCCGGAGGACCGCGTGCTCCTCTCGGCCTTTCCAGCCGCAATGCGCTACGCGGGTCCGCGCGAGGCGATCTGGCACGCGATCTGTCGCAAGAACTACGGCTGCTCGCACTTCATCGTCGGCCGCGACCACGCGGGCGTCGGCGACTACTACGGCACCTACGACGCGCAGCTCATCTTCGACGACTTCGAGCCACACGAGCTCGACATCGAGCCGATGTTCTTCGAGCACACGTTCTGGTGCAACGTCTGCGGGTCGATGGCGAGCACGAAGTCGTGCCCGCACGGGCCCGAGGACCGCGTCTTTCTCTCGGGGACGAAGGTGCGAGAGATGCTCGGCGAAGGTGAGGTACCACCGGTCGAGTTCACACGACCGGAGGTCGCAGAGGTTCTGATCGAGGCGTACAGAAACAGCTAGCGGTGACCTGGCAGTACACCCTTCTTGGGTTGTTCACGGGGGTGCTCGTCGGGATGACAGGCATGGGCGGTGGCTCGCTGATGACGCCGTTGCTCGTCTTCCTCTTCGGTGTGCCGCCGTCGACGGCGATCGGGACGGACATTGCGCACGGTGCCGCGTTCAAGAGTGTCAGCGCCGTTCAGCACCGGCGCATGGGAAACGTCCGGGCACGACTGGCGGGGTGGATGCTCGTCGGGTCGGCGCCCGCGTCGCTGCTCGGCGTGTGGGTCAACTTCCAGTTGACCGAGCGCTACGGGGACGACGTGGAGTCGGTCATGGGGCAGGTGCTCGGTGGAGCGCTGCTCTTCGGGGCAGTCGGGCTGATCGCGAAGAGCCTCGTCCAGAAGAAGGCGATTGGCGACGTCGACTGGCAGCTGACGCGACGGGACCGGATCGCGGCGGTTCTCATCGGGGTCTTCGGCGGGTTCATCGTCGGCCTGACTTCCGTGGGTAGCGGCGTATTCTTCGGCCTGACGCTGCTCATCATCTTCCCGCTTCGCGCCCACAAGGTCGTCGGCACCGACATCTTCCACGCCGCCGTGCTTCTGTACGTGGCCGGGGCGGCACACTGGGCGGCCGGCAACATCGACTTCGAGATCCTGGGCTGGCTCCTGCTCGGCTCGATCCCCGGCGTCCTTATAGGCGGACGGCTAACCCTCTCCATCCCCGAGCGGCCGCTCCGCTTCCTGCTGGCGGGCGTCCTCGGCCTGGCCGGCATCAAGCTGCTCGACGTCCCCGGCGCAGGAATCATCGTCGTCGTCGCGCTCGCAGCCGGGGCGACTGCGCTTCTCGTCTGGCTGGGCCGCCACAGCTGGATTCGCTTCCAGCGCGGCCGCAACGGCAGTCTGCCGGTGGGCGCCGACCCGGCTAGCGACTGACCTTGATGACGCTGCGCCTCGTCGTCGCGTTCCCCGCGGCGTCGGCGGCTCGCACGGTCACCGTCGCCGATGTCGGCTTGCCGCTGCGGAGGAGAGGGGCAAGGCGCGCTCGTACCGTGGGCGCCAATGCGAGCCTCACCGTGCGCCGACCCGCTGACCGCAGTTGCGCCGACACCGGTGTCAGTCGCATCCCCGCCACCGTTGCCGAGACGTTGAGCGTGCAGGGCTCGCTGCAGGACGCCGTGACGAGGACGCCCGTCCGGAGCACGCGCTGCGGCGAGCGGAAGCTCGCCTTCAGACCGGGAAGCGTGATGTCCGGCAGGAATGCGATGTAGGCGGCCCCGGCGTTCTCGCGGCCCGAGGCGTTCGCGGCCTGCGCGCCGAGGATGAGGTCCGGCTGTCCGTCGCCGTTCATGTCGCCCAGGCCCGAGACCGACCAGCTCGTGAGATCTTGGGCGGCGGCGCCGTCGAGCCGCAATCCGCGCGCGCCGAGCTTCGCCAGGTCGATTCTCGCCGCCGAGCGCTTGCCGAAGACGACGTAGGCGGAGCCCGAGTCGTCGCGGCCGTTTCGGTCGGCCTGCTCTGCGCTGACGACGAGGTCTGCCAGGCCGTCCCCGTTCAGGTCACCCGGTCCGGCGACGGAGCTTCCCGTGTAGTCGAACTCGGCCGCACCGTCGATGCGAAAGCCGCGGTTGCGAAGCGACGCCAGGTCGATGACGCCGGGGCCCTGCCCGAAGACGGCGTAGGCCGAGCCCGAGTCCTCGCGCCTGCAAGGCATCGGCGGCCGTCGAGCCGATGAGGACGTCGTCCCGACCGTCCCCGTTGACGTCGCCGGGCCCCGAGACGGACCAGCCTGCCCCACCGAAGATGATCTCGCCGACGCCGTCTCCGTCGATCTGGAGGCCACGCTGCCCGAGCTCCGCCGTGTCCACGGTGTCCGCCGAGCTCTTGCCGAAGATCACGTACGCCGTGCCCGAGAAGTTGCGCTCGTTGTGGCTCACGAACGGAGCGCCGACGATGATGTCGGCCCTGTCGTCGCGGTTCAGGTCGCCGGCCCGTGCCGATGACCAGCCGAGGCGGCTGACCGGCTCGGGGCCGTCGATGCGGAAGCCCCGGGTCCCGAGCGCGGCGAGGTCGACGCTCGCTCTCTGCGCCTGGCCGAAGACGACGTACAGCGAACCCGACTGCTCTCGTTCGATCGTCCCGAAGCCCTCGACGAAGACCGGCGGCCCGTTGTCTGCGAACGGTGCTCCGACGAGCACGTCTCGCCGCCGGTCGCCGTTGACGTCGCCGGCGTCCGCGACGGACCAGCCGGCGAGCTCGGAGCCCGCGGCGCCGTCGATTCGAAAGCCGCGACTTCCGAGCGCCGCGAGGTCGACGTTCGCGGACGATCGTCCTCCGTAGACCACGTACACGGAGCCAGCCTGCGGCCGATCGTTGTTGTCGGTCTCAGGCGCCCCCACGAGCACGTCCGCATTGCCGTCACCGTTGACGTCGCCTGCTGTCGAGACCGCAAACCCGGCGGCGTCGCCGATCGCGGCGCCGTCGATGCGGAAACCGGCGCTGCCGAGGTCTGCGAGGTCGATCGTCGCTGTCGCGCGCTGCCCGAAGATCACGTACGCGGAGCCCGACGCCTCCCGGTCGTTGTAGCCCGCAGTGGGTGCGCCGATGATCACGTCCATTCGCCGGTCGCCGTTGACGTCACCGGCCCGCGCGACCGACCAGCCGACGCGGTCGTCCGCCGCCCCGCCGACGATCCGGATCCCGACGTGGCCCACGAGGTCGATCGGTCCCGCATGCTGCGCCCCCGAAGAAGGCGCTACGAGCACGGTGGCCAGACCCATGGCGGCGATTACGGGAGCGGTCCGCATCGCCGGGGCACCATACCCGGTCCTCCATGAGGGCTTGGCGAAACATCGACTGTGCCGTCCATGACGCACTGGATCGCCCCGAGGCGGCGTCCTCGGTCGCCCACGTACGCTCCGCCCGCTGCGGGTACGCGGGCTCCCTGCGTCCTTGCCTCGGAACGACCATCGCGTCCCGACGACGAGCGACGTTCCGCCAATCCCTCCTAGAATCGGCGCCTCGTGCGGCGCCACGTTCCGCTCCTCGTCGCCCTTGCGCTGCTAGTCGGCTCGGCTGTCGCGTTCGGGGTCGCCGAGCGGCTGAAGGTCGAGAAGTCGCCGGTCACGGGAACGGCGGTGGACAAGGTGTTCTCGCCCGTGTGCGAGTGCCCGCAGCGCCGCGCGAGCATCGGCTTCCGGTTGCGGCGAGCCGACCGGCTGAGGCTTTCCCTGCTCGACGACGAGGGCGAGGAGGTACGCACGCTCCTCCGCGGGGTGCGTACGGCCCGTGGGCCACACGAGTTCCTCTGGGACGGCCGCGACGACGAGGGGCAGCTCGTGGCGGAAGGCCGCTACCGCCCGAAGGTCGAGCTGGGCAGAGCGGATCGTACGATCGTGCTTCCGAATCCGATCCACGTGGACATGACGGCACCTGTCGTCCGGGTGACGTCTGTGCGGCCCCGCGCCATCTCGCCCGACGGTGACGGCCGCGGAGACATCGTCCGGATCCGCTACCGCGCAAATGAGCGCGCCCGCGGTCTGCTGTACGCCAACGCCCGGTTGAGCGTCGTCAGCCGCTCGCAGCGTCCGGCCGGGGTGCTCCAGTGGCTCGGCGGCGCTGCGGATGGGGATCGCCTTCCGCCCGGAAGGTATCGGCTCACGATTCGAGCCAGAGACCTTGCCGGAAACGTCTCGAGGGCCGTGCTCGCGGCCGTCGTGCCCTTGCGCTACATCCGGCTCGAGGAGACGAGCATCGTGGCTGCGCCGGGCGAGCGCGCGGGCGTGGGCATGGACACCGACGCCTCGCGGGTGCCGTGGATCCTGCGGCGCGGGTCGAGCATCGTCGACCGTGGCGTAGCGAGACGCGTCATCCGCCTAAAGGCTCCCGACCGGCCGGGCACGTACGTCCTCGTCGCAACCGTGGGCGGCCAGAGCTCCCGCGGCTTCCTGTTCGTCCGTCGGCCGTGAGCGCGCCGCCGGTCCTCGTCCTCGGCGTGCGTCGGTCGGGAACGACGCTGCTGCGCGTCATGCTCGATCGCCACTCACGGCTGGCCATTCCCGACGAGTCGTACTTCATCCCGCAGCTCGCCGATCGCCACCGTGGACCGATCGACGTCGATGCCTTCGTCGACGACCTCCGCCGTCTGCCGACGCTGCGCGAATGGGAGGTCGACGTCGAGGCCGTACGCGCAAGGCTCAGGGCAGCCCAGCCTCCGGGCGAGGCGATCGGCGCCGTGTACTCGGCCTACGCCGAGGCGCAGGGCAAGGAGCGCTGGGGCGACAAGACGCCGATGTACATGCAGCGCCTGCCGATGCTCGAGCGCCTCTTCCCCACCGCCCTGTACGTCCACCTGATCCGCGACGGCCGCGACTGCGCACTCTCGTTCGCGCAGATGCCGGAGGGGATCGTGACACGCTCGTGGGCGCACCCGCAGGACGCGGCGGGCTTCGCCTGCCAGTGGCGGGCAGAGATCGTCGCCGCGCACGAGCTCGGGAAGCGCGTCGGGCCCCGAATGCTCGAGGTGCGCTACGAGCAGCTCGTCGCCGAGCCCGAGCGGGTACTGCGCCAGATCTGCGACCACGTTGGCCTCTCGTTCGAGCCGGCGATGCTCGACTACGCGAGCAGCGTTGACGTCACCCGTCAGCCGCACCAGCAGAGTCTCACGCGTCCGCCGACGCCGGGTCTGCGTGACTGGAAGACGGAGATGCCCCCGGCTGACGTGCAGGCGTTCGAGGCCGTCGCGGGAGACGTCCTCGCCGAGCTCGGCTACGAGACCCGCAGCGCGCCGACGATACGAGGCCGCCTGCGGCGAGCCTCGTACGCGGCGAGGATCACTGCTTGGAACGCCGCTGCTTTCGCGCTCCGCGTTTCCCCGCTTTGGCGCCGCCGTCACCGTCCGCTGTGATCTTCGGCTCCGGCGGGCTGTTGCGCCCTCGGTACGACACGAGCATCCCGTTCAGCGAGAAGTAGTAATGGTGATCCGTCGCGATGCCCGGTGAGTACTTCCCCATGCCGATCCGCCAGACGACCTTGCCGCTCTCGACCCGCGCGGCATACGTATTCGTCTCCAGCGTCGAGAAGAACACGAGGTTGCCGACGATGACTGCGGCGCCGAGGATGCGACCCGGCACATAGCGACGCCAGAGCTCGCGTCCCGTGGCGGCGCTGTAGGCGCGTAGGGCGCCGTCGAAGCCGCCTACGAGCACCCGCCCGGCGGCGACCGCCGGCGTCGTGTAGCCGAGCCCGCCGACGCTACCCGTCCAGAGCCGCTTGCCGTCGCGGGCCCTCACCGCATAGACCCGTCCGGAGCGGGAGACGGCGAACACCCTCCTGCCGTCCGTCGACGGGCTCGAATAGAAGCTCTCGTAGCGGAAGAAGTCGCGCTTGAAGTAGCGGCTCCAGAGCTTCGAGCCGTCCG
Organism: uncultured Actinomycetes bacterium; assembly: GCA_963830835.1. Lineage (GTDB taxonomy): Bacteria > Actinomycetota > Thermoleophilia > Gaiellales > Gaiellaceae > PALSA-612. The sequence goes on along the minus strand of CAWHNJ010000001.1, from coordinate 72,039 downwards.
TGCGATCCAGACAGAAGATCGAGCCCGCGTACGTGGAGACGCACAGGCGATTGCCGTAGATCGACGGGCTCGAGTTGATGCGGCCGCCGGTGTCGTACGCCCAGCGAACCGCCCCCGTCGAGGAGTTGACCGCGAAGACGCGACCGTCCGTGGCGCCGAAGTACACGGTGTTGCCGATCGCGACCGGCGACGACTCGACCTTCGCGTTCATCTTCAGGCGCCAGAGCACTGTCCCGTCCGCCCGATCGAGCGCCGTCACCGACCCGTCGTGGGACGAGACGATGAGGCGCGGCCCGGCGATCGCGGGCGAGGACGCCTTCGCACCTCTGCCGCCCCGTTGCCACAGCACCTTCCCGTTCGACGCATCGAGCGCGACGGTGCGACCGGCGTAGGTGTTGACGTAGAGGTGACCGTCGCAGTAGCTCGGCGGGTATTCCATGTAGCTGCCCATCGCGCGCGCCCAGCGAGCCTTTGTCGGCGCGCCGAGTTGGATGCGTACCCTCGCCAGCGACCGCTGGGGGTTGCCGCCGAACTCGTTCCAGCACGGCCGTTCGACGACCTCCTCGGGCGGCGGCGGTGGCGGTGGCGGCTTCGGTTTTCTCGGCTTGCGCGGGCGGACGGTCGTCACGCCTTCGAGGTCGGTGTCGAGCGCGCCCTGCGGCGTCGACCGGTCCACGAGCACGAACCAGCCGGTCGCCAGCCCGGCGACGACGAGCACGAGGCCGCCTGCAGCGGCGAGCAGCAACTTCCTACGCATGGGCGAGAGCGAGCTGGCTAAGTGTGCCAGCGGGCCTCGACGCGCCCGAGCAGCGAACCGGCGGGCACGGCTCGCCGCGGCTCCCTGGGCGGTGGCCGGGTGACGAGGATCGCCGCCACGCCGAGCACCCCCCACATGACGGGGTCCTCGAAGAAGCCGGAGTAGAACAGCGAGTGGAGGAGCAGCACGAGGAAGCAGGCTGCGAGCCCGAGGCCCAGGAGCCGCTCACGCCGAAAGGCCTCCCAGAGCAGCCGCGCAGCGCCGGCCAGGAACGCGATGTACAGGACGAAGCCCACGGCCCCGAGCTCGGCGAGCACCGTCAGCGGCGTCGTGTGGGACGCGTTCTTCGCGGCGCGGCGCCGCGTCTCGAGCTCCTGCTTCGCGGCGAGCGGCTGGCTGCCGATGCCGACACCGGCCACGGGATGGTTGGCGATGACGCGACCGGTCACCGAGACGAGCCGGGTGCGGCCGCTCGTGGCTCTCGCCAGCCCGTCGTCCCTCACCGAGGCAACGGCGAGTGCGCTCGCGGCGAGCGCTACGGCCGCCGCCACCGCGACGACGACGTTGCGGCTGGGCCGCTCGGCGAGGAGGACGCTCGCGACGAGCACCGTGGCGAAGAGGACGAGCAGGCTCGACTGTGAGTACGAGAAGTAGAGCCCGCCGAAGATCACGCCGGCGAGCAGCGCAGCCCGGACGGGATCCATGCGGCGCACCCAGAGCAGGACGACGAGCAGCACCAGCGCGAGCACGAGCTGCCGGCCGTAGATGCTCGGATCCTTGAAGAGCGAGGTAACGCGGAAGTACGTCGCATAGGCGTTCGCGACGCGCAGGTCCTGCGCGAAGACGAGCGTGTGGGTCCATGCCTGGTAGAGGCCGATGGCGGCGAACACCGCTGCAAGGCCGACGAGCGAGACGGCCAGCGCCCGCGGCAGCCACGAGGCGAACGGTGAGCGTGCGACGATCGCGAGCAGCGCTGCGAACGGGAACATGAAGAAGAGCAGGACGATGGAGCCCTGTTCGGGGTCGACCGCCCAGAGCAGGGAGAGCGACACCCAGCCGATGAAGGCTGCGGATGGCGCGGCAATCCAGAGGGGGATCGCCGGCAGGTCCTCGCCCCGGAAAGCGCGGTAGAGAAGAGCGAGCGCAGCGCCGTCGAGCACGGCGTAGAGCGGCAGCAGGAGGAACGCCTCCTGGCTCCCGAGCTCGACGGGGATGCGGAACGGCGCGGCCAGCAGCAGGGCGACGGGTACGGCAGACGGCCAGCGGACGAACGCCCAGGCGCCGCCGACGGCGGCGAGCGGCTCCCACGATAAGGACTGCGGCGCCGGCGGCCGACAGCAGCCGTTCGAGGTCGTCGCGGGGCAGCAACGCGACGACGAGCATCGCCTCGGCGGCGACGAGCAGGGCGAAGCCGGCGGTGAGCAGCCACCGCCGCGGTGTCCCGAGCAGGAGGAGCCCGCAGCCGGAGGCTCCGACCAGCGCGGCCACTTCGGCGAGCGTCTCGTAGGTCATGGCGGGGACCGAAGCGTAAACAGTGCGAGAATCCCGCAATGCTCAGTGCCGCGAAGCGGGCGCTCGTGTTGGCGCCGCACACGGACGACGGCGAGTTCGGCTGCGGCGGCACGATGGCACGGCTCGTCGAGCAGGGCGTCGAGGTGCGGTACGTCGCCTTCTCCATTGCGACGAAGTCGCTACCGGACGGCTTTGCACCTGACACGCTCGCTCGCGAGGTGCGCGACGCGACAGCCGAGCTCGGCATCCCCGACGGCAACCTCGACGTCCACGATTTCGAGGTGCGGACGTTTCCCGTCCATCGCCAGGACATCCTCGAGCTGCTGATCGGGCTCTGGGAGGACTGGAGCCCCGACGTCGTGTTCCAGCCGTCGCTGCACGACGTCCACCAGGATCACCAGGTCATCGCCGCCGAGGGGCTCCGCGCGTTCAAGCGGACGACGATTCTCGGCTACGAGATTCCGTGGAACAACTTCGATTTCGCGTACCAGGCGTACGTCGCCTTGGACGAGCCGCACGTCGAGCGCAAGATCGCCGCGCTCTCGAAATACGCCTCGCAGCAGCATCGCCGCTACGCCGACCCGGAGTACATCCGCAATCTCGCCCGGATGCACGGCGTGAACGTCAACCGCGAGTTCGCGGAGTGCTTTCAGGTGTATCGCATCGTCGCCTGACGACGACGGCATGTGAGCGGCGGCCGCTTGTCTTCGAAGTGCGTCGACGTGGGTGCCTGCGTCCCGGCGTGATCCTCCTGATGGAGGCTCAGGAAGGATGAGTGGGCGATGTTTAGGATCGCGGCGGCCGGCGTATGTAACGTGAGTCACCAGGGGATTGGAGAGTCTCTTCACGTCGTGTCTTGAACTGTCGATCGACGCCGCCCCAGACAACGTCAGGCTTGTCAGGCGTACGGTGGCCGACGCCGCCGTCGAGGCGGGCGCGGACGCCGACGCCGTGGACGGCATCGCCCTGGCCGTGGACGAAGCGATGTCGAATGCCGTGCGGCACGCGTACGACTCGGGTAGTGGGAGCGTGTCCGTCTCTGTCGACCTCGTCGATTCGCTCTTCGCCGTCGTCGTGCGAGACGAAGGGCGGGGATTCACCCCTGCCGAGGCCACGCGCGAGCAGGAGGGCGGCGGCTACGGCCTGAAGCTCATGAAGCAGCTTGCGGACGAGCTCATCGTCGTCTCGGGGCCCGATCGGGGAACCGAGCTGCGAATGGTGTTCGTCCTCCATGGAAACAGCTGAGGGAGCAACGTCTGGCGCTAGCGGTCCGCGCGACCCGGTGAGTCGCGACGAGGCGAACGGCGCAGGCTGCGCGAGATGTCGCGCTGCTGGCGGAGCTGCTCGATAAGCCCAGCTGCCGGCCGGGTGGAGGCCCCCTCCGCCCTCTGGCTTGACGTCGTGAGAGGATCTCGGCGATGGAGCCCGGACTTCGGGGGGTGCTCGCGACGGGCTGGCGTGAGCTCGCGATCTATCTCGCAGCCGGCGCCGTCTACGTCGCGATCGGCGTCACCGCCGTCGAATTCCTCTTCTCGTGGTTCGTTGCGGCCGCGTACCTCCTGGTGTGTGTCGTCGCACTGCCCGCGTTCGTCCGGCGCCTCCGTCGATGAGCTGGGCGGCGCACGACCTCGAGCCCTACGTCATCCAGAAGCACATGGGCAAGCGCGTGGCCTTTCTGCCGCTGCTCCTCGGCTCGTACTCACCGGACCTGCTCTCCAAGTGGTTCGTCTACGGCGTCGGCCTCGCCGGCTGGGAGTTGAAGGCCGACAACCCGGCGCAGTTCCACCGCGGCTGGCCCGGTGTCGGCTTCACCCACTCGCTGACGTTCGGGGTGCTCGTCGGGCTGCTGCTCTACGCGATATTTCGCAACAAGGTCGTCGCCTACAGCTTCGTCATCGGCCAGTGGGCCCATGCGTTCACCGACATGGGCGACACCGTCGGCACGATGCTCTTCTTCCCGTTCACCGACCACCTCTACGCGGTCGGGGCGTGGGCGTACGCGGGCCAGACCGGGCGGTACGTCGACGCCGGCGCGTACTTCTCGGGGCTCGGCTTCGTCTGGGACGGCGTCTTCGTCGTCTGGGCCATCCTCAGCTGGCGGGTGATCACGCGCGCGTACTTCAGGGAGACGATCGTCGCCGCCGACCCGTTCTGGCGCTGGGCTGGCCGCTACGTCTCCGAGAACGTGCTCGTCACGCTCTACCGTGCGTCGTACTTCTACGGCATCGCGCGCTGGACGGCCTGGCTCATCTGGGCGCACGTTGTGAGGTCGTTCGCGTTCGACTTCCGCTGGGGCGGGCCGCGCTGGGTGCCGCGCGTCTACGCGGACGACCTCAACGCTGCACCCGCCTGCAAGTGCCCTGGCTGCTGCTCGATGAAGCCGCGGCTCGGCTTCTACGCGGCGGTCGGGCCATCGCGTGGCTCAAGAAGCGGAAGCTGCCGCGAGGACGACCTCCACCAGCGTAGCTGAGGGCAGCTGTCCGGCGTCAGGCCTCGTGCAAGTCAGCCGCAGGAGCTCGCGGAGCGTCATTGCGTGCAGCCGAGCGACGGCCCTGATCCAGTCTCGCAGCGTCGGATGAGGTGCTCGGCCTCGCGCCGGCATCTGCTGCGTCAAGCCGAGCCGATCGTACGTGGGCTCGGCGATCGTCGCCGTGTATCGCGTCATCGCCGCGCAGGGCTGGCCCGCCTTCACCGCGAGGAGCGTGCCGATTCAGGATGGGCTTCAACGCAGCCGCGGACGGCCCGATGCCTGAGACGACTTCCGTCAAGTGCCGATCGTGCTCGACCGCGGCCTTCACACGTTGCACGCTGCAAGCTGACGACGTCGGTCGTGAGTCCGCGGAGTCGGTCGCGGCGCACAGTCCGGCGATCGTGCGCCGATCAGGAAGACTGGCTCGTCGACCGGGAGCCGCAAGTCACCGGCACCGTGCGCCGTCGACATCGTCAAGCCGCGCTGGACAGCCGTACGGGACGATGCGCCAGCGTGACCCGTCGCGTCGAGCTGACCACGTCGGGCGGCGCACGTAGAGGATCGGTCGCGAGTTCGCTCGTCGGGTGAGGATCGCGCCCGACGCCGAGGCGCCGCGAGCGAGGCCGCGGACTGCCATCGGAGCTCGGCCAGGGACGCGAGGGACCATCACGCGATGCAGCTTGCCACGACGGCGACGAGCGCGCTTCGCCGTTTGGATCGTAGTCTTCGCCTGTGTCGACGGTTGTCTCCCTTCTCCGGCGTCTCATCGGGAGCGTTTGGTGCGTGCGCCCTGACAAGACGCGAGGCGGCCTAACATCGGCGCGTCAATGCAGCCAGTAGGCTCGCGCCAGGGCAGGTCGTCGTAGCGGTACGAACGACAACGCGTACACGCGAAGCTCGAGTACAGGGAGGTCGGAACGATGCCCTTCTACGTCCGTCTCGGGGACATTCCCCGCAAGCGCCACATCGTCTTCCGCGACAACGGCCGCCTCTTGACCGAGGAGGTCATGGGCCTCGAGGGCTTCACCGGCAACGAGTCGATCCTCTACCACCTCCAGTCGCCCTGCCGCGTGAAGGAGCTCGGCGAGTTCGAGCCGATCGAGCACGAGGAGTGGGTGCCCGAAGCGCATGCGCACCGCCACCTCGCGACGTACGGCGTCGAGCCGTCCGGAGACGAGATCACGGGCCGCCGCGTGCTCATGTGGAACGACGACGTCGAGATCTCGCTCTGCCGCCCGGCGTCGACGATGGACTACTTCTTCCGCAACGGCGAGCACGACGAGTGCGTCTTCGTGCACGAGGGCTCGGGGACGCTGGAGACGACCTTCGGCAACCTGTCCTACCGCGACGGCGACTACGTGATGATCCCGCGCGGCACGACGTACCGCTTCGTCCCCGAGGGCGAGCAGCGGCATCGTCGTGTTCGAGTCACCAGGTCTCATCACCATCCCGCGCCGCTATCGCAACGAGTACGGCCAGCTGCTGGAGGGCGCGCCGTTCTCGAACCGCGACATCCACCCGCCGACCGAGCTCCAGACGATTCGTGAGCAGGGCGAGTTCGTCGTCAAGGTGCGCGTCCGCGGCGGTTACCAGACGTACGTCCTCGACTACCACCCGTTCGACGTCGTCGGCTGGGACGGCTACCTCTTCCCGTGGACGTTCTCGGTGCACGACTTCGAGCCGATCACCGGGCGCATCCACCAGCCGCCGCCCTCGCACCAGACGTTCCAGGGCCAGAACTTCGTCATCTGCTCGTTCTGCCCGCGCAAGCTCGACTTCGACCCGGAGGCAGTCCCGATCCCGTACCACCACTCGAACCTCCAGTCCGAGGAGATGATCTATTACGTCTCCGGGAACTTCGGCTCGCGCAAGGCGATCGAGGTGGGCTCGATCACGCTTCATCCCTCGGGTCTGCCGCACGGGCCGCAACCGGGCCTCGCGGAGAAGTCGCTGGGCGTCGCCGAGACGACGGAGCTGGCGGTCATGTGCGACACGTTCCGGCCGCTGCGGCTCTCGACGTTCGCTGCCGAGCTCGACGACGGGCGCTACGCCTACTCGTGGTACGAGCCGGCCGAGGGCGACCCGGGGCTCGCCGGCGTCGACCGTCCCACCTATACGTTGACGATTCCAGCACGATCATCGAGCCGTTCCGGATCCACTCTGTGGAGCCGCTGCGGCTGACGACGGAGGAGGAGCGGCGCGCAGGCGTGGAGGCGGTCGACTTCAATCTCTTCAGGCTGCCCGCGTCGAGGTGCTGATCGACTTCCTCACCGACTCCGGGACTGGCGCGATGTCGCGCGACCAGTGGGCGGCCATCCAGCACGGCGACGAGAGCTACGCCGGCTCGCCCTCGTGGTATCGGTTCCTCGAGGCGGTACAGGCGCTGTTCCCGTTCGAGCACGTCATCCCGACGCACCAGGGGCGTGCCGCTGAGCGCATCCTCTTCTCGGTGCTCGGCGGGCCGGGCAAGGTGGTCCCCAACAACACGCACTTCGACACGACGCGCGCGAACGTCGAGCACACGGGCGCCGAGGCGCTCGATCTGCCGATCGCCGAGGGCCGCGACCCGTCGGCGCTCCATCCCTTCAAGGGCAACATGGACACCGAGGCGCTCGAGGCTCTGCTCGCGGAGCGCGCGGGCGACGTGCCCGTCGTCTTCGTCACGATCACGAACAACTCGGGCGGCGGCCAGCCCGTGTCGCTCGAGAACCTCCGCGCGGTGCGCGCGATCTGCGATCGCCACGGCGTACCGCTGTTCCTCGATGCTTGCCGCTTCGCCGAGAACGCGTGGTTCATCCGTGAGCGGGAGGAGGGCTACGGGGAGCGGTCGGTGGCCGAGATCGTCCGCGAGACGGCGTCGCTCGCAGACGGCATGACGATGAGCGCGAAGAAGGACCCGCTCGCGAACATCGGCGGCTGGGTGGCGATGAACGATCCCGAGCTGGCCGACCAGTGCAGGGCGCTTGGCATCCTCACGGAAGGGTTTCCGACCTACGGGGGCCTGGCCGGACGCGACCTCGAGGCGATCGCGCAGGGCCTCGCCGAGGCCGTCGACCACGACTATCTCCGCTACCGCACGCGCTCGACCGCGTATCTCGGCGACGGCCTGCTCGCAGCCGGACATGCCGCTCGTCCAGCCGTTCGGCGGCCACGCGATCTACGTCGACGCCCGGGCGTTACTGCCGCACATCACGCCGCTCGAGTACCCGGGCCAGGCGCTTGCCGTCGAGCTGTACGCAGCAGGCGGCATCCGCGGCTGCGAGATCGGCACGGTGATGTTCGGCCGACGGCCCGACGGGACCGAGCAGCCCGCTGCGATGGACCTCGTGCGCCTGGCAATCCCGCGGCGGACGTACACCCAGAGCCATGTGGACTATGTGATCGAGGTCGCCCAGAGACGTCGTCGAGCGGGTGCCGCTGCTACGCGGCTACCGCATCGCGTGGGAGCCGTCTTCGCTGCGCCACTTCACGGCGCGGTTCGAGCAGCTCGCGCGCCTGATGGCGGCGAGCTCGGTCGGCAGGTAGAAGCGAAGCGGCCAGAGCACGAGCGGGTACACGGCGACGAGCGCGATCGCAGCCGCAAGTGGCACGTCGACGGCCTTGCCGAGCACGGTCAGCCCGACGGCCACTCCAACCACCGTCACCACGCGCCGCCATTGGTACGGCACCCAGAACACGCGCTGCGACCACCATGTGATCACGAGGAACATCACCGTGAAGGCCGAGAGGTTGGCGATGCCTGCGCCGACGATCCCGTAGGGCGGGATGAGGACGAGGTTGAGCACGACGCTGACGGCTGCGCCGCTCCCCGTGGCGACCCAGTTGAACTGCGTGCGTTTCCTCCGCCCGAGGACGATCGATACGACGTTGAAGCCGCCGAGCGCGACCGCGCCGAAGACGAGCAACGGCACGACCTCGGAGGCGTCGAAGAATGCCGGTGTCGTCAGCCACCGGACGAGCCAGGGCGAGAGCAGGGCCAGCGCGAGCGCCGCCCACGAGGCGACGAACAGCAGGTAGGTCAACACGAACGAGTACGCGCGGCGGGCGCGGTCGTCGTCCTCGATCGAGTAGGCAAAGGCAAGCCAACCCGCCCGAAAGGCCGCCAGCAGCAGCACCATCGCAGAGGCGATGCGGGCGCCGATCGAGTAGACGCCTACTTCGCTCTGATCCGCGAGCTTGAGGATGAAGAACCGGTCACCGAAGTTCAGCAGCCAGAGTGCGAGCATCGACGGCACGAGCGGCATCCCGAAGCGGTTCATCTGGCGCAGCAGCGGGCGGTCGAGCGTCAGGCCGAGCTGCTCGTGGCGGTAGACGAGCAACGCTGCGTAGACGATGAGCGTGCCGCGTGAAGTTGCCGGCTACGACGCCGGTCGCTCCCCAGTCGAAGACGACGACGAACAGGACCGTGGCCGCGACGGTGAGCGCGAGGTTCACGAGCGTCGCGATCGTGAAGGCGACCGCTCGCTCCTCCACGCGGAAGAGGCTCGTCATCTGCTCGTAGTTCATCTGTGCCCAGAGCAGGACGAACGACGACGCGGACGAGCGTCGTGTGGTCGCCCGTGTCGAAGAGCCAGTTCGAGATCGGCTCGGCGAGGACGAGCCCGGCGACGAGCCCCAGCGTCGCCATCGTCATCGTGAACCAGAACGACGTGCGGACGACGCGCAGGCGATGGGCTGTATCGGCCGAGTCGAAGTAGAAGCGGAAGAAGGCGCTCGCGATGCCGAGTCGGAGGACCGTGGCGAGGATCGCCGCGAGCGCGACGAGCGTCTCGACGGCTCCGTAGTCGGCCGGCGTCAGGTAGCGCGTATAGAGCGGGAGCAGAAGCAGGGCGACGAAGCGCGAGACGAGGCCGCCCAGCCCATAGATCGCCGAGTGCTGGGCGAGGCGCGTGATCTGGCTGCCGAGCCCGGTCATCGGCGGCGGATGATCATCCCGGTTGCTCGGTGCATGCCGAATCGGTCGTAGAACGGCTGCAGCTCTGGGTCGCACATGAGGTCGACGGCGTAGAAGTCCTTCAGCTCATCGAGGAGGCGCGTCGACGAGCTCCGAGCCAATGCCGCGGCCACGGTGGGACGGCAGAACCTCGAGCAAGGGGATGAAGGCGTAGAGGATGCCGTCCGAGATCGCGTTCACGAAGCCGACGACCCGGGGAGAGCTCGGTCTCGCGCGCGAGGACGATGCGGTAGCTGCCGCGCAGGATCTCGAGATGTCGCTCTGGCGGGGGTGGCTTCGGCCACCGTTCGAAGAAGCCCTCGAGGTGCTCCGGCTCGACGCCGTCGAGCGAGGTCGTGTACTCGACCGACACGCGGGTGAGCGTAGATGCCGCGGCGGGCGGCCGCCCGCCTGTCACACACTTGCACGAACCCGTCACACACAGGTCGGTCTTTCCCCGCTACCGTGAAACCGGGAGGAGGCGCGGGGTGGCCCCTCGTGTGGACGCGTTAGCTCCTGGCGCCGCCCGGCGGCAACAGCCAGGGCGTAGAAGCGGTCCCAGCGCTCGATCTCGCAGCCGTTGTGCCGACGAAACGAGGACCAGATCCGCATCCGATCCGATCGTGCCTTTCACGACTGCTTTCTGCGGGCCGCCGTAGATCTGCGTGCAGATCGCATCCTTCGGAACCGGCGCGAACGACGCGGTCGGCAGGCTCGACAGCTTCGCGCACGCGCGCCTGCGGCTCGGCAGCGTCCCACCGATCGGATTGCAGCGGAGCGTCCAGCGCTCGTACGTGCCGGGGACCTGCTCGTCCGGCCAGAACGTGATCGTCAGCGAGACGTTCCTCGCGGACACGGACGCGCTTCCGCTTGTTGTGACGCCGGCGACAGCGGCGATCGCAACAACGCAAATCGCCATCAACGCTCGCATGCCCGCAGGGTACCCGACGAACGCGCTCCTACAATCTGCGCAGTGGTCAACGCGCCGACGCTGAACCGCGACCGCGTCGCGGTGTACGCCCACTCCGGCTCCTACCCGCCCGCCGTCGTGTGCGACGCGTCGTTCGTCAACGGCCTCACCGCAATCCGCTCGCTCGGCCGGATGGGCGTTCCCGTGCTCGCCGTCGACCACCGACCGAGCGCGCTCGGGTTTCGGTCTCGCTACGCGATGGCGCTCCAGTCGCCCGACCCCGGCACCGAGACGGGCGCCTACATCGCATTCCTCAGTGCTCTCGGCGACGCGATCGGCCGTCCCACTCCGATCATTCCCACCCACGATCCTCCCGTGAACGCGATCGGCCGGCACCGCGACGAGCTCGGCGACCGCTACCTGTACCCGTTCCCCGACCCGGAGACGCTGAAGCGCGTCCAGAGCAAGCGGGAGCAGCTGGAGCGCGCCGTCACCTCGGGCGTAGACGTGCCGGAGACCGCGCATCCCCGATCGCGCGAGGAGGCGCTCGCCGACGGAGATCGCATCGGCTATCCGCTCCTCGTCAAGCCTTCAAACCCCGACGGCTTCCGAAGGCCGCTTTCACCGCCAGGCCTTCCGCTGTGAGTCGCCGACCGAGCTCGAGCGGGCGTTCGCGGACGCGGAGCCCTTCGAGCCGATGGTGCAGGAGCTCATCCCGGGAGGAGACGACGAGCTGTACACGGTGGGGAGCTACATCGCCGCCGACGGCACCGTCCTCGGCCTGTTCAGCGGCCGCAAGCTTCGCCAGTCGCCACCGGTCGTGGGCACGTGCCGTGTGGGTGAGGCTGTGTGGGTGCAGGAGACCGTGGATGCCGCCTTGCGCCTGCTCCGCGCCTTCGAGTTCAACGGCGTGTCGCAGGTCGAGTTCAAACGCGATCCACGCGACGGCCGCTTCAAGCTCATGGAGGTCAATCCGCGGCTCTGGCTGTGGCACGGCCTGGCGGCAGCGCTCGGCGTCGACTTCGCGCGCATCGCGTATCTCGACCTACTGGATCGGCGTGGCGCACCGCTGTCCACCGAGGGCAAGCACGGTCGCTGGGCGATCACCCTCCTTGCGGGCGAGAGCCCGGTCCTCCAGCGCCCACCGTACGTGGAGCCCGTGTTCTCCCTCGACGATCCGAAGCCGGGGGCCGCGCAGCTCGCCCGTGTCTTCAAGGCGGCCCTCCGCTGATCCCGCCCGCAGTCGAACGGCGCGCACTGGGTGCTCGACACCCTCGGCGGCCGCGATCTCGGCTTCGGCGATGACGTGCCATATGTCGAGTCCGCCTGGGAGCAGGTCGAGCGCCGTGAGCGCCCCGAGGGCGACGAGCTGGCCGAGGCGTTCTTTCACCTGGCGAGGATCGAGGAGCTGGACGGTCCTCGCGACGAGCACGGCCGCTTCCCCGTCTCCGCGACCTGTCTCGACCCGCTCGACCCGCCGCTCGAGAGGCTTCGGACGAAGCTCGGTCTCGAACCGCTGCGCTGGGGCGGTGCCCGCTTCGCCGTCGTGCTCAGTCACGACGTCGACATTCCCTGGCGCTGGACGCGCGAGGGTCGTGCGGCTCGGCGCCGGCCGCTTGAAGGCCGCGTTGCGGGAACGGCGAGGCACTACCGCCTGGCGGGAAGCTCGCGGATCTTGCGACGGCCCCGGTCCATCGCGCTACGCGGCACCGATCCCAACTTCAGCTTCGAGCGTATCGTCGACCTCGAGCGCCGCCGCGGCGCCGTCTCGGTCTTCTTCCTCCTCGCGGCGCACCGGGTCGTACAGGACGGCCCGGCGGCCGAGGACTACGACCGTGCTGCGACCGCGTGTCGTCGAGACGCTGCTCGGACTGGGCGCTGAGGTCGGCTTGCACGCGAGCTATGAGGCTGCCTTCGACCCCGGTCTGATCGCGGACGAGAAGGCGGAGCTCGAGCGCCTCGGCGCGACGCTCCACGGGCAGCGCTTCCACTACCTGCGCGTCGATCCGCACGCGAACCTCGCGCCGCTCGCAGACCTCGGGTTCACGTACGACTCGAGCCTCGGATTCGGTGGTGCGCCGGGCTTCCGGGCCGGGATCGCACATCCCTTCAGACCGTGGGACGTCAAACGTGACCGTCCCCTCGATCTCGTCGAGATCCCGCTAGCGGTCGATGGACGTCACGCTTGCCGAGCCGCGGTACCTCGGGCTATCGGTCCAGGAGGCAGAGCGCCGCCTGCTGTCGCTGCTCGACTGGGCGGCCGAGCACGGCGGCGGCTTCTCGATCCTCTGGCACACGGACCGCTTCGACCCGGCGACGGCCGGCGGCTGGGATCGCCTGTACGCACGGCTCATCGACGCGATCCACGCGCGTGGAGGGATCTGCATTCGCGCGCACGAGCTCGCCGTCGAGGCAAGGCAGGCCTTGACGAGTTAGGTAGTGAGTGCTAACTTCCTTCCATGGTCACGGCCACACCGCGTAAGACGGCCGAGGAGCGGCGCGAGGAGATCCTCGACGCGGCGCTCACGGAGTTCGCGGATCACGGGTTCGAAGGCTCGTCCACCGACGCCATCGCGCGCGTCGTCGGCATCTCCCAGCCCTATCTCTTTCGGCTGTTCGGCACGAAGAAAGGGCTGTACCTCGCGTCGGCCGAGCGCTGCCTCGCCGACACGTACGACACCTTCAGCGCCGCAGCCGAAGGGCTGTCAGGCGAGCGAGGCACTGACCGCGATCGGCGCTCCTACAAGGAGATGATCACGGGCGACCCGCGCAGGCTGAAGGCCCAGATGCAGGCGTACGCGGCGAGCGACGACCCGGACATTCGCGACGTCGTGCGGCGTGGCTTCGGCCGGCTCGTCCAGCTCGTCGAGTCCACCGGCGTCTCCAGGAGCGCGTGGCGCACTTCTTCGCGATCGGGATGCTCATCAACGTCATGACGTCGATCGACCTCTACGGCGCCGACGAGGCATGGGCGAAGCGCCTCGTGGAGGGCTGCCTGAAGGACGACTGAGGCCGTGTTTTTTTTCACCATGGAAGTGAGTAAGTAGTCACTAGTCACAAGGGGCACGATGGTAGATCGAATCGGACACCGAACGCTCTGGACCTTCGTGATCACGTCGATCGCGCTCGTCATGGTCACGCTCGACAACCTCGTCGTGACGACGGCGCTGCCCGTCATCCGAACCGACCTCGGCGCGTCGATCGAAGGCCTCGAGTGGACGGTCAACGCGTACACGCTGACGTTCGCGGTCTTCCTGCTCACCGGCGCGGCGCTCGGGGACCGCTTCGGCCGCCGGCGGCTGTTCGTCGTCGGCCTCGGGATCTTCACGGCTGCGTCGGCGCTCGCAGCGCTCGCGCCCTCGATCGAAGCGCTCGTCGCCGCACGTGCTCTCCAGGGCTTCGGTGGCGCCATCATCGCCCCGCTCACCCTGACCATCCTCAGCGCAGCGGTTCCGGCCGAACGCCGCGGGCTCGCGCTCGGCGCCTGGGGTGGCATCGGCGGGCTCGCGGTCGCGCTCGGCCCGCTCGTGGGCGGCGCCGTGATCGAGGGCCTCTCGTGGCAGTGGATCTTCTGGATCAACGTCCCGATCGGCCTCGCACTGATGCCGCTTGCCTGGCGGCGCCTCGACGAGACCCACGGCCCGACCGCGAGCCTCGACCTGCGCGGCCTCGACGCTCGTCAGCGCCGGCCTGCTCGGAATCGTCTGGGGCCTCGTGCGTGGAAACGGTCAGGGCTGGACGAGCCCAGAGATCGTCGTGCTCGTTGACCATCGGCGCGCTGCTCGTGGCCGCGTTCGTCCTCTGGGAGCTCCGGGCCCGTGAGCCGATGCTGCCGATGCGGTTCTTCCGCAACCGGACGTTCAGCCACGCGAACGTCGCGTCGTTCTTCATGTTCTTCGGGATGTTCGGCTCGATCTTCCTGCTCGCGCAGTTCTTCCAGACCGTCCAGGGCTACTCGCCGCTCCAGGCGGGATTGCGAATCCTCCCCTGGACGGCGATGCCGATCTTCGTGGCGCCGATCGCCGGCGCGCTGTCCGACCGCATCGGTGGCCAGCGGATCATGGGCGTGGGGCTAGGGCTGCAGGCGATCGGGCTCGGCTGGATGGCCGCGGTCTCCACGCCGACGGTGCCCTACGCGGAGCTCGTCGGCCCCTTCATCCTCTCGGGCATCGGCATGGCGCTCTTCTTCGCGCCGGTCGCGAACGTCGTGCTGAGCACGGTGCGGCCGCAAGAGGAGGGCCAGGCTTCCGGCGCCAACAACGCGATTCGCGAGCTCGGCGGCGTCTTCGGTGTCGCCGTGCTGGCCTCGATCTTCGCGAGCCTCGGTGGCTACGAGACGGCTCAGAGCTTCGTAGACGGCCTCGTGCCGGCGGTCTGGGTCGGCGCAGCGCTCGTCGCCGTCGGCGCCGTGGCTGCGCTGACGATTCCCGCCCAGCGTCGCGAGCCGACACGGCGCCCCGCGCCTGCGCTCGAGGAAGCGGCGTCGTACGAGAGCCGTTAGAACGACTAGCTGGAACGAGAGGGGGGTTGTGGCATGAAGTTCTCGACTCAGGCGATTGCGGTGGCGAGTGCCCGTCACCCTTGGCGCACGATCGCCGTGTGGGCAGTGGTTGCGGCGCTCGCGCTCGGAGCGATCGGAGCCCTGCTCGGGGGCGCACTGACGACCGAGGGGCGTCCGACGAACAATCCCGAGTCGGAACGGGCGGTGGATGCGCGGGCGCAGGCGTTTCCGGGAGGCTCCCGTGCCACCGAAGCGATCGTCGTCCGCTCGCTGGTCCACACAGCCGACTCGCCGGAGTTCCGGCAGTTTGTCGGCACGCTCGCCGACGAGCTCCGGACGCTCGACGGGATCGAAGTGCCGATGGAGAGCGAGTCGGCGCCCGTGATCTCGCGCGACGGGCGGGCGGCCCTCGGGCTGCTGACCGTCTACGACGCCGACTACGCCGGTGACGTCATCGCCACCGTCCGGGAAGCCGACGCGAATCCGGACTTCGAGGTCACCGTGACGGGCGAGAAGACGCGCGAGCACGACTTCAACCAGCTCTCGCAGGACGACCTGAAGTCAGGTGAGCTCCAGTTCGGACTGCCCGCCGCGCTGATCATCCTTGTCCTCGTCTTCGGTGGGGTCGTGGCCGGGCTCGTGCCGCTCCTGATGGCGATGTTCTCGATCGTCGTTGCGCTCGGCCTGACCGCTCTCGTGGCGCAGGAGTTCGAGCTCTCGGTGTTCGTCGTGAACATGCTGACGGGTATGGGTCTTGCCCTCGGCATCGACTATGCGCTCTTCGTCGTCTCTCGCTATCGCGAGGAACGCGGTCGTGGACGGGTCCCGCTCGACGCGATCTCGGCTTCCGGGTCGACGGCGAGCCGGGCGGTGCTCTTCAGCGGCACGGCCTTCGTGATTGCGATGTTCGGAATGCTCATCGTCCCCAGCTCGATCATGCGCAGCCTTGCGGTTGGCGCCATCCTCGTCGGCGCCGTCTCGGTAGCCGCGGCGCTGACGTTGCTGCCGGCGTTGCTCGGTCTGCTGGGAGACCGCGTCGACGCCCTGCGGATTCCGCTGATCGGCAGCCGGTCGACGGAGAAGGCCAATCCCGAGGGGCGCTTCTGGGGTGCCATCGTGCGGCGCGTGCTGCGACGGCCGGGGCTTAGCCTGGTCATCTCTGTCGCCATCCTGCTCGCGCTGGCGTCGCCGATTCTCGCCATGAAGGTCGGCACGAACGGCGTGTCGACGCTGCCCGAGCGATTCGAGTCGAGGCAGGGATTCACCGTCCTGGCGCGTGAGTTTCCCGAGGCGACGACGGAGCCGACCGAGATCGTCGTGACCGAGAATGCGAGCCGGCCCGAGGTTCGCCGCGCGCTCGCCGGCCTGCAGACGACGCTGGCCGCCGACTCCCGATTCGGAGACGGCCAGCTCGAGCTGTCGGCCGACGGCCAGATTGCAGTGCTCACTGTGCCCGTTCGGGGTGATCCGTCGGGCGAGGCCGCGGTCGACGGCGTCCGGGACCTTCGCTCGCGCATCGTCCCAGCGGCGTTCCGTGACACCGATGCGGAAGTGCTCGTGGGCGGCCTGACCTCCGAGAACATCGACTACTTCGACTCGGTGATCGACCCCGCGCCGATCGTGATCGCGTTCGTGCTCGGGCTGACCTTCGTGCTGCTGACGATCGTCTTCCGCTCGCTCGTGGTCGCCGGCCTGTCGGTCGCTCTCAACCTCCTGTCCGTCGGCGCAGCATTCGGGCTGCTCGTGCTCGTGTTCCAGCACGGAGTCGGCGCCGGGCTGCTCGGGTTCGAGCAGGTGGACTCGATCGAGGCCTGGGTGCCGCTGTTCCTCTTCTCCGTGTTGTTCGGCCTATCGATGGACTACCAGGTCTTCATGCTCAGCCGGATCAAGGAGCGTTATGACGAGACCGGGGACACAAGCGACGCCGTCGCTTCGGTGTGTCGTCGACGGCTCGGATCATCACCGGCGCGGCGCTCATCATCGTCGCCGTGTTCGCAGGGTTTGCCAGGGGCGACCTGATCATGTTCCAGCAGATGGGCTTCGGTGTCGCCGTTGCGCTGCTCATCGACGCGACGCTCATCCGCTCAGTGGTACTGCCCGCCGCGATGGGTGTCCTCGGCCGCTGGAACTGGTACCTGCCTTCGTGGCTCGGCTGGCTCCCGCGCGTGCGGATGGAGGCGAGCAGCAGTCCCACCTGATCACGGTTGCACGACGTCCCACCCGGCTGGGAGCGAGGGCGGCTCCCAGCCGGGGTCGGGACGCCAGTCTCTCCCAGCCGGTGGGGAACGGCCATTCGGCGACCAGTTTCGCAGCGTCCGCATGCGCCGCGGCAGCGTCCTCCTTTGTGAGCACGCCGCGTTCGAGCGCTTCCTCCAGCTCGTCCTCGTCGAGGCAGCTCATGCGTTCCGTCGGGACGCACGACGAGGTCGAGTGCCAGGTCGACGTAGTCGAAGCCGACCGGTGACCGAGGACGCAGCGGCCGCTCGAAGTTCACGTACCACTCGCGAATCGTCCAGCTCGCGTCCCAGATCAGCGACGTCGAATACCCGACGCCCGGCCGCGCGAGCAAGAGGAGGTGCTCCTTGAACAGGCTCCGTTTCAGCGTCCACTCGTCGCATGGAATGGGGATGCCCGAGAACCGCGCCTCGGAGCCGATCGGCGCGAAGAGCACGAGCTCGTCCTCCTCGTCGGCGACGACGTACCACGCGTGCGCCTGCCAGACGCGGCCGAGCCAGGTCTGGCGCACGCAGATGACGTCGCCTCTGGCCCGGCGAATCATCGACTGTGCCGTCCATGACGCGCTGGATCGCTCCGAGGCGGCGTCCTCGGTCGCCCACGTACGCTTCGCCTGCTGCGGTACGCGGGCTCCCTGCGTCCTTGCCTCGGAACGACCATCGCGTCCCGACGACGAGCGACGATCCGCCGGGCTTCTTCCTAGACCACATCCCAGTCCTCGGGGAGCGCGAGCGGGGGCGAGACGCCTGTCCGGCTGCCAGTCCTCCCAACCGGTCGGGAAGGGCCACTCGTCGAGTACTCGATGCGCCTCCTCGCGCGCGAGCCGTGCCTCCTCGGTCGTCATGATCTCCAGCTCGACGGCCCTGGCGAGGTCGTCTTCGTCCTTCCAGTGCACGTCGCCGCTCTCCTCGATCCAGAGGTCGAGCTGCCAGTCCGTCGTGTCGACGCCGAACCGTGAAACCGCCAAGCGGCGCTTGGAGGTTCACGTACCAGCCACGAAAGGTGCCGTCGTCGCCGCGGAACAGGCGGATCGAGTGCCGTCGACCGAAGGGCGTCAGCTCGAGCCTGCCCGGCCCCTTCCACGTGCGGAGCTCGACGTCCCACTCCTCGAAGGGACGCAGGCGCCCGTTCGCGCGGCCGAGCGGGTACGCGATGGGCGTCCCCGGCTCGATCCAGGTCACGATTCGCTCCGCGTCCCGATCGACGAGGACCGAGGGCATCGCCATGACGACGCGTCCCTTCGCAAGGTGACGAACGAGCATCTGCGACATCATGTCTGGGCATGGCGCGCACGGATGAGCTGAGCGCTCCCGCGGCCCTCGGGCACTGCGAGACCGGAGCCGGAGATCTCCGTCGTCGTAACGCTCTACAACGAGGCCGGCTCACTCGAGGAGCTCTACCGCCGCGCTGCGGCCGCGCTCGACGAGCTGGGCGGCCGTGGGAGGTCGTGTTCGTGGACGACGGGTCGACGGACGGCAGCTTCGCCCAGCTGGAGCGGCTCCATGCCGCAGACGGGCGCGTACGGGCCGTGCGCTTTCGGCGCAACTTCGGCCAGCATCCGGCGATGCACGCCGGGCTCGTCCGCGCGCGCGGCGACATCGTCGTGACGATGGACGGCGATCTCCAGAACGCGCCCGAGGACATCCCGAAGCTCGTCGCGGCTGTCGACGGCGGCGCGGACGTCGCGAGCGGGCGCCGGGTCGCTCGTCGTGACCCCTGGGGCCGGACGCTTCCCTCGCGGCTGATCAACGGGATGCTGCGCCGCTTCACCGGCGTGGCGGTCTCCGACTTCGGCTGCGCCTTCAACGCGTACCGGCGGGAGGCGCTCCAACCGATGCTGGGCTGCGATCGGCAAGCAGAAGTTCACGAAGGCGCTCGTGCTATCCGGCGGTGCGAGCGTCGTCGAGGTGGACGTCCAGCATGCGCCCCGCCAGGGCTCGTCGCGATACTCGCCCTTGCGGCTGACGCGGACCGCGTTGCACGTCCTTGCCGGCTTCTGGCCTCAGCCGATCCAGTGGATCGGCGTCATCCTCGGCGTCGTCTGTTCGCTTGCGGCCTTCGCCCTCGGGCTCTACGGGGTCGCGTACTGGATCGGCGAGGACGACTTCCCCGGCCCGCTCTTCGGAGGTGCCGCCATCGTGTTCGTGCTCGGCATCCAGGGCTTCATCCTCGCGCTCGTCGGCGAGTACCTGGGCCGGATCCAGCGGGACGTGGAAGGCCGGCCCCTCTACACGATCGAGCGCGAGCTGTGAGCAAGCGCGTGCTCGTCACCGGCGGCGCGGGCTTCATCTCGTCGAACGTCGTCCACCATCTGCTCGCCGAGACGCCGCACGAGGTCGTGTCGCTCGACGCGCTCACGTACGCGGGCAACCTCGAGAACCTCGCCGACGTGATGTCGCACGAGCGGTTGTCGTTCGTGCAAGGCGACATCCGCGACGCCGACCTCGTGAGGGAGGTGGTGGCGGGCGTGGACGTGATCGTCAACGCCGCTGCCGAGTCGCATGTCGAGAAGTCGATCCGCGAAGGAGCGTCCGAGTTCGTGACGACGAACGTCGAGGGGACCCAGATCCTCCTCGACGCCATCCGGGAGACACCCGTTGAGCGCTTCGTCCTCATCTCGTCGAGCGAGGTGTACGGCACGGCCGAGCACGCGCCGATGGACGAGGAGCATCCGCTCAACCCTCGCAGCCCGTACGCGGCGACGAAGGCCGGTGCCGACCGGCTCGCGTACGCGTACGCCGTCACGTACGACCTGCCGATCGTCATCCTCCGGCCGTTCAACAACTACGGCCCGAGGCAGCACCCCGAGAAGCTCATCCCGCAGTTCGTCACGAGCGCGCTCGACGACGAGCCGCTCACGGTGCACGGCGACGGCTCGGCGTCGCGCGACTGGCTGTACGTCGACGACGACGCCGAGGCGATCGAGGCCGCCATCGACGCGGATCTCGAGTCGGTCTCCGGGCAGGTGATCAACGTCGCCACCGGCGTCGACCTGTCCGTGACGGAGATCGCCGATCTCGTCCTCGAGGCCCTCGGCAAGCCCGCGTCGCTGAAGGTGCACGTCGACGAGCGCCCCGGGCAGGTGCAGCGGCACATCGGCTCCACGGAGAAGGCGGCCGTGCTGCTCGGCTGGAGTGCCCGTACGCCGTTCGAGACGGGGCTCGAACGCACCGTCGCGTGGTATCGCGACAATGAAGCCTGGTGGAGGGGGGTTCGGGCTCGGAGCGTCGGCGTCTACTCGTCCTAGGGGCGGGCGCCGGGCAGCTCGGGCTGCTCGAGGCGGCACGTTCCCTCGGCCACTTCGTCGTCGCCGTCGACCGGAATCCGGCGGCTCCCGGCTTCGTCCACGCCGACCGGCGGGCGATCGTCTCGGTCGAGGACGAGCACGCGATCGACCGGCTGGCCGCTGCGGAGCAGGTCGACGGCATCATCGCCCCCGGCATCGACTTTCCGGTCGCGATCGCCGCACGCGTCGCCGCGCGCCACAACCTGCCGCATCCCCTCTCTCCGGACGCGGCGCAAGCTGCCGTGTCGAAGCTCAAGCAGCGGGAGCGCCTCACCGAGGCGGGCGTCCCGCATGCCGCCTTTCGCATCTGCGCAAGCGTGGCCAAGGCCCGTGAGGCTGCGGACGAGCTGGGCTACCCGTGTGTGATCAAGCCCCCCGACCGGCAAGGTCAGCGCGGCCTGTCGATCGTTACGGGCCCCGACGACTTGACCGAGGCGTTCGACGCGGCGTTGAGCGCGGCCAGGGGCCCGACGGTGCTCGTGGAGAAGCTCATCGACGGCCGCGAGCTGACGGTCAACGCGTTCTCCGTGGGCGGCGCCTTTCACGCGCTCACCGTCACCGATCGCATCGTCGCCGAGCCTCCCGCCTTCGGCGTCGCGCTTGCGCACGTCTGGCCGAGCGAGCTGCCCTCCGACGTCGTGGAGGAGGCCGTCGCCCTGGCACGGGCCGCGGCGGACGCGATCGGCGTCGAAGACGGTCCGACGTACACGCAGGTGCTCGTGGGCGAGGACGGCGCGTTCGTGGGTGAGCTCGCTGCGCGGGTCGGCGGCGGGCACGACGCTGAGCTCTGCGAGGCGGCGCTCGGCGTCGACCTCAACGGCCTCGCGATCGCAGTCGCTCTCGGCGAAGAGATTCCAAGTGACAAGTTGTCACTTGGCTCGGGCGAGGGTGGAGAGACCGCCGGTGGCGCGTGTGTGCGCTTTCTCGTCGCGCCGGAAGGCTCGTGGACGCGGTCGAGGGCGTCGAGCGCGCCGAGGACAGCGACGGCGTCGTGTGGGTGCGGCTGTATCGACAGCCGGGCGACGACATTCGACCGCTGCGCCATGGCGCCGATCGCGCCGGGGCCGTCCTGGCCGTGGGCGAAAGCCGCAAGCAGGCGCTGGCCCGGAGTAAGCGGGCGGCGAGACGCGTACGCTTTCGCGTTGTTGAGACCCGCGCCCCCGTCGAGATCTCGTAGAGCAACCTTCCTCGGCTTCCAGCCGCCGGCCCTCGGCGAGGAGGAGATCGCAGCCGTCGCCGAGACGTTGCGGTCGGGCTGGCTGACGACCGGGCCGAAGACAGCCGAGCTCGAGCAGCGGTTCGCCGAGTACGTCGGCGCGGAACGTGCGGTTGCCGTCGCGTCGGGTACAGCCGCGATGCACCTGTCGCTGCTCGCACTCGGTGTAGGCCCGGGAGACGAGGTGATAACGACGCCGATCACGTGGCCCGCGACTGCGAACGTCATCCTCCATTCCGGCGCTACCCCGGTCTTCGCGGACGTCCGGGACTCCGATCTCAACATCGATCCCGAGCGGGCACGGGAGCTCGTCGGGCCGCGAACGAAGGCGATCCTCCCGGTGCACCTCGCCGGCCAGTCCGTCGACCTCGACCCTCTGTGGGCGCTAGGCCTGCCGGTGGTGGAGGACGCGGCGCACGCGGTCGAGAGCGCGTATCGCGGGCGGAAGATCGGGGGACTGTCCGACGCCACCTGCTTCTCGCTCTATGCGACGAAGAACGTCGCCGCGGGGGAGGGCGGCGTGGTCACCACGAACCGCGCGGACGTGGCGGGCGCGATCGACGATCTCCGCCTGATGAGGCGCGGGCACGGGTCGCGCTACGACATCGCCGTGCCCGGCTACAAGGCGAACCTTTCCGACGTGCTCGCGTCGATCGCCCTCACCCAGCTCGACAAGCTCGCGCGGCATCGCGAGATCCGCCTGCGGTACGTCGATGCGTACGACGCGGCCGTGGCCGACCTGGACGGGATAGAGCCGCTCGTCCGGGATCCGCGCGACACGCACGCGCTGCATCTCTACGTCGTTCGCATCGACGCCGAGCAGGCGGGCGCCACGCGCGACGAGTACCAGCAGGCTATGACCGACGAGCGCATCGGGACGAGCATCCACTTTCTGCCCGTACACCGGCTCAGCGCCTATCGCGAGCGCTTTCCGGATCAGCCGCCCTTGCCGGTCGCGGAGCGTGCAGGGAACGAGGTGCTCTCGCTGCCGCTCTCGCCCGCCCACTCGGATGACGACATCGCCGACGCGATCGACGCGCTGCGACGTGTCCACGCCCGCTTCACAGGTGGTCGGACTTGACGCAGCGGCGGAGCGTGCGGGTCGGGGCGACGCTCGCGGTGACGGGTGCGTGTCTCGCCTACATCGTCTGGAAGATCGACATCGGGCAGACGGTCGAGATCCTCGCGCGACGCGGACTACTGGTATCTCGTCGCCGCCGTGCTGATCATGACGGTGACGGTGCTGCCGATGGCGTGGCGGTGGCAGCAGCTGCTCCGGGCACGATCGATCGACGATCGGCTCGCCTGGCTGACGCGCGCGTACTTCGTCGGCTACACGGCGGGTCAGGTGCTGCCGACGGCGGTGGGCGGCGACGCGGCCCGCATCTACGAGACGTCGAGGCGGCATCCGGGGCGTGCGGGGCCGATCGCCGGCTCCGTCCTGCTGGAGCGCGCACTCGGTGGCGCAGCGACCCTCGCGCTCGCCGCGGTCGGCTTCTTGCTCGCCATCGGCGAGTACGACGTCGGCGCGTACCTCTGGATCGAGCTCGCGTTCGTCGTTGCCACGGTCCTGCTCGCGGTTGCCGTCTTCTCGCGTTCGGCCCGGCGTCCGCTGGCGAAGACGGTGCCGCTCCTGCGCCGGCTGCGCGTGGAACGTCCCATCCGCGCGGTGTACGAGGGCGTCCATGCCTACCGCGCGCACACGCGCCTCCTCATCGGCGTGTTCGCGCTGACGCTCGTCCTCCAGGCCGTTCGCGTGCTCGCGATCTGGTGCACGGGCGAGGCGGTGGGCATCGACCTCTCTCCCAGGCCGTACTACGTCATGGGCCCGCTGCTCTTCCTCGTCATGCTCGTGCCGTTCACGATCAACGGGCTCGCCGTGCGCGAGGCGTTCTTCGTGAGCTTCCTCGGCCAGCTCGGGGTGTCGGCGGACGCGGCGTTCGCAGCAGGCTTTCTGTTCTTCCTCGTCACGGTCGCCATGGCGATTCCCGGTGCGCTCATCCTTGCCTGGGAGAGCATCCGCCGGCCCGCGAGCGCCTCCGTCCGCCATGGCTGACTCTTTGGCCATGTCCAGGTGCCAGACCCAGTGCCAGACCCAGGGTCAGACACTGAGGCTGACCCTCGGTCTCGAGAGGACACGGCCGTCTCGGTCGTCGTCGTGACGTACAACGCCTTGCCCTGGCTCGAGCGCTGCCTCGACAGCGTCGCGCCGTACGAGACGATCGTCGTCGACAACGGATCGACGGACGGCACCGTCGAGCTCGTCCGCGAGCGCTATCCGAGTGTGAAGCTCGTCGAGCAGGCGAACCTCGGGCTCGCTGCCGGTTGGAGCCGCGGCATCGAGTGCGCCTCGGGGAGCTTCGTGCTCATCCTCAACGCCGACGCGTGGGCCGTCGACGACGCTGTCGAGCAGCTGCGCGTGTTCGCCGAAGGCCATCCGCAAGCCGCGATCGTCGCCCCGAAGCTCCTCAATCCGGACGGGTCGCTCCAGCGCTCGGCACGCGGCTTCCCCACGCTCTGGCGACTGGCGACCGAGTACTTCTTCCTGCGCAAGCTCGCCCCTCGCTCGCATGCGCTCAACGCCTTCTATGCCGGTGACTTCGACCACGAGGAGACCCGCGACGTCGAGTTCGTGATGGGCGCGTGCCTGCTCGTCCGGCGAGACGCGATCGACGCGGTCGGCCCGCCCGACAAATCGTTCTTCCTCTTCAGCGAGGAGACCGACTGGTGCTACCGCTTCCACCAGGCGGGCTGGAGCGTCGTCTTCTTCCCGGCCGCCGAGTTCGTGCACGTGAGCGGCGCGTCACACGGCGGGCGGCTGTTCAAGGAGAACGTTCGCGGCCACCTGCGGTTCTTCGCGAAGCACCACGGCCCGCGCGAGGCGGATCGCGCCCGTCGGCTGATGCTGTGGGCACTGCGGCTGCGCGGCGTGCTGTTCCGTGGTGAGCGTGGCCGGATGTACCGCGACACCGCGTCCTGGCTCGCCTCGGGCTCCGCGCTGCAGCTCGTCGACGAGCCCCGTTGACCAACCACCCCGCACCCGCCCGCTGGCCGTGGGAGCTGCTGGCGCTGCCCGCGCTCGCTCTTGCGCACGTGTTCCCCGAGACGGGCGTGGGCCTGTATGTGCGGCTGGCCGCGGCGACGCTCTGCCTGCTCGTGCCAGGCGCCCTCGTCGCGCGCGCCTTCGGCCAGCAGAGCGTCTCTGCAACGCTTGCCTGGAGTCTCGCTGGACTGACGGCGGCCTCGGCGCTGACGTTCGCGGCCGAAGGCCCTCTGTGGTGGGCGCTCGTGCTCTATGCGGGCGTCGGCGCGGTCGCGCTGCCGTTCGCCGTCATGCGTCCGCTCGATCCGCCGACGCCGTTCGCACTGGGTGTCGCTGCCGCCGGCGTCGGCTTCGGCATCGCCCTCTGGTCGATCGCCGGGCAGCTCGACGGCGATGCGCTCTTCCACCTCGCCCGCGTCCGCAAGCTCGACGCGTTCGACAACCTCACGCTCGACTCGGTGAACGAGTTCGTCGACGGCGGGCTCCACCCCGGCTACGCGTTCCCCCTCTGGCACGTGCTCATGGCGCTCGTGGCGTGGCTGGCCGGCGTGGACCCGGGGGCCGCCCTGCTCCACGAGCCGAGCGTGCTCGTCCCGCTGGCCTTCCTCGTCGCGTACGAGGCGGGTGTGGCGATCTTGCGGACGGCCTGGGGTGGCATCGCGGCGCTGCTCGCGGCAGTGGCCCTCACGGCGTCTGGCAGCGGGAAAGGGCGGCGCGTACCCCGCTCTCTCGCTGCCTGCCACGTCGTCTCGCCATCTGCTCGTGCCCGCGATGGTCGCTGCCTTCTTCGTCTTCGTGAGGAAGCCCGGCTGGGGCGCAGGGCTGACCGCGGGCGCCGCCTCGCTGGCGCTGGCGCTCGTCCACCCGACGTACGTCATCTTCGCCGCAGTACCGCTGGCCGGTTACGCCCTGGCGCGCCTCGTGCTCACCCGCGGGGAGCTCGCGCGCAGCGCGGCCGGGCTCGCCTTCCTCCTCGTGCCGGCGGGTGCCGTGGCCGCGTGGCTCGCGCCGATCGTGCGCGACACCGCGTCACACAACCCATCTGCGGCCGAGCGCGCGCGGGGGCTCGCTCACTACCCGGGGCAGGTCGACGTCTTCTCGCCGGACAGCTTCCGCCTGGCGCCGGAGCTGCTCGGCCGTCCGGGCGCCGTTGCGATCGCCGCGCTCGTCGTCGTCCCCCTGGCGGCGCTGGCCTCTCGCCGCCGGTGGTCGGCGTACGTGCTCGGCGGCTCGGTGGCGATGCTGGCGATCCTGCTCCTGCCCGAGCTCTTCACGCCGTTCTCGGATGCCGTCTCGCTGTCCCAAGCGAGGCGGGCGGCAGGCTTCCTGCCGCTCGCAGCGGCCTTTGCGGGCGGCGCGGCCGTGCTCGCCCGGCTCGCGTCGTGGTGGGCGATCCCTGCGGCGCTCGCAGCGGGGATTGTGCTCGAGCTCGCGTACCCGGGCGAGTTCGCGTACCTCCTGAAGGACGGTGGCCCGCCCATCGCCGCCTGGATTGCGCTGGTCGGCGGCGCTGTCGCGCTGCTCGTGGCTGGGGTGCTCGGCAAGCGGGGAACGCTCGACGACCGCGGGCCGCTCTCGGTGGCAGTGGCCTCGGCGTTCGTCCTCCCGGTCGCGATCTTCGGGTTCGCGCACTGGGACGAGGCGCCGTTCGAGGCCTCGCCGCTTACCCCGGGCCTCGTGGAGCGGCTCGAGTCGCTCCCGGAGGGGAGCGTGCTCTTCTCGGACGACTCGACGAGCTACTGGGCCGCCTCGGTCGCACCGCTGTACATCGCGTCGGCTCGCCCGGGCCACGTGGCAGACACGGAGAAGAACCGCCCCTACGAGCGCCGGGACGACGCCAATCGCTTCGGCCGAACCGGCGACCTCGCCATCCCGCGGCGCTACCGCGCCGACTTCGTGCTCGTCCGGCGCGACCGCTGGCCTCGCGTCGATCTCGCACTTCCTGCCGTCTACCGCGACCGTCGCTACGTTCTTTACCGGCTATGAAGGTGCTGATCGTCTCGCTGTACTTCCCGCCCGCGGGCGGCGGCGGCGTGCAGCGGCCGCTGAAGTTCGCCACGCATCTGCCCGAGCTGGGGATCGAGACGCACGTCCTCGCGCCTGACGATCCCAAGTGGGTGCACCGCGACGACGAGCTGCAGCCGCCGACGCAGGCGTGGATTCACCGTGCGCGCTACGTCGGGCCCGAAGGGCGCCGGCCCGCGGAAGAGCTTCACGGCAGCTCGGGGGCCGACCGGCTCTGGCTGCGGGCGGGCCTCTTCGGGAGGCGCCTGCTCGTGCCGGACGAGAACGTCGGCTGGACGCTGACGGCCATCCCTGCCGCCGTGCGCCTCGTTCGCCGCGAGGGGATCGACGCCGTGCTGACGACGTCGCCGCCCGGCTCCGTGCACGTCGTCGGCGCCGCGGTACAGCGCCTCACCGGGGCGCGCTGGGTGGCCGATCTCCGCGACTCGCTGCTCGCGCACCCACACCGGCGCGCCGACTCAGCCGCGTTGAAGGCGAAGGAAGGCACGCGCCGCGCCGTCGCTCGGCTCGTCGCTCGCCGCGCGGATGCCATCGTCGCCGCCTCGGAAGCGATCGCCGAGGAGACACGGTCGCTCGGCCCGCGCGCCTCGGTCGTGACGATCGAGAACGGCTGCGACTTCGACGACTTCGCCGGCCTCGAGCATCACGCCAGCCCGCGCTTTCGCATCACCCACGCCGGCAGCTTCTTCGGCCGCCGCGACCCGCGGCCGTTCCTCACTGCGTTCGCGGAGTCCGGGCTCGACGCCGTCGCCCGCTTTGTCGGAGACTTCCGCGCGGCGGACAGGGAGTGGGCGGAGACGCTCGAGCTCGGCGATCGTCTCGAGCTGCACGAGTTCGGCTCTCGCCGGCGCGCCCTCGAGCTGCAGCGTGACTCGGAAGCACTCCTGCTGCTCATCCCGGAGGCCGACGGCCGCGGGAAGGGCGTGCTCTCGGGGAAGGTCTTCGAGTACCTCGCCGCAGAGCGGCCGATTCTCGCCGCCGTGCCCCCGGACGGCGCCGCGGCTGCGCTCATTCGCGAGACGGGGGCCGGCGTCGTCGCGTCGCCGGACGACCCGCAGGCGATCGGCGAGGCGCTGCGTTCGCTCCACGAGCGCTGGCGAGCGGGCTCCCTGGACGGCGCCCCGCTGGCCCCGGAGCTCCGGCGCAAGCTCGACCGCCGCAGCCGCGTTCGCCAGCTCGCCGACCTGCTTCAGGATCTGGAATGAGACTTACAAGAGTCTTCTTCCTGGCGACGGTGTTCTCGGTGACGTTCGAGAAGATCCACTGGGACGTCGCCGGGCAGGTGTCGCTCGCCGACCTCTGCGCGATCGGCTTCATCGTGAGCTTCACCGCCCAACGGATCGCGCGGGGCGACAACCGCGTGCCTCGGACGTCGATCGTGGCCACGGGCTTTCTCATCGCGTTCCTCGTCGTCTACCTCGTCGGCTACTTCAACCTCGAGACGGCCATCGCCGCGACGCAGTACGGGAAGGGCATGACGAAGTTCGCCATCCACTTCCTGTTCCTCATCCTCGGCGTCGCGTACCTCGCTCGCGGGACTCGCACGTTCTACTGGCAGGCCCTCGGCTTCTTCACGGCCGGCATGGTCGTCAACTCCGCGTACGGGTTGCTCCAGCTGATGCTGGCACGGTCGGGGTCGAGCCTCGACCAGGCGCTGCTCTCGCCGATCACCGGCGGCGCGAGCAACATCAACATCTACGGCGCGATCGAGGGCGCGAACGTCTACCGCCCGAACGCGATCACCGGTGATCCGAACCACCTGGGCGTCATGCTCATCATCCCGCTGCTCGCGCTGACGCCGGTCTACCTGCGCCTCGAGCGCGGCCACCGCCTCAAGGCACCGCTTGCCGTCACGCTCGCGTTCCTGCTGCATCGTCGAGCTCGCGACGCTCTCGCGCAGCGGCCTGCTCGGCCTGATCGTCGGGCTCGTAGTGCTCGCGCTGCCGTATCGCCGCTTCTTCCTCACGAAGGCGTTCCTCGCGCCGCTGGCGGCAGTTGTGGGCCTGCTGGGGATCGTCGTGCTCTCACGGCTCGACTACTTCGAGACGATCTTCCGCTCGCGGGTGAGAACGGGAGGCGGGGCGTCGCAGGCGCACTTCGGCGTCTACGACTTCATCCCGGACATCCTCTCGACGAAGCCGCTCTTCGGCCTCGGGCTCAACAACTTCTCCGTCTACTACGAGCAGGTCACCGGCAAGACGAACTGGGGGCCGCACTCGTTCTACGTCGCGCTGCTCGTGGAGACGGGCCTCGTCGGAGCGGCGCTGTTCGGAGTCTTCGTCTGGTACCTGTTCGCGCGGCTCGGTGCCGCCCGCCGGGTGGGTCGCGCGCTCGCCGCACGCGGTGACGTGGCGGCCGCCCGGGTGACGCCGCTCGCCTGGGGCATGACGGCCGCGCTCGCGGGAACGCTCGCCGCCAACCTCTTCTACCTCACGATGTCCTTCTACTACGTCTACGTGTTCGCGGCGTTCGTGCTCGCGTTACCCGTCGTCTTCGGCCGTGGACTCGTAGAGCACGAACCCGCCGTCGCGGCTCGGCGTCCACACGGCGCGCCACTTCGCCCCGTCGACAGCCGCGGGACATAGGCGCGTCGTCCACGAGCGCGTAGCGGAAGCCCGGCGGCGGCTCGAGGCCCCTGGCGGAGGCCCACGGCGTCGCCTCCTGAGGCCGCACGCTGAGCGGCAGACCCTGTTCCCGGCGGACGTAGCCGGCGATGGCCGCCGAGCCTTCCTCGCAGGAGATGTAGACGGGGGTGCCGTTCGCGGCGAGCGTCTTCGCGGGCGCCGAGCGTGCAAACTCGCCGATGCTCGTGAGCGACGAGTAGAGCTCGTCCGTCCGCACGACGATCCACGTACACGCCCAGACGAGGCTGGCGACGAGGGCAGTCGTCACGAGAGCTGTCGAGTCGAAGCCGCGAGACTGCGAGCGCGAAGGCGCCGGCGGCGACGAAGCCGAGCAGCGGCCAGAGAAAGCCGCCCGGCCACTGGGCGAAGACGACGACGAAGGCGACGAAGACGGCCGTCGGGATGAGGTCGCGGAGCACGTCCTCCCGTCGCACGAGCGCGTAGCACGGTCCACGCGAGGGCGAACGCCGCCACGAGCCAGAGGTACTTCGAGCCGAGCTGCTCGGTCACGTTCGAGAGGCCGTAGCCCTCGGTGTAGTCGCCCTGCGCAGCGACGACGCGCAGGGCGAGAGCCGCTGCGATGCCCATCCCCGTGACGGCGCCGACGCGTCTCCAGCTCGCAGCGTCCCTCGCGCCGATGGTCGAGCACGAGCAGGCAGAACGCCGGGAGGAAGACGACGAACTGCGCCTTCGTCAGCGACCCGAGCCCGATGACGAGCGCGCTGACCGCGTACCACTGCCACGCCTGCAGCCGCTCGCGCGGCTCCGCGAACCACAAGCAGGCCGAGCGCCGCGGCGAGGATGACCCACTTCTCCTGGTAGCTCGCGAAGGCGAAGAGGTCGAGCGTCCAGGGAAAGACGAAGACCGCAGCGCCGTAGACGGCGAGGAAGATCGCCGAGGCGGTCGGCGGGCACGCGAAACGCGCGAGCGATTGCGAAGCCGGCGAACGCGAGCACTGCGCCGGTGACGGCCCAGTTGAGGACGTAGAGCGCGGTGGGGCTCTCCGCCCCTGCGCTGTACTCGCCGTAGGCGAGCGCCCAGTAGAACGGCCGCACCATGCCCCACGACGAGACGTCCGACCAGACGCGGTCGGCCCATTCGCCCGGGAAGTCGGCCAGTGGCAGCTGCGCGTACCCGAGCAGGATCGCGTCGTCGACGACCCCGTAGTACGGCTCGAGCACGAGGATGGCGATCAGGACGGCGGTGAGCGGTATGCCGATGCCCGCCGCCGGGAGCGTCCAACCGGGAAGGCGGCGGCTCATGCGGGCGTATTGTGGCACGCGCCATGCGTGTCGTCGTGCTGACGACGTCGTACCCACGCCACGAGGGTGACATCGCCGGCGCGTTCGTTCGGGACGGAGTCGAGCACCTGCGCGCGGCGGGCGTGGACGTCCGGGTCGTGTCGCCGGCGAGCTTCCGCGACTTCGGCGTCGCGTACGGCGACGGCATCGCGGCCAACCTCCGCGCGCACCCCGCGCGCGTCGCGCTGTGCCGGCATTCCTCGCCGCGTACGCGCGGGCCGCACGCCGTGCGTCGCAGGGAGCCGACCTCGTTCACGCCCACTGGCTGCCGTCAGGAGTCGCGGCGCTCGCCACCGGCAAGCCAGTCGTCCTGCAGGCCTGGGGAACCGACGTCGAGCTCGCGCTTCGCCTGCCGTTGCTCGCCCGGCCGGTCGTGCGACGTGCGCGTGTCGTCGTCGCTCCGTCCAAGGCTCTTGCCGACGGACTTGACGAAGCTGGGCGCGGTGGACGTCCGGATCATCGGGAGCGGCGTCGAGCTGCCGGCGACCCTGACCGAGCCGGCGGAGCCACCGCACGTCCTCTACGTCGGCCGCCTGTCGCGGAGAAGGGGATCGACGGAGCTGGCGAAGGCCACGGAGGGCATGCCGCGCGTCGTCGTCGGCGACGGGCCGCTCCGCCACCTGGTCCCGGACGCGATCGGGTTCGTCCCACCGGCCGAGCTCGGCTACTACTACGACCGGGCCGCAGTCGTCGTCTGCCCTTCGCAGCGCGAGGGGTACGGCGTCGTCGCGCGAGAAGCGATGGCGCACGGGCGTCCCGTCATCGCCTCGGCCGTCGGAGGGCTGCTGGACGCGGTCGAGCACGAGCAGACGGGCCTGCTCGTACCGCCCGGAGACGCCGGAGCGCTCCGAGTCGCGGTCGAGCGGCTGCTCGCCGACGCCGACGCTGCGCGCGCGGCTCGGCGCCGCGGCTCGCGAGCGCGCGGGTGAGGAGTTCTCGTGGGCGAAGGCGACTGCCGCGACGCTCGCGGCCTACGAGGCGCTCGACGCGGTCTCGCCGGGGCAGAGCCCGACGCGGCGGTAGAGGCGCCAACCCGGCTCGCCGGTCGGGCGCGGACGCCAGCCCGCGGCGCAGATCTCGAGCATCGAGGCCCGGGGCGACGACGAGCCAGTCGGCTTCCGCGTCGAGGCCACCCGTGTCCTCGACGAAGACGACGCGCCGGTCGAGGTCCGCGCCGAAGAATGGATAGCTGACGTCGTCCTGGCGGATGCGGAGCGCGACCGTGTCGCCCTCGGCAGCCTCCTGCTCGAGTACCCGCCATGGCGCCGGAGCCGCCCTGCGCGCGCGAATGTGCGAGCACCTCGACCCGCGACTCGTTCCAGACGGAGGGCGGGTTGTCGCCGCCGAGGACGGCGAAGCCGGCCGGCTTCTCGAGGTAGTGGACGAACGCGAGGGCGATCGTGACGACGGAGATGACGGCGGCGGCCCAGGCCAGCGCCCGCACGTGCAACACGAGGCCCCAGGTGGCAGCTCCGAGGGCAACAGCGGGCATGAGGTAGCGGCCGTGGAAGACCGTGTAGCCGAGCCCGACGGTGATCACCGCGAGGTAGAGCACCGGCGCCAGCGCGAAGATCAGACCGGCCCTGCGCAGTGCGCCACGTCGCACTTCCCGAGCTCCGACCACCACCGACGGCGATCACGAGCAGCACCCCGAGCGCCCCGTACCAGGACACGAAGGGCGACGGCGGGACTGCCTCGCGCTCGGCACCGAGGAACGCCAGGTCGGGCTTACCGGCGTCGACCCAGACTCGCTGGTAGCCGGTGAGGAGCTTCTCGTGCAGGGTGACGAAGGTGGCAGGCAAGGCCACGACGACACGCCGCCGCGATGGCCGCGATGGCGACGCCGCGGCTGCGGCTGCCGCGCGGCGATCACGACTCCGACCACGAGCACGACGACGGCCGCGACGACGTAGACGTACCGGTCTCGTCCCACCGAGCCGGCTGGATCCACGGCATCGATCGCGAGCCTGCCGAGCAGCGCGAGGTACCTCACGGGCCCCGAGTCGTGCGAGATGGTCGCCGCCTCGTCCGTCGGCGCGAAGCGTGGCACGAAGCTCCCGGTCTCCGCGCGGTTCACGAAGTACCAGAAGGCTCCGAGCGCGATCCCGCCCGCCCCGGCGACAGCGACGTCGAGCCAGCGCCGCCTCGGTGTGAGGCCGAAGGCGAGTAGCGCCAGCACGGGCAGGGCGATCAGCGCCGTGGCCTTCGTCGCCACGGCGAGCGCCAGCGCCAGCCCACCGAGCGCGAGGTGCGTCCGCGCGCCCCGAAGCACGAAGTAGACGACGATGACGAGGAAGCGACGCGAGCGCGAGGTCGTTGAGGGCGGTCGATGCCTGGAGCAGAACGACCGGCAGCGAGGCGAACAGCAGCGCGCCGAGTGCGGCCGCTCGCCGGTCGAGCCCCAGGCGGCGCGCGATGCCGGCGACCGCCAGCATCGTCGCCGCGAGCGCGAAGAGCTGAAAGAGGGCGGCGAACCGCTCGTTCCCCGACAGCGTCATCGCCCAGGCGGAGACGAGCTCCGCCCCGGGCGTGAAGACGTCGAGCCGCAGGTCGTTCGCGCGCTCGACGTAGCCGACGGCGTGCTCCTGGCGCCAGAAGGCGGCCTTCGAGAGGTGGTACCAGAGCGTGTCGAAGTCGTTGGGCGGCGTGGCGATGGCGAGCACGGCGGAGTAGACGAGCCCGACGCCGACGGCCGCCGCCGGGAGCGCCACGACCGGATCGCGGAGCACGTCCTTGCCCGACCGCACGGCCGGGGCGAGCGACGTGGGAGCCGGCCTGCCGCGGACGGCCCACATGACCGCAGCGACGACCGTCAGCAGGCCGCACGCAAGCAGCAGCCATCCTCGCGTGAGCGCCTCGAACGGGGACAGCGCGAGCACGACGAGGGCGACGCCCGCCGTCGCGCAGAGGTACAGCGACGAGCAGGAAGTCGAGCGCGCCGGGCAGCCGCAGCGATGCGGTGACGAACCACGCCGCGGCGGCGATCAACGCGAAACCGAGGATGAGCGCGGCCGTGCCCAGGCGGCGATTGTCACCGATCTGCGGCCGAGTCACTCAGCCAGGCGGGGTACCATCGGCGGCGCGGTTCCGGCCGCAAACCATGCGCGAACTCGTCATCGACGGCACCCGCATCTCGGACGACGGCGACTGCTACGTCATCGCCGAGGTCGGCCACAACCACCAGGGCTCGGTGGAGAAGGCGCGCGAGCTCATCGTCGCCGCCAAGGAGTGCGGTGTGGATGCCGTGAAGCTCCAGAAGCGCGACAACCGTGCGCTCTACACGAGGGCGGCCTACGACGCCCCGTACGACCACGAGAACTCGTTCGGCGCGACCTACGGCGAGCACCGCGAGGCGCTCGAGCTCGACCGCGACGCCTACGTCGAGCTCCAGCGGACAGCTCGCGAAGCCGGCGTGACGCTGTTCGCCACCGCCTTCGACCATGCGAGCGCCGACTTCCTCGCCGACCTCGACATGCCGGCGTACAAGACCGCCTCCGGCGACCTCCGCAACACGCCGCTGCTCCGCTACGTCGCGTCGATCGGCAAGCCGATGATCGTGTCGACGGGGGGCGCGACCATGGAGGACATCGATCGTGCCGTCGATGCGATCACGCCGGTCAACAGCCAGGTCTGCCTGCTCCAGTGCACTGCCGTGTATCCGGCCGCGGCCGAGGAGCTCGAGCTGCGGGTGATCACGACGCTGCGCGAGCGCTACCCGGAGCTCGTGATCGGCCTCTCAGACCACCAGGACGGCATCGCGATGTCGCTCGTCGCGTACATGCTCGGCGCTCGCGTCATGGAGAAGCACTTCACGCTCTCCCACACGCTCAAAGGCACGGATCACGCCTTCTCGCTCATGCCGGAGGGCATGCGCAAGCTCGTGCGCGACCTCCGGCGCGTGCCCGCTGCGCTCGGGGACGGCGTGAAGCAGCCCCACGAGTCGGAAGAGCCTGCGCTCAGGAAGATGGGGAAGATGCTCGTCGCGGCACACGACCTCGACGCCGGGCACGTGCTCGGCGAGGGTGACATCGTCGCCAGGTCCCCCGCCGACGGTGGTCTGCCGCCGTACGAGCTCGACTCGCTGCTGGGACGGACGCTCGAGCGGGCGCTGCGTCGAGGACGAGCCGGTGACGCACGACGCGCTCGTTCCTCTCGACGAGCCGGTGGTGCGTGCAGCGAGCTGACGTCCCGTCGCCGAAAGCGCTGGCGTCCATACGGCTCGCGGTGTTCGACTTCGACGGGGTGTTCACGGACAACCACGTGTGGGTCGACGGCGACGGACGGGGAGTCCGTGCGCTGCTGCCGTGCCGACGGGCTCGGGCTCCGCCGGCTGCGCGGAGGTTGGCGTGGACGCGCTCGTCGTCTCGCTGGAGACGGCTCCGGTCGTGAGCGCACGGGCGCGGAAGCTCGGCATCGAGTGCATCCAGGGCGTCGACGACAAGCTGTCGCTGCTGCGCGAGCAGGCCGCGTCGCGCGGCTTCGGCCTCGAGGAGACCGCATACGTCGGGAACGACATCAACGACGCCGAGTGCCTCGAGGCCGTCGGGCTACCGGTGGCGCCCTCCGACGCATGGCCCGAGGTCCTGGAGCTCGCGACCTGGGTGCTCACGCGCGCCGGTGGTGAGGGCTGCGTGCGCGAGTTCTGCGACGCCGTGTGGAGCGCACACGTCGAGGTGACCGCATGACGGACGAGCTGTTCGATCTCTCGGGGCGGGTGGCTGTCATCACGGGCGGCCTGGGCCAGATGGGGCGCGTCTACACGGACGGCCTCGTCGCGCGCGGCATGCGCGTCGCGGTGTTCGACGTGGCGGCCGAGGCCGGCGGTGAGGGCGACGTCCGCCACTACTGCGTCGACGTGACCGACCGCGGCTCCGTCGACGCGGCGACCGCGGATGTCGTCGCCGAGTGGGGCGCTCCGCACCTGCTCGTGAACAACGCGGCGCTCGACTCACCTCCCGACGCTCCCCCGGAGGAGGTCGGGCCCTTCGAGACGTACCCCGAAGCCTCGTTCGACGAGGTCATGGACGTGAACGTCAAGGGCGTCGTCCTCTGCTGCCAGGTCGTGGGGGCCGCGATGGCCGAGGCCGGGCGTGGCTCGATCGTCAACGTCTCGTCCGTCTACGGCCTGCTGTCGCCGCCGCAGGACCTCTACGAGTTCCGGCGCCAGGCGGGCGAGACGTTCTTCAAGCCGGTCGCCTACTCGGTGTCGAAGTCGGCGCTTCTCGAACCTCACCCGCTACCTCGCGACGTACTGGGCGAAGGCGGGAGTGCGCGTGAACACGCTGACGCTCGGCGGGATCTTCAACGAGCAGCCGCAGGAGTTCCTCGACGCGTATGGCGCGCGCGTCCCCCTGGGGAGGATGGCCGAAGCGGGCGAGGCGCTTGGCGCCGTCGTCTTTCTCGCCTCGGATGCCTCGTCGTACGTCACGGGCGCCAACCTCGTCGTCGACGGCGGCTGGTCCGCCTGGTGAGCAGACCGCCTGCATGACGTCTGTCGACCAGCTGATCGAGCGGATCGGCGATGCCGCTTCGGTCTCGGTCGTCATGGACGTCGGCGCGCATGTCGGCAACGACTCGGTCCCCGTGGCGCGTCGGTATCCCAACCTTCGGGTGTTTGCCGTCGAGCCGACCCCGTCGCTCGCGCAGGGCCTACGTGACCTCACCCGCGATCTGCCCAACTACACGGTGATCGAGGCCGCGATCGACGCCGTGGAGACAGAGCAGACGTTCAATCTCGTCGGGAAGGGCCTCGCCGGGCTCAACTCGCTGAACGACTACGCGCCGGGAGTCGAGCGCTCGGTGAGAGAGCTTCCACCGGTGACCGAGCGCATTCGACTGAAGACGAAGCGTCTCGACACGATCTGCGACGAGCACGGGATCGACGCCATCGACATCCTTCACGTCGACGCGCAGGGCAGTGATGTACGCATTCTCGCGTCGCTCGGCGACCGGCTCGACCGATTGAAGGCGGGTGCGATCGAGGTCAGCAATCGTCTGAAGCTCTACGTGGCAAGCGTCCACCGCGACGAGGCACGGGCGTTTCTCGCGACCCGAGGGTTCGTGGTGGTCGACATCCAGCCTGTGAACCGCAGCGGAGCCGAGCAGAACATGCTCTTCGTTCGCCGCCGCTTCGCGCGCGGCTTCGTCCCGCGTCACGCTTCGTACTTGCTGTACCGGGGACTTACCCTGCGGTGCTCTCTGAAGGTCGCGCTCGGACGGGCAAGCCGGTTCGCCGAGCGCGTCCGTGCGAGAGCCGCTCTGCGAACTCGAGCCCGGCAGTTCCTGTCACGGCGGAGTCCGTGATCCGGCGTTTGGTCGGCTTCGTAGTTCAGGCGACGACGAGCACGTCGTGGTGCGAACGGCCGGCCAGCTGGATCGCCAGCGAGCCGCCCGAGGATGTGCCGCCAGCGCCGTCCGCGTCCCACGACGAGGATCTGAGCTCCGACTCGCTCCGCCGCCTCGAGAGGATCTCGACGTAGGGGTTACCGCACGTGGCGACCAGCTCCGTGTGCACGCCGTGGCTCGCCAGCACCGCCGTGCCTCGGCGAGGGTTGCGTCCTGCCGGCGCTGCTGCTCCTCCGTGATGGTCTCGAGCCGGGAGCTCACCGACTCCGCCGGGATAACGTTGACGACCGCGACCGTCCCGCCCCGTCCCACGATGTCGGCGGCGTGGACGAGCGCCCGGCGGGCGGCGGGCGAGCCGTCGTAGGCGACCATGACACGAGGAGCGCTCATCAGGGCAGGTGGTACGGGACGCTCGAGAGGATCACGCGAGGCTCGAAGAGGAGCAGCCTCTTGATGTACAGCGCGCGCTGGTTGTGGAGCAGCTTGCGGGCGCCGCTGAAGACGAGCTCCGGCATGATCACGGAGGCGACGACCTCCGGATCGGCGGTGATTGTTCTCAGGTAGTCGCGCAACGGGTCGCCGAGGTCGCGGAACGGCGCCTCGACGATCTCGAGCGGCAGTTCGATCTCGGCGCGGCGCCCACTCGCGCCGCAAGGCCGCGGCTTCGGCCGCGTCGAACGCGAAGAACACCGCACGCGTGTCGGGCAGACCGAGCGAGACGGCGTAGTTGACTGCGCGCTGGGTGGCCGCATGAGCGCCCGACACGAGCACGCGGGCTGCGACACGGCTGGGCCCGGTCGGCTCTCCGTTCTCGTCGTCGAGCGTGACGGGCACGTCGCAGATGACCACTCCCGGCTCGCTGAGGAGCCGCAGCTTGAGCGAGAACGTCGTGCGCTTGCGAACGGCGGCGACGAGCGAAGGCTGCGTGAACAGCTCCGGCAGGACGACGGTGACGAAGTTCGACTCGCCGCGCGGCAATCCCCAGACGTAGTCCAGCAAGGCATCCGCCGAGCTCTCGACCGGCTCGAGCGTCTCGATGCGCGGCCCGCCGCTGAAGTCCCACCAGCCTCCCCGTGGGTCGGGCGCCTTGACCCGAACGGACGTGCACCGGGAGATAGCTCACCGTTCGCGACGAGCTTCGCGTACCAGGCCGCCCGGCTCGTCGCCGGATCGAGCGACTCGACGTAGAGCACGACGGTGTTCGTCGCCTTGCCAGCGGCGCGAACTGCCGCGGTGCCTGCTCGGAGGCGACGTGCCACGACGCGGTAGTGGCGGTTGATCGCGAGGAACGCGCCGATGAGGAGCGGGATGGCGATCGCGACCATCCACGCTCCTTCCGCGAACTTCGCCTGGATGACGAGCAGCGTCACGAGGCCGGTGGTCACCGCACCGATGCCGTTGATCGCCACCCGTCGGCGCCAGCGAGGCTCCTTGCGCCGCAGCCAGTACCGCACCATCCCGCTTGCGAGAGCGTGAACGCCGTGAACACGCCGATCACGTACAGGTGGATGAGAGCGATGACGTCGGCGTTGAAGACCCAGATGAAGAGCGACGCGGCCGCGGCCAGGACGATGATCCCGTTCGAGTAGACGAGCCGGTCGCCGAGGTTCACGAACTGGCGCGGGAAGAAGCGGTCGCGTGCGAGGACGGCGGCCAGGCGCGGAAAGCCCTGGTACGACGTGTTCGCGGCGAGGACGAGGATGCCGAACGTAAGGCCCTGAACGACGTAGTACATGAACGAGCCCGCTCGAGTCGGTCGGGAAAACTGCTCGAGCGATCTCGGAGACGAGCGAGACGCTCGAGCTCGGCATGCGCGTCCACCGCGACCGCGAGGTACGAGACGCCGAGCAGGAGCGTGATCGCGATGACGCCGAGGACGGCGAGCGTCGTCGAGGCGTTCTTTCCCTTCGGGGGCGAAACGCGCTGACGCCGTTCGAGATCGCCTCTACGCCCGTGAGCGCGGCCGCTCCTCCGGCGAACGCCCGAACGACCACGAAGAGCGTGAGCGCCCCGGTGCCGGCGGCGATGGGATCAGGCG
This sequence comes from uncultured Actinomycetes bacterium, assembly GCA_963830835.1. Taxonomy (GTDB): domain Bacteria; phylum Actinomycetota; class Thermoleophilia; order Gaiellales; family Gaiellaceae; genus PALSA-612. The sequence continues at coordinate 32,842 of CAWHNJ010000001.1, read as the reverse complement.
ACGGTCGCCGTTGGGCACACGCCGGTCGTGCATTTCCAGAGCCCGGTCGTGATGAGCGCGAACATCGCCGCGACGAAGGCGTAGGTCGGGAGGGCGAAGGCGATGCCGGACTCGCGGACGCCGCGGAGGTTGACCACCGTCAAGAGCGCGACGAAGAACAGCGAAAGCCCGACGTCGTGGGTGTCGAGCGATGGGATGGCCGACGTCAGAGCGAGCACGCCGGCCGCAACCGAGACGGCCACGGTCAGCACGTAGTCGACGAGCAGCGCGGCGGCCGCGACGAGGCTCGGCATGGTGCCGAGGTTCTCCCTGGCGACGACGTACGCGCCGCCGCTCGTCTCGTACGCCATGACCGTCTGGCGGTACGAGACGACGACGATGGCCATCAGCACCGCGATGGCGATCGAGACCGGCCAGATTGCGTAGGCCGCCGCGGCCGATGCGGCAATCAGCACAACGAGCCCTGACTCCGTCGCGTAGGCGACGGATGAGAGCGGATCCGAAGCGAACACGGGAGCGCGAGCGTCTTGGAGAGGAGCGTGTCCTCCATCTCGCCTGTCGCCCGCGGGCGCCCGATGAACGTCCGCTTGACGGCAGCCCGGCTCGCAGGCGCACTCGGCACCTTCTGACGCTAGCGCCGGGATCCTCAGCCGCGGCTCAGGATTTGCGGTGTTGCCTCAGGAAGCTCTCAAGATTCCGGATCGACGAAGCGATAGCCAGCCCGGGGCTCCGTGAGCAGATAGCGCGGCCGTGTCGGATCGCGCTCGATCTTCCGGCGAAGCTGAGACACGTAGACGTGCAGGTAGTGGGACTCCGACTCGTACGCGTGCCCCACACCTCGCGCAGGATCGTCTTGTGCATGAGCAGCCGGCCGACGTTCTGGGCGAAGAGCTGCATGAGCCCGAACTCGTGGGGCGTCAGCTGCACGGCCTCGCCGTTGCGGTGCACCGCGTGCTTGTCCAGGTCGATGCGAAGCTCCCCGACCTCGATGACCGGGGATGCAGCCGGACCGGCTCGGCGCAAGAGCGCGCGTAGCCGGGCCAGGAGCTCGTCCACTCCGAAGGGCTTCGTCACGTAGTCGTCAGCGCCCGCATCGAGGGCCGCCACCTTCTCGCGCTCCTCTCCCAGCGCGGACAAGACCAGCACCGGCGCCTGCGTCCAGCGGCGAAGCTCCCGGCACACATCGACGCCGCTGCCGTCGGGGAGCACGAGATCGAGGACGACTGCCTCCGGCGGCCTGGTGGCCGCCTTTGTCAGCGCGGCCTCCGCCGTGGAAGCGACCTCAACGTCGTAGCCGGCGCCGCGGAGGGTCGACTCGAGCGCCCGGAGGATCTGCTCCTCGTCATCGACGACGAGGACTCGCGCACTCGTCACGCGAGAACACTCGCCTTCGTCGTCGGCGACGGTAGCGAGAGCACGAACACGGCCCCGCCGCCGGCGTTGGGCTCGGCCCAGAGGACGCCCCCGTTCGCCTGCGTGAAGCCGCGCGCTATGGCGAGCCCGAGTCCCGCACCTCGCGACGTCTCTCCCCGGCGGCCGTGCTCGAAGGGCTCGAAGATCCGCCCCAGCTCGTCCTGCGTCAGACCAGGGCCGTCGTCGAGGACGCGAACGACCACCTCGTCTTGGGCTCGGGCGGCGACGAGCTGTACCTGCCCCGCGGAGAACTTCAACGCATTCTCGAGCACGTTCACGAGCACGCGTTCGATCTGGGCGGCGTCGACACGCAGGACGGGCATCACGTCAGGGAGTGAGACCGACACGCGGCCGGCGCCCTCGCCGAGCTCACCGAGCGCCCTGCCAACGAGATCGTCGAGTGTGTGGAGCTCCTGCAGCGGCGTCGCCGCTCCGACCTCGAGGCGGGAAAGATCGAGCAAGTTCTCGACGAGCCGCCCGAGCCGCTTCGTCTCGAGCGCGATCGTCTCGATCAAGCTCGCCCGGTCCGTGTCGGAGAGCTCGAGGGTCGCGTTGGCGAGCGCCTCTACGGACGCCCTGATGGCGGTCAACGGTGACCGCAGGTCGTGGCTCACCGTACGGAGAATCGCCGTCTTGACCTCGTCGCTGCGCCTGAACGTCTCCGCCTCGAGCGCGTGTTGGGCGAGCTGCTCGCGGTCGACAGCGACCGCGATGACCGAGGCCAGCCCGGGCAGGACGCGCCCTGCGACCGCGTCGTCGAGGCTCTCGCCTCGCCGCAGAAACAGCCGGCCAACCTGCTGTTCGCCCGTCACGAGGTCCCAGCCGATCTCGTCGCCGCGTGAGGGTTGTGCCGAGCCGGTCTCGATTCGCGCGTCCCCGGTACCGAGCACGCGCGCCAGGTCAACGGCGATGCTCCGCAACTCGTCTTCCACGTGCATGCTCTCGAGCAGCGTCGCCGAGGTACGTGCGAGGAACGCCGCCTCGCGTTCACGCTGCTCCGCCTCGGCCGCGCGGTTGCGTGCCCTTGCGGCGAGGTCGCTGACGACGACGGCCGTCACGAGGTACACGGCCAGAGCGACCCAGTTCTGGCTCTCCGCCAGCGTGAAGGAGTACGTGGGAGGAAGGAAGAGAAAGTTGAACGTCAGCATGCTCGCTACGGCCACTGGCAACGCGTACCCGATGCCCCAGACAACGGCGACGGGAAGGACGGCGAAGATGTAGAGCGCCCCGAGGCTGAGGACCGGCGCGTAGTCGTCGAGAAGCTCTACGGCGACGGTCACGACGGCGACCGCGAGGATTCCAACCGCGATGCCGGTCAGACGAAACCGCACCCGACTCGTCACTTCACGCACAACGGTACCGTTGCGCCGTGCCGGCCCACGTCCTGAATCTCGTCGACGGAGAAGCTCGGCCGGCACCATCGGGGGAGTGGCTCGAGAAGCTGCGACCGGCAGACGCTCGCCTCTCTGCCGCGTCGCGCGTTCGAACGCGGAGGACGTCGATGCAGCGGTGAAGGCCGCGAGGGCGACGCAGGAGGAGTGGGCGGAGCGCACGGCCGTCGCGCGCGGGGAGCTCGTGCGCGAGATCGCCCTCGCGTTGCGGGAATGGCGCGAAGAGCTCTCGGCGGCTGTCGTCGACGTCTACTCGGAATGGAAGTACGTGAACCTCATCAGCGATCCGGCCAAGGTATGAGCGTCGCGGTCTTGGGTCCGGGGGCGGTCGGCGGCGCGCTCGGCGTCCGCATGGCGCTCGCCGGCGAGCGCGTCGTCTGCGTGGCGCGGCCGGAGACAGCGGCTGCGATTGCCGCCGAAGGCCTGACGCTCGTGACCGACGACGGCGAGCACACCGAGCAGCTCGAGGCCACGGAGCGGCTGGAGGAGCCCGTCCACCTCCTGCTCGTCACGGTCAAGGCGTACGGTCTCGACGACGGCATCTCTCACATCCGGACAGAGCCCGGGCTCGTCCTGCCGCTCCTCAACGGGCTCGAGCACATGGACGTCCTCCGAGCGCACTTCGCGAACGTCGTGGCGGCGGCCATCGGCCACTTCGAGGGGTATCGGGAGTCGCCGACGCGGATCGTCCAGCAGACTCCGGGCCTTGTGAACGTCGCCGCTACAGAGGCTCCGGAGCAGCTGGAACGGGCCGGCATCGCCACGCGGGCCGGAGGCAGTGAGAAGGATGTGCTGTGGGAGAAGCTCGCCCGCCAGGGTCCGATCGCCGTGCTGACGTCGGTGGCCGGTGAGACGATCGGCGAGCTGCGGACCGGCCAGCGGCTGCGCCTGGCGATCGAGGAAGCGTGCGCGGTCGCCGCGGCAGACGGTGCCCGGACGACGTTCGACGAGCAATGGGCGATCATCGAGTCCTTGCCGGACTGGGCCACGTCGTCCACGGAGCGCGACGTCACCGCCGGGCGGCCCTCGGAGCTCGACGCGATCGGCGGCGCGGTGGTCCGCGCGGGCCGCCGCCTCGGCGTTCCCACACCTACCCTCGAAGAGGCCCTCGCACAATGCCCAGCGTGATCGCGCTCATCGGCGCGCGCTCGGGCTCGGAGCGCGTCGCGAACAAGAACATCCGCCCGCTCGCCGGCCACCCGCTGCTCGCGTACGCGATCGCGACGGCGCAGCAGGCGGGCGTGTTCGAGCGTGTCCTCGTCTCGACGGACTCCGAGGAGATCGCCGACGTCGCTCGCTGGTACGGCGCCGACGTGCCCTTCCTGCGCCCGCCCGAGATGGCGACTTCGACCTCGCCGGACATCGAGTGGATCGCGTACACGCTCGATCGCCTGCCCGAGAGCTACGACCTGTTCGCGATCGTCCGGGCCACGAACCCGTTTCGCGGCCCCGACGTCGTGCGCCGTGGACTCGAGCAGCTGCTCGCCACGCCCGAGGCGGACTCGATCCGCGCGGTCGAGCTCGTGAAGCAGCATCCGGGAAAGATGTGGGAGCTCGCCGAGGACGGCCGTACGATGACGCCGCTGCTCGACCAGTCTCACCTCGACGTCGCGTGGCACGCTGGCCAGTACCAGGCCCTGCCGCGCGTCTACCACCAGAACAGCGCGCTCGAGATCGCCTGGACGCGTGTCGTGACCGAGACGGGCACACGCGAGGGGCGCGTGCTCGCGCCGTTCCTCACGGAGGGGCTCGAGGGCTTCAACGTCGACGACGAGGCGGACTGGGAACGCGCCGAGGCGCTCGTAGCCTCCGGTGCGGCCACGCTCACGGAGATCGATCGCCAGCCGTACCCGTATCCTGACCGCCCGTGAACGTCGCGCAGCTCGAAACGCTGTTCTGCGACGCCGGCTGGCGCCCGTGGATCTTCCTCAAGGCGACGACGGACGACGGCCTCGTCGGCTGGGCGGAGGTCACGGACTCGCACGGGTCTCCGCACGGCTTGGCGGGCATCGTCGAGGACCTGTCCCCGCTCGTCGTCGGTCGCGACCCACGCGCGTGGGAGGCCGTCTACTGGGATCTCTACCGCGCGACCCGGCAGAGTCCCGGCAGCGTCGTCGCGAAGGCGATCGCCGCGATCGAGAACGCGCTGCTCGATCTCACGGCGAAGTCGCACGGCGTCGCGGTCTACGAGCTGTTCGGCGGACCGCTGCGCACGGAAGTGCCGGTCTACTGGTCGCACTGCGGAACGACGCGCGCCCGCGCCTGGGAGGTGACGGGGACGCCGAAGCTCGCAAGCTACGACGACGTCACCGCCCTCGGCCGCGAGGTCGTCGAGCGAGGCTTCCCCGCGTTCAAGACGAACGTCGTCGTGCCGGGCGACGCGCCGCAGGTGCTGCACCCGGGGTTCCACGGCCCCGGGCTGGAGCGGAACTCCTCACCTCAGGTCGAGGCGGCGCTCGGCACGCTGCTGGCCGCGTTCGCCGCCGGTACGGACGGCAAGGCGGAGCCGATCGTGGACCTGAACTTCAACCTCACGGCGGAAGGAGCGAGGCGAACGGCCTGGGCGCTCGCCGACCACGGCCTCGCCTGGCTCGAGATCGACTGCTTCGATCCGGCGGCCCTTGCCTTCGTCCGCCGCTCGACGTCGATTCCGATCTGCTCGGGCGAGAACCTCTATGGCGCCCGAGCGTTCAGGCCGTTCCTCGAAGCCGGTGCGATCGATGTGGCCTCGGTCGACGTAATCTGGAACGGCTTTGCCCAGTCGAAGAAGATCGCCGACCTCGCGGAGACCTTCGAGGTCAACTGCGCTCCTCACAACTACTACAGCCATCTCGCGACGTTCATCTCGGCCCAGTGGTGCGCGGCGATTCCGAACATGCGGATCCTCGAGGTCGACGTCGACGACGTGCCCTGGAAGGACGAGCTGACGCCGGCGCCGGAGATTCAGGGTGGCGTGCTGACCGTTCCCAGTGGCCCAGGCTGGGGCGCCGACGTGAACGAGGACGTCCTCCAAGCGCATCCCTGGCCCGCGTGAGGCTCTCGTGGCCGCTCGATCCGGCCTGGCTCTCCCGCGTACGCATCGGCTGGCCGACGACCTACGACTGGGTCTCCGCGCACTACTGGGGAGACCAGCTGCGTAGTGGGATCGAGCTGAACGGCGTCGCAGTCGAGCCGCGTGACATCCCGCAGGTTCACGAGCGCTGTGTGCTGTTCGAGGTCGAGCTGGACGGACGGCGTCACGTCGTGACGTTCGACTACAACGACTTCTTCGACGTCGCCGAGGGCGCAGCCGGTCAGTCGCTCGTGTACTTCAAGGTGAACTGCCTCGCGGAGGGTTACCCCCAGGCCAACGTCGTGCCCGGCGGCTACATGCCGGCCAACATCGACTTCTACCGCCGTCTACGAAGGCTCCGCGCGCTCCGGCGGGCGAGGCCGCGGCTTCCGTACGACGTGTACGCGCGGCTCGGCCTCCGCTTCCCCTCGGAGATCCGGGTCAAGGCCATGAACATCCTCACCGCCAGGAAGGACTTCCGTTTCGTCGGTGGTCTCCACCGCTACAAGGGCGGGCCCGACAAGATGCCCTATAGGAAGTACCTCCGTGAGGTGACGAGGTCGAAGGTGTGTGTGGACATGCCGAACGGAGGCGACCTGACGATGCGCCTCGTCGACTGTCTCGCGATCGGCGCCTGCGTCGTCAGGCCCGAGATGAAGGTGCGCCTGCCCGTGCCACTCGTCCACGGAGAGCACGTCGTCTTCTGCAAGCGGGACCTCTCCGACCTCGGCGACACGTGTGCGCGGCTCGTGCGCGAGCGCGGCGAGCGCGAGCGAGTCGCCCGTGGCGCGCGCGACTACTTCGACCGCTTCCTCCATCGCCGTCAGCTCGCTGCGTACTACCTGCACGAGATCGCCGCCGCCTGGGAGTGATGACGCCGTGCGCGAGTTGGAGCTGATTCCGCCCAGCGAGTTCAGGCGTGTACGCGGCACTGCCGCCATCGACGATGCGTGCCTCGCCGTCCTTGCCGACATGTGCCGGTTGAACGCGCTGACGGCCGTCAAACGCGCGGGCTCCGGCCACCTCGGCTCGAGCTTCAGCGCCATGGACATCGCCGTCTTCCTCCTCTACGAGGAGCTGAACACGGTGTCGCTGGGTTCGACGATCCAGATCGTGACGTCTACTTCTCCTCCAAGGGCCACGACGTTCCAGGGCTGTATGCCGTCCTTCACTCGCTCGACGTCGTCCCAACGGAGAAGCTGGTGCGGCTCCGGCGTTTCGGGGGCCTCGACGGACATCCGAACGTGCGCACGCCCGGGATCGAGGCCAATTCGGGCTCGCTGGGCATGGGCATCTCGAAGGGTCGCGGCATCGCCTGGGCAAAACGGCACCTCGGTCACGGCGGCAGAGTCGTGGTGATGGTCGGCGACGGCGAGCTACAGGAGGGCCAGAACTTCGAGGCGCTCCAGGGAGCGGCTCACGACCGCCTCTCCGGCCTGTCGGTCATCGTCGACCGAAACGCGCTTCAGTCCGACAAGCCGACCGAGGAGATCCTCGCGCTCGGCGATCTCGAGACGAAGCTGACGTCGTTCGGCTGGCACGTGACGTCCTGTGATGGGCACGACTTCGGCCAGCTTCGGCGGGCGTTCCGTGAGCTGAGGGCGGTCACGGACCGCCCTCAGGCCCTTGTCGCAAGGACGATCAAGGGTCGCGGCGTCTCGTTCATGGAGCACCCGGCGGCGCTCGAGGAGGGCGGAGGCACGTACCGCTGGCACGCCGGCGCGCCCGACGACGAGAGCTTCGAGCGGGCGCGCGACGAGCTGCTGGCACGCATCGGGCCGGTCGAGCTCGAGCTGGTGCCGCCGCTCGAGGAGGTGCTCTCCGCCCCCGCTCTCGAGGCCGAGCCGAAGAGCGGAGCCGGGGGACGCGCCACCACCGAGCGAGAGTACGTGGTCGAGGCATACGGCGAAGCCCTCGTCGAGCTCGCCGGCCGGCATCCGCAGCTCGTGGTGCTCGACGCCGATCTCGCTTCTGACTGCCGGGTGCGTGGCTTCGAAGAGGCGTATCCCGATCGGTTCGTCGAGTGCGGCATCGCCGAGCAGGACATGGTTTCGGTCGCCGGCGGTCTCGCGCGTCAAGGGCTCCTGCCGGTGGTCAACTCATTCGCGAGCTTTCTCGCCTCCCGTGCCAACGAGCAGATCTACAACAACGCGAGCGAAGGCTCGAAGATTCTCTATGGCCTTCACTACGCGGGCCTGATCCCGGCCGGCCCCGGCATGTCGCATCAAAGCCTCCGTGACGTGTCGCTGCTCGCGGCGCTGCCGAACATGACGATCGTGCAACCAGCGAACTCGGAAGAGACGAGAGCCCTCCTTGCCTGGGCGGTCGAGCAAGCGACCGGGAACGTCGCACTGCGTCTCGCGATCGGGCCTTCGCCGAGGCGAATCGAGCTGCCCGCCGAGTATCGCGTCGCGCCCGGTCGCGGCGCCGTGCTCCGCGACGGTAAGGATGTGGTGGTGTTCGCCTATGGTCCAGTGCTGCTGCACGAGGTGCTGACTGCGGCGGAGCTGCTGGCCGAGCACCGCATCGACGTCACCGTCGTCGCCATGCCGTGGCTCAACAGATTCGACCGTGAGTGGCTCGACGGTGTCGCCGACGAGCATGAAGCGATCGTCGTCGTCGAGGATCACGCGCCGGTGGGCGGGCTGGGCGACGCACTGCGGCGGGAGCTGAACGGCCGCGCGATGACGGTCCTCGGTGTCCACGGCTGGCCCGCATTCGGCACTCCGCCGGAGGCGCTTCGGTTCCACGGCCTCGACGGCGCCTCGCTGGCCGGTCACATCTCGGAAGCACTGGCCGTTGCGCGGTGAGGCGCCCGGCGTAGCGATGGCGCTCCAGATCGCGGTCATCGGCAGTGGGGCGGAGCACGAGGCCCGCGCGGAGGAAGTTGGCCGGCTGATCGCCGAGAGCGGCGCCACGGTCGTCTGCGGAGGCCTGGACGAGGTCATGGCCGCGGCGGCGCGGGGCGCCAGGGCCGCCGGCGGCGCCACCATCGGGATCGTCCCGGGCGAGTCCTTGGCTGATGCCAACCCTTGGATCGAACACGTGGTCGTGACCGGCATGGGCCACGCTCGCAACCTTGCGGTAGCTGCGTCGGGGAATGCAGTCATCGCCGTGGGCGGCGGCTACGGGACGCTGGCCGAGATCGCGTACGCGCGGATCCTCGGGCGGCCCGTGGTGGTGCTCGATCCGGGCTGGGATCTCGGGCGCGGAGGGATCGAGCGCGCCACGACGCCCGAGGAGGCGGTAGACCTCGCACTACGGCTGGCCGGGGAAGCCGACCTGCGCCGGCTGCACTGACGCACTTCTGACGCACTTTCGTCACCCACGCGTCAGGAACTCCCCGTTACCGTGAAACCGGGAGGAGGCGCGGGGTGGCCCCGGGGGCGTCAGGCGCTCGAGATGCGGCGGAGCAGCTGAAGCGCACCGGCCTTGTCGAGCATCTCGTTGAGGTTGCCGCACTTCGGCGATTGCACGCACGACGGGCACCCGCTCTCGCACGGGCACCCCTCGAGCAGCTGCGCCGTGTCCGTCACCCACGTCCCGAACACCTCGTGGCCGCGCTGGGCGATTCCGACACCGCCGGGGTGCCCGTCGTAGACGAACACCGTCGGCGCGTTCGTCTGGAAGTGGACGTTCGTCGACAGGCCGCCGATGTCCCACCGGTCGCACATCGCGAAGAGCGGCAGCAGTGCGATGAGCGCGTGCTCCGCGGCGTGGAGGGACGAGAGCAGCTTTGGCATTCGCTCGAGTCCTTCGAGCACTGCCGCCGAGGGCACGAACCACACGGCCTCCGTCTCGAACGTCGCTGGTGGCAGGTCGAGCGGCAGTGTCTCGAGCACGGCGCCGTCACGTGTCGACTTCCGCTGATAGGCGACGACGTGCTCCGTGACGGAGACGCGGCCGAACGACAGATCGACCCCATGCTGCGTACCCCCGACGAGCGTCTCCTCGATCGCGGTCGTCGTGTCCTTCTTCGCCTGCGTGTACCAGGCGCCGGTGAATGGCTCGACGAGGGCTGCACCCGCGTCGAGGTCGAGCTGGCCGACGAGATACGGCTCGCCGAGATGGAGGTACACCGCGCCTTCGTGCACCGTCGAATACGCACGCTCGCGCTCGACGATGCCCAGGACGGAGCCTGACGACGCCTCCACCACGAGCACGGAGTCCACGCCCGCCGACCGGAGGGAGAGCCGTGCCGCCGGATAGTCGCGCCCCGTCCACGTGAAGCCCGCGGAAGTCTGGCGCAGCTCGGGCAAGACGGCTGCACGCTCGAGCGCCTCGTCGCCGAGCGTTGCCCGGTCGTCGTCGTCGATGGGAGCCTCGTAGGCCGCCGAGAGCACGTGGCCGTCGAGCACGCGCGGGTTCGCGTGGTCGAGGATCGCCGCCTCGACACGGCGATTGAGCAGTGCGTTCGGCTCACGCATGAAGTACTGGTCGAGCGCGTCGTCCGAGGCGACGAGGACCGCGAGGCCATGTCCCTGCCGGCCGGCGCGTCCCCACTGTTGCCGCAGGCTCGCCACCGTGCCCGGGAAGCCGACCGAGATCACACAGTCGAGCAAACCGATGTCGATGCCGAGCTCGAGCGCATCCGTGGCCGAGACGCCGAGCAGCTGTCCGGACGCGAGCCGCTGCTCGATGTCTCGTCTCTGGGCCGGCGTGTAGCCGGCGCGATACGGGGAGAGGCGATCCGCGTACTCGCGCCCCAGCCGGTCGAGCGCGAAGCGATGGATGAGCTCCGCCGACCTGCGGCTCTTCGCGAAGCAGAGCGTCCGTAGCCCGCGCTCGACGAGCTCCGCCAGCAGCCGCGCGCCCTCACCGAGCGCGCTCGCCCGCAGGTTCAGCTCTTCGTCCGTCACCGGCGGGTTCCAGAGCACGATCGTCCGCTCGGCCCTGGGGGCCGAGTCTCCCGAGACGACGGTCGCCTCGAGACCCGTCAGCGATGTCGCCAGCTCTCCCGGGTTCGCGATCGTCGCCGACGCGAGCAGAAACTGCGGTTCCGCGCCGTAGACGGCGGCGAGGCGCCGTAGGCGCCGCAGCACGTTGCCGACGTGGGATCCGAAAACGCCGCGATACACGTGGGCCTCGTCCACGATGACGTACTCGAGGTTCGCGAGAACGTCTCCCCAACGGTCGTGGTGCGGGAGCAGGCCGAGGTGCAGCATGTCCGGGTTGGAGAGGATCGCATTGGCCCACGTGCGCACCTGGCGCCTCTGGTCGATGGGCGTGTCGCCGTCGTAGATTGCGGGCCGCACACGCGGCACCCCGAGCGCCGTGAGGCTGCGCACCTGGTCCTGCGCGAGCGCCTTCGTCGGATAGAGGTAGAGCGCCCGAGCCTTTGGATCGCGTGCGATCGCGTCCAGCACCGGCAGGTTGAAGGCCAGGGTCTTGCCGCTCGCCGTGCCGGTCGTGACGGCGACATGCTCTCCGCGTGCGGCTGCCGCCCACGTCTCTGCCTGATGCTCGAACAGGCTCGTGATGCCCTGGTTGTCGAGCGCAACGACTACCCGCTCGTCGAGGTCAGGCGGGAGCGGCGCGGTCCTCGCTTCCCGGGCCGGCTCCGAGCCGGTGTAGGCGACCTCCTCTCCGGCGAGCAGTTCCTCCGAGAGCGCGGCGACGCTCACCGGCGACAGCGCAGCGCGACGACGAACGGGTACTCGTCCGCACCGTGCTCCTCGAAGCATTCGACTGTGAAGCCTGCATCCAGGAATGCCTGGACGAAGAGGCCGAGCGGAAGGTGTGTCGCGCCGACCCTCGCACGAAGCCCCTCGGGGCGAATGGCAGGTCCCTCGTCATACCGCCCGGCACGGGCGTAACCCCCGTGCAGCTCTGGGACGCCCGTTGCGCCGAAGAAGCGTGAGTGAGGCCCGACGAAGCACGGGTGGGCGCCGATGTAGACGAACGACGCACCGCTGCGCAGCACTCTTGCCAGCTCCCCAAGCAACGCGGGGAAGTCGTCGATGTCGGTGTGCGTCCAGATCGAAACTGCTGCATCGAAGCTCGCATCGTCGAAGGGCAGCGCCTCCGCGGATGCGCGCACCGTCTGCATGCCTCGCCGTTGGGCGATCTCCAGCAAGTCCTCGGACACGTCCGTGCCAACGACCGACCAGCCGAGCCGTTGCAGCGACTTGAGCGCAACGCCGGTTCCGCAGCCGAGATCGAGGCAGCGTCCAATGCCCGGCCCGAGAAGCCGCTCCAGCGCCGCGCTCTCATCGACGCTCAGCGCGGGACGGAACTCGTCGTACCAGGCTGCGAGGCCGTCGTAACGAGCGGCCTTCACCGTCAACCCTCGGCGACGACGTGCAGCGTCCGCGGCTCGAAGCCCTCCAGCAGCTCCTGCAGGCGGGCGACGCGCTCGTGGTAACCCGCCGCCGCGCGCCAGTTCTTCACCGCATCGGTGCTCATCCAGGGGCCGAAGCTCACGAACGTCGACGGGCTCTCGGCGTCACGCAGGAGCCGCGCCCGCGGGCCGAGCCCCTGCAGATGGCTCCACTCGATCCACTCCTTCCAGCACCGGATGAACTCATCCTCCAGCCCCGGCTTCACCCGCCACGTCGTGTGCGTGTACGTCTCGGCCATCCGTTCCTCCCTGTGAGACGGCGGTTTCATGATCGTACTGCTAGCGTCGCGCCGTGTCGGTCGCGCGCTGCCTGACCATCGCGGGCTCCGATTCCGGCGGCGGCGCCGGCATCCAGGCCGACCTGAAGGCGTTCGCTGCAGCCGGGTGCCACGGGATGAGCGCGATCGTCGCGCTGACGGCCCAGAACACCGTCGGCGTGACCGCCGTGCAGGAGGTGGCGCCCGAGTTCGTGGAGGCACAGCTGGAAGCGGTCTTCTCCGACATCGGCGTCGACGCGGCGAAGACGGGGATGCTCTTCTCGCGCCCCATCATCGAAACGGTCGCCGCGTTCCTCGGCGAACACCCCGTGCCGCTCGTGGTCGACCCGGTGATGGTCTCGGCCAGCGGCGCGCAGCTGCTCCAGGACGATGCTGTCGATGCGCTCGTGGCGCTGCTCTTCCCGCTCGCGACCGTGATCACGCCGAACCTCCACGAGGCTCAGGCGCTCGGTGAGGTCGACACCGAGGATCGGGGCGTGCTCGCCGAGCAGCTCCACGCTCTCGGCGCGCCCGCGGTGCTCGTTACCGGCGGGCACGGCGAGCGCCCCGTCGACCATCTGTTCACGTCCGGAAGCCACGTGGAGATCCCGGTCGAGCGCCACGACGTGCCTGCGACGCACGGCGCCGGCTGCACGCACTCGGCGACGCTGGCCGCGCTCCTCGCGCGGGGCCTGTCCCTCGAGGACGCCGCACGAGGTGCCGCTGAGGCGGCTGCCGATGCCGTCGCCCATGGGCTCGTGGGGCTCGGCGACGGCGAGGGCCCGGTCGACGTGCTGCACGTCCATGAGGCTCGCTGACGTCGGAGAGCTCGGGCTGCTGGCCGAGCTCGAGCGGCGCGGCCTTGCGAAGAGGATCGCGGACGACGCGGCGCTCCTCGACGGCGGGCTCGTCGTCACGCAGGACGCGCTCGTGGAGGGCGTGCACTTCACGTTCGACCGGGTCGCCTGGCGCGAGCTCGGCTACCGGGCGGCCGCGGTCAATCTCTCCGATCTCGCCGCGAGCGGGGCGACTCCCGAGGGACTCGTTGTCACCTTCTGCGCGCCGGGCGACACCGAGCTCGACTCGGTGCTCGATCTCTACGAAGGCATCGCAGAGACCGGCGTCGACGTTGTCGGCGGCGACACGACGGCCGCGGAACGCGTCTGCCTCTCGGTGACGGCGCTCGGCCGTTCCACGCGTGTCCCGGGACGCGGAGGCGCCCGGCCCGGCGATGTGCTCGTCCTCACGGGGCCGCTCGGCGCTGCCGGCGCAGCCTTCCGCCAGGGGAAGCTCTCACGGCCGCCGATCCGGCTCGAGGAAGGACGCGCGCTCGCGGCGCACGCGCACGCCATGATTGATGTCTCCGACGGGATTGCCAAGGATGCCGCGCACATCGCCCGGCGGTCCGGCTGTCGGCTCGTCATCGACCTCGGGCGAGTCCCGCTGGCCGACGGTGCAGAGATCGATGACCTCGGGTTCGGCGAGGACTACGAGCTGCTGGCGGCAGTCGTAGACTCCGGCCCGTTCGCGCTCGATCGGACGATGCGAGGAGGGAGACGGGGTGCGGCTGCTGCTCGACGGCGCGCCGTACGAGCTCGGAGGCTGGGAGCACTTCCGGTGATCGAGCTGCGCCGGGCCGCAGGCGACGATCTCGAGCTGCTCAAGCGCGCGCTGTTCGAGGCCGTCTCCTGGAACCCAGAGCGCGAGCTTCCTCCCTACGAGTTCGTCATAGCCCACCCCGAGCTCGCGCGCTATCACGAAGGTTGGGGCCGAAAGGGTGACCTCGGGGTCATCGCGGAGAAAGACGGCGAAGCCATCGGCGCGTCCCTCTGCCGGCTCTTCACGGCGGACGACCACGGTCACGGGTACGTCGACGACGAGACACCGGAGCTCGCCGTCGCCGTCTGGGATGGCCACCGAGGCGAGGGCATCGGCACACGGCTCATGAACGCGATCGAGGAGGCGGCCCGCGCTGCCGGCTGCTCGCAGATCAGCCTCTCCGTCGATGCCGACAACCCGGCGCGAGGGTTGTACGAACGCCTTGGCTACGAGACACTCACCATCGATGATGGAGGCGTTCGCATGCTCAAGAGGCTCTAGCTCACCGGAACGCGTACGCCTGCGTGCCGTCGGGCAGCACTGTCACGTCCGCGTAAAGGTGAAAGCCCGGCGTCCGGCTCTCCCACCAGTGCTCGAGGATCGCCTGGTGGAGCGGATGGATCTCCTCGACGTTGAGGTCGTGCGGATCGACGAACCGCGCATCCTCGATGTCCTCTTCGGCTTGCGCTCGAGGTTCAGCGGCTGGGTCGACCGGCGTCGCCAGGAAGTACGCGAGCACGTTGCGGCGCATGTCGTGCGCACGCTCCCACACCATCGTGCAGACGAGCTCGCCGACCTCTACGGCGATCGCAGTCTCCTCCAGTACCTCCCGAGCCGTCGTCTGCTCGAAGGACTCGCCAGGCTCGTAATAGCCGGACGGGAACTCCCAGTAGACGCCGTACGGACGGCGCTGGCGGATCATGAGCAGCTTGCCGGCGTGGAGGACGATGCCACCCGCGCCCGTCAGCGTCGTCCAGGTCACACCGGTGTGAGCCACTGGGCCCACACCTGCTCGTAGCGCGAGCGCGGATAGGCGCCGATCACCTTCTCGCGCTCCTCGCCGTCCGCGAAGAGGATCGCCGTGGGAATCGACAGGACGCCGTAACGCGCAGCGATGGCGACGTTCTCGTCGATGTTGAGCTTCACGAAGCGAACGCGGCCCTCGTGCTCTGCTGCCAGCTGCTCGAGGATCGGCTCGACTGCCGTGCAAGGTCCGCACCACGGCGCCCAGAAGTCGACGACGACCGGGCCGTCGGCGTCGAGCACCTCCTCCTGGAACGTCGCGTCGGTGACGGCTTCCATCGCTGACTTATAGCCGTCCGGCGATCGCGCGAGCCCGCAGCAGCGGCACCTTCCACACCGCCTCGAGAAAGATCCGCTTGCTCATCTTCGACGAGCCGATCTCCCGGTCGGCGAAGGTGATCGGAATCTCGATGACGGTGAAGCCTGCCCGGAGCGCGCGGTACGTCGTCTCGATCTGGAATGCGTAGCCGGTGGACGTCACGGCGGCGAGGTCGATCGCCTCCAGCACCGCTCGGCGATAGCACTTGAAGCCGCCCGTGAGGTCGCGGATGCCGACGCCGAGCAGCACTCGGGCGTAGAGCGCGCCGCCGGACGACACGAAGCGGCGCAGCGCCCCCCAGTTCTCCACGCGCCCACCCTCCACGTAGCGCGAGCCGAGCACGAGGTCGGCGCTCCCCGCGGCCTCGATCAGCCGCGGAACGTCCCGCGGGTCGTGCGAGAAGTCGCAGTCCATCTCGAGGACCAGCTCGGCGCCATCGGCGAGGGCTCGCTCGAACGCCGCAAGGTACGCGCGTCCGAGACCCTCCTTGCGCGGGCGGTGAAGGACGTCGACGTAACCGAGCGTCGCCGAGAGCTCGTCGGCGAGCTGCCCCGTGCCGTCGGGCGAGGAGTCGTCCACGACGAGCACGCGGCCCTCGTCGGGCAGCACGTCGCCGAGGGCGCGCAGCATCGGCTCGAGGTTCTCGCGCTCGTTGTACGTGGGCAGGCAGACGATGGCGCGCACGGCCGTATCATCGCGGGCGGGATGGCCAACCTGCCCACGAACGCAGACGTCGCTGCGCAGTTCGAGTTGTTGGCCGACATCTTCGAGCTCGAAGACGTGCAGTCGTTCCGCGTGCTCGCCTACCGGCGGGCTGCCACGCGGATCCGCGAGACCGGCACCTCGGTCGCACAGATGGCGCTGGACGGCAAGGCGAAGGAGCTCCAGGGCGTCGGCAAGACGATCGAGGAAAAGATCGTGCAGATCGTCGAGGACGGCGAGGTGCACGCGCTGACAAAACACAAGCAGCAGGTGCCGGCCGAGGTCGTCGAGTTCATGCGCATCCCCGGATTGGGGCCGAAGACCGTCCGCCGGATCTGGCACGAGCTCGGCATCACGACGCTCGAAGGGCTAAAGCAGGCCGCCGAATCGGAACAGCTGCGCACGTTGTCCGGCCTCGGGCCGAGGAGCGAAGAGAACGTCCTGAAAGCCCTCGCCGAAGAAAAGCGTGAGACCGGGCCCGAGAGAGCACTGCTCGGCATGGCGTTGCCCACCCTGCTGGAGGCGGTCGAGGAGCTTCGAGCCCACCCTGCGGCGATCAAGGTGTCGGAAGCTGGCAGCGCCCGGCGCAGGCGTGAGACCGTTCGCGACGTCGACATCATCGCGACGGCCCGCGATCCTGAAGCGCTCATCGCGCACTTCACCGGGCTGCCGTGGGTGGCGGAGGTGGCGGCCCGCGGCGGCACGAAAGCCACTGTCGTCTCAGGGCACGGCCTCCGCTTCGATCTCCGCGTGGTACCCCCCGAGTGCTATGGCAACCTCCTCCAGCACTTCACGGGCTCGAAGAACCACAACATCGCGATGCGGGAGGACGCCCAGCGGCGCGGGCTCTCGATCTCCGAGTACGGCGTCCTCATCGAGGAGACCGGCGAGACGATCACCCATAGCGACGAGAAGGAGCTGTACGAGTTCCTCGGCTACCAGTTCATCCCGCCCGAGCTGCGCGAGAGTGCCGGCGAGCTGGAGGCGGCGCGGGAGGGGTCGCTGCCGAAGCTCGTCGAGCTCCGCCATCTCAAGGGCGATCTCCATTCGCATACGACCTGGTCCTCTGACGGGCACAACACCGTCGAGGAGATGGCGCTCGCTGCCATCGAACGCGGCTACGAGTACCTCGCCGTCACCGACCACTCGCACTACCTGCGGGAAGGTCGCATGGAGAAGCAGGACAGGGAGATCGACGCGGTGAACGAGAAGGTTGCGCCGTTCAGGCTGCTCAAGGGCGTTGAGGTCAACATTCGCGCTGACGGCTCGCTCGACGTGCCGGACGAGGTGCTCGCCAAGCGCGACTGGGTCGTCGCCTCGATTCACTCGTCCTTCCAGCGCGATCCGACGGAGCGCATCTGCGGGGCGATGGAAAACCCGCACGTCGACTGCATCGGCCACCTGACCGCGCGGAAGATCGGAAAGCGCGGGAGCGCCGCCATCGATCCCGGCCGCGTGATCGAGACGGCTTCGAGGACGAAGACCGCGATCGAGATCAACTCCCAGCCCGACCGGATGGACATGCCCGATCCGCTGGCGCGGCTGGCGGGAGAGGAGGGCGTGCTCGTTCCTGTCTCGAGCGACGCGCACAGCGTCGGAGCGTTGCGGTACCCCGAGCTCGGAATCGGCCAGGCACGCCGGGCGTGGCTCACGAAGAAGCACGTGCTGAACACACGCTCGTGGGCACAGATCGAGAAGACGCTCGGGGGATGAACGACTTTCGACGAGGACGGCCGGGAGGCGCTCGAATGGGCGGCGCGTTACCTCGAGCGTGCGGGCGAGCTGCCGGTGCTCGCGCAGGTCGAGCCCGGCGCTGTCCGCTCTCGGCTGCCCGCGTCCCCGCCTGAGCAGGGCGAGCCCTTCTCTGCGGTGCTGCGCGACGTCGAGGAGATCCTCCTGCCGGCGATGACGCACTGGCAGTCGCCGCGCTACTTCGGCTACTTCGCCATCTCGAGCTCGGAGCCGGCGATCCTCGCGGAGCTCCTGGCAGCGGCCCTGAACCAGAACGCCATCCTCTGGCGAACGTCTCCGGCCTCGACCGAGCTCGAAGGAGTCGTGCTCGACTGGGTGGCCGAGCTGCTGGCGCTTCCGGCGGGCTGGCATGGCCACATCGAGGACACGGCCTCCACGTCCACGCTGGTCGCGCTCGCCGGTGCGCGGGAGCTCGCGCCGGAGCGACGCGTCGTCGTGGCCTCCGAGCACGCGCACTCTTCTGTCGAGAAGGCTGTGAAGACCCTCGGGCTCGAGCTACGGCGCACGCCGGTGGACGATGCGTTCCGCCTGCGGCCGGACGCTCTCGACCTCACGGGTGCGTGCGCCGTCGTCGCCACGGTCGGAACGACGTCGACCGCGTCCGTCGACCCTGTCCCCGCGATCGCGGACGCTCTGCGCGCGCGATGGCGTCTGGCTCCATGTCGACGCGGCGTACGCGGGCTCGGCGATGGTGTGCCCGGAGCTGCGGTGGGCGTTCGAGGGAGTCGACCGGGCGGACTCGCTCGTCGTCAACGCGCACAAGTGGATGCTCGTGCCGGTCGACTGCTCGCTCGTCTGGAGCCGCCGGCCCGAGGCGCTCCGTGCCGCGTTCGGCCTGGTGCCCGAGTACCTCCGAACAGCTGGAGGCCACGGAGGGGATCGGCGAATACGGGCTTGCTCTCGGCCGCCGCTTCCGCTCGCTGAAGCTGTGGGCGGTGCTTCGCTGCTACGGGCGCACGGGGTTGCAGCGGCTGATCCGCGAGCACATCCGGCTGGCGGAGCTCTTCGAGAGCTGGGTGCGCGACGAGCCAGGTTGGGAGATCTCGGCGCCCCGCCACTTCTCGCTCGTCTGCTTTCGCCGCGAGGGCTCGGACGAGGAGAACGAAGAGCTGCTCGAGCGCGTCAACGCGAGCGGCGAGGTCTTCCTCTCGCATACGAAGCTCGACGGGCGCTACGTGCTCCGCCTGGCGATCGGACAGGAGCGCACGACGGAGGACGATGTGCGGGTTGCCTGGGACGTGCTGCGTCGCGAGGCCGCGGGCCTGTGAATCGGCTGGCACACAATTGGCACGCTTTCGCCACCCACCCGTACGAATCTCCCCAGTACGCTCAAAGCGGGAGGAGGCGCGGGGTGGCCCCCGCCCTCAGCCGGAGCTGAGGGCCTCGAGCGCAGCGTCGTGCAGCGCGACGCGGTAGCGCCAGAGAGCCCGCCGGTCGCGAGTAGCCGCTCCCGGATCGGGCCGGCGAGCTCCGCCGCCGAGCCCCACCGTGCCTCCGCGATCTCCGCCGTGTCCTGCGGCTCGAGCACGTCGGCGTCGGTCGAGGCCGAGAAGACGTGCGTCACCCAGGGCACCGCCTGGTCGGCGAACCGAAACACCGCCTCCGCCCGCACGAGGTAGCGCTCGAGCGCGATCGTCCACCCCGAGCTCCTCGAAGCCTTCCCGGACGATCCCCTCCACGAAGTCCTCTCCGACCTTGACGCCGCCGCCGGGCGTGCGCCAGATGCCCTGCTCGAAGTGGGGCTTGCGGATGAGGGCGAGGCGGTCACCGTTCGTGACGAAGAGCGTGACGTCGTGCCGTCGCCCGGGGCTGTACGTGATGAGCGCGAGCTCGGGATCGGTGACCTCGCCCTCCCAGCGCAGGAGACTCGGCTCCCCGTAGCGCGCCCGCACAGGCGCGAGTACCGACTCGTCGATGTGAGTCACAGTCGCGCCAGAACGCTCCACGAGCGCGTCCGGACCGTCCACGATGAGATCGGCCGCGGCGGCCAGCTCGTCCGGAGCCTCGTCCGAGACGACCGCGACCGCACGGCCAGCTCGAGAGCGTCGAGGCCGCGGAACGCGTCGAGGTCGGTCGTGTCGTCGCCCGCGTAGAGGGCGCGGCGGAGTCTGCTCTCGTCCAGCAGCCGAGCGACGGCCGTCCCCTTGTCCGCGTCGATCGGAGGACGCATCTCCAGCACGCTCCGCCCCCACCGCGGCCGCAACCCCTCCTCGAGCGCACGGTCCGCGACGGCGCGAAGCTCCGCCTCGGCCGCTGCCACGTCGGCCGCGGACCGGTAGTGGAAGGACGAGCGTGAGGCGCTTGCCGTCCTCCGCGGGCCAGTCGACCGACGGCTGCGAAAGCCGCCAGCCGCTTGGCCCACTCGCTCCGCGTCGGGTTCCAGCTCGAGGCCGTGCTCCCCGATGTAGCGGACGCCATCGACACCGACCACGCGCGCGGCATCGTCGCCCGGCCGGCCGCTGAGACACGCCACGAGCCCGTAGCGCTCGACGAGACTCCCGAGGAGCTCCCGCGTCTGCCTCCGGCACCACTGCATCCTCCGGCCGGAGGACGATCGGCGCGAGCGTCCCGTCGACGTCGAGGAGGATCGCAGCCTCCGCGGGGCGCTCGGCGAGTCGGGCCAGGAGGTCGGAACCCACGCTCGTAGAATAGGCCGGTGCGCCTCGTCATCATCGGCCTCGCGGCGGGGTTCTTCGGGGCGCTCTTCGGAGTCGGCGGCGGGATCATCATCGTCCCGCTGCTCATCCTCCTCGCCGCCTATCCCGAGCGGTCGGCGATGGCCACATCGCTCGCGGCCATCGGGCTGATCGCCGCAGAAGGAGCGATCTTCTTCGCACTGCACGGTGACGTCGAGTTCAAGTACGCGGCACTGATGGGCATTCCCGCGATGGCCGGCGTGCTCGGCGGCACGAGCCTCCAGCAACGGCTCGCGACGCGCACGCTTACGCTCGCGTTCGCGGCGTTGCTCGCCGTCGTCGGCGTCGTGCTCCTCGTCTGATGGAGAAGGTCGCGCTGGCGCTGGCGCTCGGACTCGCTGCGGGCGTGCTCGCGGGCCTGTTCGGCGTGGGCGGCGGAATCCTCTTCGTGCCGACGCTGACGCTCGCGCTCGGCCTCGACCAGTTGCACGCTCAGGCGACGTCGCTGGCCGCGATGCTCCCCGTTGTCGCCGTCGGCACCTGGAACCAACGCCGCTACGGCCACGTCCGCCTGCGGCCGGCGCTCTGGCTCGGGCCTGGCGGGTGTCGCCGGTGTGCTCGCGGGAGGCTTCCTCGCCGAGTCGCTGCCCGAACATGTGTTGGAGCGGCTCTTCGGCGTGCTCCTGCTCGGTGTCGCGGCCCAGCTCGCGTGGCGAGCTTCGCGCGCACCACGTAAAGCTGCAAGCAACAGCCGTGCCGGGTTGCCATAATCAGGCGCGATGGGCCTGCGGGGCCTTGCGCTCGGATTCACCGTGCTGCTCGGGCTCGTTGCGCAGGTCGGCCGGCGAGCGGCATCGAGTTGCAGGCCTCGGCCAGCTCGATCGCCTACGGCATCAAGGTCCTGCTTCCGAACCAGACGCCGATCGTCGCCGGGCTCGTCGAGGGCGCCTCATCGTCCGCCTCGCCCGTCGCCTTCTCGTATCCGGAGGACGGCTCCGTCCTGCGCGCGGAGAGCGTCGCCGGCCGGTCCTGGTCGATGGGCGTAAAGGCGCAGGCCCGCTCGATCTTCGCTCCGTCTCGCTGTTCGGGGGCGAGATCACGATCGGAGCCGTCGTAGCACGCTCGCAAGCCTCGGCGAGACCGGGAGGAGAGCTTCGACGGGACGTTCGTCACGAGCCTCACCGTGCTCGGCCAGTCGATCGAGCCGTATCCCGACCTTCGCGTGCCGCTCGGGGACTGGGGTCACGTGACGCTCATCCAGCAACGGACGCAGGCGAGCCGGCGACACCTCGCTCCGTGGCTGGGTGACCGCCGTCGACGTCCAGCTCGACGCCGATCACGCAGGGCTTCCCGTGGGCACGCGGATCCTCGTCGGGTACGCGGAGGCATCGGCGAACTGGACGAAGCCGGCCGTCCCCTAAGCCGGCGGCCGTCACCAAGGTGGCGAAGACGCGCCGTGGCGCGGCCTCTGCGACGAGCGGCCATCCGCAGCCGAGCCGGCGGTCCGGCCGGCAAGCAGGCGCGGGCTCGGGATTCCGCCCGACATCGCCCGTCCGGGAGCCACCGGTCCCTCCCCGCTCGTCCAGATCGCGCCCAAGATCACGAGCCGCCTGACGGCGCCAGGGCTATGTCTTCCCGGTCTACGGCCCGTCGGGCTTCGGCGACACGTTCGGCGCGCCACGCGCGACGACGGTCTGGCATCACGGGCAGGACATCTTCGCCGCGCTCGGCGCGCCGGTGCTGGCTGTGGCCGATGGGACGCTCTTTTCCGTCGGCTGGAACGAGTCGGCGGGAACCGGCTATGGCTCCGCGACCGCGCCGGCAACGAGTTCTACTATGCGCACCTGGCGGCGTTCTCGCCGCTCGCCGTCAACGGCGGGCGGGTACGGGCAGGTGACGTCGTCGGCTTCGTCGGCAACACGGGAGACGCTGACACGACGCCATACCATCTGCACTTCGAGATCCACCCGGCGTCGCTGCTTTTCCTGGGCTATGACGGAGTCGTCAACCCTACCCTACCTCCGCGCCTGGCAGCACGCGACGGGACGTCGATTTCCCCTCGGCGGCCGTCTGGGCGCCGACACTGCAGCGCGACGGGCCGCGCGCCGGCCGCCGGTGCGATCCTCCTCCAGTCGAGCGACATCTCCGTGGCCAACGGGCTCGACCCGGGCTCGCTCGCGCAGGCGATCGCCCCGGCCGCAGGCGACCGGAGCGTCGCTCGCTTGAAGTTTCATAGTTCCTTGACTAGGCGGTGACGGTCTCGGCCTGTTCCTGGCCGTTGTAAGAGAACTCGCCGCCGGACACGCGACCCTTCACCCAGCGCCTGGTCTCGGGGCCGGTGAACGGGTTGAAGAAGATGCCGATCGCCACGCCGATCAGGATCAGGAAGACGTTGCGGAAGCCGTGGCTCTCGGCTTCTCGGCCTCCTGCATCCGGTCGGCCGCGTTACGTAGCTCGAGCGACCGCGCGCATGAGGCTCTCCTGGACGTCCTCGTCCTTCGCGACCTTGGTCGCCAGTCCGGTCACGCCCTTCTGCGGCATGAGCTCGTCGTAGATCTGCTTCGCGGCGATGAACGCCGCGCGGAGGCTCTCGCGGAACTCCTCGTCCGTGATCGCCTTCTCGACGTACGGTCGTGCCGTCTCGGCGGCGTCGCGAACCTTGCTCGGGACTTGCCCATACGTTCACCCCGCTTCCTTATGGTTCGTTCGAGTGTACCCCGGTCGCCTCACGACTTACGCACGCCGTTTTCGTCGCCGCGCTGGCCGCGTTCGCCGTCGCCGGCTGCGGGGCCGGCGAGTCGGCGAGGTCGAGCCAATCCCGTTGCAGAGCGTCAGCGGCCCGGGCTTCACCTTCTCGGCTCCAGAGGACGAGAGAGTCGCGCGCACGCCGCGCTCGGTGACCGTGCTGCCGGCGGAGGAAGGCAGCCAGGAGCTCGAGTCGGTCACGATCTTCCCGCTCGTCAAGCCGTACCGGCCGGCTCTCTGGCCGCAGGCATCGCGGGAGCTCGACGGTGTCGCCGGGCAGCTTGCCGACAGTCTCGGCGGCGAGCTGGACCAGGAGCCGGAGACCGTGCGACGCGGCCGGCCTTCGCGGACGGCGCTACGAGATCGCCTACGAGCGCGAGGGCGTCGAGCTGCGTCAGCGGCTGACGCTGCTGCTCAGCCGGCGAACCGAGTACCAGCTGCTCTGCCGCTGGCAGGCCGACGGCGGACCTGCCGGATGCCTGCGACGCACCTCGAGTCGTCTTCAGCGTCTCCGCGTAGCGGCCGCCTGGCGCTCAGTGCCTGCAGTGGGGCGGGCGTGACTCGCCTTTGCCAGCATCGGCTGCGTGCAGTACGTCGTGGTCGGAGCGGGAGCGATCGGCGGCACCGTCGGCGCGCGGCTTGCGCGCGACGGCTACGACGTCCTCTTCTGCGATGCCGACTCGGACCACGTCGAGGCGATCAACCGTAACGGGCTGACGATCGAGGGACCGGTCGAGCAGATCACCGTGCGCGCGCGCGCGGTCATGCCGGAGGATCTCCCGGAGAGCCTCGGCGCCTGCCTCCTCGCCGTCAAAGCGCATCACACGCAGTCCGCGCTCCAGTCGACGTCGCTCCGAAGCTGGCCGACGACGGATTCGTCGTCTCGCTGCAGAACGGCATCAACGAGCCACTCATCGCCGACGCCGTCGGCACGGAGCGCACGGTGGGCGCGTTCGTCAACTTCGGCGCCGACTATGTCGGCCCCGGGCGAATCTTCCTCGGCGGCAAAGGCGCCTTCTTCGTCGGCGAGATCGACGGGCGGCGCGAGCGAGCGCGTCGAGCAGCTCGCACGCGACATCCAGGACGCACAGGCGACCGACGTCGATCCTCGGCTATCTCTGGTCGAAGCAGGCATACGGCGCGATGCTCTTCGCGACTGCAGTCTCCGACCTGCCGATCGCCGACGCCTTCGCAGAGCCACGCTACCGGCGGCTCTTCGTGCGGCTTGCGGAGGAGATGCTCGTCGAGGCCGCCGTCGAAGCAGAGGCCTTCGACGGGTTCGACCCGGACGACCTCGAGGGCTCGATCGAGCGCCTTGTCGAGTTCAATCGGCGCTCGGCCAAGACGCACTCCGGCATCTACCGCGACCTCGCCGTGCGCAGGCGAAAGACAGAAGCAGAGGCCATGCTCTCGCTGTCCGACGGGCCAAACGTCCGCCGCACGCTGACGCTGATCCAGTCGATCGAGGACGGGCGGCGTCGCTGCGATGAGCAGAACCTCGAGCTGCTCGCCGCCTACGCACGGCTGAAGACCGAGGGTCCGCGGCTGAACGCGGTCGTCACGACGCTCGAGCCGGCCGACGACAGCGTTGAAGGGCCGCTGCACGGCGTCCCCGTCGCGATCAAGGACAACGTCGACGTTCGGGGCGTCGTGACGACGAATGCCTCGACGGTCGGCGTTCCGCCGCCCGCCGACCACGATGCGACGGTCGTCGCACGCCTACGAGAGGCCGGGGCTGAGCTTCTCTGCAAGACGAACCTGCTCGAGTACGCGGCCGGCAGCGTCAACCCGACGTACGGCATGACGTTCAACCCGCTCGACCCCAGCCGGACGTCGGGCGGCTCGAGCAGCGGCTCGGCGGCGCTCGTCGCGGCTGGCGTATGCGACTACGCGCTCGGCACGGACACGGGCGGCTCGATTCGGATCCCCGCGGCCTACTGCGGCATCGTCGGCCTGAAACCGACGTTCGGCCTCGTGCCGGTCGACGGTGTCTTTCCGCTCTCGCCCACGTGCGATCACGTGGGCACGTTGACGCGGACGGTCGAGCAGACGGCGACCCTCCTGGGCGTGCTCGCCGGTCGAGCGATTCGCCTCCGACCGGTCGACGGGCTGCGGGTGGGCGTGCTGCGACGGCAGCTCGAGGATCCGGATGTTCGTCCAGAGGTGCGGGCTCGAGTCGAGGAGGCGATCGAGCGGCTGGCGCGGGCCGGGTTCGAGCTCGTGGACGTCGACGTGCCCGAGCTCGACGTCGCCGACGATGCGCTCGGCGCCATCATCCTCAAGGAGGCCTATGACGTGCACCGCGACCTGCTGGCGCGAGAAGGAGAGGGCTACGGTCCGGGCACGCGCTCGCTGCTCCAGGCAGGTGGGAAGATGGACGAGGCCACATACGCCCGCGGCCTTGCCGACAAGGAGCGAGTCGCGGCCGGCTTCGCCCGCGTCTTCGAAGAGGTCGATGTGCTCGCCGGGCCGACGGTGTCGTATCCGGCGCCTCCGGAGGATCCCCCGGTCGGAACCCCCGAGGGTGACATCGAGGCACGCTTCACCGGTCCCTACAACCTGGCAGGAGTGCCCGCCGTGTCGCTTCCCTGCGGCATAGCGGAAGGCACCTTGCCTGCGGGCCTGCAGCTCGCGGCTGCTGCCGGCGAGGACGACCTGCTGCTCTCTGTGGCGGCTGCCTACGAGCGGCTGACCGGATGAGGATCCAGGACTGCAACTGGATGCAGCTCGAGGAGTATCTGCGGGAGGACGATCGGATCGTGCTTCCGCTCGGGTCCGTCGAGCAGCACGCCTACCTGTCGCTCGCGATCGACCAGATCCTCGCCGAGCGGGTCTCGGTCGAGGCGGCGCAGCCGCTCGGCGTCCCCGTCCTTCCGGCGCTTCCGTACGGCATCGCGCCGTACTTCGCCGCCTACCCGGGCAGCCCCACGCTTTCAGCACAGACGTACGGCTCCGTGCTCCGGGAGCTGGTCGATGCCCTGCACGGCCAGGGCTTTCGTCGGTTTCTGCTCGTGAACGGCCACGGCGGGAACGAGGCCGGCCGGCCCGTCGTCGACGACTGGGCGGCGGCACATCCCGAGGCCGAGATCCTCTGGCACAACTGGTGGAACGCGCCGCGCACGTGGGCAGAGGTCCAGGCCGTCGACCCAGATGCGAGCCACGCATCCTGGCTCGAGAACTTCCCCTGGACGCGACTGGCCGGTGTCGACCCGCCCCAGAGAGCGAAAGGCGATGGTGGACGTGTCGACGGTGCGCGAGACAGATCCGGCCGACGTGCGGAAGCTGCTCGGAGACGGCTCGTTCGGCGGGCTCTACGAGCGGCCTGAGGAGGACGTCCTTCGCATCTGGCGGACGGGGGTCGAGGAGGTCCGCGAGGTGCTCGCGACGGGCTGGCGCGATGCCTGATCTCGCTGGCCGCGTCGCGCTCGTCACCGGCACGGCCGGCGGAATCGGCGCGGCGATCGAGAGCGCACTCGTGGAGAACGGAGCAAACGCTCAAGGCGTCGATCGGGACACTTGCGACGTCGCCGACGCGGAGCAGGTGGCAGCGCTCGTCGATCGGATCGGCCGGATCGACATCCTCGTCAACTGCGCGGGTGGCGTCTGCGGGCAGGTCGGCAGGCCGCTCGAGGAGGTCTCCGACGACGACTGGCACGCGATTGTCGACGCCAACCTGACGAGCACGTTCGTCTGCACGCGAGCGGTCGTTCCCGGCATGAAGGCCATCGGCTACGGCCGCATCGTGAACATCTCGTCCGGCGCGGGGCGGAGCGTCAGCCTGACGGGCATTCAGGCGTACGCGAGCGCCAAGGCGGCGCAGATCGGCTTCACGCGGCAGACGGCGCACGAGCTCGGTCGCTTCGGGATCACCGTCAACAGCATCGCCCCTGGCTTCGTACCGTCCAACCCGTCCAGCATCAGACAGTGGGAGAGCTACGGCCCCGAGCGGCAGGCGCAGCTGCTCGAGCAGATCGCCGTCCGCCGGCTGGGCACGCCCGAGGACATCGCGAACGGGGTGCTCTTCTTCGTAGCCGAGGAGTCCAGCTGGGTCACAGGCCAGGTTCTCTCGGTCGACGGCGGCTACTCCATGTTCTGACGCTGACGAGCGGACGCGTCGTTCACTAAACGGCCCCGCGGTTTTTGTGCGATCCTTGAACACCTTCCGTTCGCTCGAAGCCCCTCGTAAAGGAGCCCACGGTGCGCACTCGCCTCGCTATCGCAATCCTCGCATTGGCCGCCATCACGGCCGTCATGTTCGGCACGCTCGGCGCCTCAGCCGGCTCTGACGACACCCAAGCGGCCCAGCAGAAGCGGGGCGGGCACCTCAGGATCGCGCGGATAGAGGACTCGCAGTCGTTCGACAAGACCACCGTCTTCCAGAACGAGTCGATCTGGCTCACGCAGCAGATCAACGAGTCCCTCTACACCGTCGGATCCGACGGCAAGACCCTGAAGCCTTGGCTGGCGACGAGCTACAAGGTCTCGAAGAACGGCAAGAAGTACACCATCAAGTTGCGCAAGGGCGTTCGCTTCTCGAACGGGAAGGCGATGACCGCGGCGGACGTCAAGTTCTCGTTCGACGACGCGACGCGCGCAGGACAAGGGCTGGGGGTACATGAACGCCGGCATCAAGAACGTCCAGGCGCCCAACCCCTCGACGGTCGTCTTCAACCTCAAGTACCGGTGGGGGCCGTTCCTTTCCATCACCGCCTTCTTCGCAAACGGGATCATCCCCAAGAACTTCGCCGGCCAGAAGCGGGCCGAGTTCTACAAGCACCCGATCGGCACTGGCCCGTTCATGTGGGACAAGCGGGTGGTCGGCCAGTCGGTGAGCTTCAAGCGCAATCCGTACTACTGGCAGAAGGGCAAGCCGTACCTCGACCGGGTGACCTGGACGTACGTCTCCGACCAGAACACGCGCGAGCTGCAGCTGCGCGGCGGCCAGATCGAGGTCAACGAGTTCCCGCCCTTCAGCTCGATCAAGAAGCTCCAGTCGACGCCCGGAGTGAAGATGTTCCTCTTCCCCTCGACCCGGACCGACTACCTGCTCATGAACGAGTCGTACGCGCCCCTCAAGGACGTGCACGTCCGCCGCGCGATCTCGTACTCCATCGATCGTGCGGCAATCATCAAGGCGCTCTTCTTCGGCTTCGGTAAGCCCGCCAACTCCTTCATGCCGCCGCAGGTGCCTTACTACGACCCGAAGTCGCCGGGGATCCAGTACGACCCGAAGAAGGCGAAGGCCGAGCTCGCCAGGTCGAAGTTCAAGAACGGGTTCACCGTCGAGATGCTCGTCGGCGCAGGCGCTACGGACGAGAACAAGCTCGCTCAGGTCGTCCAGCAGGCCCTCAAGAACCTCAAGATCAACGTCAAATTCCGCCAGGTCGACACGAGCACCGAGTTCACACAGATTCAGGAGGGCAAGTACCAGCTGGCATTTAGCTACTGGACGATGGACATCGCCGACCCGGACGAGCTGGTGACCTTTGCTGTCGACGGGAAAACGGCCAATTCGTGGTTTACGGGGTATCGCAATCCAAGGATCATCAAGCTCACAGAGCAGGCCCAACGCGAGACGAACCCGGCGAAGCGCCGAAGCCTCTACTCGCAGATCCAGCGGATCGCCGCACAGGACGCGTTCATGGGGTTCCTCTTCTACACGCCGTTCCGCTGGGCCACGGCCTCGAAAGTGAACGGCTTCTTCGTCATTCCGCTGGGGAACTACCACCTGGAGGACGTCTGGCTTTCGTAGGCCCGCCCTTCTGAGCTCGAGGGCAGAGCGGTGAGCCTGACGGCGTACGTCGCGCGGCGGCTGCTGCAGGTGATCCCCGTTGTCCTCGGCGTGACGATCCTCGTGTTCTTCCTCATCCACCTCGTGCCGGGCGATCCGGCACGGACGATGCTCGGAACGCGTGCGACCCCCGAGAGAGTCCAGCTCCTGCACGAGGAGTGGGGGCTCGACGAGCCGCTCCCCGTGCAGTACCAGCGATTCATGGAGCGGCTCGTCCGCGGTGACCTCGGCACTTCGCTCTTCTACAGCGTGTCCGCCGGGCGGCTCGTACTCGAACGGCTGCCGGTGACGCTCTGGCTGATCGGCCTCGGAGCCCTGTTCTCAGTGCTGATCGCCGTCCCACTCGCGGTGCTCGCGGCCGCGCGTCGCGACCGTCCAACCGACCACGTGATCCGCGCCGTTCCCCTGGTCGGGCTCGGTTTTCCCGCCTTCTGGATCGGGATCATGTTGCTGCTCGCGTTCGCGGTCAATTCCGGGAGTCATTTCCCCGTGGGCGGCTACGGCGAGGGGTTCGTCGGCCATCTCCATTCCATGATCCTGCCGGCTTTCACCGTCGCGCTCGGGATCGCCCCGATCCTCGTCCGCAGCCTGCGCGCGAGCCTGCTCGAGATCCTGGAGTCCGACTACATCGCGACGGCGAGGTCGAAAGGGCTGACGGAGCGGCGCGTGCTCGTCCGGCACGCGCCTGCGCAACGGGATCATCTCGATGATCTCCGTGCTGGCGGTCAGCATCGGCTTCCTCGTCGGCGGCACGCTCATCGTCGAGCAGGTCTTTGCCCTCCCGGGCATCGGCCAGCTGATGATCAACGCGATCCTCCAGCGCGACTTCCCCGTCGTCCAAGCGGTGGCGCTCGTCTTCGCGGTCATGGTGGTGCTCGTCTACCTGCTGGCCGACATCGCGCACGCGATGCTCGATCCGCGCGTCCGCTTCGACTGATGACGACCGCAGCCGAGACGATCCTCGAGTCCGCCGCCGTCGAGCACCGGCGCGGCTTCCGGCGTCGCTGGTATCGGACGCCGTCGTTTGTCGCCGGTCTCTCCATTCTCGGCCTCATAACGTTGCTCGGGGCGCTTGCTCCCGTCATCACCTGGCACGATCCCGCATACCAGGATCTGCTCGCCACGTTCCAGGGGCCGTCCCTCGATCACCCACTCGGGACGGACGACCTCGGCCGCGACGTCCTGACTCGACTGCTGTACGCGGCGCGCACCGATCTGCAGATCGCCTTCCTGGCGGTGCTCTTCCCGTTCGTGCTCGGCACGGCGGTGGGGCTGCTTTCAGGCTACTTCGGTGGTCGGACCGACACGATCGCGAACTGGTTCGTGAGCGTCGTCGTCGCGTTCCCGTTCTACGTCCTCATCATCGCGCTCGTGTTCGTGCTGGGATCGGGTACGCGCAACATCTATATCGCGATCACCCTCGTCGGCTGGGTGTCCTACACCCGGATCGTGCGCGGGGAGGTGCTGGTAACGAAGCGGCGCGAGTACGTGCTCGCGGCGCAGGCAGCCGGCCTTTCGACCGCGCGCATCCTCAGACGTCACATCCTTCCGAACGTGATCACGCAGGCGATCGTCTTCGCGATGTCGGACATCGTCCTCGTCATCCTCGCCATCGTCACGCTCGGCTATCTCGGGCTCGGCGTGCAGCCACCGGACACCCGACTGGGGGCGAATGATCGCCGACGGGCAGCCCTACCTGACCACGAACTGGGAGCTGGCGACTGTCCCCGGTCTCGCGATCGTCTTCACCGCCCTCGGGCTGTCGCTGCTCGCTGACGGCCTCGCCGACCTCCTGCGCCCGGAATGAACGACACGATCCTCGACGTGCGCGACCTCCGCGTGGAGTTCCCTCTTGCCCGCGGCCTCGTCCGCGCAGTCGACGGCGCCTCCTTCGACCTGCGCCGCGGCGAAGCGCTCGGCGTCGTCGGAGAATCCGGCTCCGGAAAGACGATGGCGCTGCGGGCGCTCGTCGGCCTCCTCCCGCGCCAAGCGCGCCTCGCCGGAGGCGAGATCCTCTTCGAGGGCGCAGACCTCGCCCGCGTCTCGGCAGAAGACCTGCGGAAGGTACGCGGTCACGACATCGCGATGATCTTTCAGGAGCCGTTGACTGCTCTCAACCCGGTGATGCGCGTAGGCGACCAGATCGCAGAAGGACCGCGAATGCGGCTCGGCTACAGCCGGCGGCAGGCGCGCGAGCGCGCGATCGAGCTGATGCAGCAGGTGGGCATCCCGGACCCTGCCCGGCGCTACAAGGCCTATCCTCACGAGCTCTCGGGTGGCATGCAGCAGCGCGTGATGATCGCGATCGCCCTCTCGCTGGAGCCGAAGGTGATCCTCTGCGACGAGCCGACCACCGCCCTCGACGTGACGATTCAGGACCAGATCCTGAAGCTGCTGGAATCGCTACGCGAGAAGCTCGAGGTCAGCGTCGTCTTCGTCTCTCACGACCTCGCGGTGGTCGCCCAGACGTGCCAGCGCGTCGCGGTGATGTACGCGGGCCAGGTGGTCGAGACCGGGCCTATCGACGAGGTCTTCCGCGAGCCCCGACATCCGTACACGCTGAGCCTCCTGCGGTCGGTGCCGGATGTCGACATCGTCCGAGAGACGCTGGCGACGATCCCCGGCTCGCCCCCTGATCTCGCCGCACCGCCGCCGGGCTGCCGGTTCCATCCTCGCTGTCCATTCGTGCAAGCGGACTGCACCTCGGGCGATTTCCCGCTCATTCCCGTTGGCACCGACCGTGCGACAGCGTGCATCCATTCGGAGCAGTGCGTCCAGGACGTGCGCCGGGAGCCCGTGATCGCGGGTGGCTGAGCCACTGCTCGAGGTTCGGGGCCTCGTCAAGCACTTCCCGCTCCGCAGAGGCATGGCCGGGTTCCTTCGCCGCGACGAGCACGCAGTCGTGCACGCAGTGGACGGGGTTGACTTCGAGATCGCCGAGGGCGAGGTACTCGGCCTCGTCGGCGAGTCGGGCTGCGGGAAATCGACCCTCGGGCGCTGCATCGTCGGCCTGTACGAGCCGACGGCGGGGGAGCTTCGCTTCGCGGGTGCGCCCCTCTCCGCGAAGCGGGAGCGAGCTTTACGGCGCCGCATCCAGATCGTCTTTCAGGATCCCTACGCGTCGCTCAACCCCCGGATGACGGTACGGCAGACGCTCCGCGAGCTGTTGATGTTTCACGAGATGGTTCCGGCGGATCGGGTCGACGCCCGCTGCGGCGAGCTGCTCGAGCTGGTGGGGCTCGGCCCCCGCGCGCTGGATGCCCACCCCCGGCAGTTCTCCGGCGGGCAGCGGCAGCGGATCAGCATCGCAAGGGCGCTCGCGCTGGAGCCGGACCTGCTCGTCGCCGACGAGCCGGTTTCCGCGCTCGACGTGTCGGTGCAGGCGACGGTGCTCAACCTGCTCGAGGACCTCCGGGCCAGGCTCGGGCTGACGATCCTGCTGATCGCGCACAACATGGCCGTCGTCCGCCACGTCTGCGACCGCGTGGCCGTGATGTACCTGGGGCGGATCGTCGAGACCGCGCCCACTGCCGAGCTGTTCGCGAACCCTCGCCACCCCTATACGCAGGGGCTGCTGCGGGCGGTGCCCCGCCTCGCTCCGCATCGGCGAACGACGGCGCCTGCGGTCGTCGGCGACCCACCGAGCCCGATTCAGGTGCCGAGCGGCTGCCGCTTCCACCCTCGTTGCCCGATCGCCCAGGAGCCGATCTGCTCGACGGAGGATCCGGCGCTCGCAGGGCCCGGCCCAACCCATTTGGCGGCCTGCCACTTCGCCTGGAGCGAGCGACCGCCCAGCCACACGCCGGAGGTCGAGCTGGAAGG